>NZ_CAKQFJ010000017.1 GCF_934230905.1 uncultured Veillonella sp. | reverse complement strand
TTATATCATAATAAGCTATTTATATACATGAATTTCATCCATAGATTAATGAACAAGAATGTTTTTAATAGTAGTACATAGTAACATAATAAAAAACCAGTAACTACATATTGTAATTACTGGTTTTGTTGTTTTAAACTTATTTAAGATAATCAGCTAATGCTTGATCAATATAAGAAGCTTCTTCTGTAGTTGGTTCACACATTGGTAGATTAAATACGCCAGCAGGCAAACCAATTTTACGAGCTGCATACTTAACTGGAATAGGATTTGTTGTAATAAACATAGCTTTAGTGATTTCAGCTAATTTTTGATGTAATTGCGTTGCTTTTTGATTATTTCCTTCTTCAAAAGCTACAATCATATCATTCATATCTTGTCCAGCTACATGGGATACAACAGAAATAACGCCTGTGCCACCAACGGAAAGAATTGGTAATGTAAGACCATCATCTCCACTATATACCATGAAATCATCATCAGGCATTAAACGCTTAATTTCAGAAGCAATCATTAAATTGCCACTAGCCTCTTTGATGGCACAAATATGTGGATATTCTTTATGGAGGCGAGCTAATGTCGCTGGAAATATTCCAGTTCCTACTCGACCAGGTACATTATATACCATAATAGGTAATGTGGTGGCCTCTGCAATAGATTTAAAATGCAAATATTGACCTTGTTGATTAGGCTTATTGTAATACGGTACAACAACTAATAATCCATCAATACCAGGAATCGCAGATACTTCTTTTACAAAGTCTACAGAACCTTTTGTATCATTGGAACCTACATTAGCGATAATAGTACCTTTATCTCCACAAGCTTTTGAAATTGCTTTAAATAAGGCAATTTTGCTTTCACGAGACATCGTAGGATTTTCACCAGTGGTACCACAAACAACTAAACCATCAGACCCATGATCTAATAGATGCTGAGCAATGGATACTGTATTTTCAATGTTAACTGATCCATCTTCATTAAAAGATGTAATCATAGCCGTTAATACACGACCAAAGGTTTTCATATGTTTCTCCCCCTTGATAGATATTAAAATGCTTCTTTTTCTACCAAGTATTCTGCAATTTGTAATGCATTTAATGCGGCACCCTTACGAATTTGGTCACCTACAATCCAGAAATTCATACATTTATCATTGTATAAATCTTTACGGATACGACCAATTTCGCAATCATTTTGATTAGATGTATATAATGGCATAGGATACTCTTGCTCTGCTGGATTATCTTTAACTTGTAATCCTGGGAATGCAGCACAAGCTTTACGGAATGCTTCTACAGATACTGGTTCTTCTGTTTCGACTAATACTGATTCAGAATGAGAACGATACACAGGGACACGAACAGTTGTTGGCACGATTTGAATAGTGTCATCATGAAGAATTTTATGTGTTTCATTTACCATCTTCATCTCTTCTTTAGTATAATCGTTTTCTAAGAATACATCAATTTGTGGTAACAAATTGAAAGCAATAGGGAAATGTTTAGGTGCAGAACCTGTTGGTAACAAGTTAGCAGTCATCTCTTTACCTTCAGCATATTCTTTTACTTGGTTTTGAAGTTCTTCAATACCTTCTTTACCGGCACCAGATACAGCTTGGTATGTAGATACTACAATGCGTTTAATTGGAGAAATATCATACAATGGTTTTAAGCCAAGGCTCATAATAATTGTAGAACAGTTTGGGTTTGCAATGATCCCCTTATGCTTTAAAATATCTTCAGAGTTAACTTCAGGTACAACGAGTGGTACTTCTGGATCCATACGGAATGCACTGGAGTTATCAATAACAATAGCACCCCGTTTAGCTGCTTCTGGGGCCAATGTTTTAGAGATAGAGCCACCTGCAAATAAAGCAATATCGATACCATCAAAAGATTCAGGTTTAGCTTCTTCTACTATATATGTTTTGCCATTAACTGTAAGTTCTGTACCAGCAGAACGAGCCGAAGCCAATAGCTTTAAATTTTCATAAGGAAAATTACGTTCTTCAATAAGTGTAATAAATTCTGCTCCCACTGCTCCAGTGGCACCAAGAATGGCAAGATTAGGTTTTTTCATTTTATATCTCCTCAATTAAATGTATTGTTATGAATCTTATAAATAATGTTCTAAGCCATATGTTAATCCTGGTTTAGAAGCAATTTTTTTACATGCCAAAACGACACCTGGCATAAAAGATAAACGACTTAAACTATCATGTCGAATTGTTAGAGTTTCATCATAACCACCAAATAATACTTGTTGATGTGCTACATAGCCAGGTAGACGTACACTATGAATCGTAACATTATCAACCTTAGCACCTCGTGCCCCTGGTAAACTTTCACGTGTTAAGTCTTCGGAACCAGACACATGAGCGGCTTCCTTTGCATCGTTAATTAATTTAGCTGTCAAAATAGAAGTCCCAGATGGTGCATCGTATTTATGATTATGATGTAATTCAATAATTTCTACATCAGGAAAATAAGGCGCTAATTCGGCAGAAACTTTCATCATCATAACAGCACCTAAAGAAAAGTTAGGTGCTACTAAACAGTTTGCATTATGTTTTAATCCAAGTTTATGTAGCTCATTCCGTTGTTCTTCAGTAAGTCCTGTTGTACCAATTACTATATGTACGCCAGCACTAAGAATTTTTTTAGCATTTTCAAAAATAACAGCAGGATTCGTAAAATCAACGATTACATCAGGCTTATTATCACCCAACACTTCATCAATAGTTTCAGCCATTGTAATTTGTAATGGTTCAATTCCTGCTACAGTGCCAACATCTTGACCTGCCTTGGAAGGATCAATCCCCCCTACCATTGTTAATTCAGAATCAGCATGTACCGCTTTTACGACTTCACGACCCATTTTGCCGCCAGCACCATTTACCATTACTCGAATCATATTTACCTCCAAAAAAGCCAGTGGAGGTATCCACTGGCTTAATATATACGAAATATCGTTTATTAAACAAGAATTATGATAGCACTCCATCAATTTCAGTATTGATGACAGTCATCTACCTATTAAATAGACAACCAGCACGATGATTTGGCTATCATCGCACTTCGGCAAGTATACCTTTTGTCATGATTCATTGTTTGCCGACTCATCATGATGACTATTTATACTCGCACCTCTACCCTATTATTGAGTTAATATAATAAGTATAAGTAATTATGAGAGTTTAGTCAATGAAAATGATCAATAAGTTCTTGTGCAGCAGCAAGTGCAGTACTAGACATTCCTTTACCAGACATCATAGAGGCAATTTGTGAAAGTCGCTCTTTATCGCTTAATTCAGATAACGTTGAAATTGTTCTACCATTATATTCTGACTTAGCCAAATGATAATGCTGTTTTGCTATACTAGCGGTTTGTGGCAAATGAGTGATACAAAAAACTTGATTGGTTTTGGACAATGCTAAAATTTTTTCTGCTACTTTAACTGCAATATCACCACTTATACCAACGTCTATTTCATCAAATACTAGCGTTTTATGATTGTCGGTACGAAATACTGATTTAAATGCTAACGCAATACGTGCTAATTCGCCACCAGATGCGACTTTATGTAGTGGTAATAGTTGTTCGCCTTTATTAGCAGTAAATAATAATTCAATTGATTTAGCACCTAAAGGTAGGAGTTCTTCACATTCCTCTATGTAAAATCGAATATCCCCTTTTTCCATTCCTAAATCAATAATTTCTGTTTGTAATTGTTTTGCTATTATTTCAGCATTTTCCCGGCGTATAGAATTCAATGTAACTAATGCTTTTTTAGCAGATTTTTCTTTTTCAATTAATTGTTGCTCTAATTCACCTTGTTCGTAAACCTTAGACTCCAATTCCTCTAATCGTTGTTGAGCTTTATCTTCATAATTTAGTATATCTTGAACGGTATCTCCATATTTCTTTTTAAGACCATAAATTATAGAATCTCTATCTTGACAATATGCATAACGTTCTTCGTCATAACTGATAGAATCGCGATATCGATCAAGGGATTGTGCAGCTTCTTCTAATTGAAAGTAAGCAGAATTGACAAGTTCTGAAATGTCTTTAACTTGATCATCATATTTAATAAGATCATTTACTTCTACTTTAATTGTATTAACTGTCTCTAATAAAGGGTGTCGTCCACTATAAAACACATCATAACAAGAGCTGAGCACTTTATCTATATGATCAAAACTATCTAAACGTTTTAATTCTTCTGAGATAGATTCATCTTCCCCTATTTGTAATCCAGCATCTTCGATTTCATCAATCTGAAAACGAAGCATATCGAGTTCGCGGGCCCGTTCAGCCATATTTTCAGACAAATTATCTAATGCTTGTTTAGCTGTTTTATATTCTTTGTAAGCTGATTTATATGTTGCATATGCCTGTATACCAGCTTCGTTATAACTATCTAAATATTCGTGATGTGAATCGGGTTTTAAAAGTTTTTGATTGCTATATTGTCCATGAATATCTGCTAATAATAAGCCAATCTCTTTTAATGCTTTTAAAGGTATTGGTTGATCATTGGCTAATATTATGGATTTACCAGATATATTAAAAGATCTAGATAAAATAAGTTGATTATCTTCTACTATGATATTTTTAGACTTTAATACATCTAATAAACTTTGGTGATTGGCAATATCAAATATACCATCTATAACAAAACTATCTTTACCATGACGAATAAACTCGCTACTAGCTCGTTCTCCTAATAGAATACTGAAAGCATCCATTAGTATGGATTTACCTGCCCCAGTTTCGCCGGTAAAGATAGTAATGCCATCTTTAAATGAAATATTCATTTGCTCAATCAACGCAAAGTTGCGAATGCTCATTTGCGTTAACATATAATTTTAATCCTTCATTAAATCTTGAATTCTTGTAAGTACGGTAGGAACATCTTCTTCAGAGCGTGCGATAAGTAAGATTGTATCATCGCCAGCTAGTGTGCCAATTAATTCAGACCATTTTGCATGATCAATAGAAAAAGCTACAGATTGAGCAGAGCCTGGAATTGTATGTAATACAATTTGGTTTAAACTATGGTCAACCTTAATTAAGGAGTCTTGGAATAAGCGATTTATACGACTACGTGATAAAACCACATTTTCTTCTGGAGATAATGCATACCGATAATGTCCATCGCCAGTAGGTATTTTAATTAGCATTAGTTCTTTGATATCACGAGAAACAGTAGCCTGTGTTACTTCTATGCCTTCTTGTAATAAAGCAGCTGCTAACTCCTCTTGTGTTTCAATAGCCTTAGACTGGACAATTTCCTTAATTTTGTTATAACGATAGCGTTTCATTTTTTGCTCCCTTTTTTAAACTTGCACATAAAAGAGAATAGTATCTTTCTTACATTATTATACCATATATTCATAATTAATATATGGTATATTCCGTATATAGTATACGTGTTATGCATGTTATATTAATAATTAATAATTTTTAAATTTAATAATATGTATTTTCTTATAAATACACATAATACATGATTCATCTATTTATACAGAATTTATGATTAATGATTTTTATTGATATATTGCATAAATAAAAGACCCTTCTAAGGGTCTTTTATTTTGCATTATGCATTTTTAGTATAATAAAACTATAGAGTATTTCACTAAATATTAATTTTAATCAGAAATCAACGTTTTTGAATTAAATATAGTTCAGGCGGATGATTAGCTTGATTAATTGGTTGCCAATGACACACATTGTACTTAGATTGATCTAACTTGGAAATATAAGTATGTAATACATCCTTTTCTTCCATACCTTCAGGCGTACCAGGGTATGCTACGATAGTTATAATGCCATCCTTAGCTAATTTTGGAAAAGCATTATGTAAGGCTTCAATCGTATTTTTGGGCTGGGTTATAATACTATGATCTCCACCTGGTAAATAGCCTAAATTAAAAATAATTAAATCAATGGTATTTTCTTTAATCGCTTGATGAAGTGCAATATCATGAGAATTGTGTAAGAATGTAATTGTAACATTAGAATGTAATTTTTTTGATGCTAATAATTCTCTACTAGCATTAAGAGCTTGTTCTTGAATATCTATACCATATAGATGACATTCTGGTTGAGCTCGTTCTGCTAAATATAATAAATCATGTCCATTGCCACATGTTGCATCAACTACAACAGATGCAGACTTCATAATACGGTCCCAAATGAGATGCTGAAATTGAACTGCATTGTTGATATTAATCATACAACGTCACACTCCTTATAATAATTCGTCCCTACGAGATGCTAATTTTTTAAATAATGTACCAAAGAAACATTGGTCTTTAAATCGAACGAATAAACAATATACTGGATTTGATGAAACGTGTAAGGATTCTTTATTAGTGAATGAATAATCAAATGTACCATCTATACAAATATGTAGTTTAGGTTCTCTTTCTGGCATAGTTATTTGAATAGTATCATTTTCTTCTAAGACCATTGAAATTCCTTGAATTAAATGAGGAGCTACTGGCGTTACGATAATTGATCGGTTATCTGGTTTCATTATTGGACCACCGGCAGATAAATTATAGCCTGTAGAACCTGTAGCAGACGAAATAATAAGCCCATCTGAAGGATACATTTGAGTATGTTGTCCATTAACAGCCAAATTAATACGTGCCATTTTTGCAGGTTCCGATCGTGTGATTACAATTTCATTAATAATGGGAACAAGTTCATCTTTTGTACCATCTTCTCTGTCTACATAAGCGTGAAGATGTCCTCTTTTTTCAATCGTATAATCACCTTTTGCAATACGTTTAATATGACTTTGTAATTGATGGACTTCAATTTGATTTAAGAACCCTAGTTCACCTAAGTTAATACCACATACAGGTATATTATAAGAGAAAATTTGTCGTGCTAAATGAATGATGGTACCATCGCCACCAAAACTAAATGCTACATCAATATGTTTAAAAATTTCGGGTCTAGGAAGTACATTTTCCTTTGGTAGTTGTAATACCTTATAAGTATCAGGTATTTCTAGATCATCTGGTAAATATACTTCTATGTGTTCTTCTTTACAGATATGAGCTGCCATTTTAAGAACAGCCATGATTGTACTTTTACCCATATTGGGGAAAAAACCAATACGCATATATTTATCTCCTATAGTTTGTGAGCCTCATCTACAACGGCTGTAATCAACTCATTAGTTATAGATAATGCACTTTCTTTAGATTTTGTAAAATAGCCTAAAAACTCAATATTGCCTTCTGTTCCTTTGATTGGTGAGAAAGTTAATCCATGTAAATATAGTTGGCAATCATAAGCAACTTGTAATATACGTTGAAGCACTTCTTCATGCACAGCTCTATCGCGAACAATACCACCTTTACCAACTTTTTCTTTGCCAGCTTCAAACTGTGGTTTTATAAGAGCTACTAGTGAACCTGTATCTTTTAATAGTGTTGTGGCAACAGGTAATACTTTATCAAGAGATATAAATGCCACATCAATAGATATAAAGTCTACAAGTTCACCTAATTGTTCTGGAGTAACAGCACGGATATTTTGTTTTTCCATATTGATTACGCGCATATCTTGGCGTAGCTTCCAAGCTAGTTGATTATAGCCCACATCAATAGCAAACACTTTAGAAGCACCATTTTGTAATGCACAATCAGTAAATCCGCCAGTACTTGCTCCGATATCAATCATAACTGCATCAGTTAAATCAATAGGATATATTTGAATAGCTTTTTCTAATTTCAAACCGCCACGACTTACATAAGGTAAGGTATTCCCTTTTACAGTAAGTTTTGCATCTAAAGGAATCTTAGTACCTGCTTTGTCGATACGGATTGTATCCATAAAGATTTGACCGGCCATAATAGCGGCTTTTGCTTTTTCTCGACTTTCAAATAATCCTCGATTAACAAGGAGTATATCTAAACGCTCTTTATTACTCATATAACACCATTATATACAAAGAAATATTGAATATAAGCTATTAAAATACCCAACACTAAACCACCAAATACTTCAACAGGCGTATGACCAAGTAATTCTTTTAAAGCAATTTCTCTGTCTTTCAAAATAACAGGAATATTTCTTTTACTGAAATACTCAACAATTTGGTTTAATATTTTGGCTTGACGACCCGCTTCACGACGTACGCCGGAAGCATCATACATGACAACAATAGAAAATACTAATGCTACGACAAATATATCAGTAATACCATCATTTTTTAAGTATAATGCGGCTGTAGTAGAAATCACAAAAGATGTATGCGAACTAGGAAAACCTCCTGAACCTACTAGTCTTTCTAAGCGCAATGTACGATATCGGATAAGTTGCCATAAAAATTTAATGGCTTGTGCTGAAAACCATCCCCAAAAGGCTGCTTGAGCTATATAATTATGACAAATTTCTTCTAAAATATGGTACATATTATTTCATCCTTTAACGCTTAATGTGTACGATCCATTAAATAATCAATAATAGCACTTAGTATGTGTGTATTATCCTCTATTGTTGATAAAGCAGAATGTGCTTTTTGTGCTACTGCCTGTGCTTCTTTACGAGCTTGTTCGAGACCCAATAATGAAACATAAGTAGATTTATCCTGGCGTATGTCACTACCAGGTGTTTTCCCTAATTCTTCAATGGTTCCGGTTACATCAAGGATATCATCTGTAATCTGAAATAGCAAACCAAGACAATTTGCATATGTCATATAGGCGGCATATTTTGCTCGATCAGCATTAGATAAGATAAGTCCTAATTCAATAGCCGCATTAAATAAGGCGCCCGTTTTCCCACTATGTAAAACTTTTAACTCTTCTAGAGGAATATGTTTTCCTTCCGAAAGTAGATCAAAAGCTTGTCCACCAACCATGCCTGCAGGACCAGCTGCAGTAGCTAAACATTGAATAGCCTTAATTTTTTGCTCCGCTGATGCAGTTGTATTTTCACTACAAAGTTGGAAAGCATAAGTTAATAAACCATCACCGGCTAGAATGGCCATACCATCTCCATATACTTTATGATTGGTTAAATTTCCTCGGCGATAATCATCATTATCCATAGCTGGTAAATCATCATGAATCAGTGAATATGTATGAATACATTCCAATGCACATAGAAACTCTTTATATAAAGATGCATCAAGCTTCATTGCATCTAAAACAGCTTTCGTTAAAATAGGGCGAATCCGTTTACCCCCTTGCAATAAACTATAGTTCATTGCTTCATATAATTGTTTATATTCTGGTATAGGGGGCTTTAATACGATACTTAACCATTGTTCAATCGATTGTTTGCTAGTTTCTAAATATGTCTTTAACATAGCTCATTACTCTCCAATGCGTACCTCTTCGATAATTTGTTGGATTTCACCTTCCACAGAATCCAGCATATCTGCACATTCTTTAACTAAAGTTAAGCCTTTTTTATATTGATTTAACAACTCTGACATAGATAGCTCACCATCATCAAGTTGACGAACAATATCCTCAAGAGCTTTATATTTTTTTTCATAACTTTTTAGCGATGTTGCCATCCGGTATTACCTCCTCTACAACTGCTTTAATAGAACCATCACGCAATGTAATGTTACATATATCTCCTTTGGCTATATTTTGAATTGAATTTATGGTATGACCCTCTTTTTCTATTTTAGAATAGCCTTTTACCATCAAATGGATTGGATTTTGTAGTGATAATTCCTGTGTTATTAGCGAAAGTTTATGCTTTTCCTGCTGTAATCGTTGTGATACTAGAGTTTGTAATTTCTCCTTATAGGATTGTAAAAGAGAATTTTGTTTATGTAGTAACTGTAATGCGGGAAACCCAAGTCGGCGATTAAAAATCGTACTTAATTCAATACGTTTTTGCTGTAATGTTTGTTCCATTACATATTGTAAATAATCAAATTTTTGTCGTAAATTCTGTTGTAGTGTAGTCAATGGAAGCACCGCAATTTCTGCGGCGTGACTAGGTGTAGCACCACGCATATCAGCAGCATAATCAGCTAATGTATAATCTGTTTCATGACCAACTGCAGAAATAATAGGCGTAGATGCATTGTAAATAGCTTCGATAACAACTCTATCATTAAAGCACCATAAATCCTCCATTGAGCCACCGCCACGACCGACAATAATGACATCAACATCTGGATCTTTATCAGCAGCTTCAATTCCTTTAGCTATAATTGGACCCGCTGTTGTTCCCTGAACTGGTACAGAGAATAATTTAAATTGCATAAGTGGATTTCTATGTTCACTAATATGTAATATATCGTGTAATACAGCACCTGTAGAAGATGTAACAATACCGATACAACTTGATAGAACAGGTATTGGTTGTTTATGAGCATCATCAAAATAGCCCAATGCCGATAATTCTCTTTGCAGAGAATCGAATTCAAGCTGTAACGGGCTTTTAGAACCAACCTGCATATCCGATGCGATTAGATTTAAACGGCCCATTTTGTTATAGAAATTAACGGATGCCTTGATTGTTACTAATAATCCATTTTGGAATGCATTAGCGAGTCCTTTACTTTGAACCGTGCTAGACCACATCGTTACATCTATAGATGATTCCTCATCCTTTAAGGAAAAATACATATGACCACTACTATGACGCTTAGCATTTGTTATCGTACCACTAACATAGACATTTTTTAAGAGATATTCTCTATCTATTGTTCGTTTTATTAAGTTATTTAATTGGGTAATACTCAATATATTCACGATATACCTACTTTTGTGTTGCTAAAAATGCTCCATAAGCATTCCCCGTAGCATTGTCGACAGAGAATTTAGGATTTGCAAAATGAACATTTACGTTATTCTTATGGCAAAAACCATTAAGACGATTGCGTAGTATAGAATTACTCATTACACCACCAACGGCAATTAATGTTGATACTGGTGTATATCTGAGATGATAGGTTAATAATTTTTCTAGAGAATTTCCTATGCAACTAAATAGTGCCTTACTCATAGATGCAGGTGACGCCCCTTTTTCAATATTACGTAGTGCAGCACTACAAGGACCAGCAAAGCTAATCCATCCGTCTCTAACAGAGGAAGGTAACGAATCATACGTATCTGTTTGTAAAGCAAGCAGTTCTAATTCTTTGCCACAAGGAAATTGAATACCTAATGCAACACCTACACGATCAACAAATTGTCCTCCTTGTAGATCCTTAGAACCACCGATAATAGAGCTTTTAAAAATCCCCTTACCTTTATATTCTGTTAAAACGAGTTCTGTAGTACCACCAGAAAGATGTAAGCTATAGAATGGAAACGTAGGGACATGTCCAATTTCCCGTAGGGCTGCTAAAATATGATTTTCTTGATGAGCAAATTCATACATTGGTACTTGCATCATATGACTTAGTGTTCTAGCAAAACCATGACCAACAAGAAAGGCCGGCATATAAGAATCATCAGAGCGTCTAGGAAAAGCACTAACACCAATACCCGATAATGGAACTTGAGGTAATTCTTCGATAAGACGAGGCAATACCTTTGTATGTTGAAACACCATGTTAGATTGTTGAAGTCCCTTCATTCCTGGCTTTACATCTAATATTTTTCGAGCTTCCCCTACTATATTTAGTTCATCATCAATAATGGCACAGCTCGTCGTATAACAACTTGTGTCAATTCCTAGAAAATATCGTTTCATTATTTACTCTTATTATAAGCATCTAGAATCGCATTGATTAATTTATAGGATGCATCAGAACCAAAGAATTTTGCTAATTGTACAGCCTCATTGATAACAATAGATGGAGATACGTCTTCACTATTGTAGTTGAGCTCCCAAATCGCAAGACGTAAAATGGCACGATCTACTTTATCCATAAGTGCAAATTTTCGTTTTGTACAATATGGTTCAAGTATTGTGTCGATTTCTTCAAGATTGGATAACACACCATCTATTATTTGGTTTGCGTAGGCAATATCCATAGATAATGAGATTTCTCCATCTGGGAAGATCACATCATCGTTAGAGGTATGAAATTCATTAGCGTATAGAACTTGGAATGCATATTGACGTGCTTCACGTCTATTTCTCTTTTTAGACATATTGTCTCCTTATTCTTTGATAATTCCTTCAATATGTACATCAACCTTTACATGATCTAGGTCGAGCGTATTCTTTAATGTCTGTTTAATTTCAGATTGTAACTGTTTAGCAATATTTATGATATTGTATCCGTATAGAACACGAATATAAATATTGATTTCTAAAAATCCTTTTCTATGTTTTACATTAATGCCCGGTAAATTTTTTTGACCAAAAGCATTAGTAATACCATCTACAATTTCATCATATAAACGAGGACTTAAGGAATGAATACCAGGAATTGTACTTAGGGGCTTAATGGCAACATCAATAATAACAGAATCTGCAATATCAATAGTTGCAGTATCTAAACCATAGTTTAATTTATCTTCTTGATTCATAGGTCCTCCTATTATTCTCCAACCTTCGGTGGATCAGGTGTAAAATCATCAAAAATAATATCTTGGACTACTATATCTATTGTTTCTACTTCAATTTCAGTATATTTAACAAGTGCAGATTTAATTCGTTCTTGCAAGCGTAGTGCAATATCAGGTATACGGTAACCATATGAGATGCTAACGTATAAAGTTACTGAAATTGCCCCTTCATCATTAAAAGAAATTTTTACACCTTCATGAGCATTTTTACGTCCAAAAAACGTATTAACACCATCATTAAAAGTAGAACTCATATGATGAATTCCTTTGGTATCCAAAGCAGTCATACTGACAATCGTGGCATATACATTATCAGCTACTTTAATTTTACCAGTTTCTAACTCAGTATTTTTCTTAGTCATATAGGCCTCTTTCAAAAAAGAGCACCTGTCCCTATATAATGACATAGACGACAAGTGCTCAGCTCAACAAAGATATATGGGGGACTATATTACATTTAAAAGATCTGGCCCACTATATCAATGAAATAGTATTAGGCACGTTCAATGTATTGACCTGTACGTGTATCAATACGAAGTACATCATCTACTTCGATAAATAGAGGTACTTTTACAGTGTAGCCTGTTTCCAATACTGCTGGTTTGTTACCACCTGTTGCAGTATCACCACGGATACCAGGATCGGTTTCAACTACGCGAAGCTCTACAGCGACAGGTAAGTCAATACCAATTACGATACCTTGGAAGAACATAATAGATACTTCCATATTTTCAAGAAGGAAGTTTTTAGCATCACCTAATTGTTCAACATTTAATTCAACTTGATCATAAGTTTCGTTGTCCATGAAAGTGTAAGAACCATCGGATTCATATAAGTATTGCATACGACGACGGTCAACATGTGCTTTAGGAACTTTTTCACCAGCATTAAATGTACGTTCTACAACGGAACCAGTTTGCAAGTTTTTCATTTTTGTACGAACAAATGCAGCACCTTTACCTGGTTTTACGTGTTGGAAATCAACTACTTGCCATACATTACCGTCAATTTCAACGGTTACACCTGGGCGGAAATCATTACTGGAAATCATCTAACTCTTCTCCTTCTAAATACTTATTTCGATTAACTCTTTTGGGCTATGTGTTAATAATTCACAGCCATTGGCTTTAACAATAACACTATCCTCTATTCTCAATCCGATTTCACCAGAAAGATAAACACCTGGTTCTACCGTAATGATCATATTTTCGGAAAATACCGTATCGGATTTTGGATTAGCTACAGGTTCTTCGTGAATTTCAAGTCCTACACCATGACCTGTCCCATGATTAAATTCTTTAGTATATCCCTGTTCTCGTATATAGTCTCGACATACTGCATCAAGTTCTTTACCAGTAATACCAGCACGAACTGCTGCAACACCTCGTTTCTGTGCTTCCAAAACAATACTATATAAATTTTTTTGTTGCTCTGATGCAGGCCCCATAACTATGGTTCGGGTCATATCTGAATGAAATCCTTTATATACAGCACCAAAGTCAAAGGTGATAAAATCACCGGCCTCAATAACTTTGTCACTAGCGACACCATGCGGCATACTAGAGCGAGTACCAGAAGCTACAATCGTCGCAAAAGAAGGTTCTTCAGAACCTCGTTTTAACATTTCAGCTTCTAAAATGATTCGAGCATCATTTTCAGTCATGCCAACTTTTAATTGTGGTAACAATGCAGCAAAAGCTTCATCACCAATGCGAGCTGCTGTACGCATTAATTCTAATTCATCTTCCCGTTTTACAGCACGTAATTTAGCAAAATTAACAGAAGTAAAATTGAAGCGTTCATCTAATGTATCACACACGGTTTCATATGTATCAACAGGCATATATTTACCTTCGATTCCAAAGAGACCTTCGTGAATGTGATTGTCATTAAAAATATCTACAAGAGTATCCATAACCGATGTTTCATATTGAATAACCTTATAACCTTCACATTGTTTTGTAGCTTGTTCTGTATATCTAAAGTCAGTAATAATGAATGCTTTGTCTTGTGTAACAATAGCAAATCCAGTAGTACCTGTAAAACCAGCAAAATAATGTAAGTTTATAGGGTTAATTAAAATAACGCCAGTTAATTCTTGTTCTTTAATATACTGTTGTAGCTGATTTAATCCATTCATAATCATGCTCCTAGTCTATAAAGTACACTTTATAATACCATAAATTGCCTATATTGAATAGATTTTCATGCTATTTTTTAAAGTCTACTACATCTTGATCATCTAATTCTGAATATGTATTAATAGCCTCAATCCCATTTAATGTAATATGACCTATGGACAGTCTCTTTAAATAGGTAACTTCTCCCCCAGCAGCCCCAATCATACGTTTAACTTGATGGTACTTGCCTTCTTCAATAGTTATATGTAAAGATCGTTCAGAAAGAACTTGTATTTTGGCTGGTTTACATTGGGTTCCATCTCCCAATACTATCCCTGTTTCTATACGTTCAATGCCCTCTTGAGTGAGTTTACCCTTAAATTCCACATAATACAGCTTGGGTACATGTTTATGGCCATTTATAATAGAATGTGCCCATATTCCATCATTGGTAAGTAGTAAGAGTCCCTCTGTATCTTTATCTAGACGACCTACTGGGAACACACCCATTTTCTTGAATTCAGGTGGTAATAAATCCATCACTACAGGATGAATAGGATCTTCTACAGCCGTAATATATCCAGCAGGTTTATGAAATTTAATATAATACTGTTGTTTTGTCGATAGTTGTATGCCATCAACTGCAATGATATCATCACCAATATGTATGAACTGGTCTTTTTTTAGAATAACAGCACCATTTACAGTAACACGTCCATCCTTTATAATTTGGTGAACATCTTTGCGACTACCAAAGGCTTTATTGGCTAATAGTTTATCTAATCGCATTTTAATTCCTCTTTCATAATATTTGAAAGAATCAATTATACATGCCCTCTTAAATTATTTACGTGAGCAGTATCATTTAATAAGTTTAAAATATTGTGGTCCGATGGACCCATCCCATTGTAAAACACGCGATTAATTGCAGTATTACCTTGACTAAAATTCCAACAATGACCAATGGGAATATCGAGTATTTTGCATAAAAGTGTACGAATCGTCCCACCATGACAGGTTATTAAAATTGTTTCGTCATCATTATTTTGGCTTAAAAAATCTAAAAGACCATCCCATGCACGATTTTGTACTTCTTGAAAGCTTTCACCATTCGGTAGCTTTACAATATCAGGTTGTCGATACATTTGATCAATAAGACCTGGCCAGCGTTCTTCAATTTCTGAAAACAATAACTTTTCCCAGTCACCAAAGTCAATTTCTCGTAAGCGAGGATCTGCTGTAATATCAATTTTTCGATTGCCACGAATCATTTCTGCTGTTACGAGTGCTCTAGATAAATCACTTGATAGAATACGATCAAAATGTACATCCTTCAAAGCTTTAGCGCAAGCTTTTGCCTGTGCTATTCCATTATCATTTAGAGGAACATCGGTTATGCCTTGATAGCGACCTATTTTATTCCATTCTGTTTCGCCATGTCTAATAATATATAATGTTTTCATGTTGTGTTCCTATTTCTTAAATATGGTACTTAATAAATGAATAAGTTCCACGTTATGTGCATGATCTTTTATAGCAATCCGCATCCATTTAGGACCTAACCCTTTATAATTAGCACAGCTGCGAATTAATAGATTATGTTTTTCTAATCTAGTTTGTACATCATTAACTGTAATGGTAGGATTATTAAGTTCAATTAAGATATAATTAGCGGATGGCTTATAGACTATTAAATCTTTAATAGCAGTTAATGATTCATACATATATTTTGCTTCATTAGCCAATACCATCTTACTATCGTTAATATACTTAGTATCGGTTAGCGCAGATTCAATATAAGCTTGTGCCAATGTATTAACTGACCATGCAGGAATATACTGATGCAATTCTTGTGTTAATGTAGGATTTGCAAACGCAGCTCCAATACGAAGTCCAGGTACAGCATAAAATTTTGTAAAAGAATGTATGATAATTACATTGTCATATTGATTGATGAGTTCACGCATAGAGTAACTATTGTCTCGTAATGATTCATTGCCAATAAAATCAATAAATGATTCATCGATCACAAGTAAGCTATTAGCATCCTTTAGCATTTGTGCTAATACTTTGACTGACTGTTTATCCAACAATGTTCCATCTGGATTATTAGGATTCCCTAAAAACACAATAATGCGTCCGTCTTGCCCTTTTAATTCAGCAGCAAATGTTTGTAATGCTAAATATGGTACTTCAAAATATGGCATGCCATCATCATCTTGTCGTTGCCGATAAAAAATATCTCTCACCGGTATTTTAGCAGCATCCATAGAAGCTTGATATTCAGAAAAACCAGGTGCGGGGACAAAAGCCCCTGTAAATCCAGATAACCGACCAATTACATAGAGGAGTTCTGCTGCTCCGTTACCAAGAAGTATAGACCCTTTTTCTATACCATATACATCTGCAATAGCATTTATAACATCGTCATTTGTAACATCTGGATAGTGTGATATATAACGCAATCGCTTGTTAAGTGAATCTAATCCTTTTTGACTGGGGCCTAATGGATTAATATTAGCACTGAAATCAGATACTTTTGATAGATTTACATTGTGATCATGAGAAAATTTAAAAATATTTCCGCCATGTGTATCTGGCATAGAAAATCCTCCTTTATCGCTTTATATATGTTAGTCCTTCATTTGTAGTTTCTACAATATCAATATATTGTAAAGTAGGTAATTTTTTTTCAATATATCGTTTACATTCAGCAATAGCCGTATAATCACTAGGGAATAATAGTCCCATTATGGTACCACTGTGAGCAATGATAGTCCCAACACTATGAAAAGTATTACCAATATCGTGAAATTCATATAGATTTGGCTTATATAAAATACGTTGATTGGCAAAGGCACTCAATGTAGCTGCTTGTCCTATCAATGTAATATCATGTGTTTCTAAACCTTTTTTAAAGAGTTCTAGTGATTCTCTAATAATAGGTTCTTTCTCCTGGATTTTATGTAATAAGTCCTTTTGTTGGTTAAAAGAAATGGTATCAATGGTACCACCTTCATCAAAAATCAGAATTTTTAGAGGAGGACAAGTTCCTAAAAAGTTACAGATAGCCCCGTTTATATAATCAAACTGTGTGATACCAGGATAAAAAGCGGCATCTGTTGGTTCTACTGATAAACAAATGCTTTCTAATTCTTTTGGTGTTAATGCTTGATTACAGGATAAAGCGGTAGCCATTGCTGCTACAGCTATATCTGCAGAACTAGAAGCCATTCCCTTCCCTTGAATAATATCCGACCGTATATAGATGTCCGTATTGTTATGATTTGGTATATGTAATATATCTTTTACTAATTTACGAGCTTGACTAGACTTAGGTTGTAAAGAGCAATAATAGTGTGGTAATGAATGTGTTACTTGGCTCAGTGCATAGGAATATCGGTTGATGGGACATGTTACAAGAAATGATTGTCCATCAATAGATCCTTGTATAAATTCACCACAAGTGCCTGGAGCCCGAACATAATAAGTCACTAATTCCTCCTTATACAATAAAAACTATCTATGTATAATCAAATACTCAAAAAATAGGCGCTTTCACAACGGAAGACAGGAATGTTAACGTAATTATATATACTAATATTAATAGAACTTCTGTTACTTCTACTACAAATCCATATGTATCACCAGTTGTACCACCAAGTTGTTTAACAATATAATGGTTAATAATGCGATTTATAATATAACTCATAATCATAGAAAAAATATTGATTTCCATTAAACCAACCAAAGTGTAAGCCAGACCAAAGAGAGCTATACTATATGGTATAAATGGAATCGAAAATATACTTGTTATACCTAAAGCGATTGCATATAGTAACGATAAAAGTAAACAAATAATAATAGGCATACAGAAAGTAGAAATCGTGCTCCATGTGATGACATGTTTTGGTGCATATACTGCAAAAGCCTGCCCCATACCTGTCTTACGAGCGTATGGATATGACCGGATACTTAATACTAATGTATATCGACTCATAAGAGGCATTATTACAAGTATAATAGGAATAAATTCAGGAATAGGAATGGCAGTTAACAGCTGCCATTTTAACAATGTAATAAATACAAAGGCTACAACACCAAAAGAACCTACTCGGCTATCCTTCATTATTTCTAACTTTTTCTCTCTTTCACGTCCTGAGAAAAGTCCATCACTTGTATCCATTAAGCCATCAGCGTGCAATCCACCTGTAAATAAAAATTCACTAATAACAATAATTAGCATTAAAGGCGTAGGAGATAAAAATTGAGAAAATATGAAGTAGATTATGGTTAAAAAGATGCCTATGACTAATCCTACAAAAGGAAATGTGGCAACAGATTTACCAAAATCTTCCATGGACCATTCTGTTTGATTGACTATTTTTAGCCTAGTTAAAAATTGTAAAGCTATAAAAAAAGGTGTCATCTATATATTACTCCATAAGTTGATAAGTGATTATAGTTGTGATGATTATCATAACTATTGATGACAAATACATCATATATACACAGCGAATAATATGGAGTCGATTTAATGTTTCTAAAGCATCACCCATATATTCACGAAATGTCATCTTTTTAAAATATTGATTATAACCGCCAAGTCGAATATGTAAGGCACCTGCTACAGGAGCTTCTGCATACCCACCATTAGGGCTAGGATGTTTTGCGGCATCACGAAAACCTATACGTAATGCCGATTTACCGTCAAAACGTAGTATAAAAGCAGATATAAC
This sequence comes from uncultured Veillonella sp., assembly GCF_934230905.1. Lineage (GTDB taxonomy): Bacteria > Bacillota > Negativicutes > Veillonellales > Veillonellaceae > Veillonella. Next base: position 26,641 of record NZ_CAKQFJ010000017.1, on the reverse strand, counting down.
TAATAAAATAAATGTTAGTCGGGCTGGAATCCAGTTTAATATATCATCTAAACGTGCGGCTACACGTCCAAAGAACATATACTTTTTATTTTTGTACCCCAGCATAGAGTCCATCGTATTAGCTGTACGATATAATATGGCACCTACTGGACCACCTAATATAAAGAAAAATAAAGGTGAAACAATACCATCAACCGTATTCTCTGCTATTGTTTCTACAGTAGCTCGAGTTATTTCACTTTCATCAAGATCATCTGTATCTCGACCAACAATCCATGAAACACGATACCTTGCATCTTTAATCTTTCCTTGCTTGAGTAATCTATTAATTTCAAATCCAGCTGCTCCTAATGAACGAGGTGAAATTGTGATATATACAATAAGAACTTGAATAGCATATTCTACCCATTCATCAATAAGACTACCAATCCATAGAAGTAAAGAAGCTATAATATAAATAGTTAATAATATAAATCCAACAGTAATACCACCATACCAAAGTTTCTTAGTATCATTATCTGTCTCTTTATAAAACACTGCTTCGTAAAATGAGATGATACGGCCAATTAAAGCGACCGGATGAAATTTACTATTAGGGTCTCCAATTATCGTATCAATAATAAACGCAAAAATTGGAATACATATATAGTTATAATGTTTAAACCAATCTAAGAATATGCTAAAATCCATTCATATCACCCATTATCCTTAAGTAGAGTCATAATGTAATCCATATCTAAATGTTCTTCTACAATATCTGCTAAACGATTATAAGCATTGTTTTTATGTTCGAAGTAATGGAATACAACTGGTGTTTCATCTAAACCTTTACGTAATCGTAATTGGTTAATAATAAAACGGCGGAATTCATCATTATCGAAAATACCATGAATATAGGTCCCCATAACTTGATGACGACCATCTATAAATCCATCGACCACGGTAATTGGTGTTTCACTTCGTTTAGTAATAGTAAAGCAACGTTTTACTGTATTGTCATTGGGTTTTGTATCCCCCATATGAATTTCATAGCCCACAAGTTCACTTCCAGAAAATGTACCGTTAAGGAAGCTTAAATTATCAACATTAAATGTTACTTGATGAGTTGTTTTTTGATCTTTCATAGTTGTAGTAGAGTTAACTAAACCGAGACCTTCACTCTCTTCAATATCACCTTCCATATGATGCGGATCATATATGGCAGTGCCAAGCATTTGGTTGCCTCCACAAATACCAATTACAGGAGTTCCGTTTTCAGTTAGCTCTTTAATCTCATCAGCTAATCCCGAGTTTTTTAAATATGATAAGTCTGCTAATGTATTTTTTGATCCAGGCAAAATAATCAAATCGGGCGTGCCGATAACATCTCCTGCGCCTACAAAACGAACAGAAACATCCGGTTCATAGTTTAGTGCATCAAAATCTGTAAAATTAGAAATTTTAGGAGTTTGAATAACAGCAATTTGAATTTCTTTAGAGCCTATATTTTTTTTATTTTCCAAAGCTACAGAATCTTCTTCATCAATATCAAGGTTTTCAATAGCAGGAATAACACCAACAACTTTTTTACCCGTTTTTTCTTCTATGAAAGTCAATGCTGGCTCTAATAATTTAATATCGCCACGGAATTTATTGATTACAATACCTTTGATTAAATCACGTTCTTCAGGCTCAAGTAATTCTAGGGTGCCTACTATAGAAGCAATCGCACCACCTCTATCTATATCAGCAATAAGAAATACAGGTGCTTGTGTCATTTTTGCAATACGCATATTTACTATATCGTTAGCTTTTAAATTAACTTCTGCAGGACTACCAGCACCTTCAATAACAATCATTTCAAAATTTTTATCGAGAAATGAAAGAGATTCTTTCACTTTATCAAGAGCTGTTAATGAGTAATGTGTATGATATTCTTTAGCACTATAGACACCAACTGGTTTTCCCATAAGTACAACCTGAGATGACTGATTTCCCGTAGGTTTAAGTAATACTGGGTTCATTTGTACAATAGAATCAATACCAGCTGCTTCAGCTTGGGCAACTTGAGCACGTCCTATTTCATCACCCCATTTAGTTACATAGGAGTTTAAAGCCATATTTTGTGCTTTAAATGGCACAGTTTTATAGCCCATTCGATAAAGAATACGGCATAATGCAGTACATAAAATGCTTTTGCCTACATTAGAGCTCGTTCCTTGGAACATGATTTTTTTAGCCATTTATATGAACCTCCTGAGATTTTAATTCTATGGTTACTCCACTAACTGTTAAATACATTTTATTGGCAGCATTAGCAACTTCTCGATTTACACGACCAGTTATATCGCGAAAATATCTTGCTAATTTATTTTCCGGTACAATACCTAATCCAATTTCATTAGTCACAAAAATAACAGTTTTATCATTACTGTTATTAATTTCTTGTAGTAATAATCGCAATTCTTCTAAAATGATAGATTCAATACGATTCGCATCCTCCTGCGTATTGATATCACCATGAGCAAAGACATGATTTGATGTAAACATAGTAAGACAATCAATTAAGATGACATCACTTACATTTTTAATATTTTCCCAGTTTTGATGTAAATTAAGTGGAATTTCAAAATTAATCCATTCTTTACCACGACGTAATTGATGCTTTTTAATTCGGTCTTTCATTTCATCATCAAAAGCTTGCCCTGTAGCGACATAAGCTTTACGCCCTTTTAAGGATAAGGCTAATTGTTCTGCAAATTCACTTTTTCCACTACGAGCTCCTCCGGAGCATAGAATAATTGTAGATTTCATAAAGCACCTATACAAGTATATATAATTTCTGTATCATTATTAGTATAACAAAAGGAGATACACTATGGAAATTATGAATATGAAATTAAAAATGATGTCTACTCTTTGGGAAAATACATATCGTGTAGCTATTGAAGATGGTCAAGGTGGATATATTAGTACATGTCGTGTAGTGGTTAATGTGCCTTTAGACCCTTCTGAATTGCCTCCTAATGCACCTATTGTGGAACCACAACTGTTTGTATTAGTAGAAGATTTCTCTTTTGATGCATCTAAAATTATAAATTTCGAGACTACATTAGCAGATTTATTGCGAGAAAAATTTAGATATCAAATTCCTCACATCTTCTTTTTCTATCCAAGTCCACACGATGTATTAAATCAAGAGGTTATACAATCTTAATAAAGAAAAAAGCTATGTGAAGACATAGCTTTTTTTATTTATTCTTCTCCAATTTCTTCTTCTACACGACTTAGTATAAAACATAAATCAGACAAGCGATTTAAGTACCGTAAATTAGATTCATGTACGCTTTCACCTGCATCAAATACACGCCATAAATCACGTTCTGCACGTCGTGCTACAGTTCTAGATACATGTAAATATGCAGAAGATTTATTTTCACCCGGTAAAATAAATTCTGTAAGAGGTTCTAATTTAGCATCAAAACGATCAATCACCTTTTCTAAATGTTTTACTTGTTGATCTGTAATTTGTGGTGCCTGATTTAAGCTTGCAATATCAGCCATCAATGTCCATAAGGAACGCTCAATATCAAGTAATTCGGCTTGTACTCGTACATTTTTTGCATACGCACGAGCTAATCCTAAAAAGGATTGAAGCTCATCAATGGTGCCATAGGCTTCAACACGAAGAGAGGCTTTTTTTACACGCTCACCTGTATAAAGACCAGTTGTACCTTGATCACCTGTTTTTGTATAAACACTACTACTCATGGCTGTACCTCCTATTATATGTTATTTATATTCTGGAAACCATAAATGAATTTCACGTGTTGCTGAATCTACTGAATCAGATGCATGTACAACATTAGAATCCATAGTTAAGGCATAGTCACCACGAATACTACCTGGTGTGGCATCTACGGGATTTGTTGCACCATTGATAGATCGGACAGAAGTAACGGCATTTTTACCGGCTAGTACGAAGGCCAGAACAGGTCCAGATGTAATAAAATCAACTAATTCCCCAAAAAATGGTTTATCTTTATGCTCTGCATAATGTTCCTCTGCTAATTCTCTTGAGGTCTGAAGTAATTTCATAGCTTTAATAATTAAGCCTTTTCGTTCATAACGTGTAAGAATTTCACCACAGATTTGACGTTTTACACCATCTGGTTTGATAAGAACTAAAGTTTCTTCCATGTTTAACCCTCCTTTAAATTAAAATCTATAATGTGGATTTAAAGATAGTTTTTTTAATCTTGCAATGCGATCTTGTGTACTGGGATGTGTACTAAAAAGATTAGATAAACTAGCACCAATTCCCATCATTGGATTGATTATAAACATATGCGCTGTAGCATTACTAGCATTAGGTAATCTTCCATACTTAGAATATTCTTCTATTTTTGCTAATGCGGATGCAAGTCCTAATGGATTTTTGCTTAACATAGCGCCCCCTTCATCAGCTAAATATTCACGGGTACGAGAAATGCTCATTTGAATAAGAAAAGCTGCTAAAGGAGCTAAAATAACCATTCCTATTAAAGCAAGTGGATTTACATTATCATCTCGATCATCAGAGCGTCCACCAAAAAACATACCAAACTGCGCTATAGTAGATATAGCACCGCCAATAATTGCAGCGATAGTACTAATTAAAGTATCACGATTTTTAACATGTGTTAATTCATGACCTAATACACCAGCTAATTCATCATCTGTTAATAAATGTTGAATTCCAGATGTTACAGCTACAGCTGCGTGTTCTGGATTACGACCAGTTGCAAATGCATTTGGCACATCTGTTGGAATGATATATACCTTTGGCATTGGTAGATTACCATTTTTAGCTAATTGTTCCACCATACTATATAGTTTTGGGTTTGATTGAGCTGTAACTTGCTGTGCATCATATTGTGCTAATACAATCTTATCGCTATACCAATACGATGCAATCGACATGCCAGCAGATATGATGAACATAATCATCATTCCTCGAACACCGCCAAATACATCGCCTAATAATACTAGTATTGCTATTAAAGTAGCTAATAGCATTGTTGTTTTAAAATTATTCATAAAATCCTCCAACATAAGTTTTTGGACTATACCTTAACTAGATTTATTATACCATATTTTGAATAGTTGTGGCCCCAGTTGTATCTGCTTCTAACACATAAACTTTATTCTCAATGCCATAGAAATCAAAGATTTCTCCCATGGCGTCTGCCACTGTTTGTACATGAATTTTATCTGTATATGCAATTAAGGTAGAACCAGAACCACTGATTGTGGCACCGTATGCACCAGCCGCTTTAGCCGCTGAAAATACTTTATCACAATGTGGGATTAAGGTTTTACGATAAGGTACATGAAGATTATCTTCCAACGCAACTTCTAAATTATCCAATTGATTCGTAATTAAACTAGTTACAAATAATGATGCATGACTGACATTTTGAACAGCCTCTTTAAAAGGTACATGGTTGGGTAATACAGAACGTGCATATTCAGTAGAAACTAAAACTTCTGGTACTACTACCGCAAAATGAAGAGACTCTGGAACAGGAATTACTGTATTTAATACTCTATCTTTAAGTCCAGTTGCACAACATAGATTACCAAAAATAGCAGGTGCTACATTATCTGGGTGTCCTTCCATGCGATTGGCAATAATTAATAATTCTTCTTTTGAAAGTGGTTTTTTAACAAGGTTATTAGCTAGTAATAGCCCACCTACAATTGCAGTACTACTACTGCCAAGTCCGCGAGATGGAGGAATCAGTGTGTCAGAAGTAATATGACCATATTGTATTGGTTCTTGTGCTTTTGCAAATACCTGTTCAATAGCAAGTCCAATAAGGTTTTTTTTAGGGTCTTCTTTTTCCAAAATTTCAGCACCATAGCCATGAAATGTATAGCTAAATGATGTTGCATCTTTGTCAGGTGAAAACTCAAAAATATTATATAAATTTAAAGCTAATCCAAGGCAATCAAAGCCTGGTCCGCAATTTGCGCTTGTAGCGGGCACTTGTACACGAATAGTTGTCATAATATTACGCTTCCATAATTCTGATTATACTGCTTACTTCCTTCACAGAGCGTAAGCTATTAAAAGAATCTAACAAATTCAAAATATAAGAATGTGGACATTTAGATGTAACAATTGCAAGTACTGCTGTTTCAGGATCTTTGTTACGTTGAACGATGGAAAGAACAGAAATTTTTTGCTCTGCTAACTTTGTAGCAATCTTTGCAAGTACACCAGTTTTATTATCAACAGCTAATCGCATATAGTAACTAGATTGTATTTTACCTGGAGAATAAATATTCTTTTGATCGAAGTAGAATGGTTTAAAACGTCCTGTAGATTCAAAAGCTGCATTTTGAGCTACTTCCATAATATCGCTAACAACGGAACTACCAGTTGGTAAACTACCAGCACCACGACCATAGAACATGGCATCATCAATACCATTGCCCTTAATATAAATAGCATTATAAGATCCTCTAACAGAGGCTAATGGATGTGTTAATGGTACAAATGCAGGATATACATTAAGTGATAATCCTTTTGTAGTTTCTTTAGCAATACCAATTAGTTTAATATTGTATCCAAATTCTTTACCAAAAGAGATGTCCTCAGTATCAATCTTAGTTATACCTTCTACTGTTACATCTTCAAAAAATATACGACGATTAAAACTAATAGAAGCCAAAATAGCAAGTTTACGAGCTGCATCTAATCCTTCTACATCTGCAGTAGGGTCTGCTTCCGCATAGCCCAAATCCTGAGCTTCTTTTAATACATCTTCATAACTTAATCCTTCATCAGTCATTTTAGATAAAATAAAATTTGTCGTACCATTCATAATACCAACTAACTCAGTAATGCGATTACCACCGAGAGAATCGTATAACGTTCTTATAATAGGAATACCGCCAAGAACAGAAGCTTCAAAACGTAAATCAACTTTATTTTTATATGCTAAGTCAAATAAATATGGTCCAGCTTCAGCTAGTAAATCTTTATTAGCTGTGACAACACTTTTACCATGTTTTAAAGCAGCTTCTACACATTCTTTAGCAAATGTAGTCCCACCCATTAGTTCAACAACAATATCTATGGTTTCATCGTTAATAACATCATCTATATTAGTCACATATTGCGCAGAACTTGGTAGTTTAATATGACTGTATTTATCTGGATTTCGTACAAAGATTTTTGAAATTTCAATGGTCACACCACTACGATTTGTAATTAAATCAGCATTGTCTTGCAATAAATTAAATGTTCCTTGGGAAACAGTACCAAATCCTAATAAAGCTATTTTTATGATTTTCATAATGGTCCTACTCTCTTCTATAATGTTTGGCCCCGTAATATAACTACGCTTGACCTAATATTTCTACCTTAATAATTCCCTTCATACTTCTAATATCATGTAGTAATTCTTCTAAAGATCCTTGTAGATTTTTAGTTTCAAAAGAAATACTACTATTAGCGATGCCTTGTAACGGGATATCCTGATTAATAGTTAAAATACTACCATTTTTATCAGCAATTGCTTTTAAGACACTTGATAACATTCCTGATTCATTAGACATAGATACGGTAATGCTAACAATTTTTCCTTGAGCAATCTCAAAAAATGGAAATACGTAATCTTTATATTTGTAATAAGCTGATCGACTTAAGTCCATTTTTTCAACAGCTTCATTTATTGTTTTTACTTCACCTAGCTTTAAAATTTCTTTTACTTTAATTGTTTTTTTTATAGCTTCAGGCAAAATATCTTCTTGAACTAAATAAAATTTATCCTTTTTTGGCTTTGACATACTAAATCTCCTTACTTTAATTTGATGTTTCTTGAGCAACAAATTGACGTCCATATAAAGTTAATACTGCATACATACCTATAAAAAAAGGTAAATACTCTGCGATTACACGCCACGCAACAGCTATAATACCAACAGTACCGATTGGTACAAATGGTGTGAAGAATAAAATGAATAAACCTTCAGCAATACCTGTTCCCCCTGGTGTGGGTGCAAAATAAAGTATTAAATTTAATAATATCATTCTATCTAATATTGTGATAATTGGTATATCAGTAGAAAAAGCAAACATTAACGCTGGAGCGATACAATATAAACATAATAAACTGACTCCAGATTCTATAAAAACAATAAAGGATTGTGTTGGCTTTTTATACAATAATGAAAGTCCCTGATTTAAAGTCTCTAGTTTTATTAGCCAATCTTTTGTTTTATTCGCCTTAAAATGTTGGGCTAGATTGTATACAAATTTTCTCATATATATAGTTTGTAAAAGATATGTTCCTAATAATGTTGCTAATACGGCTAAAAAAGAAAATAATAACAACATATCTCTTGAAATATATGGAATTTCTATAGAGTCATATAGAAATACGATTGGTAACATGATAACTAAAAACATAATTGAAAAAACTGTACGTATTAATACAATTGGTGTCCCTCTACTTATGGGAACATTATAGCTTTTTAGTACTAATACTTGTGCTACAGCACCACCACTAGCACCTGGTGTAAGCATAGCCATAAAATAATTACTAAAAATAACTCGTAGTACCGCTTTGATTGATAAATGATAGCCACCTATTTTTACTAGTCGCTGCAATCTTAATCCATCAAAATACATACCTAAAGCAAGTGCAATAATCGCAAAAAACAATGATTCACCATTAAAAGTGGTTATTGTTTTAAGGGATTCTAAATCAATCGTATAATAAATAATTCCTAAAGATACGGCAAACAATAACACAAACATAAAAATGCCACGTCTTATCATTTTACTCATAGTAAATCCCCATAATTAATAAGTTCTATATTGTGTTGTGTTAGATATCTCCGTATATTATCGGATGTCATAGCAGATAATTCATCTTGCCAATGATAACCCCAATTATATTGTTTTCTTAGTACTTCATTACTAATACCTGGATGAGTCATAATTTCATGCGTACCAGATAGAGAGCTAATTTGTTTTAAAATCGATAGCAACTCAGTTTCACCTAAAGCACCACCATTAATCATCCCCCAAAAGTATTGTGTAAAATAAACGCCTTTATCGCGAATACTAGGTAATGATTGGGACGCTACAGTGCTTAAACCACATTTTCCTGTAATGCGAACAGGATTATGCACACCATTCAAAAAGGTTATTTTTTCATTTGGTACCCGTATAGCTTTAATTTTATGTCTTATGGCTTGTTCTAGTACTATAGGAAGAATGGTTGGTAGGATATGCAGATGTTGGTGTCCATCAATATGAGTTACGTTTACACCCGACTCCATAATTTTAGAAACTTGATTTGTAATCTCAGTTCTAACTTCATCATAATTAATAGAGCCACTATATATACGTTTCATAAACTCTATATAATTATCAACAAATACACCTTCTTTTGTTACTAAACTAGGAATGTCGCTAGGATCACTTACAGGTGCGATTCCTCCTACTAAAGCTATGTGAATACCTACACCCAACTTTGGATATTCCTTTGCCATATCTACTGCTTCATTAAAAGCAGCACCACTTGCCAATATAGATGTGCTTGTAATAACACCTTTAGTATGCCCTACTATAATACCTTCATTTATAGCTGAATGAAGGCCAAAATCGTCAGCATTTATGATTAATTTTGACATATGCGTGCCTCTTTATTAGTAAAAAAGTGAAAACGATGTTCACCCAGAAAAGATATATGTTATTTTAACAAATACAGGTATATAAAATCAATACAAATTAGCGATACTTGTATACTGAGAACGGACTTTTTATATCGTTTTCACATAGTTTATATACTCTTCTATCATAGATAATTATATTATTATAGATAATAATATACCCTGTCATCTTTAATAATTGATGACAGAGTATCATTATAGTTTATTAAATTTGTTCTCTTACCTTATACATACATAGAGCTGCTGCAATTGATACATTTAAAGATTCTATATCACCATACATAGGAATTGTAATAGCTTGGTCACACATTTCAATAATGTCTCTAGATACTCCATTACCTTCATTACCGAGTATAACCATAGTTCGTTTTGCATATGAAATGGTATGATATGGTTTTGCATTATTTAGTGAGGTAACATAGGTTTTTATAGTATTATCCTTTACCAAATCATAAAATTCAGATAATGTAACATCTTCAAAAATAGGAATATTACAAAGAGCACTCATCGTACTACGTACGCATTTTTCATTATAAGGATCTACTGTTCCTTTTAACAAGAATATACCTTTAGCACCAACAGCTACAGCTGTGCGAATTATAGTGCCTAAATTTCCCGGATCCTGTACACCATCAAGAGCAATATATAATCCATCCTCTACTACAAATGAATGTAAATCATTAACACATTTTTTTGCTATACCTAATATACCTTGTCCATTTACAGAATGCTCAATTTTATTAAATATTGGATCTTGTACTATATAGATAGAAGAAACAGTAAAACCTTTTTGTATTAATGGTTCCAATTCACTTTGCTTTGATTCCCTAATTAATATAGAGCGCAAATATCCTTTGTTCCCTATATCCGTTACAGCACGAATTCCTTCCACTATGTATTCACCAAATCTTTGACGATATTTTCGCTGTTGTAAACTGATAATATGTTTTATAGTCTTATTGTCTTTTGATTGAATATAATCTATTTTTGGTGATTCCATAACTTGTAAAAATCTCCCTTATGTTGCATAAGTTCCTCAAATGTTCCATCTTCCACAATCTTACCATAGGAAAGAACTAGAATTCTATTTGCTTTTTGTACAGTTGATAATCGATGTGCTACGTTAATAATAGTTTTTTCGCCACGTATAGTTTCAATACTTTTTTGAATTTGTGATTCCGTATGACTATCTATATTTGCTGTAGCTTCATCAAGTAATAAGATTGGTCTATTTAAAATCAACGTTCTTGCAAAAGCCAATAATTGTTTTTGGCCATCTGATAACAGAGACCCTAAATATCCTACTGATGTTTGATAACCATCAGGCAAAGATTCAATCATATCATGTAATTTGACCTTTTTAGTAGCATTCACAATAGTATCCATAGAGATAGAGGAATCATATAAATTAAGATTGTCTTGAATGGTACCTTTGAATAAGTAAGCATTTTGAAATACATAACCCATTATATTTCTAATCATAGAAGAATCATAGTTGTTAATGTTATAACCATTTATATAGATATCACCTTTTGTTGGTCGTAATATCCCCATTAGTAATGAGAGCAATGTAGACTTGCCACTACCAGATAATCCAACAATACCAAGATATTCTCCTTTTTTGATTCTAAAAGAGATGTTATTTAAAGCATATATATCATTGTCATCATAAGAGTAATAGACATCTTTTAGTTCAATTGAATCAATATATTTAAATTCATCAGGAACAGTAGTTATTAATTCACGCTTTGGTTCATCTAAAATAGGAATCAATCGTTCTGCACCAGCTAAGGCACTTTGTAATGAATTATATTTATCTGCAATTTCTTTCATCGGTTGAAAGAATCGATCCATATATTGTATAAATGCGAATACTGTACCGGCATCGGCTACAGAATCTAATAGATTTGTCATTGTAAAAATAACAATGAGTGCTACAAAAAATAATCCATCTACAAGAGGTCTAAATATAGAAAAGGTAGTAACCTCAAATATACCAGCTTTTAAAAACTCGCGATTTACGGTATCATACCGATGTTCAATACTTCGTTCACCTAAATATGTTTTTACAATTAATATGTAATTCAATAATTCTTTGATACTCGAATTAGATGCTGCCACAGAAGAACGAACTTGTCTAAAAGCTTTTCTGGAAAATTTTTGATACACCCAGATAATAAACCCCATTATAGGAATCAACAAAGTCATAACAATTGCTAAGGGCACATTAATAGCATACATAAAGACTAAAATACCCAAAATCATCAATGCACTACTTATGAGTTTTAGCAATACATCTGTATATAATGTACGCAATGATTCTACGTCATTAGTAATACGAGTCACCCAATTCCCGATAGGCAAAGACTGAAAATCTTCGGCGGATTTATGAAGAATTTTTTCAAATACCGTACTACGTATATGAAAAATAATCTTCTGCCCAAAGGTAGATAATAAATAGTTTTGTAAAAGGATAAAGACAATGCTGCCAACTATAGTTAATGCATATAATCCAGCATAATGCTGAATCGTATTTAAATCTTTCATAGCAAAGCCCAAATCGATAACTTGTTTTGATAAATATGGACGTATGAGTGAAGATAGTAAATTGCTAATAAGGGCCATACTAGCCAAAATAAGTAACCATAAATAAGGTCTAATATATTTCGTTAGATATGTAAATAGGTGCCAATCATTATATTTAAGTTTCATTATTGGACCTCCTTATTTTGAGCTGTATACATTTGATAATATAAACCTTTTTTGCACATTAACTCATTATGAGTTCCTACTTCACAAATTCTGCCCTCATCAAACACAATTATACGATCTGCATGTTTGATTACTTCTAGTCGTTGGGATATACATAAAATGGTTTTATCTTTTGTATCCTGCAACACTTGTAATATTTCATCTACAGTTACGGTATCTAAAGCAGAGAAGCAATTATCTAATAATAAGTAAGGTGCATTTTTGTAAAATCCACGTGCAATATTGATCCGTTGTTTTTGCCCACCTGATAAATCGCGCCCCTCTTCTGCTAATACGTTTAATGGATTCTCCAAATCTTTTCCTAAGTCACGATATAATTGCGCTTTTTTTGCTGCCTCAGCAACGGTAGTATGATTTTTATTTTCATAGCCGAAACTAATGTTGTCAGCTATTGTTGAACTTAGTAGATATGATTGAGTTGGCACATAAGAAATTGAATTTCTTATAGTACCAATTGGTAGTGTTGTAATATCTTGATTATTAATATAAATAGTTTTTGATGGTGCTTTTTGAAGTCCTAATAACAATTTAAAAAGCGTACTTTTACCAGAGCCAGGCTTACCCACTATGCCTACAAACTCTCCTTTTTTGAATGTAATATTAATTTGACGTAATGCAGGTGATTTAGACTCATTATAGGTGAAATTTAAATATTTTATATCTATATCTCCTAAAGCAAGTTGTTTGCCATCGGTATCATTACATTCTGCAGGTAAACTCATAAAATCTACAATTCGATCAAGTGAGGCCAGTCCCTTTTGGACTATAGTTACTAATGAACCTAACGAAATTAATGGACCTATAATAAGCATAATAAAAGCATTGATTGTAACAAATTCACCGACAGTCATCTGTCCTTCTACAGCTAATGAACCACATATATACATACTAATACTAATACAAATAAAAGGTGCAATCATGGTTAAAGGCGATAAAATAGCATCAAGAATGGCTACACTCATATTATCTGAATAATTTTTCTTGTTGATACGATTAAACAATCCACCTATAGTCGATTCTTTATTAAAAGCACGAATAACATCCATGCCTTGAAAAAGTTCTTGTCCAAATTCTGTCATATCACTATATGTGGTTTGAGCTTGACGTTGTTTCTTTCGCAAACGTCTTCCTAGCGTAAAAATTGAACCTAAAATAAAAACAACCGGGGTCATAATCTTTAAGGCTAAGACAAAATCTATTTTTTGAATTAAAATGATAGAGCCTAATATTGAATATAAAATGATATCAACGATAATCATAACACCTAAACCGAGAGCAACGCGTAGAGATGTGACATCATTTGTCATCAAAGCCATTACTTTACCAGGACCGTTAACATCATAATATGTAGTGGGGATTTCTAGCGCTCGAGCACATAATTTTTGGCGAAATAAATATTCCATGCGTCGGATAGATCCTAATAATGTTCTACGTGATATAACTTTCAATATAGTAATAATGATTAATAAACCTATAAAATAAAATATATAATGGGTTAATCCCTCTTTATTATGACTTAATGTATCGATGGCACTACCAATTAATTGTGGTACGATTAAAAAAGCTACATCGATTGCGATTAGTATAGTTAATCCGATGAGATAATATATACCTTCACGACGAAAAAATTCCTTGAAAATTGCATATGGATTCATCGTATACCTCCTTTTTTCTTTCTATCGTACCATTTACTACATAATTCTTCTACCAAAAACATTAAAGTGAACTATATCCAAAATTAATAACAAACTATATCGAAAAAATTAGTTTACTAAAATGGATAGAAATGATATACTAACCATAGAAACATTGTTTAATCTATTTAGTATATAAACTCTTAGGAGGAATGAAACATGGAAAAACGTACTGGTGTTGTAACATTTGCAGGTGGTCCAATCACATTGGTAGGCCCAGAAATTAAAGTAGGTCAACAAGCACCTGATTTTACTGTACTATCAAATGATTTACAACCTAAGACTTTAAAAGATTATGAAGGTAAAGTAAAAGTGATTTCTGTAGTACCTTCTCTTGATACTGGTGTATGTGATGCACAAACTCGTTGGTTTAACCAAGATGCAACAGGTTTATCTGATGATGTAGTTGTATTAACTATTTCTATGGACCTTCCATTTGCTCAAAAGCGCTGGTGTGGTGCTGCAGGCGTAGATAAAGTAGAAACATTGTCTGACCACAAAGATGCATCTTTTGGTACAAACTATGGTTTCTTAATTGAAGAATTACGTCTATTGTCCCGTGGTGTTGTGGTTATCAACAAAGATAATAAAGTGACATATGTTGAATATGTACCTGAAGTAACTCAAGCTGTTAATTTTGATGCAGCGTTAGAAGCAATTAAAGCTGATATCTAATAACTACTTAATAAAAAGGTCGTACATTGTACGGCCTTTTTATATGTTTTAATTTTATAATTGGAGATATTTATGTGGATTAAAATTTCTAGACTACTCTTAACGATCAAAAATATAGCTTTACTTGGTGTAGGCGTAGCATTATGTATCGCTTTAGTTAATTCACTCATTAATTTAGGAATCATTACATGGGCCAATATTTTTGGTGAAAGTACATACTATTTTCTTATTGAAGAATTAATTACCTTCTTCCTCTACTTCGAATTTATTGCATTAATTGTAAAGTATTTTAAAAATAACTTTCACTTTCCTTTAGACTTTTTCCTATATATAGGCATCACTGCTATTGTTAGATCTGTTATTATAGCTCATGATACATCAATAGATATACTTATATGGTCTATTTCTATTTTGGTTCTTGTATGTAGTTTAGTATTAGTAAAAAAATTTATTGGCCATGATGAATAAACAGTATTATTCATTGAGTTATAGCATGTAAAAAAGGTCCTACCGGTATTCGGTAGGACCTTTTTTTACATATAAAGGATTAGAAAATGTTTTTGCTGTAATTAGCGTATTTAGCTTCTAATTCTTCCATTTTGTCATTCATTTCTATTTGTAATGCAGATGCAGTATCATAATCTTCAGATTGTAAAGCTTCTACAATACGTGTAAACAAAGATTTGCGATCATCACTATCTTTTGCAAGATAGAAACGTAAGTCATTAACTTCGGCAAAACGTTTGTCATCAATACTGTTGCGGCTATCAGTATGAATAGAAACCATTTTTCTTACTGTTTCCATGTTATTAGGAATAATACGATGAGCTAACACAAGTTTCCAACGTTTCAAAATAGAAGCAATAAAGGAATCCATTAAATCATGAGCAAATGCGTCACCTTGTGCCAATGTATTTACAAGTTCAGGATTATTTTTATAACCTTTAATATTTTCCCATACTGTTGCAGGAGCTACGCCGAACATTTGGTTACGTTCTTCTTGAGTGTAGTCTTCAAATACATCTTTTTCAGAACGGAATGCACGTTCTTTAGGTAAGTAGTCTGCATCTTGACCAGCTTCTTTGGAAAGTTCTGCTTCCAATTGAGCTTGAGTTTTACCACTTGTAATAGCATACTTCATACCATCAAATGCAGAGATGAAAATCAATGCCAATGCAATGTATGTATTAGTATAAGGATTTGGAGAACGCAATTCATAACGTGTAGCCATTGGATTGTCAATATCGCGAATCAAACCGCAAAGGATTGTACGGTTACGGCTAGGTTCAGAAGGATCATTGCCTAAGGAAGTTACAATACAAACTGGAGCTTCGAAACCAGGTTTCAAACGATTCAAGGAATCTGTTGTGGAGCTGATGAATGGGTTAATAGCTTCATAGTGTTTCAATAGACCCATAATTGCACCAATACCCAAGGAGCTAGCAGATTCTTTTTTCATATCTTCTGGACTAAATAAGTTAACAAGTTTGCCAGATTTTAATTTTGCCATAACACCAAAGTGAGTATGTTCACCAGAACCAGCAACACCGATAATTGGTTTTGCATTAAATGTTACATCAAGACCGTTTTCACGGAATACTTCACGAACAATAATACGAGCTTGTAATTCGTTATCTGCTGTTTGTAATGGGTTACCAGAGAATTTCCAGTCGATTTCCAATTGTTCCAATACAACGGATTCATGACCATCTTCATCAAGTTTAGCTTTTACACCACCAACTTCTTTATGGCCCATTTCAGCGTCCATACCATATTGATCAAGACGTTCTACAGCTTGTTCTAATGCTGTACGAACAGTACCATGTGTACGTTGCCAGTATTGCTCTTGCAAACGTTGAGAAACGGACAATTCTTTTTTAGTAACTGTTTTAGAAGGTGTTTTTACCCAGAATTCTAATTCAGTAGCAGATGTGAAAACGATATCTACCACATCATCAGCTTTCACATGAGGCATGCCAGGTACACCTTTTTCTTTGATTAAGGATAATAATTCTGCACGAACATAGTCACAACTGCGTTTCAAGATAGAACGAGAATCTACATAGCGGTAATTATGCATCAAGAATGCAGGAATACGAAGTGTACCAGTTGGCAAACCTGTTGCTTCATCAATGTTTTCGTAGTTGTAATCAACAAACCAGTTTACACTTGGGTCGCCCCACATATCAACACGAGCATTGTTCAATGTAGCAATATTTGTCAATACTACAGAGGAACCATCAGTTTGAACAGCACGACCTTCAAAGAATGCTTCATAATCATCAAAGAATGCGGCCATTGGGATTTTTTCATCTGTATCATTACCAGCTAAGTCGATACCTACTAAAGATACAAATTTAATTTCTGGATGTTGTTCTAATAAAGATAAAACCCCTTCTTTACCATATTGACCTGCAGGAATGTAATACAATAATTCTTTTGTAGCCATATTTGTTCCTCCTAAACTATAAAAAGACTCCAACAATACAGATATACAAACTGCATACCTATCCAGTGGAGTCTTCATTGACTAATTATTTTCTTGAATACATATTACCATAGTGAGAAAATTCTTGTCAATAAATTTCTATAGAATCTTACTAAAATATTAACCTAGTAATTCTTTTACGATGGTATTTACTAATTTACCATCTGCACGGCCTTTAGTATGTGGCATAACATGTTTCATAACATTACCCATATTTACGGTATCGCCGCATTCTGCAATGGCTTTTTTTACAACATCTCGAATTTCATCTTCTGTCATTTGAGCTGGCATATATTTTTGGAGAACAGATATTTCTTCCTTAACATGGCTAATTAAATCTTCACGACCTGCCTTTTCAAATTCTACAAGAGAATCTTGGCGTGTTTTCATTTCTTTAGCTAAAATACCTAATACACCATTATCATCAAGTTCAATTTTATCATTTATTTCTGTATTTTTAATGGCACTATTGACCATACGAATAACAGATAAAGCTATCTTGCCTTCTTCTCGAGCCTTCATAGCAGCTTTCATATCTTCTTTTAATTGATCTTTTAAACTCATGGTAACCTCCTATACGACTCAATCATTAATAAAAATATTAGTATCTAAAAAACTAATATATATAAAGAAACCCTAATCCTGAATTTCATGAAGCCATGAAAAGGCAGAATTAGGGTAATCATCTTATGCTCTGAATTTGCGTTTTCTTGCTGCTTCAGATTTTTTCTTTCTTTTTACGCTTGGTTTTTCGTAGTGTTCGCGTTTTCTTACTTCAGACAAAACACCTGCTTTTTGGCAGGAGCGTTTGAATCGACGAAGAGCACTTTCAAGCGTTTCGTTTTTACCGACTTTAATTTCAGACATCTATATCCCTCCCTCCAAAATTAATCTCAGGGAAGTGCTGATAATTTTATTTACGCACATATACATATTATATGTAGAATACTAGGTTCTGTCAATATATACCACTATATTTTATAAGAATTTTATTACAAATCAATATTTTTTGATGTCTTAATACTTTAAAATTAATAATTTTCTTATTAAAAACTCATTAAGCTTCAGGCCAACCCATTTCCTCGCCACCCAATAGATGTGCATGCATGTGGAATACAGTTTGACCTGCTTTTGCGCCAGTATTAAAAATCAATCGATAACCATCCTTAGAAATACCAAGCTCTTTTGCTACATCACGAACAAATGGCAATAAACCTTCAACATACTTTTCATTCTTTTCTGTGATATGGGCAATATTAGCAACATGATTTTTAGGAACGATGAGTACATGAACTTTTTTTACAGGTTCAATATCATAAAATGCATAGAATTTATCATTTTCTAATACTTTTTTTGATGGAATTTCACCATTAATAATTTTACAAAAAATGCAGTCGCTCATGGGGGACCTCCTCTATCTTATTCAATAATTACAAAATCTTTGTCAACAGCAACTACTGTGCCACCAATAAGATCACCTATAGAATGCTGACCATCTGATTTAACTCTACCATGTATATATTCATTTGTTAAGCCCGTATAGTATCCATTTTCCTCTTTTTCAATAAGAATTTCTCCTGGTTTACCTATACGAGAGGTTGCATACGCTTGTAAACCTTTTTCACTTAAATCATTTAAAAGTGCTACGCGCGCTTTTTTTACAGCTTCTGGTACTTGATTTGGCATTGTGGCGGCCGGTGTACCTTCACGAATAGAATATGGGAATGCATGAATATGAGTAAAGCCAATTTCTTTTACTGTATTCATAGTTTCATCAAAGTCTTCATCAGTTTCTTGGGGAAATCCTGCGATGATATCGGTTGTAATTGATAAATCGGGAATACGATGTCTTAAATTTGTAATCAAGTCTTTATATTCTTGAAGCGTATAATGTCGTTTCATCAAAGTTAGAACATGATCTGATCCTGCTTGAAGAGGTAAATGTAAATGTGGACATACACGTTTATTAGTAGCCATTAACTCAATAAGTTCATCAGATACTTCAACAGACTCAATAGATCCAAAACGTATGCGATGTAAGTTTTGGATTTCTAAGAGAGCTTTTACTACATTTGCTAGTGTAGGTCTTCCTGGTAGTTCAACGCCATAGTTCCCAAGGTGAATACCAGTTAAAACGATTTCGTGAAACCCATGTTCTACTAAACGTTTTGCTTCATTTACTATGTCATCGACTTTACGAGACTTTAATTTTCCACGCGTATAAGGAATGATACAAAACGCACAATAATTATTACAACCTTCTTGGATTTTCATAAAGGCTCTCGATTTATCCGATTCATTACCAAATAATGGCATTTCTTCAAAATTAGACTCTTTCATGATATCGCGAACAGCATTAATTTGACGTTCTGTTGTTTCTAATTGTTCAACAAGTTCTACAATTTTTGAACGATTATTTGTGCCAATTACTAGATTAACGCCATCGATGGCAGCAATTGCATCAGGGTCAAGCTGTGCATAACAGCCTGTAACTATTACATAAGCATCTTGATTTTGACGTTTAGCTTTACGAATTAATTGACGAGACTTTTTCTCTCCCATATTTGTAACAGAACATGTATTAATAACATAAATATCAGCCTTAGAGTCAAAATCAACAGTTTCATAATCATGTTGTAAAAATAACCCCTTCATAGCATCCGTATCATACTGATTGACACGACAACCAAGGGTTGTAAAGGCAACGGTTTTCATTGCACCTCCCAATTCTTTATCTCAATAAAGCTAAGTAAATAACACAGCATAACTTAATAATTATAATTCCAATTCATATTTTATCATGGAAACAGCAGCAATAGCAGCTGTTTCAGCACGTAGTATGGTATGGCCTAATGTAACTGATTGAGCACCACTTTTTATAATATCATTGATTTCTTTCTCTTGAAAGCCCCCTTCAGGGCCAATACAAATTAAGATATCCCTATTAGTTGAATCACTATTAATAGCCTTTAAAGCATCTTTTATGGAGTAGCCCGCTTCATTTTCATAGGCAACCAATTTTAAAGATTCAGATTCGATGTCTAATACATTAGAAAGTGGCTCATCCACAACGAGCGTAGGTAACTGTGTACGCCCGCATTGTTGAGAAGCCTCTAACATAATCTTTTCCCAACGACTAGATTTTGACTTTAATTTTTTTACATCATACTTAGCTACACAGTTCAATGTAGGTACAAGATATACCGTATCGACATTAAGCTCTGTAGCTTTTTGTAAAACCCATTCTAATTTTTCACCTTTTAAATAAGCTTGCACTAATATGATTCTATGCATAGATGTAGGAGTATCAATATATTCTATAAGACTAGCTTGTGCTAAGCCATTTATCTCATCATTAATCTGATAGATACCACAACGGTTATCGCTACCTGTGACAGTGATTGGTTTTTCTATATTATGACGAAACACATGTAATATATGATGGGTTATATCTTTTGGTAATTCAATGATTTCATTTAATGGTGTAGGAATAAATATCTTTTTCATAATTTTGTTAACGCAAATGTATGCCAAGGTCCAGCAATGCGCTCCTCAATAATTTGCCAATATTCATTAATATAAGGCATAATTTCATCATAGCGGTCATCAATAATGCCACTGATAATTAATATACCTTTATCATCTATTTTTTTACCTATTTGAGGTAATAAAATCTTTAATGGATCCACTGTTAAGTTAGCTAAAACTAATTGAGCAATGCCATTAAAATCCGCATCCAAATTACCACAGATTATATCAGCTATGACATGATTATTCTCACAATTTATCTTTGCCTGTTTAGCAGCATATTCTTCGATATCAATTCCAATTAAATTTTTTATACCTAAATGGGCAGCTACTAATAAAAGTATACCTGTACCTGTGCCAATATCTAAACAAGTAATAGAATCAAGATTCATAGATTCAGCATATTTTTTTAATAATTCAGCACAACTTTTTGTTGTTTCATGTGAACCAGTACCAAATGATATATCTGAATCTATTTCAATAATGGCCTTATTATGCTTATTATCATAATCTTGCCATGCAGGTCTGATTATTAAATTAGGTAGTATTTCTGTAGGTTCTATATACTGTTGCCAAGAATTAAGCCAAGTAGATTCATCTAACATATGTGTATCTATTGATGTAATATCGATGTTGGCTTCGTTAAGACGCTGTTTTATATCAGACTTAATCGTGTTACAATCTAATGCTGCATCGGCATAAAGAGTTAATTGTATTAAATTAGGTTGATCTTCAACATCTTCTTCTATAATTCCATTGTCTGCATAATCGTCAAAAAGAGTAGTCACCTCATCGGTGGCTACTCTTTCGCAGACAATAGATATTTCTATCCATTGCATAAATGCTCCTTTACTATTGATGCGCAGGAACTAACCATTCACGCACCAGAGCTGTTCATTTAGTTAAACAATCCTTAATTTTTTCAAATAAACTTTTGCTAACTTGTAAGTTATTAACATCCTCATTGCTTTCACTAGCAAAACGAAGTAATAATTCACGTTGCTTTTCTGTTAACTTTTTAGGAGTTTGCACAGTTACAACAACATGTTGATCACCTCGTTGTTTAGGATTACGTAAATAGGGAATACCTTTGCCCTTAAGTCTGAATGCAGTTCCCGTTTGAGTGCCTTCTGGAATCTTCAACTCTACTTTACCATCTAAGGTATTCACTTGTACAGTTGCACCTAAAGCAGCTTGTGCAAAACTAATATTTACACGACTAATAACATCATTTCCATTGCGGTCAAATTCCTTATGAGGTCGTACATATATATAAACATATAAGTCTCCTTTAGGACCGCCTAGAATACCAGGTTCACCTTCGTTAGAAACACGTAATCTAGATCCGTTATCAACACCAGCAGGAATCTTGATATCTATCTTTCGTTTTACAAGTACCTCACCAGATCCACGGCATTTGGAACAAGGTTTTTCTATTACCTTACCAGCTCCATGACAACGAGAACATGTACGAGCAGATTGCATACGTCCAAAAGGTGTATTTTGAATAACAACTTCCTGACCAGAACCATGACAATTTGGACATGTATCAACCTTAGATCCTGGTTCACCACCAGTGCCATGGCAATGGTCGCATTCCTCATGACGTTGCACAGTAATGGACATAGATTTACCAAATGCAGCATCTTCAAATGAAATATCTATATCTTCGCGTAAATCACTACCTTTTTGTGGACCTTGTTGTTGGCGGCCTCCACCACCAAACATACCACCAAAGATATCACCGAAAATATCACCAAAACCGCCAGCTTGGCCACCAAAACCGCCAAAGCCACCTTGGAAACCACCGGCTCCAGCGCCACCCCCTTGTTTGAAGGCGTCGTGGCCGAATTGGTCATATTGTGCTTTTTTAGTTTCATCAGACAATACTTCGTAAGCTTCATTAGCTTCTTTGAATTTAGCTTCTGCTTCTTTTGGATTATCTTTATTTACGTCGGGATGGTATTGGCGAGCCTTTTTACGAAAGGCCTTTTTGATTTCATCTTGGGAAGCATTTTTACTAACACCAAGGATGTCATAATAATCTCTTGCCATACGTTATACTACCCTTCTTATTTCTTATCGTCATCCACTACAGTGTAATCAGCATCAACTACATTATCGTCTGATTTACCTTGTTCACTTTGTTTAGCATCACCAGCAGCTTGTTGTGCTTGTTGTGCTGCTGCATACATTTGTTCAGCTAATTTGTGCAATGGTTGTTCTAAAGCTTCACTGTCTTTTTTGATATCTTCAATGTTGCCAACTTCAATAGATTTTTTCAATTTATCTTTAGCTTCTTCTACTTCTTTCATTAATGCAGCATCGCCTTTTCCTTCAAGATCTTTCAATGCTTTTTCAGCTTGGTATACTAAGGAATCTGCATTATTTTTAACGTCTAGTTCTTCTTTTTTGGCTTTGTCTTCTGCAGCGTGAGCTTCGGCTTCTTTAACCATGCGGTCTATTTCATCTTGTTTTAAACCGCTAGAAGAAGTAATTGTAATTTTTTGTTCTTTTTGAGTACCTAAATCTTTAGCTTTTACATGTACGATACCGTTAGCATCAATGTCAAATGTTACTTCGATTTGAGGAACCCCACGAGGAGCCGCTGGGATACCATCTAAGTTAAAACGACCCAATGTTTTATTATCTGCTGCGAATTCACGTTCACCTTGTAATACGTGAATATCTACAGATGGTTGGTTATCAGCTGCAGTGGAGAATACTTGAGATTTAGATGTAGGAATTGTAGTGTTACGATCAATGATACGAGTGAATACACCGCCCATTGTTTCAATACCAAGAGACAATGGAGTTACGTCAAGTAATAATACGTCTTTTACTTCACCTACTAATACACCACCTTGAATAGCAGCACCAATAGCTACACATTCATCAGGGTTAACGTTTTTAGTTGGTTCTTTACCCAATACTTTTTTAATGGCCTCTTGTACAGCTGGGATACGGCTAGAACCACCAACTAACAATACTTTATCGATATCAGAGGCAGATAAGCCAGCATCGTTCATTGCTTTACGAGTAGGTTCA
This sequence comes from uncultured Veillonella sp., assembly GCF_934230905.1. Lineage (GTDB taxonomy): Bacteria > Bacillota > Negativicutes > Veillonellales > Veillonellaceae > Veillonella. Next base: position 2,725 of record NZ_CAKQFJ010000017.1, on the reverse strand, counting down.
ATTGTAGCTTGTACCAAATCAGCAGTTAATTCTTCAAATTTAGCACGAGTCAATGTTACATCTAAGTGTTTAGGACCAGTAGCATCAGCTGTGATGAATGGCAAGTTGATGTTTGTACTAGCTACACCAGACAATTCAATTTTTGCCTTTTCAGCAGCTTCTTTTAAACGTTGATCAGCTAATTTATCATTGGATAAATCGATACCAGTTTCTTTTTTGAATTCTTCGATAAGATAGTTCATAATGCGTTGGTCAAAGTCATCACCACCAAGATGATTATTACCAGATGTTGCCAATACTTCGAATACGCCATCACCAAGTTCAAGGATAGATACATCGAATGTACCACCACCAAGGTCAAATACAAGAACTTTACCATCTTCGTCTTTATCTACACCATATGCAAGAGCCGCAGCTGTAGGTTCATTAATAATACGAAGTACTTCAAGACCTGCAATAGAACCAGCGTCTTTAGTAGCTTGACGTTGAGCATCTGTAAAGTAAGCAGGAACAGTAATAACAGCTTGTTTTACAGGTTCACCCAAATAAGCCTCAGCGTCAGCTTTAATTTTTTGAAGAATCATTGCAGAAATTTCTTGAGGTGTATATGATTTACCTTCTACAGTTACTTTGTAATCAGAACCCATATGACGTTTAATAGAAATAATTGTGTTTTCTGGATTAGATACAGCTTGACGTTTAGCCAATTGACCAACTAAACGTTCTCCATTTTTGGCAAAACCAACTACGGAAGGGGTTGTACGTGCACCTTCTTGGTTTGTAATAACCGTAGGTTCGCCGCCTTCCATAACAGCAACACAAGAGTTTGTAGTCCCTAAATCAATACCAATTACCTTTGCCATAATATATGACCTCCTAATACTTATAATCTATTCAACAACTTTTACCATTGCTGGTCGAATACAACGACCATCTACAGTATAGCCAGTTTGTAATACTTCACATACCGTATCAGATTCATACTCATCTGATGGTACACGCATAATTGCTTGATGGAAGTTTGGATCAAATGGTTTACCAACTGCATCGATAACAGCTAAACCATGTTTAGATAACATAGCCATCAAGTTTTGATGAATCATAATGAATCCATCAAGGAATACTTTTGTATCCCCTTCTGCAGGAGCCTGTACAGCTCTTTCAAAATTATCTAATACAGGTAGCAAATCCATTAAGACATCGCCTTTAACAAAACCTGCTAACTGTTCTTTTTCTTGATTAGTACGACGTTTAAAATTTTCAAAATCTGCTTGTAAGCGTTTATAACGATTATCAAAATCGGCTTTTAATTCTTCTAATACTTCAGTTGCATCAACTACAGATTCTTCAGCATTCTTTGCTTCAGTCTGTTCGTTAGATTCTTCTGCTGTATTTTCTTTGTCTACCACATCTTTTTTAATTTGTTCTTCAGACATGCCTTATCCTTTCTATAATTGATTTCTCGCCATCGTTTCCATTATATGCTTCATATAAGAAAGCATATTTATAATGCGTCCATATTCCATTCTTGTAGGTCCTAATATTGCCAATGTACCAAGTTGATTATTGTCTTTAGAAAAGTCAGTTTGTATAAGGCTCATATCACTTAATGCATCCATATGATTTTCTGAACCAATCTTAATCTTAATCGGATTTTTTGAATCATCTTGTAATATGTGCCCTAATTCCTGCTGTTCCTCTAATAATGAAAGTACAGGCTGTACCTTTTCTACCGTTTTGAATTCCGGTTGACGTAACAACTCTGTAGCACCTACTGAATAAAATAAGCGCCGTTTGGTGATGGCCCTTAATAAGGTTTCTCCGATTTGTAACAATACGGATTTTGGACCGTCTATATGTGCGATAATGGCACTAATATAATCTGATGTAATATCTTGTAAAAGCTTATTTTGAACAGCATTGCTAAATTGTATAGCTAATCGTTGTAATTCTTCAGCTCTCACTGGTGATGAAAAATACATCAATTCATTATCAAGTGCACCGGTTGCAGTTATTACAACCATAACAGCTTGGTGAGCATCAAGAGTTAAAATATGTATATATTTTAATTGTGCTTGATCATGTCCCGGAGCCAATAATAAACTCATACTATGACTTACTTGAGAAACCAATCTAGCCATATGCAATAACATTTCACTACTCGATAGCTGTGAGTCATTCCATATATTGTTGATTTGTTTCACATCCTCAGTTAAGACTGGACCTTGATGCACCATAGAATCAACGTATAAGCGATAGCCTTTTGATGATGGTATCCGTCCAGCTGATGTATGAGGTTTTTCTAAATAGCCTAAGTCCTCAAGATCAGCCATTTCATTTCTCACCGTGGCAGAACTAATACCTAAATTATAATTTTTAGCTATCGTCCTAGAACCAACAGGCTCAGCAGATTTTACATAATCCTCTATAATCGCTCGTAAGATGCGTTGTTTTCTTTCATCCATAATGACACCTCACTTGTTAGCACTCAAAATATTCGAGTGCTAATCGCATGTATAATATTACCATATCAAAATAAAATGTCAAGTAAAATTATCCTTAAAAACCCTAATAAAATCAGTTTAGTCAAAAAGACAATTTAATTTTCTTATAAAATAAGTCAAAAAGGCAATCTTTTATTTTGCTAAAATAGTCAAAAAGACAATATGCATTAGTGTTTAGAATAGACTATCTATAAAGTTAAAATAGCCCTTAGTACTTTTTA
>NZ_CAKQFJ010000016.1 GCF_934230905.1 uncultured Veillonella sp. | reverse complement strand
GAGCAAGAGTTACATGACCAAATGAAAGATAAACTTAGTGTAAAAGAATATGAGGACCCTTTTAAGGGTAGCAAGTAGTACATATCCCCTTTGAGGGGAACGTTACGAGTCAATGGCTATGCGGCTTGAACGTAGTGAAAGCCAGCGCCTTTAGACGCTGGCCTAGTACTACGGGCTTATAGCCCGTGAGCAAACCACCCGTTTTACGGGTGGTCATGATTGTCTTTAGACTGGTTCGCGACGTAGTCGCGAATCATAAAACCACCCGCTATGCGGGTGCGACAACGAAAGTTATACAAAAAAATCACCTTGCTTAAGTATAATGTAGGTGTTCAAGCAGCATTATATGCAAAAGAAAGGTGATTTAATATGGCAACAAAGACACAGAGCCTTGTGCACACAAAATGATTATGCAAATACCACATAGTATTTACACCTAAGTATAGACGTAAAGTTATATATAATCAATACAGAAATAGTTTACGTGAAATACTGAGACGTTTATGTGAATATAAGGGCGTCAAGATTATAGAGGGGGAGCTTATGGCAGATCATGTGCATATGCTAGTATTAATCCCACCTAAAATATCAGTTTCATCTTTTATGGGATATTTAAAAGGTAAAAGTGCACTAATGATGTTCGATAAACACGCAAACTTAAAGTATAAATTTGGAAATAGACACTTTTGGTCCGAGGGTTATTATGTTAGTACAGTAGGTTTAAATGAGGCTACAGTAAAGAAATATATACGTGAGCAAGAGTTACATGACCAAATGAAAGATAAACTTAGTGTAAAAGAATATGAGGACCCTTTTAAGGGTAGCAAGTAATACATATCCCCTTAAAGGGGAATGTTACGAGTCAATGGCTATGCGGCCTGAACGCAGTGAAAGCCAGCGCTTTTAGACGCTGGCCTAGTACTACGGGCTTATAGCCCGTGAGCAAACCACCCGTTTTACGGTTGGTTCTGATTGGTGACCAGCTAGTTTGCTAAGCTGGCACTATATTTACTTGTGAGACCTTCCTATCAATTGCAAACACACCACGTGGCCACGAAGATGGTGAATTGATAGTTGTGCCAGACAGTTTAATGTCTTGTCCGAGACGAGTTTGTTAAACTTCTAATCAACTATCTTAAATATGCCAGAAATTAAAACCGAAACCTCAGACATGCGTATGTCCGTTTTCAGGGAAGAAAATGGCATTTTAATATGCTAGAAAAGTAGAAAATATAGAAAAATCAATGAAAAAAGGCCGGACATATACGTGTCCGGTCTCGATAAAAAAGTTTTATTAATTTAGTTAAAATCACGAGAATGACAGCAAATATCAACAAATATCATCAAACATCTTGTTTTTTGCCTTCGGAATTTATATAATATTGAATGGTGTATTGTAACTATGAGCTTCGAGAGGTAATGATATGGACAACACTATGAATGAAAAATGGATAAACATTGAAGAAGCCGCAGAATACCTAGGTATAAAACCGGTTACGCTTAGAGGTTGGATTCGTAAAAATAAAGGAATTCCAGCTCATAAAATTGGAAAACAATGGAAATTTAAATGTTCAGAACTTGATGCGTGGGTAAAGAGCGGTAAAAGTGCTATTGAATAAGCATGATTTAACTTAAAGGAGAAACGGATTATGGCTGTTAAGAAAACGGAATTATACAGCTCACTTTGGGCGAGCTGCGATGCATTGCGTGGAGGTATGGATGCATCACAATATAAGGATTACATACTGACGTTGTTATTTATGAAGTATGTAACGGATAAATACAAAGGACAAAAGTACGGAGATTTGACCGTTTTTGATAAAGCTCATGACCCGAACTCTGACCCTGAAAAGAGAACTGGCTGTTCTTTTGATGACTTTATTGCACTTAAAAATAAGAAGAACATTGGTGAAGGTATAGATAAGATAATCGCTCGTCTTGCTGAGGTTAACGATAGCTTGAAGGGTGTTATTGATATTGCTCATTTTAATGATGAAGCAAAAATTGGTAAGGGACAGGAAATGGTAGACAAGCTTACAAAGCTTATTGCTATCTTCCAGCGTCCCGAATTAGACTTCTCAAAGAATAAAGCGGAAGGCGATGATATCATTGGTGATGCTTACGAATATTTGATGAGAAACTTTGCTACAGAAAGCGGAAAGAGTAAGGGACAATTCTATACTCCTGCAGAAGTATCTCGTATTTTAGCAAAGGTTATTGGTATTGATAAATGCACTGACCGTGATGCTACAGTATGCGATCCAGCCTGTGGTAGTGGTTCCTTATTGATTAGAGCACTTGCAGAGGCCCCTTTTGAAATATCTGGTTATGGTCAGGAAAAAGAAGGTTCAACTGCTGGTCTTGCAAAAATGAATGCTGTACTTCATAACAAAGCAACAATCAAAATTATGGCAGGAAATACTTTCTCTGACCCTCAGTTTACAAGAAGTGATGATGCTTCTGAACTTGAACGTTTTGATTATATTGTTGCCAATCCTCCATTTTCTCTTAAGAACTGGTCAGACGGTTTGAAGGAGTACGATAGATTTACTGGCTATGGAGATAGACCACCTGAAAAGAACGGTGACTATGCATGGTTAATGCATATCTTAAAAACACTTAAATCGACCGGTAAAGCAGCAGTTATTTTGCCACATGGTGTTTTTTTCCGTGGTAATGCTGAAGCAACAATTAGACAGACTATTGTTGATAAGGGTTGGATTAAAGGAATTATTAGTCTTCCTCCTAACCTTTTCTTTGGTACAGGTATTCCTGCATGTATTTTGATTATAGATAAAGAAGGTGCTGAAAATCGTGCAGGTATTTTTATGATTGATGCTGGAAAAGGATATGTAAAAGATGGTAGCAAAAATAGACTTCGTGAACAGGATATTTATCGTATTGTTACGACCTTTAATGAGCAGATTACAACAAATCCGAAGTATGCTCGTTTTGTACCTAATAAAGAGATTAAAGAGAAAAATGGTTATTACCTGAACATTTCTCGTTATATTGATTCTTCAGAACCTGAAGATATCCAGAATATCTATGCCCATATTCATGGTGGTATTCCTGCCGCTGATATAGATGCGTTAGATAAATTCTGGATTGCATTTCCTACATTAAAAGAAGAACTTCTAAGTACATTCAGTGAAGGATACTATAAATTAAATGTAGCAGAAGATGAAATCCGTCAGACAACTTATTCAAATGCTGAATTTGCTGCTTACGGTGAGATGATTGATGTTGCATTTGCTAATTGGAAAACATATGCAGATACGAAGTTAAAAACATTGAATGATGGGGTATCCGCCAAAGAACTTATTGTGGAATTAGCACAAGTAATCCTGAATGAGTTCGAGGGTATCAAACTGATTGATAAATATGATGTATATCAGTTACTTCTTTCGTATTGGAATGAGGTGCTTAGTGATGATGTTTCTCTTATCATTTCTGAAGAGAATGATTACGGTGTGGCAAGAGAGACAGAGAACATAATGAAAGAAACAAAGAAAACTGATGCTGACGGAAATCCGGAGCTTAAGATTGCTGGATGGGAAGGTAAATTGATTCCTAAATCTATTATTATTTCAGAGCTTTTCCCTGAAGAGAAAAAAGCTATGGATGACCTCGCAGAGATTGTTGCAGAAACTGACTCGAGACTTATGACGTTGGTTGAAGATTCATCAGAAGATTCGACTTTATCAGAAATTGCTGAAGGTGGAAAAGTTAAGAGTAAGGATATTCAAGAAAAAATGGATGAAATCATGAGCTACGTTCATACACCTTTGATTGATGCGCTTCTTGAGTTTCAGAGCATGCTCCCTATGAAAAAGAAGGATTATGTAGATTATATTAGCAATAATATTATATTAGAGGTTGCTTACACAGAAAAAGGAACTGTGACAAAGGCATCAGTAGCATATGCACTTGCTGTTGCGCGCGCAGAGGCGCCTGTGCCTGATGTATATGCTGATGATTATAAAGAATTAAAAGAAGCATACGAACTTGCTAAGAAATCCGAAGAATCAACAAAGCTTATTAAAGATATGGATAAAGCTTTAGATGAAAAGGCTCGTGATAGATATGCTTCTCTAACTGATGAAGAAATACTTGATTTGTTAGTCAATAGAAAGTGGTATTACACAATCGGAAATGGAATATATGATTTGTATGCTGCTATTTCTCATCAGCTTGCAGACCGCATTATAGAACTTTCAAAACGTTATGAAGATACACTTCCTGACCTCATGAAGAAGGCATCTAACTATGAAGATAAAGTGAAGAATCATCTGGAAAGGATGGGCTTCAAATGGTAAATTCGATGAAAGAAACAGAAATTGGTTTAATTCCTTCAGATTGGGACATAAAAAAAATAGAACCATGTATAGGAATTGTAAAAAGTGGAAAACGATTGCCAAAGGGTTATTCTTTATCTGATGTTCCAAACTCACACCCGTATATTAGAGTTGCAGATATGATGATGGGACATATTGATGAAGGCGATATTAAGTATGTTCCGGAAGAAGTTGTAGATGTTATTGAGCAATATAAAATATATGATAATGATGTTTATATTTCTGTAGCAGGAACGTTGGGCCTTGTTGGTAAAGTTCCTCCCAGACTGAATGGTGCAAATTTAACTGAAAATGCAAATAAAATAACTGACATAAAATGTAATCAAGATTATTTAATGTATTGGTTGATGAGCAATTATATAAAGCGTCAAATAGAATCAACTCAAACAATAGGCGCTCAGCCAAAGTTGGCATTAGAAAGAATTAGAAATTTTCTTGTACCACTACCTTCTACAGAAGAACAAAATGCAATAGCAGAAACTTTGAGTGATGTTGATGAGCTTATTAGTGTGTTTGAAAAGGAAATAGAAAAGAAGAAGAATATAAAAACTGGGGTGATGCAAAGATATTTATCTGGTGATGAAAGACTTCCAGGTTTTACCTCTAAGTGGGATATTAAATCAATTGATGAATTGTGTGTGTTGGTAACAAAACAAACTGGATTTGACTATAGTGCTGAGATAAAACCATCTTTAGTACAAGTCAATTATAATAATACATTACCTTTTTTGCAGAATAAGGATTTCGAAGGATATAAAATCAATTTTGATACAGATTTTTACATTCCTATTTCTGTTGCATACAAATATCCAAAGATTCTCTTAGATGAAGTTTGCTTACTAATATCTATTTCAGGAAGAATCGGAAACGCTGCTTTATTCAATAATGATAGAAGTGCATTTGTTGGCGGAGCTGTTGGTGTAGCAAAGTTTAAGAACTCTGATTTAGTAGAGTGGGCTATGTTGTACCTGTTAAGTCCTAACGGGCAGAAAATGATATTTGAAAATGAAAAAGCTGGTGCACAACATAATCTTACGGTAGAAGATGTTAGAAACTTTTCGATTCCTATTCCGGAAAAGGATGAAAGAATTGCTATTACTAGCATGATGGCTGATATGGAAAAAGATATTTGTCAACTTGAAGAAAAGATCAATAAATATAAAAATCTTAAGGCCGGCATGATGGATGACCTGCTAACAGGAAAAATTAGATTAGTATAAGGAGGAAATACGCATGAGCATTGGCGACCCTGAGAGAGCTACCCAAGACCGTGTGGTTAGCTTCTTTAAGGATAGAGATATCCTTGATTATAACTATTTAGGCAATTTAAAAGATGTCGAAAATAAAAATATTCGTGAAGACCGTCTTCGTGCGTATTTACGCCTTAGCGGTTACAGCCAGAAGTTAATAGATGGAGCTGTTGCAGAATTGGTTAAGGCATCAGAGGATATGACTCATGGTTTATATGATGCGAACAGGAATGTATACACACTCTTGAAGTATGGAGCAAAAGTCAAGGAAACACCAAAAGGTGCACCAAAGACTGTTTACTTCATGGATGTTGTTACACCTACTAATAATGACTTTGCAATCGCAGAAGAAGTAACTGTCGTTGACCGTCAGGAAAAGAGACCAGACCTTGTAATATATGTAAATGGTATTGCAATGGCTGTAATTGAACTTAAGAAAAGTAGTGTTTCGGTTTCGAATGGTATCCGCCAGAATCTGACTAATCAGAAAGATGGCTTTATTGCACCATTCTTTACAACAATGCAGTTCTGTATGGCTGGTAACGAAACAGAAGGATTACGTTATGGTACTATTCTTACTGGTGAAAAATATTATATGGAATGGAAACCAGACGGCTTCCATGAAAATGAAGATGAGCGTGACCCGGAGGATGAACGTATCATGGCTTATTGTGAGCATCTTGATAATTTGCTTTTACAGCAGCTTTATCAGATGTTCGATAAAAAACGTTTTATTGACCTTTTAGAAAACTTTGTTGTTTTTGATAAAGGTATTAAGAAGGTATGCCGCTATAACCAGTTCTATGGTATTAAGCGTACACAGAACAGATTAGCAAAACAACGTGGTGGTATTATCTGGCATACACAAGGCAGTGGTAAAACGCTTACTATGGTTTGGCTTTCTAAATGGATTTTAGCTAATGGTGAAGATGAGAATTCACGTGTTCTTATTGTCACAGACCGAGACGAACTTGATGAGCAGATTGAAAAAACATACAAAGGTGTAGATGAAAAAATAGCAAGAACTAAGAGCTGTGATGATTTGTTGCAGAAGCTAAATTCTTATGATGACTCTTTGTTATGCTCTTTGGTACATAAGTTTGGTCGTCGAGGTGGTGAGGCTACTGAGTCTGACTACGATAAATATATTGATGAATTAAAGAAGGCACTCCCTGCTGATTTTAAAGCAAAAGGAAAGCTTTATGTATTCGTTGATGAGTGTCACAGAACTCAATCTGGTAAGCTTCATGCAGCAATGCAGGCAATTATGCCAGAGGCTATCTTTATTGGTTTTACCGGAACCCCACTTCTTAAAAAAGATAAGAAAACTAGTATCGAAGTCTTTGGTACATATATTCACAGCTATAAATATAACGAAGCTGTACGAGATGGTGTTGTACTGGATTTAAGATATGAGTATCGTGATATTCCACAGGACATTACTGCACATGATAGAATTGACCAGTGGTTTGATGTAAAGACTCGTACTCTTTCTACCAGAGCAAAAGCAAAGCTGAAAGAAAAATGGGCAAGCATGCAGAAAATCTATAGTTCTCGTTCAAGACTTGAGCGTGTAGCTTGGGATATCATTCAGGACTTTGATTTAAAACCTCGTTTGATGGATGGAAATGGTAATGCAATTCTTGTTGCCGACTCTATCTATACAGCATGTAAATATTATGAAATCTTCCAGCAAAGAGGTTTCAAGAAATGCGCGATTATCTCTTCTTACACACCGCAGGCTGGTGATTTAAGAACTAATACTGTGAGCGCTGATGATGAAACCGAAACTTTTGAAAAGTATGATATATATCTTCGCATGTTAGGACTCGACCCTAATAACCTTCCAGAAAAAGTATCTATTCAAAAGAAGGTTGAAGATTTTGAAACCGAGGCAAAAGACAAATTTATTAATCAGCCAGCAAATATGAAGCTTCTTATTGTTGTCGACAAATTGCTTACCGGTTTTGATGCTCCTCCTTGTACGTATTTGTATATCGATAAGAGTATGCAAGATCATGGACTTTTCCAAGCAATTTGTCGTGTAAACAGACTTGATGGTGATACTAAAGAGTTTGGTTACATCGTTGATTATAAACAGCTTTTTGGTGACCTGAAAAATGCAATGGACAAATATACTTCCGGTGCATTTGAAAATTATGCCCCTGAAGATGTTGATGGACTTATCAAAGATAGAGGTGATGAAGCCATTAAGCATTTTAGAGAAGTATACGAGGAACTTGAAGAGCTATGCGAGAGTGTCGAAGCGCCTAGAGAAGATTTACAGTATCTTCACTATTTCTGTGGTGTTTCTGGCATGAGCGAAGACATGGGTGAAATCTTTGTTCGCCTTCGTGAAAAATTATATAAGCTTGTAAGTAGTTTAGTTCGTGCATTTGCAGAAGCAAAACAATACATGGTAGATGTTTGCACTGCAACAGAACTTAATGACTACGAGAATAAGGTTCATTTTTATATCGAGTTAAAGCAGACCATCGGAAACAAGAGCGGTGATTTCTTAGATTTCAAAGCTTATGAACCAGATATGCGTAAGCTTATCGATAATTATATTATTGCTTCAGATAGTATTAAAATTGGAGAATTCGATGACTTAACTTTACTTGATTTTGTTGTTGACCAAGGTGAAACAATGACCGGAGATGATACTCCTTCAGGCCAAAAAGAAGGTGCAGCTGAAGCTATTGAGAATAACATTCGTCGTAAGATGGTGGAAAAGGTCACTGTCAATCCAAAGTACTATGAGAAGATGTCTTCTATTCTGGATAAATTGATTCAGGATAGGCAGCAAGGAGTACTGTCATATAAAGAACTTCTTGATGAGTATATTAAGTTAGCTAAAAATGTAGACTATCCGGAACAGAATGAAGATTACCCTGAGAGCGTTAGAAAGAGTAAAGCTATGCAGGCATTGTATGATAATGTCGGCAGATGTGAAGCACTTGCTATAAAGCTTCATAAAGCAGTTATGGGTAGTAAGATGAGCGGTTTCCGTGGTGATTCTATAAAAGAAAACCGTATTAAAAGAGCGTTATTTGCTATTCTCAATGATGATGCTGAGGTTGAGCGTCTTTTCAAAATCATTGAGAAACAGGAGGAATATTAATAGATGAGAATTGTGATTTCGGGCATACCGATTGATATTCAAAAAAAGAATATTAAGAATATGCACCTTCAGGTTAAACCACCTGATGGGCATGTTGTAATTTCAGCACCATCATCAATGGATGATAAGGCGATCGAGGTGTATGCTCGAACTAATCTCAGCTGGATTAAAAAACAGATTGAAAAGTTCCAACAGCAGCCTCGTAGCGCAAAACGTCAATATGTTAGTGGCGAAACTATGTATTTCTGGGGGAAGCAATATTATCTAACATTTATCCCAGACTCACAAAGGAATAGTTTTGTGCTACAAGGTGATAAAGCTATTCTTTCTATGCGCGAGGACAGTACTGTAAGACAAAGAGAAAATTACGTGCGTGAACAGTATCGTCTGATATTGAAAAAAGAAATAGAACGTTTACTTCCAAAATGGGAATCTATAACTGGTTTGCATTGTGACTCATGGCAAACAAAGTATATGGTTACTCGATGGGGCACATGTAATACTGATAAGAAAAGATTATGGTTCAATCTGCAATTAGCACAGAAGCCAATAGAATGTTTAGAGTATGTAATTCTACATGAGTTAATTCATTTGAGAGAGCGTACGCATAATGCTACTTTTATTGCTTATATGGACTTATATATGAAAAACTGGCGTTCGATAAGAAAGGAATTAAATGATTCTCGGTTAGATTATTATGATGCACAGGATGAAAGTCCATTGCAAAGGTTGAATTACAGAATCTAGTACTGTAGATGATAAGTTGAAAAAAGCTTTAAATTTTAAAATGTTAAAGCAAATGCTTTCTGATGAAATTGTGGATAGTGATGGAGCATATGAGTCTACCTGGGTCGGTAAAAAAGCTGCTATTATTGAAGCGAATAAACCAATAAGAAAAACACGGAGACCTTGCAAGTAGAAAGCGTAAATTGGGACAATACTGAAAATTTATATATAGAGGGCGATAACCTAGAAGTACTAAAGCTATTGCAAGAGAGTTATCTTGGAAAAATAGATGTTATTTATATTGATCCACCTTATAATACAGGAAAAGGAACAATGCGTGGAATGGAAATACCCATAGTATTAACGGGTATGTATCCAATAAATTGGAAAGAGTATTCTAAAGTTGATGATACTAATAGTGGTACTTTTATGTATCTTGTAAATACGATTAATAAATAAAATTAGGAGATATATTATGTTTAAACCAGTTCGCAAAAAGATAAATGAAATAAATCATAGTGCTGCAGAAGCTTTATTACAATCTAATCGTCGAGGTATTCTAGCCATGAATGGCGATAATGGTTACCCTTATGCTATTCCTATTAATTATTTTTACGATAGTCTTGCACAGAAAATTTATTTTCATGGAGCCAAAGCTGGTCATAAAGTAGAGGCATTGAAAGTTTCAGATAAGGTATGTTTTACCGTATATGGTAATGAGCGTATTGATGAAGCTGAATCCTGGGCACCGTATGTGCAAAGTGTAGTTGTATTTGGGAGATGTCGTTTATTAGAGGCAGGTTCAGAATCTATAGATCGATTAAAAGAATTTGCTATGAAATATTATCCTAGTGAGCAGCTTGTAGATGAAGAGATTGCTCATGCTGGTAGAGCAGTTCAAATGTTTGAAATTACTATTGAACATATGAGTGGTAAACAAGTACAAGAGAAATAATAGATTAGCCCTTCACTTATGCGAAGGGCTTTTACTATACACTCATACTTATAAATGTAATATAATGTAATTAGTGATAATCATTTTAAAAATATATTTCATGGGAGATAGACATGATACAGTTAAAAGATTTAGGTGCATTTGAATCTGTGCCTTACATCGTAACAGATATTGTAACAGGAAATATTAGGGCGTTAGAAAATGCATTAACCAATGGTTGGGATATTAATCAACCTATAGAAATTGATGAATATAGTGAGCATGCACCCTTAGAACTAGCGCTGGTCATGTGTTGTTTGCCAAGTATTCATTGGTTAGTAGAGCATGGTGCTAATCTTAATGATGATGAAAATCCAAGTTTCTTATTAGCGGTACGGTATGGTAATAAAGAGATTATAGACTATGTTGTGGCTCATGGTGCTAATATTCATGCTTTGAACCGTGTGAAAGTAGATGCTTTTCAAGCAGCTTTATATGGTAAGAAATATGAGAACCTACAAATTATTCATGACTTAGGCCATACGGTACAGAAGTATGGCGGTAAAGCTTTCAGAAATATCATTACAGATAGAAATTATGAGGTTTTAGATTTCTTTACTTATAATGGTGTAGATATTAATTACAACAAGCCTGATTCTGTATATCCCTTCAAGCCAACCCCATTGTGTGTAGCAGCTCGTTATGTGGATTTAAAGATGTGCAAATACTTGGTAGAACATGGTGCTGACGTGATCATCACAGAAAAGGATGGTATGCGTCCCTATAGCATTGCCGTTGAAAAAGGCGATATGGAAATGGCAGAGTATTTTAAATCCCTAGAGCCTACGGAGTTCCATGATATACAGAATAAAATGGATCAGTTAAAGCTATTTAAATTACCAAAAGCATTAGTGAATTTTTTAGAAGGTGAACATCTTTACTTTGAATTACCAGACTCTGATTTTATATCTATAGAGTTCTTCCCACTTATTGATACGATTCCATTTAAATTAGGTCGTTGTAATCTATTACGTTTATCTAAAGAACTAGGTGAGTATAATGACTGGCAAGTTGTATGGGATCCTAAGTCTAAAAAGATTGGTTGTTATGATACAGAACACCAAGAGTTAAGGGAACTTTGCAAGTTTGATGAGTTTATAGTAGATATATCAGGTCAATTAGAAACCTTATTCTAATGTATATCGTAGAGGAGAGTCGATACATATGACAGATAACTATGAGAAAACATATACAGATTGGTCAATTGATGTGGGTGACTATAAGTATGAAGGGATTACCTTGAATGAGGTTGAGCAAAATCTCTATGCTATTGAGGATCAAGAACAGGATTTTGTAGTTATATCACCATTAAATGCAATCCCAATAGATAATATAATGTATAATTTTGTACAAGTTTGTAGTGATCAAGATACCGATTTATTACATATAGAGCTTAGTGTAACCAATGATGGTGAGCAAGGTGCCATCATATACGGTAAAAATGAGCTAGGACATCAAGAGGTATTACAAATCATAGAAGATTTTATTGCACATCATAAGGTTCCATCATTGGAAGAGTGGGACATCGTGTTAGATTTAAGACCGAAGATGGAAAGCTATGTAAAGGAATCTGAAAATGACTAATGGGATAATATATGATGAACAGTTAAAGCAATACACCTTTTCTTATGAAGGAATACAATTTTGCTGGGATGATGTTCCAACAGATGCCAATGTAGAGACTGCAAAATTATTGGCTGTTAATTACCATAAGAATATAGATGCAATTTCTACTTTCATTTATAACGAAATACGAGATTGGTATGATAATGTCACTATTGATGACGTGAAAACACGGATAGGTATGCCTATTATTGAACCAGATCGAGATGCTGTGACCTATTGCGAGCAAACCTTTGATGATACCCATATCTTTTCTTTTACATTTTGGGATGATGAATTCAAAGATTTACATTATTTTGCTATAGATGGATGATATACTTTCAATGATTTTGTTAGTATGACTTATATGCGGAGCCTATTATGCTATATACACCGAATAACATTTTGTATAAGTATATTCGCTATCGATTTAGACGGATTCAGATTCAGTGCAATATGTTATATGATATAGCACCAGAGGAAGAAGATGAGATTTGTCGTAATCTATTAAAAAAGAGAGCGAAGATATTAATTCCCGTTGGCATAGTATATTTTTTGCTTTTTGGGATTATCTTTGCTTGGCTGGTAGGAACAAGTGAGGAACTGAATCCATTAATGCAATGGGAATTAAGAGTTATAGATTATGTTATACCCATTTTAAATACTATAGAGATTAAGTGGTATGCATATCCTCTAGATCTATTATGGGTGGCAATTATATTAGCGCCTATAGCGATTATAAATGCATCTCCTTATATCATTGTTTCCTATATGGTAGATACTATTTTGATACGACGTGAGGTAAAAGCTTTAATCAAAACTTATTCTATGAATGAGTGATTAAACATTTAGATTATATCGGTTTAAATTAGGAGAGAGTATTATGAGTAATCTAAAAGACTTTGATTGGACCGGATTTTGGAATGATGTTGACTATGCGTTTGAATCCTATATTGGTAAACCGGTTACTGATAAGGATATTAAAGCAGCTGAAGCAAATCTAGGTTATACATTGACTGCTGCATATATTGAGCTACTTAAAAACCATAATGGTGGTGTAGTAAAGAAAAATTGTTTTATTAACGATGATGACGATTGTGTATATATAACAGGAATATATGGCATCGATAGAGATAAAAAATACTCTCTTTTAGGTAAGATGGGAAATGAGTTTTGGATTTCAAAAGTAAAATATCCCCCTATCGGTGTCGTTGTAGCCGATACGATTTCTGGTGGTCACGACATGATTTTCCTCGATTATCGTGAGTGTGGTCCTACCGGTGAGCCTAAGGTAGTACGGGTAGACCAAGAATGTGATTACTCAATAACTCCGTTAGCCGATAACTTTGGTGACTTTATTAAGAATTTATATATCAGTATAGAAGAAATTACGGATGAAGAGTTTCAATTATTAAGTGATGTGGAAAAGGTTAAGTTCCTTAATGAACAAGAGGGCATCGATAGTAAGCGTGCGATGGAACTGTTAACTAATATGGGCATCGATAATTTGTCTCCTATACTATTAAGCACCTTAGGACGTATGTATAACAATAATGGCCGGGCGGCTGAGGCTATCGATTTATTTGAACGTATCGACGAGGCACATCGCGATTGGTCTTGGTATTATCGTTGTGGTTATGCTCATGGGATGTTAGCTATTGGTGAAAGCTACGAATCTGAACATGTACAGAATGCATTACAGTTAATAGAAACGGGCATAAAAATGACGAAAGAAGCCGGGTTAGATAAACAACTTGGCTGGTGTTGTGAAGTTGTAAAATACCTATTAACTCAAATCAAGCCAAAAGAGTACAAGGAGGATTATCCTGTGATATTTGAAACCATTAAGAATGTATTTGATAATAAAAATAGTAAAAAGACTACAGAAGATAACCATATTGAAGACGCTAATGAATACGAAGAGGATAACTATCCTACATATGATGTAGTACATTGGGTATTTAATAAACATACATATAGTAGAGAAGAGTTTTCCAAAGAATACAATGAAAATGTAAAGAAATATGTAGATAATGATCAAGCAGATGACGACGATATATTAGAAGAACCTGAAATTTTAGTAACCTATGAAGCTTGGATTGAAAGTAAAGACCAACTCTTTGACAATGAACGTGTAACCGATGAGGAGTTACGCGAAGAAGATAAAGAAGATGGCATGTGGCAGGTAGAAATTATGGCTCATCTTGTAGCGGATAATGGTACATATTTTACTAGAGAAGAGTTGCTCTTTAAATTGCACAATTTGATGGCTAATAAAGAATTAGGCGATCACGTATTCTTTGAAGGTATTGAATACGAAGGCCATGAATGTGAAGGATATGGTCTAATAGATAATGAAGACGGTATACCAGTATTCTATATTGTTTGTGGTAGCTAGCTTCTAGATAATGTTAACAATAAGACTATATATGTAATATGACAGGATGTGACATAATGGCATTAACAGTTGAACAATTTAAAGCACTTTCTGATGCGGAGCAATTACAAACCATAAAAGATCTTAATGATACGGGTAAAGTAGAAACTATTATTGATGTATTAAATGGTGTAGGTATAGAAAACTTATCTGTACCTCTGTTAGGTGAGCTTGGTCGAGCTTATAACAATAATAGCAATGAAAAAGAGGCAATTAAGGTATTAGAATCTATTGATGAAGAGTATCGTGATGCGGTGTGGTATTATCGCTGTGCCTATGCGTATGGAGCTATTGTTTTGGATAATAATGAAGCATACACATCGGATACTATGCAACAGATGCTGAGGTTAGTAGATCAAGGTGTACGTTTAGCTACGGAAGCGAAACTAGATGATATAAAATCCTACTGCTTTGAAGTCATTGATATGTGCTATTCGCAAATGGATTTTGAAAGATGTGAAGCTGATTATCCTGAATTGTGTTCTGCTTATAATGAATATGTAGCAAAGAAAAAGAAGAAACGTAAAGGTGTACCTCGTCATCGCACCATTACGGTTGAGGAAATCATGGCTACAGACGATGTGTGGACCATTAATGAGCCTATGTATTGGACTATCAATATATATGGATCATATGATGATTATATAGAATCTGCAAAGGGTTTTACTTTAGAGCAAAGATACCTTAATGCTATATCTTGGTACTTCGCAGAGGTTAATAATGGTGGTCATCACCAATTCTTCTATAACTCTACCGGTATTGTATGGGAAGATGCTCTAGAAGGTTTACGACTATTTAAGATGGATATACTAGCGGATAATTTGCAATCCGTCATCGATTACTTTGGTGGCTCAGTTCCATTTGATAGGGAAGAACGATGGAACATTCTAAAAGATTGGGACAATGAGGATGAATTGTTTGATTTCCTCGATAAAAAAGATGATGTAGTGTATGAATATGATGGAATCTATGAAGATACATTCGTACATGAACATCCTGAATTATTTGTATTTGATGGGACCTATAAGGTTCCAGAATAAATGTAGTGATATAGCATATAAAAGCTACTTTCACTTACATTATATGTGTTAGAGGTATTACATGTTAGATAAACAAGGCGTATATGATTGTTTGCATGACCATCATATTGATTTTGAAATTACGGATCACGCACCGCTATTTAGTATGGACGATAAACCAGATGTAGAACTGCCATATCCAGAATGGGATGCGAAGAATTTATTTATCCGAGACCATAAGAGGGAGCATTACTATTTAATTACTGTACGTGGTTCAAAGCGTGTTGATTTAAAACAATTCCGTAAGGACCACAATCTTAAAAAGATTTCCTTTGGTTCTGAAGAAGAGTTATGGGAGATTTTGAAGATTAAACCAGGTCATGTATCACCATTCTGCTTACTCCACGATGAGGAGCGTAAAGTACATTACTACATTGATGCGGATTATAAGGATAATTTAATTGGTATCCATCCCAATCAAAATGATGCAACTGTATGGCTACAGGGAAGAGATCTTGTTAAGCTTATAGAGGAGCATGGTACAATAATTGAATATATAACAATATAGATGTAACATAAGAGGTTTTACATGAAAGTTAAATTGATTCAACCGCGTATGTTAAAACGTCCTATGGATACAGATTTAAAAATACGCATGTCCCCTCATTTAGGTTTGTTGACAGTGGCTAATATTATTCGACATGATTGTGAAGTTACAATTGAAAATGAAAATATTAGACCCATTGATGTTGATGATATGCCTGACTTGGTAGGCATAGCAGTTACTGTAGATGTTTTACCTAGAGCTATTGAAATTGCATCTATATATAGACAAAAAGGTGTTAAGGTTATTGCTGGTGGTATACATATTACAACTGCATCTAGTTCTGTGCCAAAGGATGCATTTGATAGCTTATGTATTGGTTTTGCAGAAAATACATGGCCTCAAATTATAGAGGACATGAAACATAATAGATTACAATCTGAATATGTATCTAAGCCTTTAACATCTGGGGATGATATCGTAGCGCCTGCATATGACATGATAGATAAGACTGATTATTTATGGTATAACATTGTTTCTACAAGTCGCAGTTGCCCTCATACATGCGATTTTTGCTATAATAGTTCTGGAACTCATCAATATATAAATCGTAATATAGATGATGTGTTAGCAGATATTAAAAGTTTAGGCACAAAGCATATTATGTTTATTGATGATAATTTTATTGGTAATATTTCTTGGACTAAACAGTTTTTAGAGCGTATTAAACCTTTAAAATTAAACTGGAATGCAGCGGTTACTATGAAAATAGGACAATACCCTGAATTAATGGATTTGATGAAAGAAACTGGTTGTCAGAGTTTATTTATTGGTTTTGAAAGTATCAGTCCTCAGTCTTTATCTAGTGTTCATAAAATGCAAAACAATCGTGAAGAGTTTGAAAGACTTATTAGTGAATTACATAAGCGTGGCATTATGGTCAATGCTAGCTTTGTATTTGGTCTAGATGGAGACACGCCAGAGACATTTAAAAATACATTAGATTGGATTATTAGCCAGAAAATTGATACTATTACATCACATATAGTTACACCGTATCCTGGAACTGAATTTTACAAAAGAATGGAAGAACAAAATAGAATTTTTGATCATGATTTATCTAAATACAATACGTCTCACGTAGTTGTAATGCCACTTGGTATGTCTAAAGAGGAATTAGAAGAAGGATATCTTTGGATATATCAAGAGTTATATTCCATAAGAAATATATTCCGTCGTATGCCTAAGACTATCAGAACGATACCAGCCTATTTAACCTTTAATTTCTTTTATCGTAGATTTGGCCATTATACATCAAAAGTATGTGAACTTTTAACTTATAAACGTATTGGTTTGTGGGCCGAGAAATTATCAAGATATATGTAAAGGAGTCACTAATGAGTAAGCGATATATAAAACGAATTTTGCTAACTTCTGCTATTGCCATATTGGGTGTGAGTACATCGTTAGCAGCATTCACATTTGATAAACAAGAACAAGTAGATACAGCCCCTATTGTAGGTTTGTATCGTTTCCAAGTACCGAACGAATTACAAGGTGTGTATAATACTGCAGGTGTTCAGAATTTAACAGCCTCTATGGCTAAGGAGCCTAATACATTATCTATGAATGTAGCTCATGTGAAAGGAAATCCATCTGAATCGTATGTAGTAGAGGTTTATAAAGATACGGCTGCCTTAGAAACACATCGTAAATCTGAGCATTTTCAAAATTATATTAATGAAGTAGGCTCTAAACTGACAAATCGTAAACTATATGATGTACAGCCTTTATTGTTAATTGAGAAAAAAGATGGTCTGTCTATGATTAATGACGGTAACTCCGTTGTGACCTTAACAGAATTTACTGTAGATGGTAATGAAGTTGATACAGTACAAAAACAATATCAACTAGATATTGAACGTGCTGTTCGTGATGATGCGGGTTATAAGGCAGGTTATGTATTACGTGAAAGAAATAATAAGACTCACTGGTATGTAATTCAAATTTATAGCGATGAATCAGCTTTCAATAAACATGTAAATAGTCCAGGATATCGTTTCATGATGAGCCAAATTCAAGGTAACCTACAAAACGTTACCACAAAAGTATTAGATGGGGATATTTTGGTCAATCATGGTGGTCAAGATTTTGTAAGACCATAACTTTTGATATATTATAAACAGTAAAGTTACTGCTAGCATATGCATATGTATGTGCTAGCAGTTTTTTCTTATATAATAGGTGAACGTATAGTCTATACTAAAAGGAGTTACATATGACACAGCAAAAACGGTTACGCTATTTGGTTGAAGGCTTAGTAGCAGAATACAATGAGAAGCACAACGAACATATAGATATCCCTATGAATGAAGAAGAGCAATTTACTCTCTTTAGATCTTTATGTAATATTCGACCTGCTGGTGGAATGCCTCTTGAATGGATGAAGATAGAGGCTGAATATTTAAATATATTGGCCCATGAAAAGGGCATCGTAACCATTAATGATATGGAAGAGCGAGAGACTCAGATTTATCTGTGGCAAGGAGACATTACTCGATTATCTGTAGACGCTATTGTAAATGCAGCCAATAATCAATTATTAGGATGTTTTGCTCCAAATCATAAATGTATCGATAATGCCATTCACACCTTTGCAGGTATTGAACTTCGTATGGAATGTGAAAGAATGATAGAGTATTTAGACATGCCAGAGGAAACAGGTGTAGCTCGTATGACCTATGGGTATAATTTGCCCGCAAAGCATGTACTTCATACGGTAGGTCCTATTATTTATGAAAGTGTAACAGATAAGGAAAGAATTGAATTAGCTTCTTGCTATGAATCCTGTTTAAAGTTAGCTAATGCTTATAACTTACACTCCATTGCATTCTGTTGTATTTCTACTGGTGAGTTTAGATTCCCTAATGAAGAAGCAGCACAGATTGCCATAGATACGGTACGAACATATTTAAAAGAAACAAATAGTAAAATACAAGTGGTATTTAATGTGTTTAAGGATATAGATTATGACATTTACAACAAATTATTGGGATAAATAATATACTACTTTTGAAATTCATGAAAATACTGTATCATTTAATAATGACATACAAAAAGTTATGAATGATTTGTTAGTTTAAGAAGGAGTTAATGTACTATGAATTATAAATACACCTATGAAAGTCCGTTAGGAACGATGATAATGCTTGGTACATTAACGTATTTAACAGATTTATTTTTTGTAGATGAAAGCCATGCTCCTACTTATGATGATGCGGAATATATCGAACAACTAACAGGTCCTTTTGAAGTGACTAAGATGTGGCTAGATCAATACTTTAGTGGTAAGAAACCTTTTATTATTCCGCCTATTAAATTAGAAGGCACCGAATTCCGTAAATCTGTATGGGCCGTGTTACAAACTATTCCATATGGAGCAACTACTACCTATGGTGATATAGGTAAAGAGATTGCAAAACAGCAAGGAAAAGATACGATGTCTGCCCAAGCGGTAGGAGGCGCCGTAGGTCATAATCCTATTTCTATCATTATTCCTTGTCATCGTGTGGTTGGCAGTAATGGTAAATTGACCGGATATGCAGGTGGTATTGAACGTAAGAAATATTTGCTAGATCTCGAATCGAAACATAAATAGAACTCTATGTGTATTGGTATTATACATTGAACTAATATAATAATGAGCTAATATAAAAGAGATTACTCTTGGGTGATTGTATACGCTAGAGTAATCTCTTTTTTGTATTTTAAGTTAGTTATATAAATTTATTTTCTAATGTACCAATACCACTAATTGTAATAGACACCGTATCACCAGATGTTAGCCAACCATATTTGCTTTCATTTTTACCGAGTACAACACCACTAGGTGTACCGGTAAAGATAATATCACCCTCTTGTAGTGTAATATACTGAGATACAAACTCTATGATTGCATCTGGTTTAAATAACATTTGTTCTAATTTAGCTTGTTGGCGCACTTCACCATTTACTGTTGTGGTAATGGTAGCATTGTCAAAATCAAAATCATCTGGTGAAACAATAACAGGACCGATAGGGGCAAAGTTATCTAATGATTTACCTAGAATCCATTGTGTACCTCTAAATTGTAAGGTCCGAGCTGATACATCATTACCAATGGTATAGCCTAATATATGGTTTTTGGCTTGTTCACGAGATATATTTTTACCAGCCTTACCAATAACGATGACGAGCTCTCCTTCGTAATCATAATGAAGGTTTTCATCTTGGATGGGAACTATATCTTGATGTGACGCCAATGCATTGGATGTTTTCATAAAGATTTCTGGAAAATCATGTGTAGCAAGACTAGTTTCCTCTATATGGTCTGCATAGTTTAAACCGATACAGATAATGTTTTTTGGATTAGTAATTAGGGTACGGTTAGTAGATTCTTTCATGAGAGATACCTCCTTAAGAGATGAAATACATATATTGTAAGTTAATTATAATATAAATCTCCTTAATAGGCTCTATAGAATATGTTGAAATAACTTGTTCATAGTGTTAAGATTATAAATATATTAATAAGCATGGAGGTCATTATTATGAGCAAGAATATCGATTGGGATAATCTCGGTTTTGGTTATGTAGAAACCGACTACCGTTATTTGACTACATATAAAGATGGTAAATGGGACGAAGGCGGATTAATTACTGATTCTAACGTTGTTCTTAATGAATGTGCAGGTGTATTCCAATATGCACAAACTGTATTCGAAGGTTTGAAAGCATACTATACTAAAGATGGTCATATTGTATGCTTCCGTCCAGATCTTAATGCAGAACGTTTGAATCAATCTTGTGAACGTCTCGTAATGCCTACATTACCTGAAGGTCGTTTCATTGAAGCTGTTAAAGAAGTCGTAAAAGCTAATAAAGATTTTGTTCCTCCTTATGGTCATGGTGCAAGTCTTTATATTCGTCCTTATATGATGGGTACAAATTCCGTTATTGGTGTAAAACCAGCTGACGAATATCAATTCCGTGTATTTACTACACCAGTAGGACCTTATTTTAAAGGTGGTGCAAAACCAATTAAAATCCGTGTAACTGATTTTGATCGTGCAGCTCCTCATGGTACTGGTCATATCAAAGCTGGTCTTAACTATGCTATGAGCTTGTATGCTATCACTGATGCACATGCAAAAGGTTATGCTGAAAATATGTACCTTGATGCGGCTACACGTACTCATGTAGAAGAAACTGGTGGTGCTAACTTCATCTTCATTTCTAAAGATGGTGCATTGGTAACACCTAAATCTGATAGCATTTTGCCTTCTATTACACGTCGTTCTTTAATGTATGTAGCAGAACATTATCTTGGTATGAAAGTTGAACATCGTCCTGTTCATAAAGATGAATTAAAAGACTTTGCAGAAGTCGGTCTTTGCGGTACTGCGGCTGTTATTTCTCCAGTAGGTCAAATCGATACTCCAGAAGGTTCTATTATGGTTCCAGCTGGTATGGATGATATGGGCCCTATTACTAAAAAATTATATGATACATTACTTGGTATCCAACATGGCGAAATCGAAGCTCCTGAAGGTTGGGTAGTTAAGATTTGCTAATTATTTACATGATATAAAAATATATAGCATGTAAAAAGTCCTCCATAATCAGATGATTGTGGAGGACTTTTTCTAGTTAATAAGTTTAGTTACATTATATCTGTTAGTTTGATGCTTTTCGTGCACCGACCTTAGTCATAAATTTTTCGTTGTTAATGACGAATCGTTCATGTGTACCTTTACCAATGATACCAATACCATCAGATGCTTCGATTGTAAATGAGATTTTACGACCTTCTACAGCTGTTACTGTAGCGGTAGCTGTAATTGTAGCACCTATAGGAGATGGAGCATCATGGCTAATTGATAGGGAAATACCTACAGTGCCTTCGTCATCATTTAATTCTGATTGTACTGCTGCTTGGGCAGCTTCTTCCATCAATGCACACATAGCAGGTGTGGCAAATACCTCAAGAGCACCTGATTTCATTGTTTTTGCAATGTTAGATTCGGAAACTGTAACTGTTGCTGTAGCGGATTGACCAACTTGTATCATACTATACCTTCTTTCGTAATGAATTAGAATGTACTTGTATTATACAACTCTTGTAATTGTATATGCTAATTTTCTTATAGAAAATTTGTTATTTTCTAAAAAATGACTTATTTATGTGGAGTCTAATGACTTATTTATGTGGAGTCTATAGAATCCGTGCTATAATAGTACTAGTTTTAATTAAACGAGGTAACTATGAAAACACGTAAATTTTCTCCTTCTGGTGAAGGATTTGTACAACTAATAGCAGGTATATTGTTTGTAGTCTTACTTGTTATCATAAATATTCTGGATCCTACATTCTATCCAACTATGTGTCATCTTGCAACGAGTGGATCTATGGAAGAGATAGCAGAGTATATACAAGGTTTTGGCCCTATGGCTATGATTGTAAGTATGCTCCTTGATATATTTGTTAATGCAGTAGGTTTTTTGCCATCTATCTTTATTTCTACTGCTAACGGATTGGTATTTGGTATGTGGCCTGGCATTATTATTTCTTGGCTTGCTGAAACTATTGGTGTTGTTATTAGTTTTTATATTATGCGGTATTTCTTGCGAGATGCAGCTAATAAACTGATTTCTAAGAGTACTACACTAATGAAAGTTGATGATTTTTCGGGTAATAACGGGTTTGTAGTCATGTTATTCGCTAGATCATTGCCGTATTTTCCATCTGGCGTTATTACTGCATTAGGTGCTATCAGTAAGATAAAGCCTCGAGATTATATCGTGGCAAATTTAATTGGTAAATTCCCATCTACAGCTCTTGAAGTTGCCATAGGTACTGATATTGTCAATTTTCAAGAAAATATGGGACGCCTTGGTATCATCGTAATTATTGCTGGTATTGTATATTTTCTTTTATGGAAAGTGTATAAGAGGTATATTAACAAGCATAAAGCTGAACGAGAACATGATCCCAATGCTTAGTAAAAATTATAATTTTATGTTATTAATTATAAAAGAGGAGTTTTTATGAGTTTTTCACTTCCTAATCGTGTCATATTGAAAGGGCCTAATTTCATTCGTGAAGTATTTGAACGTGGTGTAGGTGTTCCGGGATTTATTAGTTTTGGTATCGGTAATCCTGCACCTGAGGCAATTCCCGTGAAAGTCATCGAAGATGCTTTTGACTTTATCGTTCATGATAACCCTATGGGACTTTTACAATATGGTCCAATGCAAGGGGATGCACGTTTGGCAGAATTGACCTTAAAACGTTTATCAGAAGTTCACCATATGAATTTAAAAGGTCAAGGTTTAATCATCTCTAATGGGGCTGGTCAGCTATTGGGCTTAGTGCCAATTACCGTGTGTGAACCAGGTGATGAAGTGTATATGGATGATTATACTTTCACAAGCGCTATTAATTCTGTACGCAATATGGGGGCTAAGGCAGTCGGCATTAAAACCGATGAATTCGGTATGATTCCAGGTGAACTTGAAAAAGCAGCTAAATCTGGAAAAGGCAAATATATTTATTTGATTCCAAATTTTCAAAACCCAACAGGCATTACCATGCCACTAGAACGTCGCAAAGAGATTTACGCCATAGCATCGAAATATGATTTGTTTATCTATGAAGATGACCCATATGGTGAAATTCGTTTTGCCGGTGAACATATCCCAACATTTAAATCTTTTGACACAGAAAATCGTGTCCTCTATGCAGGATCATATTCTAAAACACTATCAGCAGGTTTACGTGTTGGCTTCTTATTGGGGCCAGAAGATGTTATCAGTACTATTCAGTCTCTAAAAAATAATACAGCTGGTCAAATGCCTTTGGTTACGCAAAAGGTAGTAGCTCATGTACTAGACCATATTGATTATGATGCACATTTGGAAAATGTACGCAAAGTATATAAATCTAAATGTGATGCTATGATGCGTGTATTTAAAGAAAAGGCTAGTTCAAAAGTTCATCTTACGCAACCTACAGGTGGTATGTTTGCATGGATGACTATGCCTGATTCAGTTGATTGTGACGAATTTTTTGAAGCGTGTATGAATAAAAATGTGGGGATTATTAAATGTGGTGCCTTTGCCGCAGATGGTGTAGAAAATGGTCATGCATTCCGTTTAAGTTATACCGTTCCAACAATTCCAGAAATTGAAAAGGGTATGGAAATTCTTTGTGCTTTGACAAAAGAATATTGTGGCGAATAAATTTTTAGAATATGTAAAGCATATATGTATATTGAAAATTATTAAAATACCATGATACAATAACAATGTAGATATATGGTATATTAGCTTGTATTAAGTGCTTTTACCATTCATTATATTTACAATGTGATAATAATTTTCTAACTATATAGTATTGAGGAAAGTCCTTGAAGAAAGTAGGTGCTGATTATGGGTTGCGGTAGCAGCAGTAGTGATTGTAATAGTTGTCCATCTAAATCCGCAGGTTGCGGTGGTGCACAACAGCCTCAAGATATGACGGCTCCATTGCATGAATTGAGTTCTGTTAAACATGTTATCGGTGTCGTATCCGGTAAGGGTGGTGTAGGTAAATCTTCCGTTACAAGCTTGATGGCGTTAACGATGGCTCGTAAAGGTTATAAAGTTGGTATTTTGGATGCTGATATAACTGGTCCATCCATCCCTAAGATGTTTGGGCTCAAAGAAAAAGCCTATGCTGATGAAGTTGGTATGTATCCTGTTAAAACTAAGCAATATGGCATTGATGTAATGTCTGTTAATCTTTTGCTTGAAAATGATACAGATCCTGTATTATGGCGTGGTCCTATTTTAGGTAATGTAGTTAAACAATTTTATTCTGATGTTATTTGGAAAGATATTGATTATCTATTTGTTGATATGCCACCAGGAACAGGCGATGTAGCGATTACCGTATATCAATCTTTGAAACTAGACGGTATTATTATTGTTACATCTCCTCAGGACTTAGTATCCATGATTGTGGAAAAAGCAGTTAAAATGGCTGATTTAATGCAAGTTCCTATTATCGGTGTAGTGGAAAACTATTCTTACTTCCATTGCCCAGATAATGGAAAGGATTATCAAATCTTTGGTGAAAGCCACATCGAAGAAATCCTTCAAAAATATGGTCTATTATTGTTGAGCCGTTTGCCGATTGATCCAACAATCGCAAATCTCTGCGATAAAGGAGATATTGAATCTATTGATAAAACCAATTTAGAGGATGTATCTTTACCGGAATAGGATTTATAGGATGATGAGAGCTGTGCATACTTTGAGATGCACAGCTTTTTTTCATATATAATTTAGTTTTTTCCTATGTAGGAGGTATTTGTATGAAAAAACTATTAAATTGGATTATTCCAGTGGTCTTTGGTTTGGTCCTTTGGTTTATTCCAACACCTGAGGGATTAACACCTCAGTCATGGCATTTATTTGCCATCTTTGTTGCTACTATTGTAGGCTTTATTACTCAGCCACTACCGATTGGTGGTGTTTCTATTGTTGTTATTACGGTAGCTGCTTTGACCGGTACTTTAAAAATTGGGGAAGCTATTTCTGGCTTTGCAAACTCAGCAATTTGGTTGATTGTAGGTGCCTTCCTATTTTCTCGTGGTTTTATTAAAACAGGTTTAGGTAAACGTATTGCCTATAATTTGATTTCAGCTTTTGGTAGTAGTTCTTTACGATTAGCGTATGCCTTAGCCTTATCTGATTTAATTTTGGCTCCGGCAACACCTTCCAACACGGCTCGTGTAGGTGGCGTTATCATGCCAATTACAACAAGTTTGGCTAAAGCGTTTGGGTCTGAACCACAATCGGGACCACGCAAAATTGGCTCTTTCTTGATGCAATCAATTTACCAAGTTAATACAATTACATCTGCTATGTTTCAAACATCTATGGCAGGTAATACATTAGTTGCAGCATTAGCACTTCAATCTTTTGGCATTGGTATTACTTGGGGAGATTGGGCTATGGCAGCCATTATTCCAGGTATTATTGCATTGATTATTATGCCGTATTTTATTTATAAAGTATATCCACCGGAAATAAAAGATGCACGTGAAGCACAACAAATGATTCGGGAAGAGTTAAAAGGTCTTGGTAAAATGTCTTTCCAAGAATGGGTTATGCTTGGTGTATTTGTTTTAGCTTTAATATTATGGGCAACATCTCAATTTACTCAACTCGATGCTACTACGGTTGCATTTTTAGGTATATCTATTTTACTTGCTACAGGCGTTCTTATTTGGGACGATGTTAAAAGTGAAAAGGGTGCTTGGGATACATTAGTATGGATGGGAACATTGATGGGCTTTGCTGGTTTCTTATCTAAACTTGGTTTTATTAAATGGGCCACAGTTCTTGTAGGTGGTTATATTCCAGAAGGTTCTTGGATTATAGCCTTTGTTATTGCTGTTCTTATTAATACATATTCACATTATGTGTTTGCATCCTTAACCGCGCATATTTCTGCAATGTTTGTAGCATTTTCCGCAATTGCAATTTCTGCTGGTGCGCCACCAATGTTGACATTATTGATGATTGCATTTACATCTAACTTGTGTATGTCTTTGACTCACTATGCTGCAGGTCCATCTCCTGTAATCTTTAACACCGGTTATGTTCCTCAAAATACATGGTGGAAACTTGGTTTCTTTGCCTCTATAATTAACTTGATTATCTTTATGGGACTAGGTTCTATTTGGATGAAAGCTATTGGTATGTGGTAATTTATAATTTAATATATCTATACGTTTATGTATACATGACGCCGTTCCTTGTGGGACGGCGTTTTTATGATACAATGACAGTAGATTATATATTTTATAATCTATATAACTATTTACATTGAATCATCGAGAAGGAGGTCATATGAAATTTGATAATCCTCACTTAATAAAATATATCAAAGGATGTACTTCTCCCTATCATACGGTAGATACAAGTTTACAGTTATTATTAGATGCAGGATTTACAGAGCTATCTTTGGAGGAGCTATGGTCCTTGACGTCTGGCAATTATGTTGTAAACATATATGGCACTACTTTATTTGCTTTTCATGTTGGCGAAGACTATCGGCACTCTTTACGAATTGCATCGGCTCACACAGATTTTCCTGCTATACGTGTAAAACCAAATCCTATTACTGATGTGAAGGGATATACCAAACTTAATGTTGAAATGTATGGTGGGTTAATACAAAATACATGGTTAGATCGGCCTTTAGGTGCAGCAGGTACTGTCGTTTTAAAGGGTGAAAATCCATATGATGTTGATGCCGTTTTGTTTGATACAAAACGTCCAATCGCCATTATTCCTAATTTAGCCATTCATATGAACCGCAATGTTAATGATGGGGTAGCATTAAATCGTCAAAAAGAAATGCTTCCAATCATTATGATGAAGCCCAATGATGATACGACAAAACCCGAGGTGGAGGTATGGAATCAATTTTTAGCAGAAGAAATTAATTATGATCCATCTGAGATTTTGTCTTATGAAATTACACTCTATCCTGTAACAGATGGTATATTAGTAGGAACTGATTTTGATTTTATTAGTTCTCCACGGCTAGATAATTTGACATCTTGTTTTGGTATTCTTGCTGGTATTGTAGAGGCAAAGAAAAACCAAATAGACGGCATTCGTTGTGCTATTTTATTTGATAATGAAGAAGTCGGAAGCCGTACTAAACAAGGTGGAGCTGGTATGTTGTTACCAAACTTATTAGAACGTGTATATCGTAGTTTGGGATTAAGTCGTGATGATATGGATATGGATGTGGCTCGTGGTTTTATGATTTCTTCTGATGTAGCCCATGGATTGCATCCAAATTATCCAGAGAAAAATGATATTACGAATTTCCCTGTTCTCAATGGAGGTGTAACGTTAAAACAAGCATGTAGTCAATCCTATGCAGGTGATGCTAGAGCAATTGCGATTGTGAAAGGTCTATGTGAAGAAGTAGGTGTAGCATACCAAATTTATGTTAATCGGTCTGATATTCCGGGCGGATCAACTGTGGGTTCTATTTCATCGGCCATGTTACCAATGCGGACCATGGATATAGGATTGCCGTTATTAGCGATGCACTCTGCTGTAGAAACAATGGGGGCTCGAGATCAGGAACAATTGAATCATTTAATGCAACATTTCTTAGGTGATGAATAAATTACATAAATATAATCTCATTTTAAATTGATATATGTGAAAATACATATGAAAAAATGATGAATAGAAGAAATTCTATATTGATTTAAATAATTTATAAATATAACTATATTGATGATTAGTGCTTTTAATATCTGAAATTTATTGTATAATATAAGTATATTTGATTCATAATCGGATATCAAAAAAAGTGATAAGTATTTAATTAAAACATGTATTTTGATATACATGTAAAAAATGTATATCAATGCAAAGCAATCTATCATTCGATAAGACTCGGTAGGAGGTAATTATGAAGAAAATTAAATCAGTTTTAGTAGCCAATCGTGGCGAAATTGCAATCCGCGTATTTCGTGCATGTAATGAAATGGGTATTAAAACAGTAGCTATCTACTCTAAAGAAGACATATTATCTTTACACCGTAACCAAGCTGATGAAGCATATTTGGTTGGGGAAGGTAAAAAACCTGTTGATGCATATCTAGATATTGAAGATATCATCCGCATTGCTAAGGAACATGATATTGATGCTATCCATCCTGGTTATGGTTTCTTGTCTGAAAACGAAGAATTTGCTCGACGTTGTGGCGAAGAAGGTATTATTTTTATCGGACCTCATGTAGAACATTTGAATATGTTTGGTGATAAGGTTAATGCACGTACGCAAGCAAAATTGGCGGATATCCCAATAATTCCTGGTTCTGATGGTGCATTGCGTGATTTTGCACAATTGGAAGAGTTTGCCGAAACTCATGGTTATCCATTGATGATTAAAGCTGTAAATGGTGGTGGTGGCCGCGGTATGCGTGAAGTTCACCGCAAAGAAGATTTACGCGATGCTTATGATCGAGCTAAATCTGAGGCTAAAGCTGCATTTGGGGATGACGATGTTTACGTAGAAAAACTTATCGTTGAACCAAAACATATTGAAGTTCAAATCTTAGGTGACGAACATGGCAATGTTGTTCATTTACATGAACGTGACTGCTCTGTACAACGTCGTCACCAAAAAGTTGTTGAAATGGCACCAGCTTTTGCATTGCCTTTAGAAACTCGTAAACGTGTCTGTGACGCAGCTGTTAAAGTCATGAAAAATGTTGGCTATGTCAATGCTGGTACTGTTGAATTTTTGGTAACTGCTGATGGTTCTTTCTATTTCATCGAAGTTAACCCTCGTATCCAAGTAGAACATACTGTAACAGAAATGATTACAGACATCGATATTGTTCATTCCCAAATCCGCATCGCTGAAGGTTATGATTTACATAGCCCAGAAGTTGGTATTCCTGAACAAGATGAAATTCCTTGTAAAGGTACAGCTATTCAATGTCGTATTACTACAGAAGATCCAAAGAATAACTTTATGCCAGACACTGGTAAAATCTTGGCATATCGTAGTTCCGGCGGCTTTGGTATCCGCTTAGACTCCGGTAATGCTTTCACAGGTGCTGTAGTAACACCTTACTATGATTCCTTGCTCGTAAAAGCAACTGCATTCGGTCCTAACAATGAAGAAACGATTCGTAAAATGCTTCGTTGCTTGAAAGAATTCCGTATTCGTGGTGTTAAAACAAACATCCATTTCTTGATTAACGTTCTTGAAAATCCTGAATTCCAAAGCGGTAACTACACGGTTAACTTTATTGAAGATCATCCTGAATTGTTTGAATTAAAACCAGATCGTGACCGTGGTACTAAATTGCTTCGCTATATTGCGGATACAACAATCAACGGTTACTCCGGTGCTGGTCCTCAAGAAGTACCTGACTTTGCACCAATGCAATTACCATCTAAATTAGATGTAACACCTGCACCTGGCACAAAACAAAAATTTGATGAATTAGGTCCAGATGGATTCAGTAAATGGTTATCTGAGCAAAAACAAGTATTCTTTACAGATACAACATGGCGTGATGCGCACCAATCTTTATTTGCTACCCGTCTACGTACAATTGATATGGCACGCGTAGCTGGTGCGGTTGCAAAAGGTATACCAAACTTATTCTCCTTGGAATGTTGGGGCGGTGCTACCTTTGACGTATCTTATCGATTCTTGCATGAAGACCCATGGGAACGTTTGCGTATGTTCCGCAAAGAAGTGCCTAATACATTGCTTCAAATGTTGATTCGTGGTGCTAATGCTGTTGGCTATACATCTTATCCAGATAATGTAGTTCGTAACTTTATTCAATTATCTGCTAAAAATGGTATTGACGTATTCCGTGTATTCGATAGCTTGAATGGCTTAGAAAACATGAAAGTAGCTATTGATGAAGTGCGTAATCAAAATAAGATTGCTGAAGTTGCGTTATGTTATACAGGGGATATCCTCGATAGCAATCGTCCTAAATATAATCTTGATTACTATGTAAAAATGGCAAAAGAATTGCAAAATGCGGGCGCTAATATTATTGCTATTAAAGATATGGCTGGTTTGTTGAAACCTCAAGCTGCTTACAATTTAGTATCTGCTTTAAAAGATGCTGTAACAGTGCCAATTCACTTGCATTCTCATGAAGGTTCTGGCAATACAATTTATTCTTATGGACGTGCTGTAGATGCTGGTGTTGACGTTATTGACTTAGCATATTCTGCATTTGCTAATGGCACTAGCCAACCAAGCATGAATTCTATGTATTACGCTTTAGCTGGTACTGAACGTCAACCACAAATGAACATTGACTACATGGAAGAAATGTCTCATTACTTTGGTAGTATTCGTCCTTACTACAGAGGCGTTGATAAAGCTGAAAAATATCCAAACACAGAAGTATACCAACATGAAATGCCAGGCGGTCAATATTCCAACTTGCAACAACAAGCTAAAATGGTTGGACTTGGTGATCGGTGGACAGACATTAAAAAAGTATATCACCAAGTTAATATGATGTTTGGTGATATCATCAAGGTAACACCTTCTTCTAAAGTTGTTGGTGATATGACATTGTACATGGTACAAAATAATTTAACTGAAAAAGATATCTATGAAAAAGGTGATACTCTTGATTTCCCTCAATCAGTAGTAGAATTCTTCGAAGGTCATTTAGGTACACCATATCAAGGGTTCCCTGAAAAACTTCAAAAAATCATCTTGAAAGGTGCTCGCCCTATTACTGTTCGTCCTGGTGCTGTGCTACCTCCAACTGATTTTGAACATGTTCGTAATGAACTAAACGAAATGGGTGCTAATACAACTGATGAAGATGTAAGTGCATACTGCTTGTATCCTAAAGTATTCAAAGACTACACTAAATTTACTAAAGACTTTGGTAATGTATCTGTATTAGATACGCCAACATTCTTCTTTGGTATGAAACGTGGTGAAGAAATTCAAGTTACTATTGAAAAAGGTAAAACATTAATTATTAAGATGAATGGTGTATCTGATCCTGATGAAGATGGTAATCGCATCGTTCTCTTTGAATTCAATGGCCAACCACGTTCTATTAAAGTTCATGATAAACATGCTAAAACAACTGGTGTTGTTCGTCGTAAAGTTGATGAATCTAACCTTGGTGAAATTGGTGCTACGTTGTCCGGTTCCGTTGTTAAGATTCTCGTTAAGAAGGGTCAATCTGTGACTAAAGGTGAACCATTAATCGTAACAGAAGCTATGAAAATGGAAACTACAATTACAGCTCCTATCGACGGTATTGTTGAAGAAATTCTTGTTCGTGAAGGTAGCCGCATCGAATCTGGTGATTGCTTGTTACGCGTTCAAGATGCTATTAAACGTTAATTTCATACGATTTAGCACGTAAGTGCATAAAAGTCCCCCATATAATACTCCTTTGTATTATATGGGGGACTTTCTAAATTTTATCATATAACAAAAAATAAACCAACTAACAGTCAATAACGTCCAATCGAGCGGACAAGTGAGTGTTAGTCAGTTTATGATTAATAACAGTATACTAAATGAAAAAGATTTAGACAAGTCAGTACTATTAAGTAGCATTATATGGTTCTTTTTGTACTTTTCCTACTAAATATGGTAGTATATAAGGTATAAGAAAATAGGTGTATTCTGCCTTTTTCAGGAATGCTGATTGATTAGAAAAGGAGTATTAGCTAATGAGATGTCCTTATTGCCAACATACAGACACGAAGGTAACAGACTCAAGAACGACAGATGAAGGAAACAGTATCCGTCGTCGTCGGGAGTGTATTAATTGTGGACGCCGCTTTACTACTTATGAAATCATCGAAGAAGTACCACTCATGGTAGCAAAGAAGAATGGTCGCCGTGAATTATTCGACCGTGGTAAATTGTTAAATGGATTGTTGCGTTCTTGTGACAAACGAACAGTGCCTATGTCCGTTATGGAAGAAGTGGTCAATAATGTCGAGCGAGACATTCGCAATGAAGTAAATCAGGAGATTTCTACAGATCGTATTGGTGAACTTGTACTACAACAATTAAAAGATATTGACCAAGTTGCCTATGTACGTTTTGCTTCTGTATACCGTAAGTTTGATAATATTGACAGCTTTATGGCTGAACTTAAAGCATTAAAAAAATTAGATGCTAAAAAAGCAAAGAAATAGCGTGAATATATGATTGATTTACATTGTGATACGATAATGCAATTAATCGACCACCCTCATGATGGTGATTTATTTTCTAATAACTGGAAAATTGATATTGAGCGTCTTATTAAAGGACATAGTCGATTGCAGGATTTTGCATTATTTGTAGACTTAGAAGAACAAGATGATTCGTATGGTAGATATGAATCTATGCGCCAATTGTTTGATAGTCAGATAGAAAAATATGGTGATTATATCAGTCATGTGCGCTCTTATGATGAAATCGCAGCATGTTATGAAAACCATAAAGTGGCTGCTTTATTATCCATTGAAGAGGGCGGTGTACTAGGTGGTGACCTTGCTAAATTAGATAAGGCTTATGCCGATGGTGTTCGACTTATTACATTGACCTGGAATTATCCTAATGAATTAGGGGAACCTAATACGGGTGATCCGCATAAGAAATTGACTAAAACAGGCGTTGAATTTGTGGAACGGATGCAAGAATTAGGCATGATTGTTGATTGTTCTCATCTTAATGATGGAGGAACAGAACAATTAGTAGATATTCTTGATGTGCCTTTTATTGCATCTCATTCTAATGCACGAGAAGTGACAGCTCATCGTCGTAATTTGCCTGACCACTTGATTCGTCTAATTGGTGAAAAGGGTGGCGTTATAGGTTTGAATTTTGCTCAATCCTTCTTAGGGACTTCACCCATTAGTCGCATCGATGATATTGTTAAGCACGGATTGTATATCATCAATAAGGGTGGCGAAGATGTAATAGCTCTAGGCACCGATTTTGATGGTATTAAGCCAAATACAGAAATTGAGGATATTTCAGATATGCATCGCTTGTATGATGCATTTAGAGGCGCCGGGCTTTCAGAAGAACAAACGGAAAAATTATTTTGGAAAAACGCGGATCGCCTACTAAAGGAGATTTTATAATGACAGATATAAATCCAATCATTGCGGATCGATTTACAGACCATCTTGATGTGTTTAGTAAAACAATGGATCAGATGGATGTTATTCAAGAAATTGCTAATCGCTGCATTGTGGCTTTGAATAGTGGCAATAAAATTTTATTCTGTGGCAATGGTGGTTCCGCTGCGGATTCTCAACATCTTGCAGCAGAACTTATTGGACGTTTTAAAAAAGAACGCCGTTCTCTTGCATCCATTGCACTTACTACAGATACATCTATTTTGACAGCTGTTGCCAATGATTATGACTATGATGCAGTGTTTGCGCGTCAAGTTGAAGGGTTAGGCCGTTCTGGGGATGTACTTATCGGTATTTCTACATCGGGTAATTCTAAAAATGTTGTGAAAGCTGTGGAAATGGCACGAAATACGGGGATGCACACGATTGCTTTCACCGGTGAAGGCGGCGGTAAATTGGCAGAATTATGCGATCTTACACTAGCTATTCCTAGCACTGTTACGGCGCGTATTCAAGAAATGCACATTTTAGCGGGACATATCATTTGCGAACTTATTGAAGAAGATTATTAATCGAGATAGGGAAGAAATCTTAGATTTCTTGAAAGGGGACCTATGATTACAAAAACAGTGAATGAATTTTTGACAAATTCATTACCGAACCTAAACATTGCAGTTATCGGTGATGTTATGGTGGATCGTTATGTATTTGGCGATGTAAGCCGCATTTCACCAGAGGCTCCGGTGCCAGTCAATCGAGTATCTTCCGTAAAAGAAGTGCTTGGCGGAGCAGGTAATGTAGCGTCTAACTTAGCTAATCTCGATTGCCATGTTTATTTAGGTGCCGTGGCTGGTGTCGATGACCATGGTAGAGTGCTCGATAACTTATTGGCAGCTGATAATATTGATACAGTTGGTCTCATCCGTGATGAAAGTCGATCGACAATTACCAAAATGCGTATTTTAGGTGATCGTCAGCAAATGATGCGACTGGACTTTGAAACCATTAAGCCTATTACATCTACTGAAGAAGAGCAATTAATCGTGTGGCTAGAAGGGCTTTGCCAACGTGGTTTACAAGGTATTGTTATATCCGATTATGGCAAGGGCGTTTGCACACCGACATTGTTGCGTCATGTATTTGAATTAGCCAATACATACAATGTACAGACAATCGTGGATCCTAAAGGTGCTGATTGGTCCAAGTATGATGGTGCTACATGTATTACACCGAATGTAAAAGAATTAGGTGAATCCTTAGGTCGTGTGATTTCAAATAATGATACATCAGTTATTGAGGCGGCTAAGGAAGTACTTAATAAGATTAATATTAAATATATTATTGGGACCCGTTCCGCAAAGGGGATTACCGTTGTTGCAAAAGATGGTCGAACTTGGCATAATCCAGCCACACAACAGGATGTATTCGATGTGAGTGGCGCTGGTGATACAGTCGTAGCTATGATGATTTCTTGTTTAGCAAGTGGTTTATCCATGCGCTTAGCCTTACATATTGCTAATGGTGCTGCTGGTATCGTCGTATCCAAGGTGGGTACATATCCAATTCATC
Organism: uncultured Veillonella sp.; assembly: GCF_934230905.1. GTDB lineage: Bacteria > Bacillota > Negativicutes > Veillonellales > Veillonellaceae > Veillonella. The sequence goes on along the minus strand of NZ_CAKQFJ010000016.1, from coordinate 11,654 downwards.
GCCAAGAGTTGATAGAGTTATGGCGCTCTGTGCGACAATTGACAACATCTAGCCCTTTATATACGAAAGAAGAAATGAAAGCGTTAATTGATAAATGGCAAAGCATGGACGAAACCGTTGTATTTACAAATGGTTGTTTTGATATTCTGCATCGAGGACACATTACCTATTTACAAGAGGCGGCACAACTTGGGGCTCACCTCATTATTGGACTTAACTCTGATGCATCTGTTAGACGTTTAAAGGGTGAAACAAGACCTATCGTATCCGAAGAGGATAGAGCCTCCTTATTAAGCGCCTTACAATGTGTAGATGGGGTTGTCCTTTTTGAAGAGGATACGCCTGCTGAATTATTAGCGTACTTACGCCCTAATATTCTTGTGAAGGGCGGCGATTATAAAAAAGAAGATATCGTTGGTAGGGAATCTGTAGATGAAGTAGAAGTGCTATCATTTAAAGAAGGATACTCTACATCGGATATCGTAAAGAAAATAGCCACAATGGCTAAGGAGGGGAAATTATGATTATAGTAACTGGTGGTGCCGGTTTTATTGGTAGTAATATTGTGAAATCCTTAAACAAACGTGGTCGCAATGATATTTTAATCGTTGATGATTTAACAGATGGTCGTAAGATTCGCAATCTTCAAAGTTTAGATTATTTAGATTATATTGATTGTGACGATTTTGATGCTGCTATTGCAGATGGCTCATTCAATGTAGGTCCTATTGAAGTCATTTTCCATGAAGGCGCATGTGCAGATACGATGGAATATAATGGTAAATATATGATGAAGAACAACTACGAAGGTTCTAAAAATCTATTCCATTATTGCCAAGATCGCGCTATTCCTTTCATTTATGCATCCTCTGCATCTACTTATGGTAGTGGCAAAAATGGTTTTGTAGAAACGCCGGAAGCAGAAGAAGCGTTAAATCCGTATGCATATTCTAAACTATTATTTGATCGTTATGTACGTAAATTTGAAGGCGAATATACAGCACAAGTTGTAGGTTTGCGTTATTTCAATGTATTTGGTCCTAATGAAGCACATAAGGATAAAATGGCATCTCTTGTACGCCAAATGTTCTATAAAAACCAAGAAACAGGTGTTATCAATCTATTTGAAGGCACAGATGGCTATGAAAATGGTGGCCAAACTCGTGATTTTATCTATGTAAAAGACGTGGTGAATGTAAACTTCTATTTCTGGGAACATCCTGAAATTTCTGGTACATTCAACTGCGGTACCGGTCATGCACACAGCTTTAATGAATTCATGCAAGCTGTTATCGACTATAATGGTAAAGGGCGTATTGAATACATTCCATTTCCAGAAGTGTTGATTGGTAAATACCAAAGCTTTACCGAAGCGGATACAACTAAATTAATGGCAGCTGGTTATGATAAGGGCTTTACACCATTGGCTGAGGCCGTAAAAGAATATTGTGAATTATTAGATAATAACGAAGGTTACTTGCGTTAATTCATCTTAATGGATGGATAGAGTCTTTGATGTATGTAAAGGAAAAAGTATGAGAAAGGTGTTGTTCCTCGATAGAGATGGGGTTATCAACAAGGATATTTCCTATCTCTATAAGATATCGGATTTACAATGGGTTGATGGTGCCAAAGAAGCATTGAAATTAGCTCATGATTCTGGTTATGAACTGATAGTCGTCACAAACCAAAGTGGGGTGGCACGCGGTTATTATAAGGAAACCGATGTACAAATTTTACATGATTATATGGGGAATGAACTATTTAAAGCCGGTGCACCTATCTTACATTTCTACTATTGCCCACATCACAAGGAAGGTTCTGTAGAACGCTATGCCGTTGATTGCAACTGTCGTAAACCAAGACCCGGTATGATTTTACAAGCTATCAAGGATTTTGATGTAGATGTAGAACATAGCTTTCTTATCGGTGATAGTCAACGCGATGTAGATGCTGCTGAGGCTGCAGGGGTAAAGGGCTATCTGTTTACAGAATCCAATCTATTAGATTTCATGAAAAAGATTTTAAAGCATTGATTTTGTGATGAACCACATTAATGTGTATTCTTCGTTCATAGAGGGGTTATTATGAAGGGCTATTCCAATATACTCATTATAAAAATGAGTTCCTTAGGTGATGTCATTCACGCATTGCCAACTTTATATGCATTGCGCCAAAATTTGCCGCACGCAAAAATTACCTGGGCCATACATGAACAATTTGCGAGTCTCTTGCCAGGTACCCCTTGGGTGGACGAAGTAATTATCATCGACAAGAAACAATTAAAATCGCCGTCTTATTTATGGAATCTTCGTAAAGAACTACATGGTCGTCATTTCGATATGACCTTAGACTTACAATGTATCGCCAAAAGTGCCATTGTATCTCTATTATCTGGTTCTCCTGAAAAATACGGTTATTGGGAACTTCGCGAGGGGAGCCAATTAGTTAATAAAGCTCTTATAGGAGCTCATAAATATGACCACGTTATTGAGCGCTATCTCGATACCGTACGTGCCTTAGGTGGTGAAGTGGATGGTATTGAATTTCCAATGCCTCATGACCATGCAGCAGAAGGGGCAATTCGTAACCGGCTCTCTGAACTAGGTGTAACCGATGATTATGTCGTCGTTGTACCTGGTGCACGATGGATTGTTAAGGAATGGCCATTATTAAACTTCGGTGAATTGTGTATTCGCCTTTGTGAAAGTGGAAAAAAGGTGGTCATTGCAGGTTCGCCTGATGATGTAGAAAAAGGTCAATTTATAGAAAACTATGTAAAGAGCGATAATCTTATTAATTTAGTTGGTCAAACGACCATGGCTGAATTGATTGAGTTGATTCGTCATTGTCATATTTTCATCAGCGCTGATACAGGGCCTTTGCATATTGCCAATGCATTAAAGAAACCATTAATTGCGTTATTTGGCACTACATCGCCACATAGAACTGGTCCGTATGGTGGCAGTCATGTGCATCTTATTATTTCCCCTACATCTAAGGCTACTCCAGAACAGCCACTGGTAGATGATCCAGATTGCATGGCTCAAATTCCAGTAGATGCGGTGTGGGATGTATATTCTGAAATGTTGAGAAAGGATTTATGATGGAACTTGATTACAAACGTATTGTTGTAACCTTTCTCATGCATTTAGGTGATGTAGTATTAACGACTCCATTTCTAGAGGTGTTGCGTAAAGCAGCACCTCATAGTCATATCACCTATGTGATTGATGAAAAGTTACAAGATGTGATGAAATACAATCCTTATATCGATGATTTGATTACGGTCGATAAAAAAGGACGTCATAATAGCATTAAAGGGTTGAATGAAATCGCTCGTCGCATTAACGACCAAGGTAGACCTGATATTGTTATTAATTTGCATCCTAATGAACGCACATCATACTTAGCGTGGAAAATTCACGGTAAGGTGACGACGGGGATGAGCCATTTTTTATTTAGACCATTTATGACGAAGTATACTCGTCTTGATCGCAAGACACGTCACGCCGCCGATATGTACATAAACGTATTAGAACAATTAGGCGTCACCGACGTAGCTAATCACGGATTACATATCGAAACCTGCAAGGAATGGAATGATGAGGTATTCCGTTTTTATGAAAGCCAAGGCGTTATGCCTCGTGATAAGATTATTGGTTTTAATATCGGCAGTGCAGTGCCTGAAAAACGATGGCCTGCAGAACGCTTTGCTGATGTAGCCGATTATTTTGGTAACAAAGGTTATAAAACGGTATTCTTTGGTGGTCCTATGGATTTAGATATGGTAAAACCTGTTGTGGAGCAGATGAAGACGTCACCAATTGTGGCTACAGGTGCTTTCAAACTGGGCCCTTTAGCAGCGGCCATGAAATGGTGTGACTTGTTGATTACAAATGACTCTGGTCCTATGCATGTAGCTATTAGTCAGGGCGTCCCTATAGTAGCCCTTTATGGACCATCTAATCCATTTTTTTATGGTCCATACCAAGCAAAATCAATCGTACTTGAATCGATGGATCATTACGAAAATGGTAAAAGCATGAAACAAGTTATTAAAGAAGGTAAATATAAAGGTATTTCTATTATTACCGAAGAACAAGTGATTAAGGCAGCTGAAACATTACTGCAGGAATCGTAAGTTATGGATTATATAATTTTTGATTTAGAATGGAATCAGCCATATAGCAACGACATTAGCTTTATGAAGCGTGCGCGGATGCCATTGACGGGTGAAATCATTCAAATCGGAGCTATTAAACTTAATGAAAAATTAGAGATTGTAGATTCGTTCACAATGTATGTAAAGCCCAAATATTTACTTCATATGCATAAGCATGTGAAGGCTCTGACAGGGATTACTAGTCAAGATTTGGATCGAGGAGTCCCATTTAGGACGGCCTATAGTTATTTCCAACAATGGTGTGGCAAGGATTATATGCTTTTGTCTTGGGGGGCTGACGATATTCTTATTTTGCGAGAAAATCTATTGCTTCATAAATTAAAGAGTATCGACTATGATTCTTGGGCTGATGCACAGATGATATATAGCTTTCAACGATATGGAACGACACAACAGTATTCCGTAGCTCATGCGATGGAGGATTTACATATATCATCTGAAGAATTATCTGCTCATAATGCACTTCACGATGCTATATTTACGGCATATATATGTCAGAAATTAGATTTGCTGAAATCTTTATTGCATTATGATCTGATACGCAAAGAAGCTCCCAATCCATTTTTATATCCTCCGGGCTTGACCTTCTTTATGTATGATAATTTTCAGGAGAAGAAACGCATCGTTCATGATCGACGAGTGCGCTTATCGTTTTGCCCGTATTGTCAAGGTCGATTGGAAACGACACGGCCTGAACGCATACAAGGAGATAAGCACTTATCTATTGGCATTTGTCCCAAACATGGCGAATTTGCTATACAATTAAAAGTAGGAAAATACACGATTAAGTCGGGGCTTACAAAGTTTTATGTAACGAAGGTTGTAAGTCACAGCACCGATGAAATTCGTAGACTATATACAGAAAAATCGGAAATTAACCGAGAGAAAGAGCGGCTCTATCATGAGCGCCGTCGTAAGGAATTATTAGAAACGTCAAAAGCATAAGATACTAGATAAGGTGATGTATGCTTTTATAGAAAGGAATGAAATTATGGAACGTAAATATGCTTGGCATAATTATGATGAACAAACATTACAAGACGTAATGTCATTAGGTGACTCTTATCGTCAATTTTTGGATAATGGCAAAACTGAACGAGAATGTGTCATTCAATCTGTAGCAGCTGCAAAACAAGCTGGATATGTTGATTTAAAAGACTTGATTAAATCTAACACGCCAATTAAAGCAGGCGATAAGATTTACTATACTCATATGGATAAATCTATTGCACTCTTTAATATTGGTACCGATGATTTAGACCTTGGTATGAATATCCTTGGTGCTCATATTGATTCCCCACGTATTGATGTAAAACAGAATCCACAATATGAAGATAGTAATTTAGTATTTTGGGATACACATTATTATGGTGGCATAAAAAAATATCATTGGGTAGCTATGCCTCTTGCCATTCATGGTGTTGTAGTCAAAACAGATGGCACAAGAATTAATATCAACATTGGTGATAAAGAAACTGATCCTATATTCTGCATTACCGATTTGTTACCTCATTTAGGGCAAGAACAAATGCAAAAGAATGCGGCGAAGGTTATTGAAGGTGAAGCCTTAGATTTACTCATCGGTAGCCAACCTGTAAAAGATGAGGACAAAGAAGGGGTTACTAAATTCATCAATGCTTTATTAGAAAAAGAGTATGGATTTGTAGAACGCGATTTGTTATCTGCTGAACTTGAAATTGTACCGGCTGGTAAGGCACGCGATATGGGCTTTGACCGCTCCATGGTTTTGGCATATGGTCAAGATGACCGTGTATGTGCTTATACATCCTTGGTAGCCATGCTCGAAGTCGATAAGGTAAAACGTACCACTTGTTGTTTGTTGGTCGATAAAGAGGAAATTGGTTCCGTCGGTGCTACAGGTATGCAATCTCGTTTTTTTGAAAATGCTGTAGCAGAAATCTTGACATTGATGGGCAAACCTAATTCTGTAAATGTACGCCGTACATTGGAAAACTCTCGTATGCTATCCTCTGATGTGAGTGCTGGATACGATCCATTGTATGCATCTGCGTTTGAAAAGAAAAATGCTTCTTACCTCGGTATGGGCGTTGTATTCAATAAATTTACCGGTTCTCGTGGCAAATCCGGTTCCAATGATGCCAATGCGGAATACATGGGCTTTATCCGCCGTGTAATGGAATCGAATAATGTAACATACCAAACGGCTGAATTGGGGAAGGTAGATCTTGGCGGTGGTGGTACCATTGCGTACATTATGGCTTTATATGGCATGAATGTTATCGATTGTGGCGTTGCTGTTCTTAGCATGCATGCTCCATGGGAGGTTACCTCTAAGGCCGATATTTATGAAGCAAAACGTTGTTATGTAGCATTCTTGAATGCAGATGATGAAACAATCTAGTATGATGGGACTTTCACTATTGGTGAAAGTCCATATTGTGTGAGGTATAGGATGAAACAAACGGAATTAGGCGCTGCTATTGAGGCCGCGAAGGGAGAGTCAACAGAGGTTAAGACCGTAAGGGTTGATATCTTTGATATTCCTGAAACAAAAGCAGATGAATATATAGCTACTCGTGAAGAGGTGGCTAAGGCTGCTATGGAAGTGATGAAACCATATTGTGTGACTGTAAAACGTGAAACGTTAGACGAAGATGAAGGGGAAGCCGTGGTGGGCTATTATGTAACAGGAGAAATCTTAATGTGTGTCATCCTTGACCCATTTGAAGTGCCTGTTATGAAGGTGGCTCTTGATAAGGGGGCACTTAAAGAGTATATTTTGGCAGCCAATGAGTTGACAGAGGATATGCTAGCTTCGCTTAATAAATAATAAAGCTTATATAAAGTATGTGCTTTATATAAGACCAAATGTAAAATACTTTAGTCTGATACGTTGATGTAGTGATTAAAGTTGTTTATAATAAAAGTATTATTATTTCGAATGAAGGAAGGAAATCCCCATGAACTTGAAAAAAGGCTTTGCCCTTGCGCTTACGGCGGCAGCATTGATGGCTTTCACAGGCTGTGGCACGAATGGAACGACATCAAATGGTGAATACAAGGTTGGTGTTGTACAACTGGTAGAACATCCAGCACTAGATGCAGCCAATAAAGGTTTTGTTGATGCTCTTAAAGAAAAAGGGTTAGCAGACAAAATTACATTTGATCAACAAAATGCGCAAGCTGATCAATCTAACTTAAATAGTATTGCACAACGTTTTGTATCGGATCGTAAGAATTTAATTTTAGCGATTGCTACACCTGCAGCGCAATCCATGGCGAACGCAACTCATGATATTCCAATCTTGGGTACTGCGATTACTGATTACGAGGCGGCTAAACTTGTTAAATCTAATGAACATCCAGGTGGTAACGTTTCTGGTACATCAGATATGAATCCTGTAGAGCAACAAGTAGATTTGATTTTAAAAGTATTACCAAATGCTAAAACAATCGGAACTATTTATAGCTCTAGCGAAGTGAATTCTCAAATTCAAGTTGAGAAAATGAAAGCTTACGCAGCGACAAAGGGTATTAAGGTTGAAGAAGTTACAGTTTCTAATGTAAACGATATTCAACAAGCTGCACAAAATCTTGTGTCTCAACGTGTTGATGCTATTTATGTACCAACAGATAATGTGGTAGCATCGGCTATGAGTAATCTAGTAGCGATTACCGATCCTGCAAAAATTCCTGTATTTGGTGGCGAGGATAACCACGTAAAAGGTGGTGCTGTTATGTCCTTGTCTGTAGATTACTATAAACTTGGTTATCAAACAGGTTTGATGGCAGCTAAGGTGTTAACTGGTGAAGCTAAAGTCGAAGATATGCCGATTGAAATGCAAAAAGAATTCAAATTAGTTGTCAATAAAGATAAATTACAAAAATTGGGCATCACCTTACCAGAGGATTTGGTGAACAAAGCAACTATGATTTAGTACTTAACTGGTAAGGAGTTACAAATGAACTGGAAAAAAAGTATTGCAGTGGCACTTAGTGCCATCACTGTCATGGCAATGGTAGCTGGTTGTGGTTCTAATACTACTACTGGTGAACAAAAGAAAATTGGTGTGATTCAATTAGTAGAACATCCATCTCTTGATGCTGCTAATAAGGGCTTTGTAGATGGTCTTGCATCTAAAGGCTTTAAAGATGGGGAAAACATTAAAATCGACCAACAAAATGCACAAGCTGACCAATCTAATTTGAACAGCATTGCACAACGTTTCGTTTCTGATAAAAAGGATTTAGTATTAGCAATCGCAACACCAGCGGCTCAAACGATGGCAAATGCCTCTCATGATATGCCAATTATGGGGACAGCTATTACAGATTATGTGACAGCTAAACTTGTTCAATCTAACGAACACCCAGGTGGCAACGTAACTGGTACTTCTGATATGACACCTGTTGAAAAAGAGGTAGATCTTATCATCGCTTTAGTTCCAAATGTTAAACGTATTGGTGCGATTTACACATCCTCTGAAATCAACTCTCAATTACAAGTTGAAAAAATGAAAGCCTATGCTGCTACAAAAGGTATTACAGTTGTAGAAGCTACTGTTTCCAACGTAAACGATATCCAACAAGCAGCAACAAATCTTGTAAATCAAGATGTACAAGCTATTTATACACCAACAGATAATGTATTAGCATCTGCTATGGCTAACTTAGCACAAATTACAGATGCTGCTAAAATTCCAGTATTTGCAGCTGACGAAGGCATGACAATGACTGGTGGTGTAGCGACATATTCTGTAGATTACTATAAATTAGGGTATCAAACAGGTTTGATGGCCGCTAAAGTTCTTTCCGGCGAAGCCAAAGTTAGTGATATGGCTATTGAAACTCAAAAAGATATTAAACTAACTGTTAACGAAGAACGAGCTAAAAAATTAGGGATCACTATTCCTGATGCACTTCGTAAAGATATGAAATAATAGAGGAGATTTTAATGTTAGATTTAGTGGTAGGCACCATAACGACAGGGCTTTTATGGTCTTTGTTAGCGGTTGGTGTATTCATCACCTTCCGCGTCCTTGATGTGGCCGATTTGACTGTTGAAGGGACATTTCCAATGGGGGCGGCCATTTCCGCCATTTTAATTACAAGTGGTATGAACCCAATCCTTTCTATTTTGATTGCTGGTGTAGGCGGTATGATAGCAGGTGCTGTAACAGGCTGGATTCATACAAAGTTAAAAATTCCTGCACTATTAGCTGGTATTTTGACAATGATTGCTTTGTACTCCATTAACCTTCATATTATGGGGAAAGCAAACGTATCCTTGCTTCGCATGGATACGGTATACACTATTCTCGGTAGTGTATTGCATACTCCAATCATGTGGTCTGCTGCCATTGTTGGTATTATCGTAGCTATTGTTGTATGTTTATTACTATTCTGGTTCTTTGGTACTGAAATCGGTACAGCATTACGTGCTACCGGTGTTAACCCTCAAATGATTCGTGCTCAAGGTGTTAATACGGATAATATGATTGTACTTGGCCTATTGATTTCCAACGGTTTCGTTGGGATGTCTGGTGCGCTTATCGGTCAATTCCAAGGCTTTGCCGATGTAGGCATGGGTATTGGTACCATCGTTATCGGTTTGGCCTCTGTTATCATCGGTGAGGTTGTATTTGGTACAAAATCCTTTGTTCGTAGCCTCGTTGCTGTAGTACTTGGTTCCATTGTATATCGTATCGTTATTGCGGCTGTACTTTACATGGGTATGCCACCAAACGATTTAAAATTATTTACTGCTATTCTCGTTGCCATTGCACTTTCTTTGCCTACATTGAAAGCCAAATGGTTAGCTCGTTAAGGAGGACACTATGTTAGAAGTAAAAAATATGGTAAAGACCTTCTTTAAGGGCACAATTAATGAAAAAACAGCATTACAAGGTATAGATCTTCATCTAGAAGAAGGGGACTTCTGTACAGTTATTGGTGGTAATGGTGCTGGTAAAAGTACTTTGCTTAATTCTATCGCCGGTGTGTTCCCTGTAGATGAAGGTAGTATTACCATCAACAATATTGATGTAACAAAAATGCCTGAATACAAACGTGCTAAATACATCGGCCGTGTATTCCAAGATCCTATGGTTGGTACGGCAGGCAATATGCAAATTGAAGAAAATTTAATCCTTGCTATGCGCCGTGGTAAAAACTTAGGTCTTAAATGGGCTTTTAAAGATAGTGAACAAGCATTCTTTAAAGAACGCCTTGCATTATTAGGGTTAGGTCTTGAAGAACGTTTATCTGCTCGTATGGGTCTTTTATCTGGTGGTCAACGTCAATCTATTACATTGCTTATGGCTACTATGCTTCGTCCTGATTTACTATTGTTGGATGAACATACAGCAGCACTGGATCCTAAGACGGCTGAAAATGTATTACAATTGACAGATAAACTTGTTTCAGAACATAACTTAACAACGCTTATGATTACGCATAACATGCGTGATGCATTGCGCTTTGGTAATCGCCTTATCATGATGGACGCGGGTCGTATTATCTATGATGTAAAAGGGGAAGAAAAGAAAAAATTAACAGTTGCTGATTTGTTACAAAAATTTGAAGTAGCTGGCGAAGGTGCGTTAAGTGACCGTATGATGCTTGGTTCAAAATAAGTACCTAAATAATGTATGGTCTAAAAAAGAGGGGATACTATCCTCTCTTTTTTCATGAAAACCTTTACACTAAGGGAATTATACTGTATACTTAACTAAGTCATAAGACATATCGTAAGCGAAGTATTCGAATCTCCAACGGTTACTTAAGCTTATCGGGATTATTATTTTTTAGGAGGTAACATTAATGTTAACTACAGAAGCTAAATTAGCAGTTATTAAAGAATACGCTACTCATGAAGGTGACACTGGTTCTCCAGAAGTACAAGTTGCGATTTTGACAAGCCGCATCACATACTTAACTGAACACTTGAAAGAACACAAAAAAGACCATCATTCCCGTCGTGGTTTGTTGAAATTGGTTGGTCAACGCCGTAACATGCTTGACTACCTTCGTCGTAAAGATATCGAACGTTACCGTTCCCTTATCGAACGCCTTGGTCTTCGTAAATAATAAAATTAGCCGTCCGTTTGGACGGCTTTTTTATTTTATTTTCTTGTGTTATAATAAATTTAGGCAAAGGGAAAGAAATGCCGATATTCAATTGTGGCAACACAAAAAAAGGACAGAGCGGCAACTCTGTCCTTTTTTATTGTGCTAGTTGCTATTTAAATCTACTATCTAGCCACTTGATAATGTAATGGCAAGTTACACCACCTATGATAGTGATTATAAGGGAAAAAAGATATTCAATCACGACAACACCTCCTTTCTGTTGCCAGAATAGGAGTTAGCAACAATTAAAGTATATCATATGAAATGAAAAAATAGCCTAATTTAATTAGATGATATATAATAATAAGGTATACGTATAAGAAGATTTTTAGGAGGAATAGGAATGGAACAATTC
>NZ_CAKQFJ010000015.1 GCF_934230905.1 uncultured Veillonella sp. | reverse complement strand
CATCAAATTGTACATAATGGTATTTCTTTAGTACCAGAAGGACGTCAAATTCTTCAAGATATGAGCGTTTATGAAAATCTTGAAATGGGTGCTTATATACGTAATGATAATGAGATTGAAGCGGATATTAAAAAGGTATTTAAACGCTTCCCAATTCTTGATGAACGTAGTTATCAATTAGGTGGTACATTATCTGGTGGTCAACAACAAATGCTTGCTATTGGTCGTGCTCTTATGGCACGCCCTAAGTTATTGTTATTAGATGAACCATCTATGGGTCTTGCACCATTAGTGGTTAATGAAATTTTTGAAACTATTAAAGAAATTAGTGCAGAAGGTACTACCGTTCTTTTGGTAGAACAAAATGTTCGTCAAGCTTTGAAAATTGCTGATTATGCATACGTATTAGAAACAGGCAAAATGGTATTGTCTGGACCAGCAGATGAAGTACGCCATGATCCTCGTGTTATGGAAGCTTATTTGGGTGGCCGTGTAGAATAATAAATAATATAAACTATAAATTTATTTGGATGTATATATCTGTTAGCTAATGGATATATACATCTATTTTTTTGTAATGATTTAATAAATTAAGCGATTCATCTTTTATATACGTGATCATATTATAATTACAGTGAAAATATGTGTAGAAAAATACACATAATAAATATGTTAATAAATATAGATGTTTTCAGTGGTTTTAGCACTTCATGAAATTTATATAAATAAGATTCATCTTGAATATATAGTAGTTATATTGAAACAATGATAAAATATATGTATAATAATTAATTAAATATTAAATTTATTTAAATATCGGTAGTATATATTTTTATAGAAATAATTTATGTGAGGTGTCTTTATGAAACGGAAATGGATTGCTTTATCTCTTGTTATAGGAACAATAGCAACTACAGGCTTAGCAAAAGATAGTTCACCTGTAGCAATTACAACTAACCTTATGGATACATCAGCTTCAACTGTTAGTTCCGATCAAGTGTATCGATTACGACAAGGAGATGAACTTACAATTGATGTAGTGCAACAAGCGGACTTGGGTGCTAATAAAACATTCACTATTCGACCAGATGGGTATGTATCGTTTCCTATGGTTGGTAATATCAGAGCTGATGGTATGACCGTAGAGGAATTTGCACAAAGCTTATCTAATTCGCTAGCTACTTACATTATAAATCCTGATGTGTCAGTTAATGTTACAAAATTAGGTGGTGTTCGTGTTTATGTATTTGGTGAAATTAATAAACCTGGTGCTTATACATTAACCAAATCAAGTACTGTTATTGATGCCATTGGCGCTGCGGGAAGTTTCAACTGGGATACAGCTAAGAAAAAAATATTCTTAATTCATCAAAATAATCCTACAAAACCTATTGAAATTAATTTAAATAATATTTTGAAAACAGGTGATATGTCACAAAATTATATTATGCGTGAAGGGGATATCTTGTACTTAACTAAAAATAGTAAAATTAATTTTTCGAGAGATATTGCTCCTATTTTGACAGGTGCCTACATGGTATCTCGTATAGGTAAAGACTAATTATAAGCTAGTAGTATCATATGTGATTCCTATAAGGGGGGGCTTTCATTGCGTTCTTATTTATTACCGGGCCTATTACTTATTGTAGACGTTATCACTATCATTGGGGTGGCATTAATTAGTTTACTTATTCGATTTGATGGTTATATAACTCCACAGTATATGCATCAGATTATAGACGCATTACCTATAATGGTTGTTTCCTATATTGTTATGCTATTATCTATGCATTTATATACTCGTATATGGCGTTATGCAGGCATGAGAGAAATGGTTGCCGTATTGATTGCCACAACATTAGGTGCAGGTTTATTTTATACAGGTATGTATGTATTTGATAAATCTTTACCTAGATCTATTTATTTAATTAGTTGGTTACTTAGTACTGGTGTTATTGGAATTGGTAGGATGGCATTACATTATGTTGCGATGCGTTATGGCGGAAAACAAAGTGATGACACTGATAAAATAAATACCTTGATTATTGGTGCTGGGGATGCGGGTGCGACAATTGCTCGTGAGATTGAAAGATACCATAAACGTTCACGTAAAGTAATTGGCTTTGTTGATGATGATGAATCAAAATTTAATCATTTAATGGGTGGTATTCGTATACTTGGTAATCGTCATGATATTCCTAGTATTGTTAACGAAAATAGGGTAGAAGAGATTATTATTGCTATGCCCTCTGTTAGACGTAATGAAATTAGAAACATAATGGAAATTTGTTCACCTCTTAAATGTAAGGTGAATACATTACCTGGTATGTATCAATTATTAGATGATGAGGTACTTGTCTCTCATTTGCATCCTGTATCTATAGAAGATTTATTAGAACGAGATGAGGTTCGCCTCGATATGGATATTGTAGAGCATTATATTCATGATAAGGTCGTTCTTGTAACTGGTGCCGGAGGGTCTATCGGCTCTGAAATTTGTCGACAGATTATGAGAGTGGGGCCGAAAAAGCTTTTATTATTAGGACATGGTGAAAATAGTATATATCTTATTAATCAGGAGTTAAAACACTTATATAAAAATAATAGTATTGTTCCTATTATTGCCGATATTAGAGATCGACAACAGTTGAATCAAATTTTTTCACAATATAAGCCTCAAGTAGTATTTCATGCGGCAGCTCATAAGCATGTACCACTAATGGAGATACAACCGATGGCTGCTGTTTTAAATAATATTTATGGCACAAGAAATGTGGCCGACGTAGCTGGTATTCATGGTGTAGAACGTTTTGTTATGATTTCTACTGATAAAGCTGTAAATCCGACTAGTGTGATGGGTGCCACTAAACGTGTAGCAGAGAAGGTCATCATATCTATGAACGATACATATGATACGAAATATATTACAGTTCGGTTTGGTAATGTACTTGGTAGTCGTGGTTCTGTGATTCCATTATTCAAAAAACAAATTGAAGCTGGTGGTCCAGTGACTGTTACAGATCCAGAAATGACACGTTACTTTATGACTATACCAGAGGCTAGTCAACTTGTATTACAGGCTGGTGCCATGGGTAAAGGGGGAGAAGTATTTTTGCTTGATATGGGGGAACCTGTAAAAATTATTGAATTGGCAAGAAATATGATTCGTCTATCTGGATTGGAACCAGATAAAGATATTCATATTAAGATTACAGGCCTTAGACCTGGTGAGAAGAAATATGAAGAATTACTTACCTCTGAAGAAGGGACTAATCGAACAAACCATACAAAGATTTTTGAAGCTGCATTAGATACAGTTGATCGTGATTGGTTGATGGAAAAAATTGGTTCTTTTGATTCATGTAAAACAGATATGGATGTGATTAGAGTATTACAGGATATTATTCCGACATATACACCTAATCATAATATATAAACGGAAAGAGAGACCGTGGTGTTGTATGCCTATTGAAAGGGGTATTGGGATGGAACAAATTATAGATATAAAAGATATTGCTAAGATTCTTATCAGAAAACGGCGAACTATTATAAATGTTACAGGTATTTGTATTCTTTTAGGTGGTGCGTATCTAGTTGTTACACCATCTACTTATCAATCGACAGCAGTGTTGCGAATTAAACAGACACAGGGTTTAGGAAATTCTGTACTATCTACTGATCCTGGATATTCAGATACGATGGCTCGTCAATTAATGAATACAGATGCGGAGATTTTAAAAAGTCGTAATGTTGTAGAACCAGTTATCAATGAAATTAATGGAGATAGTGGTAAATCACCAACGTACGAAGAGTTTGTTAAAAATCGTATTGAAACGAAACCATATAAAGAAACTCAGTTATTACAAGTGAGTGTCATCGGTAATTCACCTGAAGAAGCACAAGAAGCAAATCAGTTATTAATTGATACATTTTTGAAACGGCTAACAGAATTATCACAAGTTGAACAAAAAGCAACTCGCGAGTTCCTACAAAAAAGAGTAGTAACAGCAAAATCTGAGCTATCTGAAGCAGAACAAAAGTTACAACAGTTTCAAGTAGATAATAAAATTTACTCTACTAATGATCAAATGAAGGGCCTTACTGATAAGATTACTTTAATTGATCGTGAAAAAGCACAAAATAAACTCGATTTGGAAACTGCTCAAGCCGCATTAGGAAGTATTAATGCTGATTTAGGTTCTGCAGGTGCTAGTATTGCTGATAGTTCAACAGTTCAAGCTTATAAATCTCAATTGGCTGATTTAGAAGCTCGTAAGGCTAGTTATGCAGGTAAATATACAGATTCCCATCCTGCAATGAAGGAAGTAAATGATCAGATTACTAAAGCACAAGCTGGTTTGCAGCAGGAAATTAATGCTATTGTTTCACAACAAGCACCATCTAGTAATTCTGCTCAACAAGGTTTATTGGCTGATAAGTTTAAAAACGAAGCTGCATTAGCAGTAGCTCAAAGTAAAGAAGCTGCATTGGCTAACTTGGATAAGGATAACGAAGAGGCTATGAAAGCACTTCCTGAAAAAGAACGGGGCTATATTCAAGCTAAGCGGGATGTAGATGTAGCACAAGATATTTATGAAATGCTTTCCAAACGGTTAGAGGAAGCTAAGGTTGCAGAAGTAATGGTACCGAATGAGGTACAAATCGTCGATGCTCCTACGTTACCAGAAAAATCAATAGCACCACGACGTGTACTTGTTATGGTTGCTAGTGCGATTATCGGTTTAATTTTGGGCTGTTTGTATACATTAGTTCAATCCTTGCGAAATCGTAGAGTACAAACTGCAAAAGATGTTGAAGATATGTTACAGGTGCCAATGTTAGGTGTTATTCCTAATCACAGCAAATTAGTAACAGAAGAGCCTAAGAATAAGCTGTTGCGTTGGTTATATAAGATAAGAGGTTAAGATGGATACGATACGATTAATTTCAAATGAATGTGGTGATACTCCTCTTGTAGAATCATATCGAACATTGCGTAGTAATTTACAATATCGTTGTAATGCAGAGAACAGAAAGGTACTTTGTGTGACATCTACCACGACTGGAGAAGGTGTATCAGAGGTAGCTGCTAATTTAGCTATTTCATTATCTAAAAATAATGATAAGGTTTTGCTCATTGATGGTAATTTGCGAGAACCAGTGCTACATATATTATTTGATGTAACAAATCAAGGATTAACTAATCATATTATTATGGATGAAGACTTGACAATTCATCGTCATGTGATGCCTCATTTAGATTTAATTACTAGTGGAACTGCAGTGGAATCTCCATCGGAGGCTGTTGATTCTCATCGATTATCAACAGTTTTTGAATATATCCGAGATGAGTACGATGTAATCATCGTGGATACACCATCAGTGCTAAGTGTTACTGATGCTTTAGTTATAGCGGAGAAAACAGATGGTGTACTATTTGTTGTAAAAGGTAATTATGTACAGCATGATGATATGGCTTTAGCTAAACAACGATTAGAACAAATTGGAGTACCTATTATCGGATCAGTCTTTATTGATATGGAATAAATGGAAAGTATAGGTGAAAGCTATGAAAATTAATTTCTCTCCTCCAGATATTACAGAATTAGAAATTAATGAGGTGGTAGAAGCATTAAAAAGTGGTTGGATTACGACTGGACCACGAACTAAGGAGTTAGAACGACGTATTGCCATCTATTTAGGCACGCCAAAGGCTGTGTGTTTAAATTCAGCGACTGCAGCTCTAGAAATGATTCTGCGCATATTAGGTATTGGACCAGGTGATGAAGTTATAACTAGTGCTTACTCCTATACGGCTAGTGCAAGTCCCGTAGTTCATGTAGGGGCAAAGCTGGTATTAGTTGATACTGCTCCTGATTCTTATGAAATGGATTATGATAAGGTAGCTGCTGCTATAACAGATAAGACAAAGGCAATTATTCCTGTCGATATCGGTGGCGTACCTTGTAATTATGATCGTTTATTTACCATTGTAAATAATGCTAAATTTTTGTTTACACCAAGCAATGATATACAACGTGCGTTGGGGAGAATTCCAATTGTTGCAGACTGTGCTCATTCATTTGGAGCAACCTATAAAGGGCGGCATACAGGAGATATAGCTGATTTTAGTAGTTTTTCCTTTCATGCAGTAAAAAATTTTACTACTGCTGAGGGCGGTTGTGCTACGTGGAAAGCTATACCTGGCATTGATGATGAAGTTTTGTATAAACAATTCCAATTGCTATCTCTTCATGGTCAGGATAAAGATGCGCTGGCCAAAACTAAGATGGGGGCCTGGGAATATGATATTAAAGGTACCTATTATAAATGTAATATGACAGATATTATGGCGGCTATTGGGTTAGCGCAATTAGAACGATATCCTAGCTTGCTAGAACGGCGTAAAGATATTATTAATCGATATAATAAAGCCTTCGAAGATAGTCCAGTATCTGTAGTATCTCATTATACGGATGAGCATACGAGTAGTGGCCATTTATATTTAGTCCGTATCAATGATGCAACCTTAGAACAACGAAATGAATTAATTGAACGAATGGCTGAAAAAGGTGTTGCTACAAACGTGCACTATAAGCCGATTCCAATGCATACTGCCTATAAGAATTTGGGCTTTTCTATCGACGATTATCCCAATGCGTACAATCAATTTAAGAATGAAATAACATTGCCACTTCATACTAATTTAACAGATGAAGAGGTGGAATATGTCATCGCTACCTTTAAAGAATGTTTAGGTGCATTATGATTTGGAAAGCATGGCATGATTTGCCCAATGATATGCGCTGTGAATCAGTTCGTCCTTATTATGAAATCTTAGCATCTAAGCGCAGTGATTTACTAATTAAGTTTATATTTGATCGCTTAATGGCAATCATTCTACTATTTGCTTTAAGCCCTATCTTTCTAGTGTTAGCAGTATGGATAAAGGTTGATAGTGACGGACCTGTATTCTTTAGACAAGAACGGGTTACTCAGTATGGTAAAACTTTTAAAATTTATAAGTTTAGAACTATGGTACAAAATGCAGAACAGATTGGTGCTCAGGTTACATCTAAAGGTGATATGCGTGTCACGACCGTGGGGAAAGCTCTACGTAAGTGCCGGCTTGATGAATTGCCTCAATTAATCAATATATTGGAAGGTACTATGAGTTTTGTAGGTACTCGTCCAGAAGTTCCTAAATATGTGGCATCTTATACAGATGAAATGAAAGCAACGTTATTACTTCCTGCAGGTGTAACGAGTATAGCTAGCATTCAGTATAAGGATGAGGATACTTTATTAGACGCAGCAGATGATGTGGATAAATGTTATGTTCAGAATGTTTTACCTGCAAAAATGGAGTGGAATTTACGTAGTATTGTAGAATTTTCATTTTTTAGAGAGTTGAAAGTTATGGTGGAAACGGTATTGGCCGTTATACGTTAGAAAGGTAGTATGGCAGAAACAACAGCTCATGATATACAAGCTAAAGAATTGAATATGCTATTAATATTTAAAGAATTTTGTGATGCTCATAATCTACGATTCTATTTATGTGGTGGTGGTCTAATTGGTGCTATTCGACATAAGGGCTTTATTCCTTGGGATGATGATTTAGATATTTTTATGCCTCGTCCTGACTATGAAAGGTTGGCTGATCTCTGGCCTATATATGGTGATAAACGTTATACCTATTGCCGGACAACGAGAGATAAGATTTATCATGATGCGGGAGCATCTATTCGAGATGAAGAAACGACTTTCATCAATCGACATAGTGTGAATGAAGATATTTGTCATGGATTAGCCCTAGAAATTATGCCCATCGATGGTTGCCCAAAGGGTACTGTTAAACGATTCTTTCAATTAATATGGGCCATGACCTTTGCCTTGTTTAATGCGCAACGATTGCCTGATAACAAGGGCAAGGTGTTTCGCATGTTGGCAGGGTGCATTTATAAGGTGATTTCAAAACCATCCTGGCGATATTACATGTGGCGCTTTGCAGAAAAGCAAATGAGTCAATATGATTTTGAAACATCTGATGAAGTAACGGAACTGATTGGTAGCTTAAAAGGTATGAAGCTACGTCATCCGCGCCAAGATTTTGATCACGTTGTATATAAGGAATTTGAAGGCTATCAAATTCCCGTTATGGCTGGTTATGAACGATATTTACGTTTGATTTGGGGCGATTATATGCAATTGCCACCAGTGGAACAGCGTGTAGCGAAGCATGATGCCGTATATATCGATATGGATCGTAGTTATACTAATTATAGGGGCATACATTACTTAGTAAATAGTAAATAAACATTGTTAAACGTTAAGGGAGGTTCTATGAAAAGAATAGCAGTTATCTTTGCTGGTGGCGTAGGATCCCGTATGAAAAATGATAAAATGCCAAAGCAATTCCTTGAATGGAACGGCAAGCCTATACTGATACAAACATTATCTATCTTTGAAGAAGAACCATTTATCGATGGCATCGTGTTAGTATGTAAGGCGGACTGGATGGATTATGCAAAGGCATTGATTGCAAAGGAAGGCCTTCAAAAAATTGTATCCATTGTTTCTGGTGGCGAAACTGCATTAGACTCTCAATATAATGGTTTGCTTGAAGTGAAACGATTATATGGTGTTGATGATATAACAGTACTTATCCATGATGGTGTCCGACCTTTGGTTGATCGGTCTACCATTGTTAGAAATATACGATCTGTTGAAACAAAGGGAAGTGCTATTACGGTAACACCTGCTATTGAAACGGTTATGGTTACTGATGATGGAGAAATCAAAACGATTTTAAATCGCCAACAATGTCTGATGGCAAAAGCTCCACAAAGCTTTAGGCTTGTTGATATTCTTTCTGTCCATGATACATCCATAGCAGAGGGCATTCATAATTTTATCGATTCTGCGTCGATGATGATGCATTATGGGTATCCTTTATATCCCGTATGGGGGGAACCTGAAAATATTAAGATTACGACTCCATCAGATTATTATATGTTCACAGGTATATTAAAAAATAGAGAAAGTGGAGGTGAGGGCAATTAATACGGTTGTTGAACGAGACATACAAGAAATTATAGGTGATTCTCATATATTTAAGGATTTTCGAGGTAAGACAATACTTGTAACAGGTGCTACAGGTTTGATCGGATCCATGGTGGCTCGTTCATTAGTAGCCGCCAATGAAGCCTACCATCTTTCATTACATGTCATATGCCATGTGCGTAATATAGAAAAGGCACATCATATGTTTGGGGATATTTTAACTTCAGATGCAATCACATTTGTTGATGTGCCATTAGAATCTTTAGATATAGCCTGTGATTATATTATGCATGGTGCAGCTCCTACGAAATCAAAATATTTTGTGGAACATCCTGTGGATACAATTCGTACATCAATTCATGGTACAGAGCGTATGTTAGAACTTGGAAAAGAGCAGCATATTATAGGTATGGTATATCTTTCTAGTATGGAACAATATGGAGTGCCTTATGAATCGGGACAAGTTATGACAGAGGATTGCATAGGTATCTTAGATCATCTTAATGTTCGGAGTTCTTATTCTGAAAGTAAGCGTTTATGTGAGTGTTACTGTAAATCTTATGCTGTGGAATTTGGCGTTCCTGTAAAAATTGCACGGTTAGCTCAAACCTTTGGTGCTGGTGTACCATTAGATGATAATCGCGTTTTTATGCAGTTCACACAAAACGCCTTAGAAAAAAACGATATAATCCTTCATACGAAGGGGGATTCTATGTCTAATTTCTGTTATATTACTGATGCAGTAAGAGCCATCCTTATTTTGATGAGTCAAGGTGAAGCAGGTGAAGCTTATAATGTGTGCCACGATGAGGAAACTCGCAGTATTGCTAGTATTGCTAATTTAGTAGCATGCCATGTGGGGGGCGATAAAATTTCTGTCGTTTTTGACATACCTGACAATGTGTCCTCCTATGGTTATGCACCTACAGTTCATATGTTTTTGAATTCTAGGAAGATGCGCAATCTATTGTGGGAACCACAGGTAACTATGAAAGAAGCTTATATACGACTGTCTGAATATATTAAAGAGGAGCGCCATCATGAGTAAAGAAATTATTATTGTTACTATCTCTTTGGGCAATGATGGTGCTGAACGTATTCTGACTGAATTGGCTCGACAATGGTATCATGATGGTCATAAGATTACTGTTATTCAAACGAGTCCTAATCGGTATGGTACAGAATATACTTTGCCTGAAGGTATAGAGCAAATTCAAATACATACGACTAGCTCAAATAAGATTCTTAGGTTTTTACAAGAAATCAAAGCACTTATTGGCATATTGAAGCAACGGCCGAATGCAACGTGTTTATCATTTTTGAGCGCTTCTAGTTTTATATTAGCTATCAGTTCGTGGTTTGTAAAAAATCGTATGGTGTTTTCTGAACGAAATAATCCCCGTAAGGTGCCTGTCGGCAAACATCAACAAATGCTTCGAGACTTTGCATTTCGATTTGCTGACGCCATTGTATTTCAAAC
The DNA here is from genome assembly GCF_934230905.1 of uncultured Veillonella sp. GTDB lineage: Bacteria > Bacillota > Negativicutes > Veillonellales > Veillonellaceae > Veillonella. Next base: position 43,488 of record NZ_CAKQFJ010000015.1, on the reverse strand, counting down.
GGAGGATGCAAAATCATATTTTTCTAAGTCCATACAAAGTCGAGGGCATATCATTCCCAATCCGATTAATGGTAATTTACCAGAACCTTACGAAGGAGAACGTCAAAAAATTATTGTAACCGCTTGTCGGTTACACCCACAAAAAAATTTATCTATGATGATCAATGCATTTAGCATGCTGGCTAATGAGTTTAAAGAGTATAAGCTTGTCATATATGGACAAGGTGTTTTAGAAAATGAGTTACGACAACACATAGCTAGCTTGGGATTAACAGATCGCATTCTTTTGCCAGGTTTTGCATCTAATATTTTAGAGAAGGAATGGCCTTGTGCTATGTTTGTTTCGTCATCTGACTTTGAAGGAATATCTAACTCCATGTTAGAAGCTATGGGAATGGGGTTGCCTGTTGTTGTTACAGATTGCCCTGTAGGTGGAGCACGAATGGTTATTCAAGATGGAATTAATGGTCTGCTTGTTCCAGTAGGCGATACAAAAACTATGTATGAAAAAATGAAATCCATCTTAGTAAATCCAGAATTAGCTAAACGAATATCTAAAGAAGCTATTAAGGTGAGAGATACTTTCCCACTCAGTAAAATTGCTAAGCGTTGGATTGATATCTTTTAGTATAAGCTTGTGTTGTGATTACATATATTGAGAGAAGAGGGACAGTATTGAAAATAAATATTACGGCCATATCTGATCGTCTTATATGGTTTATAACATTAGTTTTTCTTGTACTTTCATTGACCATATCATTCGCTCTTGGTGATGCAGATTATGGTGCGTATGTGTTGTTCGTATGTTTGTTTGGATTAATAGTATGTTATCTCGTAAGAGACCAAGGACGAATTACACTGTCATTTACATGGATGCATATGTATATGCTTCTATTCATAGGCGTTTGCTATCTCAGTTCTCTGAATGCTCTTGATCCATCTGTAGCGCTGAGCCGAAGTTTTGATATTGTAAAAATATTTTGTATGCTCATAGTTTTGTATATGTGTTTTCAGCGAGAAAAATCAGTTGATTCCTTATTGAAAATCGGTATGTGGACAGGGTATATTGTCTGTTTCTATACGGTGTATTACTATGGGCTCGATTATTTTATTAATGTTCTTTCATCATCGGCTCGTATAGCCAATGACGCATTAAATGCTAATACAGTAGGACTATTAGGTGCTAATGCTATCGTTATGACTGTGTACTATATGATGTACAAAAAACCACAATGGTGGAATCTTATAGCGTTACCAACATTAGGTATTTTAGCAGCTACAGGTAGTCGAAAGGCCTTGGTATTCGTTGTTATAGGTATCGTTTTATTATTCGTATTCAAAAGTTTTCGCAGTAAAAACATTGTTAATTCCTTAGCTAAATTGGCAGTATATTTAGGTATAGTCATCATCACTTTTATTGGTATTTTACAATTACCTATCTTTAGTGAAGTGCTAGAACGTATGAGTTCCATGGTAGATGCTTTTACAGGAACTGGTGGCGATTCATCAGCTATTATTCGTATGGCTTTAGTTGATATTGGATGGGATTTGTTTCATCAATCGCCTCTTATTGGTGTAGGTATTAATAATCCATCAGTATATACATATTCTATTTTTGGTCGTGAAAATTATTATCTTCATAATAACTATATTGAATTGTTAGCTGGTACTGGAATTGTTGGAGTAATCACGTATTATTCTATGTATGTATATCTTGTGTATAACATGATTCGATATCATGACTTTCATAGCAATGAATATGTCATGGTATTTATATTGCTTATATCACAATTAGTTATGGATATGGGCTTAGTTTCCTATGAAAGTAAAAGTACTTATTTTTATATGATGTTATTCTTTATGGAAACTAAGATTTTACGTACTAAAAGGGGGACATTACATGAACATACAGACAGTATTGAACAAAGGGAAACGGTTCATCTCTGACCCTCTATATCGCCTACGCGTGATGATAAAAATGGGTGCCTATAATTCTTTAAGTGATGAAGCATTTTTAAAAAAAATGTTTCCTAAATACATGGGGTACGCGTTGAATTTAGATAATCCACAAACTTTTAGTGAAAAGTTACAATGGATGAAATTATATGATCGGAAGCCTATATATACTAATATAGTGGATAAATATCAGGCTAAACAGTTTTTAGCAGATAAAATAGATTCTAAGTATATTATTCCTAATTTAGGTGTTTGGGACAACTTTGATGAAATTGATTTTGACACACTACCCAATCAGTTTGTATTGAAATGCACACATGATAGTGGTGGAATTGTAATTTGTAAAGATAAATCTGCATTTGATAAAGAAAGTGCACGTCGGATTATTAATAGGTCATTAAAACGTGATTATTACCTGATAGCTCGTGAGTGGCCATATAAAAATGTACCACGTCGTATTCTAGCAGAAGAGTATATAGATGAGTTAGGTAGTATAGATTTATTAGATTATAAAATGTATTCCTTTCATGGAGAACCAAAATTAACTGTAGTTTGTTCTAATCGGTTTTCTATGGGTGGAACACGAATGGATTATTATGATCTAGACTGGAATTTTATAAATATTTCTATCTTGCATTATAAGCCGTCCAATAAACATTACGTAAAACCACCTCATTATGATGAAATGAAAATGTTATGCAAGCAGTTATCTAAAGACTTCCCCTTTTTACGGGTTGATTTTTACGATGTAAATAATCATTTATATGTTGGAGAACTAACATTGTATCCTGGTGCAGGATTTATAAAGATAGAACCAAGTGAATTTGATTACAAAATGGGAGAGTGGTTACGTCTTGAAAGTGTACATCGGAGCTGATTTTGTTCCTACGGACATAAATCGCATTTTATTTGAAAATGGTGATATAGAATCTATAATTGGAACTCAACTTTATAAAATGTTATGTGAGGCTGATTTAAATGTGTTTAATTTAGAGGTTCCTTTAACAGATACTAATACAGCAATAGATAAATTTGGACATAATTTAAAATCTCCTACGAAAACAATTAATGGATTTAAAGCAATCCCATCTTTATTACTTGGATTAGCTAACAATCATTCCTATGATCAAGGTAATGAAGGTTTACGCTCCACCATGAATGTTCTAACACAAGCTAATATAGCGTATAGTGGTGCTGGTAATACTGTTAACGAAGCAAGAAAACCATATATCTTTACTAAAGATGGAATACGTTTAGGTATTTATATGTGTACAGAACATGAGTTTTCTTGTGCGACTATACATCATGCAGGGGCTAATCCTTTTGATGTGCTAGAAAGTTTTGATCATGTACAAGCATTAAAAAAACAATGTGATCATGTGATTGTCCTTTATCATGGGGGAAAGGAATTTTATCGCTATCCTTCTCCGATGTTGCAACGGTACTGTCGTAAGTTCGTTGAAAAAGGGGCTTCCTTGGTACTTTGTCAACATAGTCATTGTATTGGTGCACGAGAGGATTACAAACAAGGTACTATTATTTATGGACAAGGTAGTTTTGTATTTCATACCGAATATTTTGATAATTTACAAGATATAGTTGCCGATTCTATAGTAATAAAAGTAGATATTGATACTGATGGTTTTCACGTTCATGAAGTTCCCATTACTCGTACAAATGTAGGGATTACATTACCATCGGTAGAACATGCTCAAATTATTATAGATAAGTATAATCAATTGAGTGAAGATATTAAAGATCCTCATTTTGTACATGAAAGTTATAAAAACTTTGCTAATACACATATTAATCGTTATTTACGTGAGTTTTTAGGGCGTATATGGGCTGTGAAAGCATTCAATCTTTTGTGTAATAGAAAGTTAATTCGATTGTTATTAGGAAAGACAAGTTATTTAGCAATACAAAATTATCTATCATGTGAAGCTCATCATGAATTATTTCTACAAGGTTTAAAGAATATTAATCGGAAGTAAGTGGATATCAATTTCTATGGATACTAAAGTTGTAGCTGCTGCTAAGTGGTCTCTTATAACAGAGGTTTTAGCAAAGCTTATTACACCAATTACAAATATCATATTGGCACATATATTGGCACCTACAGCATTTGGTATTTTAGCTACTATAATGATGGTTATCTCCTTTGCGGAAATGCTAGCAGATGCAGGATTTCAAAAATTTCTTGTTCAATATGAATTTGAAAATGAAGAGGATAAACAGAGGAGTGTTAGTGTTGCTTTTATTTCTAATATAGTTTTGGCAAGTTTACTATGGTTTTCTATCATTATCTGGCGTGACGATTTAGCATCCTTGGTTGGTAATGAAGGATTAGGTATTCCTTTAGCCGTCATGGGAGGTATGTTGCCTTTAAGTGCATTTAGTAGTATTCAAATGGCTATGTATAGGCGAAGTTTTAATTTTAAATTTCTCTTGAGCATACGAATGATCACTATTATTACTCCTTTGTTTGTATCTATACCCATGGCATTATTGGGATTTGATTATTGGTCTTTAATATCAGGTTTATTAGTAGCACAACTATTTACGGCGATTGCATTATGTGTGCGGCAAAAAAAATTTATATCAATTTATTTTTCTTATCGTGTGTTTCGTAATATGTTTAGCTTTAGTGCTTGGTCTTTAGCGGAAGCTTTCTCTATATGGCTTACTGCATGGGTAGATACGTTTATTATTAGCCATTTTTTGAATGCATATTATCTTGGTGTTTATAAAATGCCAACAGCTATAGTAACCACTGTTATGGCTATTGCTACATCTTCGATGGCTCCAGTTTTATTCTCTGCTTTATCACGGCATCAACATAATAAGGTTGAATTTGAAAGAACCTTTTTAATCTTTCAAAGATATATGGCTTTATTCCTTGTACCTTTGGGGGTGGGAATGTTTGTATACCAAGATTTTATTGTACAAATTTTATTGGGCCCTCAGTGGCAGTTAGCGGGGATAGTGCTGGGATCATGGGCATTAAGCTCATCGCTTGTGACTGCTATATCTTATTTAATTTCTGAAGCATTTCGCGCTAAGGGATTGCCTAATATTTCATTTCTTGCACAGATGTTACATCTCATCGTACTAATACCGGTCATATATATATGTGTTCAATATGATTTCACTACATTTGTATATGCTCGATCTATTGTGCGCGTTCAGATGATTGCTGTACTTTTAATTCTTTTATCTATACATGTTGATATGAATGCATGGCATGTTATTCGAAATATAAAATCCTATATCATTGCTTCGGCTATAGTGGGTACGGGTTCATATGTTTTATTACATTTACATAATAGTATGATTTGGACGATTTTTTGTATATGTATCAGTCTTATTTCGTATCTTGTGGTGTTGTATCTATTTCCAACGGAGAGAGTTGTACTTACTAAAATATGGGAAAGCGCCTTGGTTAGACTAAGACGATCCTAAAGGAAAGGACAAAGTATGCTTTTACAAAATGTATCATTACATAACAAGGTAATTATAGTTACTGGAGCTGCCGGATTTGTGGGGGCCAATCTTGTTATATCTCTTCTAAAAACAATAAAAGGTAGTCATATTATTGGCATTGACTCTGTAAATGATTATTATGATGTAAGTTTAAAGGAGTATAGACTGAAACAAATTAATTTGTCAATTGGACACGGTAATCAATGGAGTTTTAAAAAAGGGAATATAGCTGATAAGGAATTTCTACAAGCTATTTTTGATGAGTATAAACCTGATATCGTTGTAAACCTTGCTGCACAGGCTGGAGTACGTTACTCTATTACAAACCCAGATGCTTACATAGAATCAAATATTATTGGGTTTTACAACATATTAGAATGTTGTCGTCATTCTTATGATAAGGGGGCAAAGGGGGTTGAACATCTTGTATATGCATCCTCATCTTCTGTTTATGGATCTAATAAAAAGATTCCTTATTCAACAGATGATCAAGTAGATAATCCTGTGTCTCTATATGCAGCTACAAAGAAATCTAATGAATTATTAGCCTATTCTTATGCGAAGTTATACAACATTCCATGTACAGGTCTCCGTTTCTTTACTGTATATGGTCCGGCAGGACGTCCTGATATGGCGTACTTTGGCTTTACTAATACATTGCGTAAGGGTGAAGTTATTAAAATATTTAATTATGGAAATTGTAAGCGAGATTTTACCTATATAGATGATATTGTTGAAGGTGTCTATAAAGTTATGCAAGTAGCTCCTGAACGAAGAAATGGTGCAGATGGACTGCCAGTACCTCCGTATGCTATTTACAACATTGGCAATAATAGTCCTGAGAATTTATTAGATTTTGTGACCATTTTAGGTGAAGAATTAATAGCTGCAGGCGTGTTACCAGCTGACTTTAACATGGAGCGTCATAAGGAACTCGTACCGATGCAACCTGGCGATGTACCGATTACGTATGCTGACACATCTGCTTTGGAAGATGATTTTGGATTTAAACCAAGTACAACCCTTAGAGAAGGGTTACAACATTTTGCAACATGGTATAAAGATTTCTATATGAAGGATGGTAAATAAATGAAGATAGCAATAGCTGGTACAGGTTACGTAGGACTTTCAAATGGTGTATTATTAGCACAACATAATGAAGTAGTTGCTTTAGATATCATTCCTGAAAAGGTTGATATGATTAATCGAAAAGAATCTCCTATTGTTGATGCAGAATTATCAGATTATTTAAAAAATAAATCATTAAATTTTCGTGCTACATTAGATCCTAAAGAAGCTTTTATAGATGCTAATTATATTATTATTTCTACACCAACAAATTATGATCCACAAAAGAATTTCTTTGATACATCATCTGTAGAGATTGTTGTTAAAACAGTTTTAGATATTAATCCTGATGCGGTTATGATTGTTAAATCAACGGTTCCTGTAGGTTATACAGAACAGATGCGAGAACAGTTTAATACGAAGAATATAATCTTCTCTCCTGAGTTTTTGCGTGAAGGAAAAGCGTTATATGATAATTTGTATCCTTCTCGTATTGTAGTTGGTGAAGATTCCGAGCGAGCTCATACATTTGCTCACTTATTAGCAGAGGGGGCTCTTAAGAAAGATATACCTTTGTGTTTTACTGGTTCTACGGAGGCAGAGGCAATTAAATTGTTTGCTAATACTTATTTAGCATTGCGTGTAGCTTATTTTAATGAATTAGATTCCTATGCAGAGGTACGTGGATTAAATACAAGCGAGATTATTCATGGTGTATGTCTAGATCCTCGTATTGGGGATTTCTATAATAATCCTTCCTTTGGATATGGTGGTTATTGTTTGCCAAAGGATACAAAGCAGCTACTTGCAAATTACAATGATGTACCACAAAACCTCATATCTGCCATTGTTGATGCGAATCGGACCCGAAAAGATCACATTGCGGATGCCATCATTGGAAAAGATCCTAAGATTGTTGGTATTTATCGATTGACAATGAAAACAAATTCCGATAATTTTAGAGCTTCTGCGGTACAAGGTATTATGAAGCGTATAAAGGCAAAGGGGATTGCCGTTGTTGTTTATGAACCAACACTAGATGCTGATGATTTTTTCCATTCACCAGTCATTAGAAACTTCGATGATTTTAAACGGGTTAGTGATGTGATTGTAGCCAATCGTTGGGATGAATCACTAGCTGATGTAAAAGATAAAGTTTACACTAGAGATATTTTTGACCGAGATTAGTGGCGGTGATAATAGATGTTAAAGAAACACTGGATAAGTTTTATATTAGTAATTCTTGTTATTTTCTTTATATGGGATAATTCACTACAAAATGACATTTCTTCAGATAGTTTGAGTTTAATGATAACTCAACAAGTAAGTCCTATTCTTTATAAATTAGGTATTACAGGTGATATATGGTCATTAAATCGCATCGTTCGTAAAATGGCTCATGTATTTGAATTTGCCATACTAGGTGGATGTTTATACGTGGCATTACATCAATTTAATCGAGAATATGCTGGACTTAAAGTAATCGCTATAGGATTTTTTATTGCATTTTTTGATGAATGTTTACAATTAACTAGTATTGGGCGAAATGCTTCGATACGGGATGTAGCAATTGATACAGCTGGCGTTATTATTGGTGTTGCCATAGTTCAAGTGATTTTATCTATTTATCGATGTATCCGTCATAAGTGATAAAATGATTTAGTTACTAATATTATAAATAATTATATATAATAAGTGGTACATAATAAGACTTCTATGAGTAATTTCTAGAAGTCTTATTTTTATGAATGTTAAATGAAAATATAAAATAACCTTTAATTTTAAACAATCGAATGTTATCAAAAGTTTAGGTATATGTACTTTTCAAGACATCAAATTATTGCTATAATATGAATATAAAATGAACTTGAGAAATTAAGAGATTTATATCGAGGTAAGGGGCGATATAATGATTAGAATGGGGAAGAACATGAAACGTTTATTAGATTTGCATGCATATATTTTGCCAGCTATGGAAGAGGGAAAAGGACCTCAAACAATGGCAGAATCAGTACAAATGGTCAAGGATTTAGTTGAATCTGGTATTACAGATGTTTTTTGTACACCTAAAGTGACTGAACAGAATGTTTATTCACTCGTTGAGTCGATGAATGTGCAGTTAGAAAGCATAAAATATGCTGTATATGAACAAGATGTAAAGGTTACATTACATAGTGGTGCAGTTGTTGAGTTGAGTGATACTATGATTGAGTATATTCGTACTCATAAAGAGCTACTTGTATTAGGTAACAGCCATTTTATGTTAGTGACAATACCCGAAAATTGTAAGTTATATCATGTAGATGCATGGTTAAATACTTTGTGTAATTTAGGTATTATACCTATTATAAGTGAAGTAGAACGTTATAGCCTTTTCTTTGACGAACCAGAGCAATTGTTAGAGTGGGTAGATAAAGGCATTTTACTTGAATGTAATATTATGTCTTTTAAGCATCATTCTAAGCATTATATGAGGGCCATTGAACTATATACCAATGGTTTAGTACATTTCTTTGGTACCGGTTATGATGTGATGCCTCACAAATATGAAAGTTATGTAGAAATAATTTCTAAATTAGATGTAGAGTATAAGAAGGATTTGCTTAGTGATGTCCGTTTAAATGAGCGCGATTTATTAGCAGATCGAGTGTTTTATCCAACTGTACCAGATCATTGGGCTGGAAAAAGACCTAATTTTTGGACTCGTCTTTTATCATTTGCTTTATAAAATAAGGAGTTCTTTTGGTATGCTATTTTTGCATAGTAAAAGAACTCTTTTTCACATCATGTTGTATTGATTGTTGCAAACGAGCACAAGATATAGTATACTATGAAAGCAATATAATATATTCAAGTATGGGTATTCCATACTTTTTTATACGTAAGGAATGAGGATTGAAAACGGGGGCTCGTGATGTTGCAGGTCATTAAACGGGATGGTACAAAGGTACCTTTCGATAAACATAAAATTGCAGTAGCTATTGAAAAGGCAGAACATAGTAGTACGGGGTTATATGAATCTGGTTTGGCTGAACGCATTGCCGATGAAATAGAAGCATATGCTATCAAACTTCAAAAAGATATGACAATCTATGCCATTGAAGATCAAGTATACTATAAGTTGATTGAGTATCATAATCCTGCAACTGCTCGTGCCTACGAAGGTTATAAAGCAGTACAAGCTTTTAAACGTCGTCAAAACACAACTGACGAAGATGTAATCGGTTTATTGGATCGTAGTAATGTGAGTGTTCTTGACGAGAACTCTAATAAGGATGCCGCCATTGTATCTACACAACGTGATCTGATTGCTGGTGAAGTGTCTAAGGATATTGCTCGTCGTAAATTAATTCCTACAGATATTCTTGAGGCCCATGATAGTGGAGCTATTCATTTCCATGATATGGATTATATTATTCAACCAATGTTTAACTGTTGTTTGATTAATTTAGAGGATATGTTAACAAATGGTACAGTTATCAATGGCAAGCGTATTGATACGCCAAAATCCTTTCAAGTAGCATGTACTGTAACTACTCAAATTATTGCTCAAGTTGCATCTGGCCAATATGGCGGTCAAAGCATTAATGGTATCGACCGTATTTTGGCACCATTCGTGCGTAAATCCTACGAAAAGATTCTCAACAATGTAATTGAAGAACAAGTTGAGATTTATGGTATGGAACCAAATATGGAAAAAGCTCGTGAAATTGCTTGGAAGCGTACGCGCAAAGAGGTAAAGGATGGTATTCAAACCATTCAATACCAAATCAATACATTGATGACTACAAATGGTCAATCTCCATTTGTTACATTGTTTATGTATTTTCAACCTGATTATGAGTATGCTAAAGAAGCAGCTCTTATTACAGAGGAAATTTTACGCCAACGTATCAAAGGTGTTAAAAATGAAGCCGATGTATATATTACACCAGCGTTCCCAAAACTTATTTATGTACTTGATGAGCATAATGTAACACCTGATAGCCCTTATTACTATCTCACTGAATTAGCTGCACAATGTACGGCTAAGCGCATGTATCCTGATTATATTTCTGCGAAGAAAATGAAGGAAAACTATGAAGGTAATGTATTCAGTCCTATGGGATGTCGTTCCTTCTTATCCCCTTGGAAGGATGCAGAAGGCAATTATAAATTTGATGGCCGATTTAATATGGGCGTAGTTAGTTTGAATTTGCCACAAATTGGTATTTTAGCACGCGGTAGTGAAGAGAAGTATTTTGAAATCTTAGATAAGCGTCTTGAGTTGGCTGAAAAGGCATTAATGTTACGATACAATCTATTAAAGGATGTAGTCAGTGATGTATCTCCAATCCATTGGCAACATGGTGCCATTGCTCGTCTAAAAAAAGGTGAAAAAATCGCTCCATTCTTAACTGGTGGATATGCTACAATTTCTCTTGGTTATATTGGTATTTATGAAGCGTGTCGCTTGATTACTGGTGAATCTAATACAGGGGAACATGGCCGTGTATTTGCCATGAAAATTATGGATCGTTTAAACCAGGCTATTAATGAATGGCGTGAAAAACATAATTTAGGTTTTGGTCTTTATGGTACACCTGCTGAAAGTTTAACCAATCGTTTCTCTTCTTTGGATCGAGCTCGTTTTGGTATTATAGAAGATGTAACAGATAAAGGTTACTATACGAATAGTTACCATGTTAGCGTTCGTGAAGAAATTAACGTATTCGATAAATTTGCCTTTGAATCTGAATTTCAAAAGAAATCAACTGGCGGGTGCATTTCCTATGCGGAAATTCCGAATATGACAAATAATATTCCTGCTGTTTTAACTATGATTAAATATATTTATGACAATATTTCTTATGCTGAGTTCAATACTAAATCTGACTATTGTCATGAATGTGGATTTGATGGTGAAATCAAGGTTAATGAGGACAATCAATGGGAGTGTCCACGCTGCCATAATACAAATCGCGATAAATTAACAGTTATCCGTCGTACGTGTGGATATCTTGGTGAAAACTTCTGGAATGAAGGTCGTACAAAAGAAATTAAAGATCGTGTAATGCATATTTAATTTTATTAATTGTAAACATGTTAAAAGCTGTGCCTATGGCACAGCTTTTACTATATACATAATAAATAGAAATATATCTATATGTTTGAACAGGTTAAAGTTAATCAGAGTCAAATATGGGGGTTCTTATGAGATATGGACAGATTCGACAATATGATATCGCCAATGGGGAAGGTATACGCACATCTATATTTGTAACTGGTTGTACCCATTGCTGTTATAATTGTTTTAATGAGGAGTATCAGGATTTTAATGCTGGTCAAGAGTGGACTGATAAAGAAACACAGTTGGTAGTGTCTTATGTGAAAAATCCTAATTGTGCAGGCCTTACCTTGCTAGGTGGTGAACCATTTCAAAATATTGATGGTATGCTGGCTATAGTAAAAGCTGTGCGTGAAGCAGCGCCTGAAAAATCTATTTGGGCTTACTCTGGCTATGTGTGGGATGATATTATATCTGATCTATCTCGTCGAAGCTTAGTGGAACAAATCGATATTCTAGTTGATGGTCGATTTGTAGATGAGCTAAAAGATCCATCCTTACGATTTAGAGGATCCTCTAATCAACGAATTATTGATGTACAATCTTCGTTGAAACAGGGGGAAGTAGTACTGGCTATGGAGTGATATAGAAAGTATGTTAGATAAACGTTTACTTGGTTTAGTTATAATCGTTGGCCTGGTGGCGGGCTTAATCGGTTCTTTTTATACCTATTTGTTACATTATATCCAGCATTTTATATATGCTTATTCTACATCAGAGGGTTTATCATTTGGCCAAGCCGTAGCCCGTGTATCGCCTGAACATCGATTGTTAGCTTTGCTGGCCTGTGGTCTAGTTGGTGGTATAGGTTGGGTTCTTATTCATCGATATGGAGAGCCGCTTATTGATATTAAAAAGGTGGTTCAAGATTCTACGAAAGAAATGCCTCCATTGACGACGTTTATTCATGCCACATTACAAATCATAACTGTTGGCATGGGTTCTCCTTTAGGCCGAGAAGTGGCACCGCGTGAAGCTAGTGCTGGTATTATGACTGGGCTATTGCGTTATGTTGATATGCGTCCAGAAGATAAGTCCTTAATTATTGCATGTGCCGCTGGTGCAGGTTTAGCCGCTGTATATAATTCTCCTTTGTCAGCAGCAATTTTTACGTTAGAAACATTGCTCATTACATGGAATGTGCGTTCCATGAGTGCAGCTCTTTTATCATGTGGACTAGCCACACTAGTTGTACGGCATGCAGGAATCGGGGATCTTGTTCAGTATACAATGCCACAACCACCGTTATATGGTAGTTATCAAGAATTTGCCATTGTACTTGGCGCTGTTATTGCTATAGGCGTTTTATTGTTTGATAAAACGCAATCCTTATTACCTAAATTTGATAGAAAAAGTCCTAAAATGATTATAGTCGCTCTTTTGTCATTTTTTATTATTGGTGGTATGGCTATGTATTTCCCAGAAATTCTTGGTAATGGCAAGGCTGGGAATCAGTTGACCTTTACGGATTTGGTAGGGTGGGATTATGCACTAGGCCTATTAGGCACTAAATGGATTGCTGTATTACTTGCTTTGATGGCTGGTGCTTATGGTGGTCGCATTACGCCATCCATGATGCTGGGGAGTACATTGGCATTAGCCTTTGCAGCCTTATGGAGCATTATGGTTAGCCCTGTTCATTTAGGTTTTGCTGCATTTATAGGGGCCGTCATATTCCTAGGTCTAGCACAAAAGATGCCTCTTACATCCTGCGTATTTATGTTAGAGCTTTCACGGTTTTCCGTAGAAATGTATTTTCCGATGGCCTTGGCTATGGGGTCTGCATTAATAACACAACAGATTGTTAAAGCTAGATTCCAAATACAATAAACTAAATACTGTATTAGAACATGTTTTGATGATAAAGAAAATAGCGACTAGTTGATATTTAATAATCAACTAGTCGCTATTTTGTGTATTAAGGTTTCTTTAGAAGTCCTAATTTTATATATTATGGTTATACAATTTTAGCGTTTTTATCGTATTCTTCTCCACCACAATCTGGTAACATACCATATTCAACGGTCCACAAATGTTTATATTTCAATGCTTGATTATGGATTCGTTCAACTTGAGATTCGTCGGTACGTACAATATGAGCAGGGATACCAACAACTAAAGAATAGGGTGGAATTGTAGTATTTTCTTTTACTACGGCACCGGCTGCAATGATAGAACCAGTGCCAATATGACAACCACTAAGTACGATAGCACCCATGCCTACGAGTACATTATCTTCGATAGTAGAAGCGTGTACGATAGCGCCATGTCCGATAGTTACATAGTCACCAAGTATGCAAGCCTCATCATCATCAACGTGTAGTACAGAATTGTCTTGTACGTTGGAATAACGGCCTACAACGATTTTGTTAACATCGCCACGAAGTGCGCAATTTTGCCAGATGGAGGCAAACTCTTTTAGCTCTACATCACCGGCTAGTTCGGCACCAGGCATGACACAAGATTTTGGATCTAATTTTGGATATTTTCCATGATAAGGTAACATAAGACCCTCCTATTAAATTACTTCAATTAAACGTTGGGCTTTACGAATAGCCATAATAGCTTCGTTAATAACAGAATGTACGATTGTTTGGGCTGGCTCAATTTGGTTAAGTCTATTAAGAGCTTGTCCTACTTGTACAGCACCATTGACCACATCACCATCAATAGCAGCTAATTTATTAGTGCCTTGGGACATTTTGCTGCGTTCTTCTTTTGTTGTAACACCATCAGCTTCAGCTGCAATATAACGATCTGTAAAGTCACTACGTAAGCTACGCACACCACCGTGACCAGAGAGAAGACCTGTTACAACAGAATCAGTATCAGTTGCTTTAATAATAGCTTCTTTCATATTCTGATGAGCTTTACATTCTTCTGCAAGTAAGAAACGAGATCCCATTTGAACACCTTCAGCACCCATAAGCAATGCAGCAGCCAAGCCACGGCCATCAACAATAGAACCTGCTACAATAACAGGAATATTGATTTCAGGCAAAATATTTTCCATTAAGGACATGGTTGTTTGAGAACCAATGTGACCACCAGCTTCCATACCTTCTACCACAATAGCATCAGCACCTGCATCTTCGATCCGTTTTGCCAATTTTAAGGAAGGCACAACTGGGATAACTTTGATGCCTGCTTCTTGGAACGGTTTTATATATGGTGTAGGATTACCGGCGCCAAGTGTAACAAATGCAGGTTTTTCATCGATAATAACATCTACTAATTCATCCTTGTTGGGTGCCATAAGCATTAAATTAACACCAAAAGGTTTATCTGTTAACTGTTTACATGCACGAATCTCGTTGCGAGTCCATTCTGCATCGCGTCCGCCTAAGGCGATTACACCTGTAGCACCAGCATTAGCAACTGCAGCAACAAGTGTTGCTTCAGATACCCAGGCCATAGCACCTTGAATAATAGGATATTCAATATTTAATAGTTCAGTTAATTTTGTTCTCATGGAACCTCCTATAATATAGTTATATAAAAGATAGATTAAAATCTATATTATGGTGAACTAATTATAGATATCACCATTCCATCTAGATAATAGTATAACATAAAAATTTAATTGATAATATATTTCATTAAAATAATTACTTATAAACGTAATCATAATGGGGGTAATAATATATTGAAAAATTTATAAAAAAATGGAAAATGAGTATTGAAAAGTTTCGATGCCTTTGCTATACTATATTACAGATAAAGTATCTTAATGATATGAACACACTAATATAATCTCAAGTGAAGGAGGAAATAGACATGGAAAAATACGTATGCGTAGTATGCGGTTGGGTTTATGATGAAGCTGTAGAAGGCGTTAAATTTGAAGATCAACCAGCTGATTATGTTTGCCCAATCTGTGGTGTTGGTAAAGATCAATTCGAAAAAATGTAATTGATACATTCAAAAGGCTATCTTAAGCATTATTGAGATAGCCTTTTTTATTTGACAAAGCACACTCTCATGTTTATAATATTATAAGTCGAGGTAAGATTATGAAACTGCAAGTAGAGCAAGCAAAAGAACATATAGGAAAGAAATTTCCTTATAGCTATACGATGCCGAGTGAAGAACTTGGTAGTGACGTAGTTGCTTTTCCTTGGAGCCGTCATGATATAACTATTAGTGGTGAGTTTTGGTTTGATGGTCAAAACTACATTGTTCAAGGTTCGATTCAATCTAAAGGTGATTACGATTGTTCGCGTTGTCTTACAACTACAGAATATGAGCGTAATGATTCCTTTGAGGAAATCTTTAGTGATTCTCGTGATACCGATGAAGATGTGATTCCTTTCGATGGAGAGGAAATTGACTTGACCGAACTGATTCGGGATACATTAATCATCAATGAGCCCTCTCAAGTGTTATGTCAGGATGATTGCAAAGGATTGTGCGTTCATTGCGGAGCAAATTTGAATGTTTCACCGTGTTCTTGTGAATCCTTTGTGGTGGATCCTCGATTTGCAGAGTTACGTGCTTTGCTTGATGAGAAAGATGATAGATTATCCTAATGATTGTACTAAGGAGGTGCAGATAATGGCAGTACCTAAGCGTAGATTATCCAAATGTCGTCGCGATCGTCGTCGTGCGAATTGGAAATTAGAAGCTCCTGGTTATGTAGCATGTCCACAATGCCACGAACCTATGATGCCTCATCGTGTTTGCCCTACATGTGGTCACTATAAAGGTGAACAAGTAGTTGCAAAAGCCTAATTGAGCGTGTGAAACACCTACACTATGTGTAGGTGTTTTTTACTATGTAAAATAAGCTAATGCAATGACTTGATGTTTAATATAAGAATTAACAAATTTTAAAATAAAAACAATATTTAGTATATTATCGTAAAATATAGCACTATATATATGAAAAACCTTGCCAATACGGGGATTATTTTATATACTTGAGATGTAATATTAATACTAGGTCATAAAAGGTGGTCCCATGAGTAGGTTGAAGAAGCAAGAAAGACAAAAACAGTTAACTGAAAAACTGAATATTACGCCTTTTCTTACTGATGAAGAGTTGGCATCCCATTTTGGTGTCAGTGTACCTACAATTCGACTTGATCGATTAGAGTTGGGAATTCCTGAATTGCGTGAACGAATTAAAGCTATGGCTACAGAACATGCGCAGGATGAACAGCCGGAACCAATACAACATGAAATTGTAGGTGAACTTATAGATGTAACGGAAGGGAAACAGGCTTTGTCTATGTTACATACAACGCCAGATATGGAAGATCGGTTTGGTTATATTGATCCACAGTATTTGTATGCTCAAGCAAATTCCTTAGCGAAGCTTGTAATGGGTACAACAGTTTGCTCTGCGGAGATAGGGAATATTAAATATAAAAATCCAGTAGAGTCTGGTACTAATTTGGTGGCGAAAGCAGAAATTGTTCGTCGTCGTGGAGATAAATACTTTATTTGGGTTATAATTAGAGATAAAATAAAAGAAGTATTTAGAGCTAAATTTATCATGGAGTCTGTGGAGAATCGGGTGTAGTATATGA
Source organism: uncultured Veillonella sp. (assembly GCF_934230905.1). Taxonomy (GTDB): domain Bacteria; phylum Bacillota; class Negativicutes; order Veillonellales; family Veillonellaceae; genus Veillonella. The sequence goes on along the minus strand of NZ_CAKQFJ010000015.1, from coordinate 26,343 downwards.
AAATTGCAATTGACGCCATGGGTGGTGACTTTGCTCCCTTGGAAATCGTCTTAGGCGCCTTGGAAGCAGTGCGAGAAACCAAGCATATAGATGTTGTTCTCGTAGGCGATAAAACTCAAATATTCAAAATTTTAGAAGACAATAATGAAACGAATAATCCTCGCATATCTGTGTATCATGCGAGTGAAGTAATCGGAATGGACGAACATCCTGGTCAAGCATTACGTAAGAAGAAGGATGCTTCCGTTGTTGTAGCTACATCTTTAGTTAGAAGTAAAGAGTGTGAAGCAGTTATTGCACCTGGTAGTACAGGGGCGGCTGTTGCAGCAGCATTGTTCGGATTAGGACGTATTAAAGGTATTGATAGACCCGTTATTGCTACGCCAATGCCAACTGTAAATGGTATTACCGTTATGTTGGATTCTGGTGCGAATTCTAATAGCAAGCCAAAACATCTTGTACAAGGTGCTTTGATGGGATCTGAATATGCAAAGCTTTTACTCGGTAAAGAGAATCCTACCGTAGGACTTCTTAATATTGGTGAAGAAGCGACTAAGGGAAATGAAGTTGTGCTTGCTACATATCCTATTTTAGAAAAGATGAAAACTATTAATTTTAAGGGAAATGTAGAAGGTCGAGATATTCCTAAAGGGGCCGTAGATGTTGTTGTTTGTGATGGCTTTGTAGGCAATGTTATTCTTAAGTTTGCAGAAGGCTTGGTAACTGGATTAACACAACTTATAAAGGATAGCATTATGAATGGCGGCCTTTTAGCTAAAATTGGTGCTTTACTTATAAAGCCAGCATTGAAGCCAATGGCTAAGAAAGTTGATCATACCGAAAATGGTGGTGCTCCATTACTTGGTGTAAATGGAGTATTTATGATTGCTCATGGTAGTTCAAAAGCTAAAGAAATAAAGACTGCTATTACTATTGCAGCTGATTTAGTGGAACGTAAAATTATTGAACATATTCGAGAAACAATGGAAATTGAAGGAGCCGTAAAATATGAGTATGATGAATAAACCTGTCGGTATTATTGGTACAGGTAGCTTCCTTCCTGATAATGTAGTAACAAACGTTGATTTAGAAAAAATGGTCGATACAAGCGACCAATGGATTAGAGAACGTACAGGCATTGAAGAAAGACGAATTGCTCCAGAAGGCATGAATACATCTTATATGGCTACTGAAGCAGCCAAAAAAGCACTTCAAATGGCTAAACTAAAAGCTGAAGATATTGATATGATTATTTTTGCTACATTAACACCGGATATGGTGATTCCTTCAGCGGCATGTATGTTACAAGCAAATCTTGGTGCTAAAAATGCGGCTGCTTATGACTTACAAGCGGCATGCTCAGGTTTTGTATATGCTTTAATTACTGCGCAAAGTTATGTCGCATCAGGATTATGTAAAAATGTTCTCGTAGTAGGCGCAGAAATTTTATCTCGTCGCGTTAACTGGAAAGATCGTGGTACTTGTATTCTTTTTGGCGATGGTGCTGGGGCAGCTATTGTTTCCGAAGTTCCTGAAGGCTATGGTATTAAGGGTGTTGATTTAGGTGCCGATGGTACAGGTGGATCTGCCTTGTGTATACCGGCTGGTGGTACAGCTGTTGTTGCTAATGATCAACGCATTGAAGAAGGTTTGACGTTTATACATATGGATGGACCAGAGGTATATAAATTTGCTGTTAAAACAATGGGGAAAACAGCGTTGAAATCTTTAGAACGCGCTAATATGAACTTAGAGGAGTTAGATTATTTTATTCCTCATCAAGCTAATATTCGCATTATTGATTCGGCGGCTAAAAGGTTGCATATGCCAAAAGAGAAGGTATTTGTAAATTTGCATAAGTATGGTAATACATCTGCTGCATCGGTCGCAATTGCGTTGGACGAAGCAAACAGGGAAGGTTGTTTAAAACGTGGTGATAATGTAGCACTTGCAGGATTTGGAGCTGGTCTTACTTGGGCTAGTCTTGTCTTGAAATGGTATTAAGGAGGAAACATCAAGATGATTAAGACTGATATTTGTGATTTGTTACAGATTGAATATCCTATCTTTCAAGGTGGTATGGCTTGGTTAGGAACAGCAGAACTTGCATCGGCTGTATCTGAGGCTGGTGGCCTTGGCATTATTGGTGCTGGTCATATGCCACCAGATGTTTTCCGTAATGAAATTCATAAAGTCAAAGAACGAACTAATAAACCATTTGGCTGTAATATTATGTTAATGTCTCCTTTTGTTAAAGAAGTTATGGAAGTTGTTGTTGAAGAACGCGTTCCTGTCATTACAACTGGTGCAGGTAATCCGGGTATATATATTCCGGCTTTAAAAGAGATAGGAACAAAGGTTATTCCTGTTGTTGCATCTGTTCTTTTAGCGAAACGTTTACTTCGTGGTGGTATTGATGCGATTATTGCAGAAGGTACAGAATCAGGTGGCCATGTTGGGGATATTACAACAATGTCCTTGTTACCACAAGTTGTAGATGCAGTAAACGTACCTGTAATTGCCGCTGGTGGTATTGCTGATGGCCGTGGCGTAGTGGCTGCTTTTGCATTAGGTGCACATGCTGTACAAATGGGGACACGTTTTGTATTATCTGAAGAATGTATTGCTCATGAAAATTATAAAAATGCTGTTTTGAAAGCAAAAGATCGTTCTACAGTTATGACTGGTCTTACAACAGGGCATCCAGTTCGCATTATCGATAATCAACTAGCACATAAATATAAGAATCTTGAATTCAGTGGTGGCTCTAAGGAAGAGTTGGAAAATCTTGGTGCAGGTACACTTCGTAAAGCCGCTATTGACGGTGATGTAAAAGAAGGTTCCGTTATGATTGGTCAAATCGCAGGTATGCTACACGATGTGAAACCTTGTAAAGAAATCATTACAGACATTATGACAGAAGCTGAAACAGTGATTAAAAATCTACAAACTTTTGGTAAATAAGGAGGCCATCCTATGAAAACTGCATTCGTATTTCCAGGTCAAGGATCCCAAAAAGTAGGCATGTTACAAGATTTGTATAATGCATACCCAATCGTTAAACAACGTTTTGAAGAAGCTGATGAAGCATTGGGCTATTCTATTTCTAAATTATGCTTCGAAGGCCCTGATACAGAATTGGTTAAGACTGCTAATACACAACCGGCTATTTTAACTGCTTCCGTAGCTTGCTATGAAGTGTTGAAAGAACAAGGCTTTACACCAGATATCGTAGGTGGTCATAGCTTAGGTGAATATAGTGCGTTAGTCGCTGCCGGTGTTCTTGATTTTAAGGATGCTGTGTATGTAGTTCATAAACGTGGTGAATATATGCAAGAAGCTGTACCATTGGGCAAGGGTGCTATGGCGGCTATTCTAGCATTGCCAAGAGAACAAGTTGTTGAAATTTGCCAACAAGTTAATGATACAGTTGGTTCTGTACAAGCTGTAAACTTTAACTGCCCTGGTCAAATCGTAATCGCTGGTGAAACAGCTGCCGTAGAAACAGCAGCTGAAAAAATGAAAGAAGCCGGTGCAAAACGTGCAGTAATGCTTCCTGTAAGTGCTCCATTCCATAGTCGTCTTATGGAACCTGCAGCGCTTCGTTTAAAAGAAGAATTAGATAAGATCCAAGTTAACGATGCTAAGATTCCAGTAGTAGCTAATGTAACTGGCAAAATTTTGACAAATGCTAGTGACATTAAAGAATCTTTAGTAACACAAGCAGCTAATCCTGTATTGTGGGAAGATTGTGTTGTAGAAATGGTTAATTTTGGCGTAACAAGATTTGTTGAAGTTGGCCCAGGTAAAGTTTTAACAGGTTTCACTAAAAAAATTAACAAAGAAATGGAATTAGCTAATGTAGAAGACATTCCATCCTTAGAGAAAACGCTTGAATTTTTAAAGGGGGTTCGATAAAATGCACTTAGAGGGTAAAGTAGCTCTCGTAACTGGCGCCTCTCGTGGTATCGGTCGCGCCGTTGCTATTCAGCTTGCACAATCTGGTGCTGATGTTGCTGTTAACTATAGTGGCAGTGAAGCTGCTGCTCAAGAAACAGTGGACGCTATCTTAGCATTGGGGCGCAAAGCGATTAAAATTAAAGCTAATGTTGCAAATGCTGAAGAAGTTGCAGCAATGGTTGAAGAAACGCATAAAACATTTGGTCACATCGATATCTTGGTAAATAATGCAGGTATCACACGTGATGGTTTACTTATGCGTATGAAAGATGAAGACTTTGATGCCGTTATCGATATCAACCTCAAAGGTGTATATTTGGTAACAAAAGCAGTATCCAAAATCATGATGAAACAACGTGCTGGTCATATTATTAACATGACTTCTGTTGTGGGTTTGATGGGTAATGCTGGTCAAGCTAACTATGCAGCTTCTAAAGCTGGTGTAATCGGTTTTACTAAATCTTGTGCAAAAGAGTTAGCTAGCCGTGGTATCACAGTTAATGCAATCGCACCTGGTTTTATCAATACTGATATGACAGATGTATTGCCTGAAAAGGTAAAAGAAGCTATGGTAACACAAATTCCGTTGGGCCGTATGGCTAAAGCTGAAGAAGTGGCTGCCGTAACAACATTCCTTGCTAGTGATTTTGCTAGCTATATTACAGGTCAAGTCATCAATGTAGATGGTGGCATGGTAATGTAGTTACAAAATTAGACTATATATAAATCTCATTTGAAAGGAGGTGAACCACTAATGAGCACTTTCGATAAAGTTAAAGCAATCGTTGTGGAACAATTAGGCGTTGATGAAGCTGAAGTTACCATTGATTCTACATTCATCGACGACTTAGGCGCTGACTCCTTGGATATCGTTGAATTGATCATGGCATTTGAAGAAGAATTCAATGTTGAAATCCCTGACGACGTTGCAGAAAAAATCAAAACCGTTAAGGATACAGTAGAATATATTGATTCTGCTAAATAAGCTGTATAGCTGACAATTCAGCCGTGCGGGGAGCCGAGTGGCTCCCCAAAGCGGTTTTGTTTACAGGAGGAATTGATAGTGAAGCTCCCTGAACTTCGCATTGGGAATCTAGTGGCCAAAGTACCTATTATTCAAGGTGGTATGGCGATTAGATTGTCTACAGCTCGGTTGGCATCAGCCGTTGCAAATGAAGGCGGTATTGGTCTTATTGCAGCATCTGGATTGCCTTTTGATGAATTAAGATATGAAATACAATTAGCTAGAAAATTATCACCTACGGGTATTATTGGTATAAATGCGATGGTTGCGGCTACGCAATTCGCGGGTCTTGTTAAAACAGCCATCGAAGAAGGCATTGATCTTGTTGTGGCAGGTGCCGGTTTCTCAAGAGATATGTTCGCAATGGGTAAGGAGTCTGGTACTCCTATCGTACCTATTGTTTCATCTGCAAAATTAGCTCGAATTTCTGAAAGCTTGGGTGCCGCTGCGGTTATCGTAGAAGGTAGTGAGGCGGGTGGTCACTTGGGAACAGATCGTTCTGCTCGTGACATTGTACCAGAAGTAGTAGCAGCCGTAAAAAATATCCCAGTTATTGGTGCTGGTGGTGTATTGGATGGTAAAGATATTGTAGATATGTTTAAATTAGGTGCTAGTGGTGTTCAAATGGGCAGCCGTTTTGCTGCATCTGATGAATGTAATGCATCTGATGAATTAAAAAAAATGTACGTACGTGCTACAAAGACAGAAGATATTGTTCTAATTGATAGTCCGGTAGGATTACCGGGGCAAGCAATTAAAAATAAATTTGCTGAATCTGTTCTAGATGGTACGGTAGCACCGCCAACAGAATGTGACAATTGTTTAAAACATTGCTCCCATAAATTCTGCCTTATTAAAGCTCTTTGTAGGGCTCAACAAGGTGATGTGGAAACGGGGTTAGTATTCTCTGGCAATAATATGAAAAAAGTCGATAAGATTATGCCAGTTAAAGATATTTTTGCACAGTTAAAACAACAAGTAGCAGAAATCGATTAATTTAAGGAGCTATATAGCTATAAGAGGTGGAATAATTGGAAAAACGTGTAGTAATTACTGGCTTAGGAGCGATTACTCCGGTAGGTATCGGTAAAGAGAATTTCTACAATGCGTTGTTAGAGGGTAAATCTGGTATTGGCCCAATTACACGCTTTGATGCATCTGACTATGCAACACGCATTGCAGGGGAAGTAAAAGATTTTGATGTAACTCAATATGGCGTAGATAAAAAAGAAGCTCGTCGTATGGACCGTTCCGTTGAATTTGCTATTGGTGCAGCTGTTTTGGCAGCTGATGATGCAAAATTAGCACTTGATGAAGAAGATTTAGATCGTTGTGGTACTGTTGTTGGTACTGGTATTGGCGGTATTGATTCTATTCATGATGTATATACAACATTATTTGACAAAGGTCCTGGTCGTGTAAGTCCGTTTGCGGTGCCTATGATGATTGCAAATATGTCTTCTGCACGTGTATCTATTCGCCTTGGCTTAAAAGGTCCTGTTATTACAGACGTAACAGCATGTACATCTGGTACCAATGCGATTGGTGATGCATTCCGTATTATCCAACGTGGCGATGCAGATATTATGTTTGCTGGTGGTACTGAGGCAGCTGTTTCTCCTGCTGCTGTAGCTGGTTTTGCTGCTATGAAAGCTATGTCTACACGTAATGATGAACCTACGAAAGCTTCTCGCCCATTTGATAAAGACCGTGATGGTTTTGTAATGGGTGAAGGTGCAGGGATTGTTGTACTTGAAGAATTAGAACATGCTAAAGCTCGTGGTGCTCATATCTATGCTGAAGTTGTAGGTTATGGTACTAATGGTGATGCTTATCACATCACAGCTCCAGCTCCTGGTGGTGTACAAGCTCGTAAATGTATGGAATTAGCAATTAAAGATGCAGGTATTAATCCTAAAGATATTAACTACATCAATGCTCATGGTACATCTACAGGTTTAAATGATAAAAATGAAACTTTGGCTATTAAAGAGCTGTTTGGTGAGCATGCAAAAGATATCGCTGTTAACTCTACAAAATCTATGACAGGTCACTTGTTGGGTGCTGCTGGTGCTATTGAAACTATTGTAATGGCAATGGCTATTGAAACGGGTAAAGTTCATCCAACTATTAACTGTGATAATCCAGATGAAGGTTTAGATCTTGATTATGTACGTGAAGGTGCTCGTGATTTACATATTACGGCTGCTCTTTCCAATTCCTTTGGCTTTGGTGGTCATAACGGTACACTTTGTGTTCGCCGTTATGAAGACTAATGGGGCGTCACGTATCGCATAAGAATACTATAATGACACAAGCTCGTGAAGATTCTCTTCATGAGCTTGTTAGTCGTTTACATATACCGAATATTGATATTTCAATTTTAGATTGTGCTTTTACTCATACATCTTATGCGAATGAACATAAATCTAAGCATATTCATCATAATCAACGCTTAGAATTCCTAGGTGATGCTGTATTGGACTTAATTATTGGCGAATATTTATTTAAAACACATCCAGAGATGTCAGAAGGTAATTTAACTAAGATTAAGGCGGCAACAGTTTGCGAGGATTCATTAGCTACAGTTAGTCGTACATTGCATTTAGGTGACTATTTATTACTGGGCCATGGAGAAAAGTCCTCTGGTGGTAGTGATAGAAAATCTATATTGGCTGACACCTTTGAATCCTTAATTGGTGCATTATATATTACAACAGACTATACAACAGTAATGGAATTTGTTTTACATTATTTAGCCCCTAATCTTAAACAAGCATTAGAAGGTAAGCGTGGAAAAGATTATAAGACATTGTTACAAGAATTTGTACAACGTGATGGTGACAAACATATTGTATATAATCTTATTAGCGAATCGGGACCTGATCATGCTAAAACATTTATGATGGAAGTATCCATTGATGGTGTAACCTATGAGGCAGGTACTGGTAAAAGTAAAAAAATTGCAGAACAACATGCGGCACAATTGACATTAGAACGGTTAATGGCTGCTATATAATAAGCGCCGAAAGGCGCTTTTTATATAGGAACTATTAATATGAAGCGTTTTAAATACGATACCATGAAACGTAAAGCGTAGAGTAGTAATAGGAGGGAGGTATATTTATGAAATATGGCATGATTCCATTTTTTATTCCTCATGTAGGCTGTCCTCATGTGTGTACATTTTGCAATCAGTCTAGGATTACAGAAGTATCAGGAATAGGATATTTAACTCCAGAGTATATTACATCTACTATAAAAGATTATGTAGACGCGTTTAGAGATGATAAATATTGGGAGGTTTGTTTTTATGGTGGATCTTTCTCGGCTATTAATCCAAATTTACAAAGACAATTACTATTACCCGCTTATGAAGCTCTACAAGAGGGGCTTATAGATAGTATTCGATGTTCTACGAGACCTGATGCCGTAAATGATGCACAATTAGAGCTACTACGGTCATTTGGTGTGAAAACAATAGAGCTCGGTGTACAATCAATGGATGATATTGTGCTATCCTTAGCTAAACGCGGTCATACCTCTAATGATGTAACATTAGCTGTTAAGCAATTAAGAAAGTTTGGATTTACTGTAGGCCTACAACTATTACCAGGACTTTTAGGGGAGTCTTGGCATACGATTATAAAAACAGCAGTCGAAATTTCTAGATTACAGCCTGATTTTGTGCGTATTTATCCGGTTCTTGTTATAGAAAATACAGAACTAGCAGAACAATATAAAGCGGGGATATATGAGCCCTTATCGTTGAATCGTGCTTTGCAATATTGTTCATTTTTAAAGACTTGGTTTGAATCTCATCATATCACTGTTATTCGCACCGGTCTACAAAGTACAGAAGAACTTGATACAGGACATAGTGTATTGGCTGGTCCTTATGAACCCGCCATGGGGGAATTGGTGACAAATGGACAATGGAGACAACGTATAGAACATTGCGTAGATGAGCATACAGAGTACTTCAATAATGCTATACACTCCATTGTTATCGATTACCCACGGAATCTTACGTCTAAGGTAAGAGGCTTGAAAAAATGCAATATAAGATATTTTGAAAAAATATACAACGATATAACTTTTACATGGCGAGAAAATAATGATATTGCTACAGTACAATGCAGTATAGATGGTATGGTATATGTGGTATAATTAAAGATATGATTTAATGGGGTTATACTAAGAAAGGAGGCAGTCATGCAATTACTGCGGTTAGAATTGAAAGGATTTAAATCCTTTGCTGATAAAACAGTTGTAAAATTCTCCCCAGGGATGACTGCCGTTATTGGTCCTAACGGGAGTGGTAAAAGTAATATTACGGATGCTATGAAATGGGTTTTAGGGGAATCCAATGTGCGTAATTTACGTGGACAACGTGCGGAGGATATCATTTTCTCTGGTACAGAAAAGCGAAAACCGATGAGTGCTGCTGAGGTTACTCTCGTATTTGATAATGCAGATGGTCAACTTGATGTGGATATGCAAGAAGTAGCCATTACACGTCGTATTTATCGGACCGGTGAAAGTGAGTTTCTTATCAATAAACGGACATGCCGATTAAAGGATATTCATTTATTGCTTGCTGACACAGGCCTTGGCAAAGACTCAATGGCTATTATTGGGCAAAATCGTATTGATGCAATTCTTAATAGTAAACCTGAAGAACGTCGACTTATTTTTGAAGATGTGGCCGGTATTTCTCGCTTTAAAATTAATAAAGAAGATGCATTGCGACGTATTGCTAGTACAGATCGTAATATGGAACGTATTCGTGATATTATGGCAACCATTGAGGAACAATTAGAACCTCTTGCAGAAAAAGCGGAAACAACAAAAAAATATATGGCACTAAGTCGTAGTAAACGCGAATATGATGGTGTTATTGGCTTTCATAATTATAAGACGGCTGATCGTTTATTAACTCGTGCCGAGAATGATAATATTGCGTTGAAGGATGAGGATATTGAGTTACAAACTCAATTATCTACATTGGATGCTCGTCGTCATACATTACAGGCTGAAAATACTAAGGATCAAGAACAATTAAAATCTTGGGAAGCACAGTTTAGCGAAAAACAGAGGGAAGAAGAACGTATCAATGGTACTGTAACACTTCTAGAAGAACAGCTGCGTACAACTAAGCGTGAAGTAGAGGATACTTCATTTCGTATTAGTGAAGCAGAGGCATCTAAAAAGGGCGAAGAGCAACAGTTGCTCATTTTAGAACGTCTTATTGAGGATGAAATAGCACAATTAGAATCTGAACGTACTCAATTTATAACCTTAGAAGATAATTACAATCAAGCGGTTATTCAATTAGATGCAGAACAATCATCATGGAAGTCCTTAGAGAACGATAGACAAGCGTATCAACAACGCCAATTAGATTTAGTGGCAAACATTGAAACGGCTAAGGCCACATTAAGAAATTTAGAGGGGCGTAAGTCAGAAGCTACTAATCAAGTTCAAACTTTAGAAGTGGAAATTAAAGAGGTTCAATCTAATTTAGCAGTAGCAAAATCTGAATATGAATCATTAGAGGCTCAATTTAATGAGTTATCTAATAAACGGAAGTCCTTAGTTGATGAAGAGCGCTCTGCATTAGAGCAATTGCGAGAAGCACGGAAATCCTTGAACCGTATGAGTAGTGATGCACAGAAGGCTCAGGGTCGATTAGAGTTATTGACACAATGGGCAGAGCAGCATGAAGGTTATTTAGAAGGTACTAAAAATATCCTTAATGGTAAGGGTCCTTGGCGTGAAGCAATTAAAGGGGCGGTAGGTGATTTATTTACTGTAGATAATCGCTTTACTGTTGCTATTGAAATCGCATTAGGTGGTAGTGTTAACCATGTTGTGACAACGACAGCTAAAGCCGCATCAGAAGGCGTTCAATTCCTTAAATCAATTCAAGGAGGACGTGTTACTTTCTTACCTATGGATTCTGTAAAAGGTCGTCCTTATGATACGCCTGCATTGTCGGAAGATGGTGTCATTGGTACAGCTGTCAATTGTATTGAATTTGATGCTGCTTACAATCATATCTTTCAATATTTGTTGGGCCGTACATTAATTGTAGAAACAATGGAACGGGCTATTGCGTTACAAAAGAAATATAATCAGCAGTTGCGTATCGTTACATTGACAGGTGAACAATTCCAACCAGGTGGTTCTTTAACTGGTGGTGCAACGAAGAAAAAACGGAGTTCTTTGTTAAGTCGTCGTGAAGAGGCGGCTCGTTTAGAAGCCGAATTAGCCTCTGTGGAAGAGCGTACAGCCAATCTTGAACAACAGATTAAGGATGAAGAAAATCGTATTGAACGGGCGCAACAAGAGAGAAGTGCATTGGATGAACATTATCAACATACCAATCTTTTGTTCTCCGCAAGTCAAACGAAGATTCAGAATATTGAAAACCAATTAGAACGTAAAAAGCGTGTGCTTCATGATGAACAGGAACGTATCATTCAAATTGATGTAGACATGGGGCAAACGAAACATGTGCTTTCACAATCTGAATCCGAATTGGCAGCGTTACATAATTCACCTGAACAACAAGGTGATCAATCGGCGATTATGGAACGATTAAATGTGTTGCAAAAGGCGCAGCAAGAGGCATATGAAGCATTTACTGCATCTAGATTGCTTTGTGAACGATTAGAAAGCACCATAGAAGAACGTAAGGTACAACAAGAGCAACGAAAGCAAAATTTGGAAACTATAGCATCTCGCTTACATCCTCTCATGGAGTTATTACATTCTAGTGAAGAGCGTTTGAATGGTGTGATTCCTGAACAAATTCGAGTTGCTAACGAGTCGCTTGCAGTGATTCGTGGAGAGGTGGAAAAACTTCGCGCTTTACGCGATGAAGCGTATCAATCGACTGCTGGTGCACGAGAAGAGATTGAATCAATTTTAGCTGAACAAGATCGACTCAATCAGAGATACAAGGTGGTTCAAAATCGTCTAGTGGAAGCAGAAGGTAAATTGACGCGTTATCGCATGGATTGTGATCGTGCTGTAGAGGATTTGAATACATTAGGTTATTCATTAGAGGATGCACAACATATTAATATTGCCGGTTCTGTGAATGATTGGAAAATGGAACAAGCTCGTTTAATGGCGGACATTGCTGAACTTGGTTCTGTTAATCCTAACGCTATTGAAGAATATGAAGAGACAAAAAATCGGTATGAGTTCTTATCAAATCAATTAACAGATCTCGATACGGCAAAAGAACAACTACAGGCGGTTATCGCTGAAATGGATAAGGCCATGAGCACGCAACTCTACGATGTATTAGAGGTGGTTGGTAAGCAGTTCCAACATGTATTCAGTCAATTATTTGGTGGTGGTACGGCTCAAATCGTACTTACCGACCCAGAAAATATCTTGACTGGTGGTATTGATTTTTACATCCAACCACCAGGGAAAAAGCGTCAGCAATTGACGTTACTATCTGGTGGAGAACGAGCACTCACAGTTATTGCCTTATTGTTCTCGTTCCTCGACTATCGTCCGGCTCCATTCTGTGTGCTTGACGAAGTTGATGCTGCTTTGGATGAAGCAAATGTAGAGCGATTTAGTTCTTATTTGAATCGGGTAAATAAGGAAACACAGTTTATCGTCGTATCACATCGTAAGAAAACGATGGAAGCTGCCGAAGTATTACAAGGGGTTACCATGGTGGAACGCGGTGTATCTCGATTGTTAACGGTTTCATTTGAAGATGTGAAGGAGGATCTAGCATAATGGCATTTGGATTCTTTAATAAAATTAAAGAGGGCTTAGAAAAAACTCGTAAGTCCTTTGTAAAAAATGTAGAAACAGTGATCATTGGTTATGCAGAAATCGATGATGATTTTCTTGATGATTTAGAAGCGGTCATGCTCACTAGCGATTTAGGTCCTAAGACTACAGAGTATTTGATGAAGGAAATCCGCCGTGGTGTTACGGAAGGTATTATTAACAATACTGGTGATGTAATGCCATTCATGGAAGACCGCATCACAGAAATGTTAGTTGACCAAGAGGATGAAATCACACTTCACCACCCAGAGGTTATTCTGGTTGTTGGTGTTAATGGTGTGGGTAAGACTACAACTATTGCTAAATTGGCAAACTACTATACTAAAGAAGGTAAAAAGGTTATCATCGCTGCTGGAGATACATTCCGTGCGGCGGCGGCTGACCAATTATCTATCTGGGCTGATCGTGTAGGTGTGCCTATTGTTAAACATAAAGAAGGGGCCGACCCTGCAGCTGTTGTATACGATGCAATGGAAGCAGCAAAGGCTCGTAATGCAGATATGGTGATTGTTGATACGGCTGGTCGCCTTCATACAAAGGTGAATCTTATGGAAGAACTTAAAAAGATGGGCCGTGTAGCAAATAATCATGTTGAAGGCGCTCCACATCAAACATTGCTTGTTCTAGATGGTACTACAGGTCAAAACGCAGTAAGTCAAGCTAAACTATTTGGTCAAGCAGTACCAGTAAATGGTATTGTTGTAACTAAACTTGATGGTACAGCAAAAGGTGGCGTAGTTATTTCTATTAAAGAAGAACTAGGCGTACCTGTACGCTGGATTGGCGTTGGTGAAGGTATGGATGACTTGCGTCCATTTAATGCGAAAGAATTTGCTAATGCACTATTTAATAAAGGAATGATTCAAGGTGACAAATAAATATAACCGGGAATTCTTACTTGAGTATGTAGAATCTGAAAATAAAAAAAATGAATGTAATGTTAGCCTAGAAAATATGGAAAAGATTGTTAGTTTAATCGAGTATTTTGGCATTGAGTTATATCGTCCTATTACAAGATTACTACTTTCAAATTGGGAAGAAATTACTGAACGTATTAATAACTATACTGAATTAGATTGGATGATGGCTGATGAAATTCAAAAGACAACGCCCACATTAGATCGCTTTTCTATTGCTATGCTTATCGAAGTATTAGAAGGTGAGGATACATTGAACCAAGCAGAAAATGCAGGCCGCCGTCTTTCAGAGGAAGAACTTAAGGCTATCCGCAAACATCAGGATGAACAGTAATGAAACATAATACATATAATTATGAAGGGGGTCAACCATTTAAAGTGGAGGCGCCCTTTACACCTACAGGGGACCAACCAAATGCAATTCAATCCTTAACAGAGGGGGTTGAACGTGGTGAATGGGCTCAAGTCTTGCTTGGTGCTACTGGTACAGGTAAGACTTTTACAATGGCTAAGGTTATCGAAGCGGTTCAAAAACCGACGTTGATTATTGCTCACAATAAGACATTGGCTGCACAATTATGTAGTGAGTTTAAAAGTTTTTTCCCTAATAATGCAGTCGAATACTTTGTATCTTACTATGATTTCTATCAACCCGAGGCGTATATCCCTTCTAGTGATACGTACATCGAAAAGGATGCTTCCATTAATGATGAAATTGATAAGTTACGCCATAGTGCTACTATGAGTCTCTTTGAGCGTCGCGATGTTATCATCGTTGCCTCTGTTAGCTGTATTTACGGCTTAGGTGACCCTGAGGATTACTCTGAACTCGTATTATCGTTGCGCTTAGGTCAGACGAAATCTCGTGATGAAATTCTATCTAAACTTGTAGATATTCAGTATACGAGAAATGATATGAACTTTATCCGCGGTACATTCCGTGTGCAAGGTGATACCATAGAAATTTTCCCTGCTGCCTATAGTGAAAGAGCTATTCGGGTAGAACTCTTCGGTGATGAAATTGATCGGCTTGTAGAGGTGGATGCTTTGACGGGCGAAGTCATTGCCGAGCGTAAGCACGTTGCAGTATATCCGGCATCTCACTATGTCACAACGAAAGAAAAGATGAAAGTTGCGGTAGAACGAATTGAAGCCGAATTAGATGAACAGTTAGCTAAGTTAAAAGCTGCTGACCGTTTACTTGAGGCGCAACGACTTGAACAGCGCACTCGTTACGATATAGAAATGATGCAAGAAATGGGCTACTGCTCAGGTATCGAAAACTACTCACGCCATATGTCTGAACGTAAGGCGGGAGAGGCTCCGTATACATTAATAGACTATTTCCCAGATGATTTTCTTATTATGGTGGACGAGTCTCATGTAACGATACCCCAAGTACGTGCCATGTACAATGGTGACCGTGCTCGTAAGGAATCCCTTATTGAATATGGGTTCCGGCTGCCTTCTGCACTTGATAATAGACCGCTTCAATTTGATGAATTCGTGGAACGTATCAATCAAATCGTGTATGTTTCGGCAACACCTGGTCCTTATGAAATGGAAGTAGAAACGAATATTGCAGAGCAAATTATTCGTCCTACAGGTCTATTGGATCCATCTATTGAAATTCGCCCTATTAAGGGACAAATGGATGACCTGCTTGGTGAAATACATAAGCGTGCTGCTAAGAATGAGCGTGTCCTCGTTACGACCTTAACAAAGAAAATGGCGGAGGACTTAACAGAATTCTTGAAAAAAATGGGCGTCCGTGTTCGTTACCTTCATTCGGATATTGTCACCATCGAGCGTGCTGAAATCATTCGCGATTTGCGAGCTGGTGTATTCGATGTACTGGTGGGGATAAACTTGCTTCGTGAAGGCCTCGATATGCCAGAGGTTTCTCTCGTAGCAATATTAGATGCAGATAAGGAAGGTTTTTTACGTTCCGATACAGCCATGATACAAACAATTGGTCGTGCCGCACGAAACGTGAATGGTCATGTTATCATGTACGCAGATCGTGTGACAGGATCTATGCAACGTGCCATTGATGAAACAGATCGTCGCCGTGCTGTGCAAGAAACGTATAATATTGAACACCATATTACGCCAAAATCTGTATCTAAAGATGTGAAAGAGCTTATTGAGCTCACCAAAATCGAAGAAGATATGGTGACCGATGGCAAGGGGCTTTCACCAAAGAAGGGAAAAAAGAAATCCTCTTCATCTGGCATGGACCATGGACACGAACCATATACTCAAGATGTATCTACACCTAAGGTGGCAGATATAACTCCAGAAGAGTTGTTTAATAAGATTGAAGAGCTTGATCGTCAAATGAAGGCCTCTGCAAAGCAACTTGAATTTGAAAAGGCGGCGAAGCTGCGTGATCAATTGGGCGTATTACGTCAACAATGGTCCGATATGCATAGCGCAGGTGAAAGCAAATTAAAAAAAACTGCATCATCTAAAGGTAGAAAGCGGACTAGTCCAAAGAGTAAATAGATTGTAAGAAAACACATAGATTATACAGAGTCGTTTTGAGAAGCTCTTATTGAGTATTAGTGTGGGACTGTTGGATAATAGTACTATTTACGGTTACAATATTTAGTTTTGAAAAGATATGGTGCCTAGAGGGTATCATTTTTTATATAGGTACATAGATGAAAGATCAATTGATTGTAAAGGGTGCGCGTCAGCATAACCTTAAAAATATAGATATTTCACTACCGCGAGACAAGTTTATTGTCTTAACTGGTTTAAGTGGATCCGGTAAATCGTCTCTTGCATTCGATACGATTTACGCAGAAGGGCAACGTCGCTATGTAGAGTCTTTATCTGCTTATGCACGTCAATTCTTGGGACAAATGGATAAGCCTGATGTAGATTATATTGAAGGTTTATCTCCAGCTATTTCTATCGATCAAAAGACCACAAGCCGTAACCCTCGTTCTACAGTTGGTACTGTAACGGAGATTTACGATTACTTGCGTCTATTATTTGCTCGCGTAGGTCATGCTCATTGTCCAGACTGTGGTAAGCCTATTACACAGCAAACCATACAACAAATGACAGATGACGTAATGAGTTTCCCAGAAGGTACTAAGATTTTAGTATTAGCGCCTATGATTCAAGGGAAAAAAGGGGAACATAAATCCGTCTTTGAACAACTTCGCAAGGAAGGTTTTGTTCGTGCTCGCGTAGATGGCGTTGTATGTACATTGGATGAAGATATTGTATTAGAGAAAAATAAAAAGCATTCCATTGATATCGTAGTTGACCGCCTTGTAGTCAAAGAAGGTATTGAATCCCGGTTAGCTGATTCCATGGAAACTGCTTCCAAATGGGCAGAAGGCATTGTTATTGTTCAAGAAGTAGATGGCCCAGAGCATATGTATAGTCAAAACTTTGCTTGCCCTGATTGTCATATTTCATTGCCTAAAATTGAGCCACGAATGTTTTCTTTTAACAGTCCATTTGGTGCATGCCCTTCATGTTTAGGTATTGGCTCTACTATGGAGGTTGATGAGGAGAGAGTGATTCCTGATGGCTCTATTAGTTTTGCCGATGGTTGCGTGCAAGCGTTGAGTTCTAATCCTAACGCGTGGTTTATGCGTCAGTTAGAAGGTCTATTGAAAGCCAATGGATACTCCTTAGATTCTACCTATGATGAATTGCCAAAAGCATTACAGAAGAAGGTCATGTATGGTACAACAGATAAGGTGGCTTTCACCTATGAAAATATGCGTGGTGAAGAAAAGGAATTTTTTACCGAGTATGAAGGCATTTTGCCGATGGTGAAACGTCGCCATAGTGAAGCATCTACCGATTCTATGCGTGAAGAATTTGAAAAATTTATGTCCATCAAACCATGTACTACATGTCATGGGGCTCGTTTAAAACCTGAGGTATTAGCGATTACTGTAGGGGATAAGAATATTAATGAAGTAACCCAATTAACGATTAAAGAAGCGTTAGATTTTTTTAGCAGTTTACAGTTAACCGAACGGGAAGAAGTAATTGGAGCTCAAATTTTAAAAGAAATTAATGCTCGTCTTGGATTTCTTAATAATGTAGGCTTAGACTATCTAACAATGAACCGAAGTGCAGGCACATTATCTGGTGGTGAAGCACAGCGTATTCGGTTAGCAACGCAAATAGGCTCTGGCCTTGTGGGTGTATTATACATTCTTGATGAACCATCTATCGGTTTACATCAACGGGATAATGATCGACTCATTGATACTCTAAAAGGGTTACGTGATTTAGGTAATACTTTACTTGTCGTAGAACATGATGAAGATACGATGCGCGCTGCAGATTACCTTGTAGATATCGGTCCTGGTGCGGGTGAACATGGTGGTCAAATTATTGCAGCTGGCACAGTCGGTGAGGTTATGCAGGTGAAAGAGTCCATTACAGGGCAATATTTGAGTGGACGCAAGTTTATAGCTCTTCCTGAAGAGCGCCGTAAACCTGGTAAGAACTGTATTGAAATACGTGGTGCTAAAGAAAATAACTTACAAAATATTAATGTAAAATTTCCAATAGGCTTGTTTACCGTAGTTACAGGTGTCAGCGGTTCCGGTAAGTCTACCTTGATAAATGAAATCCTTTATAAAGGATTGGCAAATCAATTGTATCGTTCGTATCATAAGGTGGGAGCTCATAAAGAAATTCGGGGCCTAGAGTATGTAGATAAAATTATTAATATTGATCAAAGTCCGATAGGTCGAACACCACGTTCTAATCCTGCTACGTATACCGGTGTTTTTGATGCGATTCGTGAACTATATAGCCAAACACCAGAGGCTAAGATGCGCGGATATAAACAAGGTCGCTTTAGCTTTAATGTAAAAGGCGGCCGATGTGAAGCTTGTCGTGGTGATGGTATCATCAAAATTGAGATGCATTTTTTACCGGATGTGTACGTACCTTGTGAAGTCTGCAAAGGGGAACGCTATAATCGCGAAACATTGGAGGTTAAATACAAGGGCAAATCTATTGCAGATGTTCTAGATATGACCGTAGATGATGCGGTAGAATTCTTTAGTGCTATTCCTAAAATTTATAAAAAAATGGTAACGTTGCAAGAGGTAGGTCTTGGCTATATTCGTTTAGGCCAAGCGGCTACTACATTATCTGGTGGTGAAGCACAACGTGTTAAATTGGCTACAGAACTAGCGCGTCGTAGTACAGGTAAAACATTATATATTCTTGATGAGCCCACAACTGGACTTCATGCTGAAGATATTCGTAAACTGTTAGATGTACTACAGAAACTTGTAGATGGTGGCGACACAGTTATCGTTATTGAACATAATCTCGATGTTATCAAAGTGGCGGATCATATTATAGATCTCGGTCCTGAAGGTGGTAATCGAGGTGGTACCATCGTGGCTACCGGTACACCGGAACAGATTGCAAAGGTGAAAGAAAGCTATACTGGAAAATTCTTAGGTCCTGTATTAGAACAGACTAAGAAATTCATGAATGCTGCAAAGAAAAAGAAATAATTTGTATCGCATTGCCTTGCATGGTTTCGACGATGAAATATTAATCTAATAGTATGGAGAATCAATAAAGAAAGGAGGCTATATGGCGTCTGAAGAGTTATTAGAAAAGGTTAGCCATTTACCGACCACACCGGGGGTCTACTTATGGCGTGATCAATATAACCGCATCATCTATGTGGGGAAAGCAATTAACTTACGCAATCGCGTGCGGTCCTATGTGCGTAATGATGCGAATCGAGCGCCTAAGGTAACGGCGATGATGAAGCGTGCCGTTGATGTAGAGATTATTCAAACAAAGACGGAAATGGAAGCCCTTATATTAGAAAATACACTTATCAAAGAACATAAGCCGAAATACAATATTTCCCTTAAGGACGATAAGACGTATCCTTATGTTAAAATCTCTGTTCAAGAAGACTATCCTCGCGTATATATGACACGTCGCCTTGAGCGTGATGGGGCTAAATATTTTGGGCCCTTTACCGATGTGACAGCCGTTCATATAGTCCTCAAGTTGATTCGTCAGTATTTTCCATTGCGTACCTGTAAATCTATGAAGGTAGAACGCCCTTGTTTGCAGTATCATATGCACTATTGTGAAGCGCCATGCTTTCATAAGATATCAGTACCGGATTATCGTAAATATATCGATGAAATTATAGAACTCTTTGAGGGAAAACCAATCCCATTGCTTAAAGAAATTAAGGAAAAGATGGAAGAAGCTGCGGAAGAGCTTCGATTTGAAGATGCAGCACGCTATCGAGATCAATTGACGAGCATTGAGAAAATTCAAGAAAAACAGCGGATGGTAACGCAACGTGGTGATCTAGATGTACTGGGGATAGCTGTAGATGGTCAATTGGCATGTGTACAATTACTCTTTATTCGAGGTGGCCGTCTATTAGGCCGAGAAAATTACTTTGTGCAAAATGAAGGTGACTCGGAAGAAACCATTATGACTGATTTCATTAAGCAGTATTATGGGGATACTACCTTTATTCCTAAAGAGTTATTATTGCCTATGGAAAGCTCGGAGCAACATCTATTTAAGGATTGGTTTAGTGAAATGAAGGGCCAACAGGTAGACGTTCTCGTGCCTCAGCGGGGCTATAAGATGGACATGATTAAAATGGCTCATGAAAATGCTGAAACATTTCTTGAAGAACGTCGTCGCCAATGGCAATACCAAATCGATAAGAGTGGCGGTGCCGTCAAGAAATTGGCGGAGGTCCTAGACTTGCCAAGATTACCAGAGCGTATGGAGTGTTTCGATATCTCCCATACACAAGGCTCTGAAACAGTCGCCTCTATGGTTGTCTTTGAAGGTGGTAAGCCGGCTAAGAAGGAATACCGTCGGTTTAAATTAAAGACCACACAGGGCAAGCCCGATGACTTTAAATCGATGGCAGAAATTATGGAACGCCGTTATGGTAATGAAACGGATTGGCCTATGCCAGATCTCATCATTATCGATGGTGGTAAGGGGCAGCTCAATGCATCCATACCGCTTATACGCGCTGTAGGTGTTACAGATGTGCCTGTTATATCCTTGGCAAAACGGATAGAAGAGGTCTTTGTAGAGGGACAATCTGAAAGTATTATTTTGAGTCATCATTCACCAGAGTTGCAATTATTGCAACAAATTCGTGATGAAGCCCATCGATTTGCTATTACTTATCATCGTAAATTACGGGGCAAACGTAATTTAGAATCCGTGCTCGATCACATTGATGGCATTGGTCCTAAACGACGTAAGGCTTTATGGGCTCATTTCAATAGCTTAGAAGCTATGAAACAAGCCAGTATAGATGAATTGGCTAAGGTGGATTCTATGAACTATAAGACGGCGGAAACCTTATATAATTTTTTTCGCATGTCCAAGGTCGAAAAACAAGATGTATTACAAGGAAATAAAATGTAATACGAATATAATTAGTTGCACCTTATACTAGAAAAGCAGCACTGCTGAGTATGACTCGCAGTGCTGCTTTTGTACGTTATGCTTTAATAGGTACTTGTTTGTGTTGAATATACCATGTTCGAATGGTGAATAGTATGCCTGCTACAATTACGCTAGATAATAGGCCTATCCATACACCAAATGGACCGTAGTCGGGATTATTGGCGAGAATGTACGCGATAGGGAAGCAAACACCCCAATAGGAAATGAGCGAAATGTAGAACACAATCTTTACATCCTTGTAGCCACGTAGAATACCTTGTAACGGTGTACCGATGGCATCGACGGCAGAAAAGAAAACGCCATATCCAAGGAATCTATAAATAAGATTATATACCTCTTCATCATTTGTAAATAATGCGGATATGCTTTCCATATGAGTAAATGTGAAAGCACAAATTAAAACCGCAATGACAATGGCTAGAACACGGGAAATATAGGAGTACTGAATAGCTTCCTTATGTCGATCTGCACCAACTTCATAGCCTACGGCAATGGTAGATGCCATGGCAATACTAAGTGGTAAGCAATAGAACACGTTGGTAAAGGAAATGACCGATTGGTGAGCCGCTACAACAGCGGAACCAAAGTGTACCATCAATAGACCGGCAATACTGAAAATGCTGGCTTCGAAAAAGATGGAGGAACCGATTGGCAAGCCGATTTGCAATTGCTCACGTATGTATTGCCATTTTGGGCCCACCCAATCTTTATAGATACGATATCCTTTTAATTTAGGATGGAAGAGCACCATCGCACTAAATAAAATAAAGTTTGTCCAACAGGCTCCGGCAATGCCAAAACCAGCACCTACACCGCCGATTTCAGGCAATCCGAAGTGACCAAAAATCAAGGAGTAATTTAAGAATACATTCACTACAAAGCTTGTTACCACAATGGCCATAGAATAGTGTGTTAAACCGTGAGAATCAACGGTGTTACGCAATGTATTAACCCATAATAGAGGGAATAGGCCAAGTGCGAAAGCTTTCAAATAATTGATACAAACTGCTGTAGCAGCAGGTTCTAAGTTAAGGAAATTTAGTAATGGTACTAATCCGAAAACACCGAGTAGTAATATGATAAGTGCTAGGGCCGTTGCAATATACAACCCTTGGTAGACGATGGTAGATATGCTATTTGTTTTCTTGGCTCCTAATAACTGTGCAATAATCGGGGTGATGCCCATAAGCGTCCCTTGTGCAAAGATATAGAATAATAACCATAGATTGTACCCTGTAGCAACCCCGGCGAGATCAATTGTACTATATTGTCCCGTTAAGAAGATAGCAATAAATGTGCCCCCTACAAGCGAAAACTGGGTGATGCACATAGGAGTAAATAGTTTAATGAACAACCATAATTTTTGTAGTATAGAATATGTTTGATACATAATGACCTCCTAAATTGATGATATATTTTAACATAGTCTATCTATTATGGCTAGGTGTATAGAAAACTATAGAATATAGTTGCATATAAGGGTATTCGCATTAGGAATAGATGGATACATTACAGTATTGTACATGGTGCATCCTCTTTAGTATAATAAGTATATTAAATATTTTCGTTATAGGAGGTATGAATTGGACATTTTATCTGTTCAAGGTTTGTTGGCAATGTTACAAATCATTGTTATCGATATTCTATTGGCTGGTGATAATGCTATCGTAATTGGTATGGCTGCACGAAATTTACCAGCTCATTTACAAAAGAAAGCGATCTTCTGGGGCACAGCCGGTGCTATTATTCTTCGCCTAGTTATGGCGTTCCTCTTCGTTGAGGCGTTAAACACGATTCCAGCGCTTCGTTTGGTAGGCGGTATCCTTTTGTTATGGATTGGGTATAAGCTTGTTGCTGACGACGACAGTGAGCATAATATCGAGGCCAAGGATAGTTTGCGTGCTGCTATCATGACAATCGTCATTGCCGACGGCATCATGGGTATCGATAATGTTATCGGCGTAGTGGGCGCTGCAGGTGGACACATGACAATGGTTGCTATTGGTATGCTCATTACGGTGCCTATCATCGTGTATGGTAGTACATTGTTTGTGAAAGTTATCGAGCGTTTTCCAATTATTCTCTATGTTGGTGGCGGTATCCTAGGATGGGTTGGTGCTGGCATGAGTGTAGAAGATACATTGATTGCTCATACAGTTGAACCCTATGCATTATATATTAAGATAGCTGCAGTCATCCTTGTAGTAGGCGCATCGTTAGTAGCAAAACAACTAAAAAAATAATTAGAATTTAGAATATCTCTTCTCTTCTTTATAGGAGGAGAGATATTTTTTTGCAGTAGATTAGAAAGGATAGTAAAGCTCTTGTTTTAGATGAGAAAATACATGAAATATGGTATAGTTAAGGGATAGTTATAGAATTAATGATAGTTGAGGTACGTATAATGGAATTTTTAGAAGCGGCAACGTGGGTTACGATTGGCAAAATTATATTGATAGATATTTTATTAGCCGGAGATAATGCTGTAGTTATTGGTATGGCAGCCGGTAAATTGGCGCCAGAACTCCAAAAGAAAGCCGTTATATGGGGCACGGTAGGTGCCATCTTAATGCGCCTTGTCTTTGCTACCGTTTTGGTAGAAGCATTAACCTTGATTCCTCTCGTTCATTTAGGTGGTGGACTTGTGCTCATATGGATTGCCATTCAGCTTTTAAAAGGCGATGATGAAGAGGCTCATATTGAAGCTAAAAATTCCTTAATGGGCGCCATTTGGACGATTATTGTTGCCGACGCCATGATGAGTATCGATAATGTTATCGGTGTTGTGGGCGCGGCTAAAGGTCATTTAGAGCTTGTTATCGTAGGTATGTTGATTACGGTACCTATCATCGTATTTTGCTCTACATTATTTGCTCGTATTATCCACAAATTCCCAGCTATTCTTTGGGCTGGTGGTGCACTACTTGGATGGGTTGCCGGTGAAATGATCGTAGAAGATCCACTTCTTTTGCCATACATTCAAGGTGAAGAATTACTCGTTAAATTTGGTGCAGTATTCTTTGTACTCATCGTGACTGGTATCATTAAAATTTGGAAGAAAAGAGACGCGTAATGAACGGTACAGGTCGTACATCTCGTAATAAAAAATCTAAACAACAACATACAGGTGGTAAACTTTCAAAGAAACAACAAGCCATTCTAAATGCACCTGTTAAGCTTGGTGATGAGGTTTTGGTAATCATTCATGGCATTGGCAGTAGTGGGGAAGGTGTAGGTCGAGTCGATGATTTTACCGTCTTTGTTCCCTTTGCATTGCCTGGGGAAACTGTGAAAGTATCCATCAACATGGTGAAAAAGACATATGCGACAGGTAAATTGATTGACATTGTTACACCTGCTGATAACCGTATCGAACCAACTTGCGAACTCTATGGTGTATGCGGTGGTTGCCAATTGCAACATATTACCTACGATGGGCAACTTTCACTAAAAACACAAAAGGTGAAAGACGTTATAGAGCGCATCGGTCACCAAAATCCCAACCTTGTAAAACCAGCATTAGGACCTAAGGAACCTTGGGCATATCGTAACAAGATGCAAATGCCTGTCGGTGGTACTAGAGGCGACATTAAGATGGGATTCTATGCGATGGGTTCTCACGATATCGTACAAGGAACGAATTGCCCTATCCAAGATGACGGAAATAATACAATTGCTCAAGTGTGTTATGACATCGCTAAAGAACTTGATGTTGAGCCATACGATGAACATACAGGCAAAGGTGTATTACGCCATGTAATCGGTCGTATTGGACAATCTGGATGGATGGTTATTCTCGTAACTGCTACTGATTATCTATCACAGCACGAAGAATGGGTTAAGAACATAACAAATCGTATACCACAAGTGGAAACCATCGTTCATAATGTGAATAGTAAACGTACCAATGTCATCTTAGGACCTAAAAATAATATCCTCTATGGGGATGGGACGATTACAGATCACATAAAGGATTTACAGTTTACCTTATCTCCGCATTCCTTTTTCCAGGTTAATCCAGAACAAACTACAGTACTTTACGATCAAGCATTAACTTATGCGGACTTAAAAGGTGATGAAACCGTTATCGATGCGTACTGTGGTACGGGGACCATTTCATTGTTTTTAGCTCATAAGGCAAAACATGTAATAGGTATAGAAATCGTAGAACCAGCCATTATTAATGCTCGTGAAAATGCGAAACGCAATGGTTATGATAATACAGAATTTATCGTCGCTGATGCGGCCGTAGAAATGCCAAAACTCTATAAAGCTGGCGTACGACCAGACGTCATCGTATTCGATCCAATTCGAGCAGGCTGTAAAGAAGAAGTACTAACCTCTGCAGCTGGGATGGAACCAAAACGTATTGTTTACGTATCCTGTAACCCAGCAACTATGGCACGAGACATTGAAATCCTCACACACTACGGCTATGAACTAAAAGAAGTACAACCTGTAGACATGTTCCCTATGACCGCTCACGTTGAGTGCGTAAGTTTGTTGACTAAAGTACAGAATTAAAAGTGTGCCAAATCTTAGTAAACATAGGTCTTTCGAAGATTTGATGCGGCCAAAATTTGAGATGGGAAAATGGTCCGAAAACCGTATAAAGTCTGAAGCTTTTTGAAGGTTGTGTAGATAAAACTGTTGAGATACTTTTTAGACGATATTTAAGTGGGAAAATAACCTACTTAACATATAAATATAAGTGCAAAACATAGTAGACTATTTTAGCGGTAAACGATTATGCTGGTCAAGGTAAGAGAGATACCTGCTTATACAAATGAACCTATCAAATATGTCGTAATCTATGCTCGTGTGATATAGAGAATATTGAAAATATTAGAAAACTACTTCCTGAAAATGCCCTAGATACTTGCCGTGTAACATCCAGATTTTAAAGAAGCTGGTTAGCAGCCTGCAAAATGCAGGCTGTTATTTTATTGTTGTCTTTAGACTGGTTCGCGACGTAGTCGCGAATCATAAAACCACCCGCTATGCGGGTGCGGAAACGAAAGTTATACAAAAAAATCACCTTACTTATGTATAATGAAGGTGTTCAAGCCGCATTATATGCAAAAGAAAGGTGATTTTATATGGCAACAAAGACACAGAGCCTTGCGCACACAA
>NZ_CAKQFJ010000014.1 GCF_934230905.1 uncultured Veillonella sp. | reverse complement strand
ATTAAACCCTTATAACACTAGTAAATATCTAGTGTTATAAGGGTTTTCACACACACTTTTTGTCCTATAAGCCCTTTTTTATGTGTCTTTATGTTGATGTATGGTTCAGTAAATTATATTTTAGCATCTATATTTATTACACTGAATGCCTCTAGCTCTAAACTCCTGCATGAGTAATTCGATTGATTTATCAATGATTTCTTCATTAGTTATATATACCATCTTTTTATAATAGACCGTACCATCAAACTCTATCCAACGACTTGTCTTACCATTTAGTTTACAAATCTTCATTCTACCTGCCCAGCTTCCCATGCTACGGAATTTTTTTCCTTTAGAGAAACGCACTTCTCGAATATCTTTTAATTTATATGTTCTTCTTATTAATCCAATACCGATAGAGACTTGATCATCTTTAAAATAAAGAAGTTTATAACGTTCTTCAGGAGGTATAGACCTAATTATAGATAAGTTATAAGTCGCGAATGTGACAGCAATAGCAACTAACATAAACATTAGGATTATTATATATTTTTCCATATTTTCAAGCCCTACTTATATTTATTATAATAAATATAAGTAATGTATGAAATAATTTTTATTGTTAACATTGAAGCGATATTTGTATTGATTAAGGGAAGAGACATAAATGGCAATACATAAACGAACTGCTAAATGGAGTAAGGGTGTAAGAGAGATGGATGGATTATCTCTACAAGAGAAGGAGATTGTATGTAATAAAGTGGCTAAACAATTATTCATTATTTGTACTACTATTGGTACATTAATTTTAATTGCTATCACTTTTGGTATGCTAGAGTATCCATGGCTTTTAGAGTATATGACTAATACGGCAGATACAGTTAGACGAGCTCCAAGTAGTGCACACTTACAATCATCACATGCTAGTGGTGGTCTTACTAGCGTTTTTAGCATACTACCTCTTTTAGCTGTTATGTTGATTCCCACCATTGCCGTACTTTTTGTGATTAAAAAGCCTTTACTGAGAAGGGAAACTAAAAAATTATTAGATAATGCTTCACTAGTTGATGTAAATGATTTGCTAACACAGATTATCTGGCAGTTTACACCTAATGAATATGTATCTAATGAGACTTTCACAAAGGATATAATAGATTATATTGAAGATAATAGAGAAAACTGGGTACCTAATGAAATTGCTTTAAAAGCATCTAGGGTACATGTAGTATACGAAGCTTTTATTACGGGGTCCGAGCAACTTCGAATCAATGAAACCGTTCTTGATATGAGTACTTTAGACGAAGAATTTCGTATTGATGGTGTATTTCAAACTGACATTCAAGCGTATCTAACTGCAGATAATGGAAAATACTTTACCAATGTAGAGTTATTAAGGAAGATTCACAATCAACTTGCGTATAAAGATTTAGGAAATAATGAATTTTTAGAGGGTTTAGAATATATTGAAACTGATGGCGGAACTTCAATATATCGGCTTATGACAGGTTCATAAAATGTATTTATTATCAATCAATACTCTGGTTTAGTTGATGAATATGGTGATTATGAAAAATCAATTCAATTAAAAGTATCTGATAATTTCTTGGAAATGGCACGTGCAACGGCTAAGGCGGTTCAAAATATTACGGTGTTAGCTAATCAATTTCCTGAATTAAAAGCGGATTCTCAATATGGTAAATTTTTGGAAGCGATTAGTGCTAATGAAACTTTCATTTCTAATAAACGTGAAATTTATAACTTCCAAGTAAAAGAATATAACAGTGCTATTGCACAAATTCCAATGGTATTTGTAGCCGCTATGTTGGGCTTTAAACAAGCGCCATTCTTTGATCCTAAGAATGAAGAGGCTCTTGCAGAATTTAGTGGTGCAGATCCTGAAGCTATTAAAAACTTAGCCAAAGAAGGCACTGATAATCTGTAGATACAGAAGAAACTAAGCAAGATGATAAAAAATAATTTATCTAACTATAAGGGACTATACCTTATGCAAATATATTGCATGTGGGTATAGTCCCTTTTGATGATTATTGGGAAATAATGAAATACATTGTTTTCTAATCATTAAAATAGTGCAATGTGATTAGATTAGATTAGTAAATGTGACTATAGTAACACAAAAATTATTGAGAATAATATACAATAAAATATAGTATAGTATCCATATAAAAAATCTGAACTGCCCATTTGGACCGATGGAGTTATATGGATATTGTATTAACTATATTTACATTAGTATATACAGTATCATAGTAGAGGATATAATATGAATAATACAATACAAGAAGTATCCGTTGATCTCCATGATTGGCGCGATGAACAAGCGTCTTGGAATAATCGATCTAAATTTTTCGTAGAACTACATAATCGAGCAGATCGTAAGGCACAGGTAACTGACTTTCTCTCATTTTTAAAGGACGAACATCTATTACCTCCAAATGGTGGGACTGCCCTCGATATTGGTTGTGGTGTCGGCGATTACGCACTTGGATTAGCTAGAGAAGGCTATAAAACTACGGGCATTGATTTATCCGATGGTATGATTCATGGTGCAAAACAACTGGCAGATACAGAAGGCCTTGATGTAAGCCTATATATTGCACCATGGTCTGAAGAAACTAGGCAGACATTAGGCTGGGATAAAACGTTTGATTTGGCATATAGTATTTTTTGTCCTATTATGTTTGATGTAGAGAATATACGTTCCATGCATGATGCAAGCCATGATACATGTCTATGGATTGCGTTTAGTGAACGTATGGATGAAACGGTAGATATGTTGTCAGAACATTTCTTCGGGCGAGATTCATTTCCGTGGCCTGGTAAGGTGAAAGAATGTTTAGATGCTATTCATGAGATAGGTCATAATGTGAAAGTTACCTACAAAACAGTTCCTGAAACAGAGGTTATGAGCATCGATAAAGCGGTAGATTA
Organism: uncultured Veillonella sp.; assembly: GCF_934230905.1. Lineage (GTDB taxonomy): Bacteria > Bacillota > Negativicutes > Veillonellales > Veillonellaceae > Veillonella. The sequence continues at coordinate 52,498 of NZ_CAKQFJ010000014.1, read as the reverse complement.
TTTTACATTGCGCCTCCACAATAATGAGTGGGGGATCATAGAAGATATGAAGCGAGAAATTAGACAACTCATTGAACCCCGTACTATAGATGGTAAAATTCATAATAAAACAGTGGATACGGTTGCATGGGTATCGTGGTCTGTTAACTAGGAGGCATCATGACAGTAGAAGAAAAGCGTCAATTAGAACTAAAAACGATGCGTCAAATCATTGGCATCTATTGTCATGATAAACATCATACGCAGAAGGGAAAATTGTGTGAGAATTGTGAACAGGTATGGCAGTATGCACAACATCGTATTGCTGTCTGTCCACATATGGAACATAAAACATTTTGTAGCGTATGCAAAACTCATTGTTATGCGCCAACGTACAGAGATAAAATTCGTGAAATTATGCGCTATGGTGGGCCTAGAATGTTGTTTGTATCTCCCATTCAAGTTATTCGTCATATGTATTTAGAGTGGAAGGATAGAAAAAGGAGCGAGACATTCCATGAAAACTGATATGATTGTAAAGACAGGCATATTTGTAGCATTGACGGTTTTACTATCTTATATATTTGCTATTCATACTACATTTATACATATCACCTTTGGATTTTTATCAACTGCCATATTTGGTATTCTTTATGGGCCTATGGCAGCAGGAATAATGGCTGCTATTGCCTGTTTTATAGGAATGTCTCTATTTGGACAAGGGGTGTTTTTTCCCGGATTTATCATATCTGAATTTCTAGTAGGTTATATATATGGGTATTTTTTACATGGTCGTGATATTACATTAAAAAAATTACTGTTACCAGAAATAATTGTTACTGTATGTATACATTTAATATTGAATACATTGTGGTTAACAATATTTTATAACAAAGCAGTATCTGCTATATTTGTTGGACGTCTTATTAAGAATATCATTTGCTTCCCCTTAGAAATTGCATTAATCTTAATTGTGTATAAGGCAGTCAGCAAGTTCATGGTACAAAAAAAGTTATAATTTTGCCGTATACAAAAATGCACCGCTAACATTAGCTTGTATGTTAGCGGTGCATTTTATTGATTACATAGATTTTTATGCAAGGGCTTTGTCGAATACAGATTTGATGTATGCTTTAGTTTGATCATAGCTTTCACCAGGTTGTGCTTCGTATTGTTTGTCTGTACCGAACCAAAGATTAGGGTAGTATTCATAAGGGTGAGTTTTGAATAATTCATGGGCATTTTGATCTTCAACCCAATCAATTTTAATGTTTTTATAGGCAGGATTTTCTGCTTGTAATTCTTCGATTGCACGGAATGCATTATGGCAATAAGGGCAGCCATTTAAGTGGAAACCTAAAATTTCTTTCATAGTATTCAGTCCTTTCAGAAAATATGACTAAATTTAGTAATTTATTGAGTTATTTCATACTCACATCAAGTAAGATATGATATATTTAAAAGTATATCATAAATTATAACAATATTCAATTTTTTAGATATACAATCTATTAATGTATCTATAGGTTGTTAGACATATGTAGGAGGATAACTATGATTTCAGGTGCCGCATATGTGGTGAAAGCATTGCAAGAGGAGAATGTTGAGTTTTTATTTAACTATCCTGGTGCAGCAACCATTGATATTATGGATGAATTATACAAACAAGATCAAGTAAAGGTTATTTTACCTCGTCATGAGCAAGCATTGGCACATGCTGCCGATGGTTATGCACGTAGTACTGGCAAGGTCGGCGTTTGTATGGTTACATCTGGCCCAGGTGCAACAAATCTCGTTACTGGTATCGCTACAGCTTATTCTGATAGTGTGCCAATGGTATGTATTACTGGTCAAGTTGATTTGTCCTTAATGGGCAATGATGCATTTCAAGAAGTAGATACAGTCGGTATAGTTCGTAATGTTAGCAAATATGCAGTGACAGTTCGTGATCGTAAAGATTTGGGGCGCATTTTGAAAGAAGCCTTTTACATTGCTCGTACCGGTCGCCCAGGTCCTGTTTTAGTAGATATTCCAAAGAATATTCAAAAAGCGATGGGGTCTGATGTATATCCAAGTGAGGTCAATATTCGTGGCTACAAGCCAAATACAACTGTTCATATTGGTCAGGTGAAGAAGGCTTGTTCTGTTATTGCTAAGGCTAAACGCCCTTTATTCTTATTAGGTGGTGGTATTAGCATCAGTGGTGCTAATGAATTGATGACACAGCTGGTAGATAAAATGGGTATTCCTGTAGTCACTACTTTGATGGGGAAAGGGGCTATTAGTTCACGTCATCCATTGTACTTAGGCAATGTAGGCATACACGGTGGTTATGCACCGAATGTGGCCATTACCGATTGTGATGTGATGATATCTATTGGTACTCGTTTCAATGACCGTATTACCGGCAAATTGAGTACATTTGCACAAAACTGCAAAATTGTACATATTGACGTAGATGCTGCATCTATTTCTAAAAATATTAAGGTAGATATTCCAATTGTAGCGGATGCAAAACTAGCGATTGAAGCCCTATTAGAATATATTGAACCTCACAACTTAGGCGATTGGCCAGCTCAATTGCAACAAATAAAAGAAGAGCGCCCTGTTACGCAAGCTGGTGAAGAAGGTCTTACGCCACAAAATATTATTGAGTATATTAATAATCATTATGATCGTCCTGTTGTGGCTACTGATGTAGGGCAAAATCAATTGTGGACTACGCAATTCCTCGAAATCGAAGGCAATCATCAATTGTTGACATCTGGCGGTTTAGGTACGATGGGTTATGGATTCCCTGCGGCTATTGGTGCTCAATTTGGCAATCCTACAAAACGCGTATTCGCCATTTGTGGGGATGGGGGCGTGCAAATGAATATTCAAGAATTTGCAACAGCTATGCATTATCATTTGCCTGTGACTTTGGTTGTCATCAACAATGGCTATCTTGGCAATGTACGTCAGTGGCAACAATTATTCTACGATAAACGTTATGCATGTACTAATTTGTTGATGGATGAAAGCGCTATTGTCACTCGTGATATGATTGATAATGATGAATTTGAATATGTACCAGATTTCGTAAAATTGGCAGAAGCATATGGTGCACAAGGTGTTCGTGTTACAAAGATTGAAGAGTTGGAAGATGCCTTTAAACGGGCGGATGCTTTTAAAAAAGGACCAACCTTAATCGAATGTATCATTCCGACAGAGGTAAATGTATTGCCTATGGTACCGGCTGGTAAATCATTGAGTGATATGTTATTAAAGGATAAAAAATAGGAGGGGCTATGGAATTACATTTAGAAAAACGCTGCATTTCAGCATATGTAGAAAACCAAATCGGCGTATTGGCAAAAATTTCTGGCCTCTTCGCTGGTAAAAATTATAACCTAGATACGTTGACAGTAGGCGAAACAGAAGATCCTACTATGTCACGTATGACCATTGAACTCACCTGCGACGATTTGACATACGAACAAATCATCAAACAACTTAATCGCAGTGTTGAGGTCATTAAGGTTATTGATTTTACAGACATGGCGATTACCAAAAAAGAATTATTATTTATCAAGGTTAATAGTTGCAAAGAAGCAGATAAACAAGAAATATTCCGCATTGCAGAAACCTTTGATCTAAAAATTATCGACTACAATCGAAAATCTGTACTAGTACAATGCGTAAAAACAGTATCTAAAAATAATGATATGATTTCTTTGTTTAAAGACCTGTTTGTTAATCGTATCGAAGTTGTCCGCGGTGGTAGTGTCGCAATCGAGGCATTGGCGACTCCGGACCGCTAGAGATAACAAGGTCTTTTTTATCAGGAGGAAATATGAGTTTACTTGATGATATTTTGCAGCATAATAAGGAGTATGTAGAGGATCAGAATACTGGTTATGCAGAAACAGACACTACATGCAGTAAGATGCCGAGCCGTCAGATGGCGATTGTAACGTGTATGGATACACGTCTTGTGAATTTTTTAGAGGATTCCATGGATATTGGTCGTGGTGAGGCTAAGATCGTTAAGACTGCAGGTAATTGTATTACAGGTCCTTTTGATGGTGTTGTTCGCAGCTTGTTGGTTTGTATTTATGAGTTAGGTGTTAACGAAATTTTTATCATTGGTCATCATGAATGCGGTATGGCAAAAACTACGGCTAAAGATTTAATAGAAAAAATGTTAGCTCGTGGTATTGCACCTGAGGCTATTCACATGGTGAAGAAGGAGATGGAACATTGGGCAGATGGATTTACGCATCCTGCTGAAAATGTAGAGGAAACAGTGGATGAATTGCGTATGAATCCATTGATTCCAAAAGACGTTCCCATTCATGGGCTTATCTTTCATCCAAGAACAGGTGAAATCGAGGTCATCGTCAACGGTTATACACAAATGAAACAATATTACACAAAATAATAAAGACTGTAATAGAAGGCGGTTTTATCGCATTCTATTACAGTCTTTTGTGCTTTTATACATTTTAAATTAGGTAGTTATCTTAAATGGGAGAAGGAGTATATATATGTGACTTTCATAGTTTCATATAATTTATAGCTTATAGTTCTATGATTAAAATTAATTCATAACATAACAAATAAAAATACAGAAATAATGTATAAAACTTGAATAATATAGGTAATAGTATTATAATACGTACATAGATTATAAAAATACACATAGCATGTATAAAATATGCATATAGTGTATATAGGAGATGGCATAATGGATACATTACAAGATTTAATTAAAGACTATGCGTCAAAATATAAAGAACAAGTTATAGCATGGCGTCGACATATACATAGTCATCCAGAATTATCGGGTCAAGAAAAAGAAACTTCGTTATTCATTCAAAAGGTTCTTGGTGAATTAGGAATCCCTTTTGTAAATGATATCTCTGATTATGCAGTTATTGGTGAAATACAAGGCTCTCATCCAGGCCCTGTTATAGCTTTACGGGCAGATATAGATGCGTTGCCTATTCATGAAATAACAGGATTGACATTTGCATCTCAACATGAAGGTGTTATGCATGCATGTGGCCATGATGGTCATATATCTATTTTGCTTGGTGCAGCTGCTATTTTGCAATCTATAAAAAATCAATTACATGGCACGGTTAAACTTGTATTTCAACCTTCTGAAGAGGAGGCTTTAAATCCAGGTGCACAAGGTATCGTAGATAGTGGTATTCTTGACGATGTTGATGAAATCTTTGGCCTTCATGTATGGCCACAATTGCCAGTAGGAACAGTAGGTCTAAAAAAAGGGCATCTAATGGCTGCATCAGACCATTTTCTTGTTCATATTAAAGGAAAATCCACTCATGGTGCAGAGCCTCATAATGGCATTGATGCCATTGTAGCTGCTGCTAACTGGATTGTAAATGTCGAATCCATAGTAGCTCGTGAAACAAATCCAATGGAAAATCTTGTATGCACCATAGGCGTTATTAATGGTGGTGATCGTTATAACGTGGGCTGTGGTGATGTATACCTCGAAGGTACATGTCGTACGTATGAACCAGAAAAACGTGATTATATTGAACGGCGGTTAGGTGAAAGCTTACAAGCTCTTGATATGATGTTTAAGACAAAAAGTACCTTAGATTATAAACGTGGACATGGTGCTACCACCAACGATCCTGATGCTATTGATTATGCTACATCGATTGTAGAAAAATATCTTGGTAAAGAGGCAGTCGTCCATCCAGAACATCCATCGATGGCAGCAGAGGATTTCTCCGCATATTTACAAAAAATCAAAGGTGCGTTCCTTTGGTTAGGAACTGGATTTGATGGTAATCCTGCACTTCATAATGCAGGTTTTACTATTGATGAAACGATTCTTGAGTCAGGTATTACTATGATGGCTGCCATTGCTGCTGAATATTTGCAACCAAAACAATAATTTTTATATACTTATACATCGTATAGAGTTGAAGGGGTTATCATGAAAAGTTTACATAATAAGTCATTTAAAACCATGTTGGATTATACACCAGAAGAAATACAATATTATTTAGATTTGGCAGCTAAATTAAAAGCAGATAAGAAGGCTGGTAAAGAAATTAAAACGATGGAAGGTAAAAACTTTGCCCTCATCTTTGAAAAGGATTCCACAAGAACACGGTGTGCATTTGAGGTGGGTGCCGCTGATCAAGGGGCACATACTACGTACCTTGGTCCAACTGGATCTCAAATGAATAAAAAAGAATCTTTAAAGGATACAGCGCGCGTGCTTGGTTCTATGTTTGATGGTATTGAATTTCGTGGCTTTGATCAAGAAGATGTGGATACCTTGGAACAATATTCCGGTGTACCCGTGTGGAATGGCTTAACGGATATGGATCATCCTACTCAAACATTGGCTAACTTTCTTACATTACAAGAAAATATCGACAAACCATTAAATGAAATTTCTTATGCCTATGTGGGCCATGGACAATCTAATATGTGTAATGCATTGATGAGTGGTGCTGTAAAAATGGGTATGGATTTTCGCCTCATTGGTCCTAAACAATTTTGGCCGGCAGGTCCATTCTATGAAGAATGCTTGAAAGTAGCAAAGGAAACTGGTGCGACTATTACATGTACAGATAATGTAGCAGATGGTGTGAAAGGGCTTGATGTTATTTATACAGGTGTATGGGTAACAATGGGTGATACCTACGATATGTGGGAAGAACGGATTAATCTTTTTAAACCATTCCAAATCAATGCGGAAATGATGGCACTTACCGGTAATCCAAATACAAAATTCTGTCATTGCTTGCCTGCTTTCCATAATACGGAAACACAAGTTGGTAAAGATATTTTTGAACGATTTGGCATGAATGGTATCGAAGTAACAGAAGAGGTATTTGAAGGCCCTAATTCATTAGCCTTCCAAGAAGCGGAAAACCGTTTGCATACTATTAAAGCTGTTATGGTTGCTACATTTAGTGATTATCCAATGAAATAATATGAATCAAACAGATGACAGGAGAGGTCATTTCGTACGTATAGTAAAGAAGGTTATAGAATGAATCCATATAAGGTATTTATAGTAGGCCATGAGGGAACGACGGGCCTTAGAATTCATGAACGGCTTTCAGGCCGGAATGATATTACATTATTATCTATTTCTGATGAAGATCGTAAAAATATAGATGTCATTGCAAGTATCGCAAAGGATGCAGATATTGTGTTTTTATGTTTACCTGACGCAGCCTCAAAAGAAGTAGTGGCTGCTATCGGTGACTATCCTTGCAAAATTATTGATACATCTACAGCGTTTAGAACCGCTTCTGATTGGGCATATGGTTTTCCTGAATTAGGTGAAAGCTATAAAAACGATATTAAGACGAAACAACATATTGCAAACCCGGGGTGTCATGCTAGTGGTATGATTGCTTGTATTGCTCCGCTTGTAAAAGCTGGCATTGCTCCAGCAGATTACCCTTTCACCATTACCTCCCTTACGGGCTATAGCGGAGGCGGTAAGAAAATGATTAATCAATATGAATCAGAACCTAAAGATTATTTTCTTTATGCACCACGTCAATATGGACTTAGTCAACAACATAAACATTTACCAGAGGTAACTCATGTATGTGGCCTTACAGCAGAACCAATTTTTATGCCTATTGTAGACGATTACTATAGTGGTATGGAGGTTAGTGTTGGACTACATACACGCTTACTAGCCAAACCTGTAACTGTTGAGGATGTACATGCTACATTAGCAGACTTTTATAAACATAGTAATATTGTAAAAGTGGCGCCACTTAATTTGGAAGAAGATAATAAGCAATTGTTAAATGCTAATAAATTAAGTAATACAGATGGTATGGTCATCTCTGTGACAGGCAATAATGACAGAATGGTCATTCATGCTATTTTTGATAATTTAGGAAAAGGTGCGTCCGGTGCAGCTGTACAATGTATGAATATTGCGCTTGGATTGCCAGAAGAAACGGGGCTTTCACTATGAACAGCGTAACGAATGCGATGCGGGCGCATATTTTGACAGCGGCTGTACCATATATTAAACAATATACAGATAAATATGTAGTCGTAAAATACGGCGGCAATGCCATGACGGATCCAGAACTTAAAAAATCAGTTATGAAAGATTTGCTCTTATTACAATTAGTAGGGGTGAAAGTAGTTCTTGTTCACGGTGGTGGCCCAGATATTAATAGTACCTTAGCGGCTATGAATATTGAGTCTAAATTCAGCAATGGGTTGCGTGTTACTGATAAAGAAACTATGAATGTAGTACAAATGGTTCTTGCTGGCAAGGTGAATAAAGGTTTAGTAGCGGATCTTATTGGTTTTGGTGGGCGTGCTGTTGGTCTTTGTGGTGTAGACGGTGAAATGATTCAAGTGCATAAGAAAAATGATGAACTTGGTTATGTAGGGGAAGTAGATCGAATTGATCCAACAGTGATTGATGATGTTATCAGCAAAGGCTATATCCCAGTTATTTCATCTATCGGTTGTGATACAGAAGGCAATGTATATAATGTGAATGCCGATACTGCTGCAGCTAAAATTGCGGGGGCTCTTAATGCAGAAACGATGGTAGCCATGACAAATATTGATGGTGTATTACGTGATGTTAATAATCCTGATTCACTTATTTCAAAAATTACTCTTGCTGAAGCTGAAAAACTAAAAGCAGACGGTATTATTGCTGGTGGCATGATACCAAAGGTAGACTGTTGCTTAGAGGCAATCCATGCAGGGGCTCAAAAGGTTTTCATCATCAATGGTGAAATTCCACACGCCATTCTCATCGAACTATTAACCGATGAAGGCCTTGGCACAATGTTTGTAAAGTAATATAGTAGATATAACGATGGTGACATCATTTGCCATCGTTACATTGCGTATAGATAGACGGCATCTAGGCCGTACGTTTGGAGGATATGATGAGTAAGACACAAGATTTTGAACAACAAGATAAAGAGTATATAGCCAATACGTATGGCCGGTTTAATGTTTGCTTTGAAAAAGGTAAAGGTTCCTTGTTATGGGATGTAGAAGGAAAAGAATACATCGACCTTGGTTCTGGCATTGGCGTTACAGCCTTTGGCGTAGATGATGATGAGTGGTCTAATGCTGTTATTGAACAAACTCATGCATTGAACCATATTTCAAATTTATACTATTCAGTTCCACAAATTAAATTAGCCGAATTATTATGTAAACGGACGGGCATGAAAAAGGTCTTTTTCTGTAACTCTGGAGCTGAATCTAACGAATGCTCTATCAAAGCTGCGCGGAAGTATAGTCATGATAAATATGGCGATGGTCGTAATGTTATTGTTACACTTGTAAACAGTTTCCATGGTCGTACGGTGACAACTTTATCGGCTACAGGTCAAGATGTGTTCCATCAACACTTTTTCCCATTCACAGATGGGTTTATTCATACGCCTGCTAATGATATTGATGCGGCTTTAAAAGCGTTAGCCAATCCAGCTGTATGTGCTATTATGATGGAACCAATTCAAGGGGAAGGTGGTGTTATGCCTTTAGATAAAGAATTCGTACAAGCTGTCACAGCATATGCACACGAACACGATCAACTCGTACTTATCGATGAAGTACAAACGGGTAATGGCCGGACTGGTACACTATATGCGTACGAACAATTTGGTATTGAGCCAGATATCGTATCGACTGCTAAAGGTTTAGCTGGTGGATTGCCTATGGGTGCTACCATGTTTAATGAAAAAACACAATACGTATTAACTGCTGGTGCTCATGCCACTACCTTTGGTGGGAACCCAATCTGTGCTGCTGCAGGATGTACAATTATTGAACGGTTAACACCAGAATTCTTAGCTACTGTAAAAGCTAAAGGGGATTATGTAAAACATACGTTAGAAGGTAAACCAGGCGTAGTAGGCGTTAGTGGTATGGGCCTTATGATTGGCATTGAAACAACTGTGGATCCAAAAGATGTTATTGCTAAGTGTCTCGAAAAAGGTGTCGTATGTTTATCCGCTAAGAATAAAGTTCGGTTATTGCCAGCCCTTAATATTCCACAAGAACAATTAGAAAAAGCAATTACCATTTTGGCAGATGTAATTGGGGAATTAGCTAGTAAATAAATTCTGGATTATATTCCATACCTATCTCTATTGGTTTTAATCGAGAGTCGATAAATATATAGATAAAATCCGATGAATATATGGACTTTATATTCTATTCGTGATAACCTAGAATAAATAGTCTATATTGGAGGAGTAACTATGAATACAGAATCCTTACGTAATGATGTATTGGTTCCTGCTGTTGCTAAAACATTAGACATTGCAGCAAAAGCAAAACCAACAAAAGATGAGCTCTGCACAACTGCAAAAATTACAGCAGCTGTAGCGGTAGCAACTGCTGTTGTATCCTTGGCGGTACAAGCAGTATTGCGCAATCGATAAGAGAAGCATAAAGAAAACGACATGGCATTGCCTGTCGTTTTCTTTTACATTTACCATGTTATTCCCATAAATATGGGGATTTCCAGTATATTTTGTTAATCTGTGCTGAAAGCTAAGGAGGCGATACAATGCATAGTCGCGATTTAATTGAACAATATAAAACGTATGTACAAGATTGGCGTAGGTATTTTCATAAACATCCAGAACTCAGTAATGAAGAGTTTGAAACAACAAAAACTCTAGCCAAAGAATTAGAATCCATGGGCGTAGAGGTTCATGTAGATACGGAACGTGGAACAGGACTTATCGGCATTATTCATGGTGCTAAGCCTGGTAAAGCGATTGCCCTTCGTGCAGATATTGATGCCTTGCCTGTACAGGAACATAATACATTCGATTTCAAATCCGATGTAGATGGCAAGATGCATGCCTGTGGTCATGACGGCCATATGGCGATATTACTCGGTGCGGCTAAGATGCTTACCTCTATGAAAGACCGTATTGAAGGTGATGTATACCTTGCTTTCCAGCCAGCAGAAGAAACAGGGGCGGGTGCTCCTGTTTTTATGAAGTTTGGAGATTGGTTTGAGAAAATTGATGCTATCTTTGGTGGTCATGTATGGATTGATTTGCCAGCTGGACTTATTTCTGTTGAAGAAGGTCCACGTATGGCCGCCAGTAGTCAAATTACAATCCGTGTGAAAGGTAAACAAGGTCATGGTGCACAGCCGCATCAAGCAATCGATGCTGTTGTTGTTGCCAGCGCTATTGTTATGAATTTACAAACTGTGGTATCCCGTAATGTAAGTGCATTAGATTCCCTTGTACTCACTATTGGTAATATTCACTCTGGTTCCGAGTGGAATGTAATTCCTGGGGAGGCCCAAATGGGAGGTACTATTCGCTTCTTTGATCCAGAGCAAGAAGAGTATTATGTAGAGTCTATACGTCGTGTGGTAGAACATACTGCACTAGCTTATGGTGCTACTGCTGAATTAACATATGAAAAGAAAGTACCACCAACTATTAATGATACAAAATCTAGTGAACTGGCTGAGAGGGTTGTTATTGACACACTTGGTAAGGAAAAATTGTCTAAGATGCGCAAGGTGATGCCAGGCGAAGACTTTGCTTGGTATCTACAAGATAAACCAGGTTGCTTTGCTTTTATCGGTATCCAAAACCCAGAGGTAGGCGCTACCTTTGATCACCATAATAATCGATTTACTATGGATGATAGCGTACTATCTGCTGCATCGGCGGTGTATGCGGAATATGCTATTGCGTGGTTGAAAGAGCATAAGTAATAGTATTACTATATAAAAACTATAGAGCACCATCATCGTATCTGATGATGGTGCTCTTGTCATGTATTTTTATTTGTATTTTATGTATACTATAAATATATTATATAAGAACTGTTATATGAGAGGTATCTATGAATATACTTATATGTCTCATCATTATTACTGTTACCGGTATATTCCTGATGAAGCGGTATCAACCACAGCCGATTTTGATCGGTATGGGCATTCTTATGATGTATATTACTTATGGAGGTAACTGGATTAGTGGCATGTTGGGCCTTAGCAAGGTAACAGGCAGTAATGTAGCTCCTTTGTTTACTCTAGTACCGCTAGTACCAAAAATTGTGGATAATCTTGGATTAGATTCTATTACAACCATGCTAGCTATGCAGAATGGGGCTAGTTTAGGTTTATTCTTGAGTCCCATAAGTCCTGTTATGGTTGGCGTAGCAGGGTAGCACATATTAAGGCTGTAGATTTACTGAAACGAACGGCTGTGCCTGTACTTGTAGCACTTATTAAGAGCTGTTTGGGGATATGGGTACTTTATTAATACTTGTAAATAATAAAACAACGAATACTGTATTTTAAGAATCAAGACCCCCGTTATCATTATAGTTAATGGGGGTAAAATACTTATTTATTTATCATGTTATAGCCTTTCTGATTTTATATGCAAAATTTAATTATATAAGATATAGAACTTCCTTAAAAGATTTGTGATATAATATACGTAAATATTAACTCTCTGAAACTAAATCTCCGCCGTTGTGATAATGGTGCGGTTTATAGGTACTATTTTAACTGACTAAAGTACTACTTGCAATTGATCTATAAACTCCGCCGTTAATTGCATTTTTAGGCTAGATCACATCTGTTGTTTCAGATATAGGGTTAAATTAAATAATCCCCTAATGGGGACGGAAATTATCATCAATAGTTACAGAATATAAATTGCATAATGTAATTAAAGTTAAATTAAATAATCCCCTAATGGGGACGGAAATTTGTTGGCTAGTTTTAGATCCGTTCGATTTTGTACTATCATGTTAAATTAAATAATCCCCTAATGGGGACGGAAATCGTTTTCTTCGTGATATTCCTTTATTTGTTCCAAAATATCCATAGTGTTAAATTAAATAATCCCCTAATGGGGACGGAAATAGTTGTACGGATCAACCAAGCTGCTGCCCTGTAACGTAACGTTAAATTAAATAATCCCCTAATGGGGACGGAAATCCCCAACTTGATAGCGAGCAAAGTTTCGATAGAGTGCACTAAATGGTTAAATTAAATAATCCCCTAATGGGGACGGAAATTCAATAATCTTATGTAACTCTTCATTATCTACTTGAATAATTGTTAAATTAAATAATCCCCTAATGGGGACGGAAACAAAAAATACTATGTCATTTGTTAGAATACAATCCTTAAATAGAGTTAAATTAAATAATCCCCTAATGGGGACGGAAACATATTGCATACATAATCATCGTATGAAACATCACGCAGCAGTTAAATTAAATAATCTCCTAATGGGGACGGAAACGCACCGCCGATAGTGGAACCTTCGACATAGGTTAGGCGGTCATGTTAAATTAAATAATCCCCTAATGGGGACGGAAACAGTCATCATAATTATTGTTAGCCGTTGCCACATCGTGAGCGTGGTTAAATTAAATAATCCCCTGATGGGGACGAAAACGTCAAGTACGACAGAACGAACATCACGTTTAGTAGAAACCCATATTAAATTAAATAATCCCCTAATGGGGACGAAAATCTCTATCTCTAACTCTTTCTCTAACTCTATTTCTATCGCTAACTAAATTCCCTTATAAGGGAGTGAGTCTTATCTCAAAAACTCATATGAGTACAAAAATATATCCAGTATATTCTTTTTTGTGAATATACTGGATTTTTTGTATAAATAAGACTACTTCTCTATTGGTTTTAAACAGAGATGAATATATAATGAAAGTAATAAGTCGTTTATTTCGTAATAAAAGTTTGGAGGCGATGTGATGGGTAAATGGGATGCACTGGTAAAGGGTGCATTGCTACATGATATCGGCAAAGTTGTGTATCGTGCTAATCAAGGATCTGATGCACATTCTAAGCGCGGTGCTGCTTTCATCGAATCCTATTTTTCAGATATGGGCTCGAAGCAAAGTATTACTCATTGTTTGAAGTATCATCATGGGAAAGAGCTTAGTAGGGCTCAATTAAAAAATGATGATTATGCATACATTGTGTATGAAGCGGATAATATTGCTGCTGCCGTGGATCGTCGGGATCTTGATGAGGGTGAAAATACTTCTACACAAAAATTTGATAAAGCGTTACCGCTCCAATCAATTTTTCGTGTGTTTGGTGGTAACACTAGTAATAAACCTTTACAGTATTACCTACGTGGCATTTATGTATCTGATCACTTTAATTATCCTGAAAGCGATAAAACGATAAGTGCATCAAGTGATAAGTATAAGGCACTATATGATGAATTAGTACGTAACTTTCAGCAACAACCAATTGACAAGATGTCCGTCAATGAGTTGTTGAGAATTTATGAAGATACTGTGTCTTATATGCCATCTAGCACAGCAACAGATCAGGCTAATGATATTTCTTTGTATATGCACTCAAAGATAACAGCTGCGGTGGCACATAGTATAGTGCATTATTTTGAGGAGCAGGGAATTGCTGATTATAAAGAATACTGTTATCAGAATTCTAAAAAGTTCCGTAACATGTCAGCTTTTAGACTCATATCTGGAGATATTTCTGGTATCCAAAATTTTATCTACACGATTCCGTCTAAAGGTGCATTGAAATCATTACGTGGTCGTTCATTCTATTTAGAAATCTTGATGGAACAAATTGTAGATGAGTTGTTAGATGCATTGCAGTTAACACGAGCAAACCTTATTTACAATGGTGGCGGTCATTTTTATATATTGGCTTCTAATACAACAAAAACTAGTACTGCTATTGAAACTATGGAGAAATCCATTAACGAATGGTTCTTAACCGTATTTGGTACTAAATTGTATTTAGCGATTGGTTCTGCTACAGCAACAGCCGATGAGTTAATTCAATCGCAACGTACATTATTCCGTAAGGTGAGCCAATCTATTGGTGAGGCTAAGTCTAAACGATATTCTGAACAGCACTTAGCAGATCTATTTAATCCCAATAGTACGTATAATATAGTTCTTCATGGTGAACGTGAATGTTCTATTTGCCACACATCAACAGCAACACTGTCTCCTTATGGTAAGGATACAGATGCGGAAGCCTGTCCAATTTGTAATGGGTTGTATCGTTTAGGGGAACAGATTGTTGATAGTCGAGAGTCTGTCTTTGTATTAGCTCATCTAAATAATAGTGATACTTGTGAAAGTATTCCAAAGGTTGAGGTATATGTTAACAACTGGAATGATGATAGGGATACTTTGAGACTCTATCTCTATGTAGTTCCTGAAACATCCTTACAAAAGTTTGAATCTAGTCATAAAATTCTTAGAATTTACTCTAAGAATACAGCTAAAACTGGACATAATGTATTCAATCGTATCTGGTTAGCAGATTATGTAGCACGTAAGGATAATGGTCAAGTTTATGAGTTTGAAGAGCTAGCTACATCAAGTGGTTTAGGTGAGGACAAGGGGATTAAACGTCTTGGTGTATTACGAGCAGACGTAGATAACCTTGGAGCTGCTTTTATTGGGGGCTTTATTTCCGAGGGCTCTGATAAATTTAAATATGGTACATTATCACGCTATGCTGACCTGTCTCGTGATTTAGCAATGTTCTTTAAGGTTGCTATTAATAAAATGGCTCAAGGTGATGTACAAGGTTTTGGCACATCTGTTATGCCATTTACTATTTGGGCCAATAAACAAGTTACAACTAGAAAAATACACGTTATTTATTCTGGTGGGGATGATGTATGCCTTGTTGGTGCATGGGATGAATTATTAGAATTAGCCGTTGACATTCGTAAGAAATTAGCAGTAGTTACTGATAATAAAATTACTATGTCTGCTGGCTTAGCTTTATTCTCTCCATCCTACCCAATTAGTCAAATGGCAACGATTACAGGCTTACTTGAAAGTATAGCTAAAGATAATGACGGCAAAGATAGTATCGCGTTATTTGGATTTGAAACAAACTCAAACGGTGAAGAGCGTATATGCCGACATGTATATAAATGGGATGAGCTCATTGATAATGTCATTGAAGATAAGCTCTATACACTGAATCAATTATTTGTTATTCCAGGCATTAATGAGGGGCAAGACTCAAAAATGAAATTAGGTAAAGGCCTAATTTATAAGTTGATGGAATTGTTACAAGGTATGTTAAATGATAGAGCTTTAGGTAAACATATTAATGTGGCTCGTATACTCTATTTATTAGCTAGATTAGAACCTAAGAAAAATAATCCTACCTATGAATCATATAAAAACTTTGTTACAGCTATTCATAGATGGATTCAATCAGAAGAAGATTGCAAAGCTTTGTTAACAGCTTGCAACCTCATTGTTTACTATATGCGTGATACAAAGTGAGGAATAGTATATGACACAAGGTAAATTTAATTGGGATATAGACATTGTCACTAAGGCAGAAGAAACTATCGGTCGTTTAAGATATAATCCAAAATGCAGAAAAACAGATGAAGTATTTGATGTAAAGTATGCACAAGTACGTAAAATTTTATCTAGCGTAGTGGCCATTAAAAATAAATTGGGTGTAGAGCAACGTAAAAGCAAATCCTTTAATAAGCTACCTGAAAATATAGCGATGGAGGTTCGTTTTTTAAAAACTACATTCTTATATCAAGCTGGTCGAGATAAAGATAATAAATATCCAGTAAAAAACTTTATTGAAGATAGTCAATTGGTAGAGATGGTTGAATGCATTGGTACTGATGTTAATAAATTTGAAATGTTCTGTAAATATGTAGAAGCATTAGTAGCTTTTTATAAATATAGAGCGGTTAGTGTTATAGCCGCATCTAATGAAGCGTGGAACAAAAATAAACAGTATAGTAATCAAAATTACAATCAAGCAAATGGAAACCGTCGATAGGAGGAGCACAAGATGGAGAACAATGATAAATTAAAATCCTTACGTGGTAAATTACTAATTACAGGTACTATTAAACTAGAAACTGGTATGCATATTGGTGCTAGTAATGATTTTGCTCCTATTGGATCCGTTGATACACCATTTATTCGCGATGTAGTTACTCAAGAGCCGATTATCCCAGGTAGTTCTATTAAAGGTAAATTGCGCACCTTACTAGCTAAAAGTCATTGTGACGCTTATATAATGAATGATATTAAAGATGATAAAGAAGAAATCAAACGTTTATTTGGTTCCGTAAATCCTGTAAAGCCAGCTCGGTTACAGTTTTATGATTTATTTATCACAGATGAAACTCGTCAATTGTTTGCTAATATAGAAACTGATACGTATATGGGTGAAATCAAGTTTGAAAATACTATTAATCGTGTTGATGGCAGTGCTAATCCTCGTCAAATTGAACGTGTTCCAGCAGGTACCGTATTTACATTTAAAGTAGCCTATAATATTGAAAACGAAGCCGAAGTGGCTGAGGATATGAATATATTAAAAGATGGTCTTGATTTATTAGATATAGATTATCTCGGCGGTCATGGTTCTCGCGGCTATGGTCGTGTGAGCATTTCTATTGATGAGGTAAAGTCAGTAGGTAATAGTGCTATTAATACGCAGGATTTATTAGATATATTAAGAAAGTAGGTTGTTACTATGAACTACTATCTATATCCACTGCGTTTTCTTACACCGGTGCACTTTGGAGATACCTCAGAAGGCGGTAATTTAGAAACTATTTCCCTTACACTCGGCTCTGATGCATTATTTGGCGCATGCTGTCATGAAATCAGTCATGATATAGATTTATTACAATCTTTTATCGACTCTGTAAAAGAACAGCACATTGTATTATCTAGTTTATTTCCATACTGTATAGACGACGGTGAATATCAATTATATGTTCCTTCACCTATTATGCAAATCGATTCAAAAGAGATGCCGATTACAAGTTTTGAAGAAATAAAGCGAGTAGCAACGGAACAAAAAAAGATAAAGAAAATTGAGTACATTCGAGCATCACAGCTGCAAAATTTTAGTCAATATATAGAGGCAGATACCGCACAAAAACATATGCCTATCTTTGGAACTAAGCAAGCTGTGACACAAGTAAATATGCGTGGAGAAAAGAGTCGACCATATTATGTGGGGAACTATCAATTCATGTCACATACAGGGCTATATATTATTGCTGGTTTTAGTGATGATTCTAGTCGTGATTTATTTGAAGCCATTCTTGAACTGCTAGGTCTTTCTGGGCTTGGTGGCAAGCGTAGTGGCGGCTATGGAAAATTTGAATTAGCTGATGATCCAATTGAGCTGGAAACTGAAGGTATTTATGAGGACGATTCTGCTTTATATGCATTGCTTCATAATAGGCAGGGAAAGATGATGTGCATTAGTGCCTGTGTTCCAACTAGTGATGAAGTGGCTACTTTAAAACAAGGTTCTTATAAATTACAAAAGCGTGGTGGCTTTGTAGGCTCTGCTGGAAGTGAGACTCAAGTAAAGCGTAACTCCTATTATGTTGTTAAAGAAGGCTCTGTTTGTCCAAAAGCATTAGTCGGACAAATGCTTACTATTACGGGGGATAGTTTACCGCATCCTGTATATCGTAATGGTATGGGCTTATGGATTGGGGTGGATTATGAGTAATCGTATTGATCATGCAAAATTATCACTCACTATTGTGAGCCCTACTAATATTGGTGGCCCTGAGAAATTAACAACTAAAGACTATATGTACAATTACGATGCTGGTGAAGTATATCTCCTTAATAACTATGAATGGTTTCGCTTTTTAGCTCGTCATAATAAATTAGCAGAGTTTGAAACATATATGCAGAATGAGATGGTGAGACCAAATGGTCGAACTATGTATGATTGGGCTAAAAGTACTATTGGTGCATCTCAAATAACAAAAGATGTATTAGGTCCTGCTATCGATTCTATTATGAAATCAGCGATATATAATGAAGGCCGCAAAAACTCATTAAATGATATTACACCTCAGATTCGTGGGGCAAATGGAGAAGTTTATATTCCTGGTAGCTCTATTAAAGGTGTTATTGACAGTGCTATTATTTCACATATGCTTCGTAAAAATGAGACTTTTAGAGATAATGTTCAAAGAGAATTAGAAAAAGTTTTATATGCATATAATGAATTTAGGTATAAAAAAGGGTATTGTAAAAAGTTATTAAGAGATATATTTAATTCTGTTGATAAAATAATCCTTGATCATATCCATGTTTTAACAAAGAGTGATGGAAAACAGTTTAGAGGTATTTTAGCCAGTGCATTCCGAGGTATTTCTGTTTCTGATGCTATGCCTATGGGTGCGATTCAAACAGAGATATTAAAGAAAGAAGATTCTTGTCTTGATGAAGATGGGACTCACACTATTTCGGTGCATCGTGAGTGTGTTTTACCAAATCAGAAGTTCTCCTTTACAGTAACCCTTGATACGGCTATGACTAAAGAAATAGGGATTACTAGTGTCAATCAAGTATTAGCTATTTTACAGGAAGACTTTGATGCTACTCATAAGTTATTAGCCTCTAAATTTAAGAAAGTTAGTCCATCTATTTTTAAAGCTCT
Source organism: uncultured Veillonella sp. (assembly GCF_934230905.1). Lineage (GTDB taxonomy): Bacteria > Bacillota > Negativicutes > Veillonellales > Veillonellaceae > Veillonella. Next base: position 33,030 of record NZ_CAKQFJ010000014.1, on the reverse strand, counting down.
AGAATCAGCTAATGCCTATATTGGTAGTAATACTGGATTTGTTCAAAAGACTATTATTATGGCTGCTTTTACAGATGATGAAAAAACAGGAATTGATATCATTAGAGCAATCTTAGATATGAATTTCAAAAAAGCTAAACATGCTACTAAAGATTCGTTTATGGCACCTCGTGCTTTGAAATTAGTGAAGTGGAATGGCCATTATTATGAGATGGGGGGCATTTATATTGGCAGATAATATTGAAATTATGGCCATTGAATTAGCAATAATAGCAGATCCATCAATTAAAGTTGTACAGTCCATAGGTAGCGTGCTACATGGCGTCTTAATGGAGTTGGTGGGGACAGAATACGCAGGTCAGTTACATGAAACGGGCCTGCGTCCTTATAGCCAATATGTCTATTTTAATAAAGAAACAGGTCAATATATTTGGCACCTTTCTGCTGTAACAGCAGAGGCCGTTGAACGGATATTGCGACCAGTATTCGATATACCTGAAAAAATATATTTAAAGCAAAAACGAGGACATATTTATATTCAAAATAGAACTATCCTAGAGGAAACCTCCTATGAAGCACTAATGGCTAAGTTTTGGAGTAGTGAAGCAGAATATACTCAAGCTAAATTACGGTGCGTGACCACTACAAGCTTTAAGGTAGACCAACAGTATACGATTTTCCCTGAAGCATTTCGTATTTATCGCTATTTATTGCGTCAATGGAATCAGTTCACCACCTTTGAAATGATGGATTCTGATGATTTATTAGCGGCGCTTGAATCGGCTGCCTTTATTCGTGATTATAATTTACGTATGGGCATGTATGGTTTAGAAGGCGTTAAAATCCGTGGTTTCCGTGGCGAGATTGTTATGCAATTTAAGAGAAACCTAGTGATGCAACGTATCTTATCTCTATTAACCTATTATAGCCAATTTACAGGGCTTGGAATTAAGACCGCATTAGGCATGGGTGGAGTGCAAAGTGAGGTAATACAATGAGAATTCTTTATACCCCTGTAGGGGATACCGATCCTATTCGTGGTTGTTATGATGGAGCAATGCTCCATATCGTAAGGCATTATAATCCAGATATGGCAATCCTAGTATTGAGTATGGAGATGGAGCAAAAGGAAGTTGCTAATCATAGGTTTACTAAGGCTTTAAAACATGTGAAAGCTGACTTAGATATTAAGCTCATACATACAGGACTTACAGAGGTGCACCGCATTGATACTTTACAACTGTTTGTTGAGCATTTTTATGAAACACTTTCAAAATATCCTGATGCAGAGATATTAGTTAACTTAAGCTCTGGTACGCCTCAAATGAAGTTGATTATGTCTTATCTTAGTGTTGAACATGATGCGGTACGAGGTATTCAGGTTGATAGTCCTCAATGTGGTTCTAATCGCTCTGAACCAGCTGTTAATGATAATGAAGACATTGAGATCATTATTGAAAATAACTTTGATGATCAAGCGGATAGTGAAAATAGATGCCATGAGCCTCAAATGGGGTATATTAAGAGGAATAATATTAAGCAATCACTTCATACGCTCATTACTAGCTATAAATACAAAGAAGCTATAAGCTCTTATCATAGTTATGAAAGAACTTTTGAAGCGGGTGTTATTAATGATGTATTACCATTATTAGAACATGCTAAGTTACGATTAGAGTTAGATTATGAGGGGGCTTTACAAAAAGTTCGTAAGGTAGGCTCTATATCCTTATCTTCGCTATTTACTGATTGGGAACCACGTAAATTATATGAGTTTTTAATGCTTATGGAAGTACGATTAAAACAAGGTCAAATTGAGGATTTTATTTTAAAAACTACTCCTTTTATGTATGATCTTATGCGTTATTACTTCTATAAAGTACTTAATGTAAATTGGCGACAAGTTGAGAGAAAAACTCCAATGGGTACACGTTTAGATATGAGGGCTTTTGAATGCAAATATCCTGAGTTATATAAATCATGGAGAGCGAATACTAAGACGCCTCAAATGCAAGATATCCAATTATCTTTGTATCATATGTTACATATGTTAGAAGATTTAGATACAGTTGATAAATCTTTATTGGAACAGTTAAAAGAGATTCGTAGCATTGAGCAAAAAATTCGTAATAAAATGGCTCATGAGATTGTTGTGTTTTCAGAACAAGATATATGTAGTTCTGTAGGAATTCAATCATTACAATCTTTTTTACATCAAATTAAGAATATATTTTTTACTATTACTGAACAGAAAAAACAAAATAAATTGATTTATGATGTTATTAATCAATATGTGTTAGAAAAGATACAATAGAATGGTGCGGTAAAGGAGGCGATTCTATGTCATCCTTATATGTCACAGAAGCAGGTTCATTTATTAAACGGAATGGTGGTCATGTTGTAGTAGGGCGTAATAATGAAGTTTTATTTGAAGTACCGTTAGAACGTATTGAAGATATTACTGTTTTTGATACTGTGTCAATATCGAGTACGCTTGTTACTGATTTTATTGAAAGAGGCGTACCTATTACATGGTTATCTGGTTATGGAGAATACTTTGGCACTATAATCAATACTAACACTATTGATATTAATAAACATAAGAAACAATTCGATTTATTAAACAACCATGAATTTAGATTAGCTATGTCACGAAAAATTATTCGTGCAAAGGTTCGTAATCAACTAACTATATTGCGTCGTTATGCACGAAATTTAGATGAAGATATAAGTATAGATACGCAAATTGATAATATAAAATCTGTCCGTAGCCATATTGGTGAATGTGTTCGTATTTCTGAACTCATGGGGTATGAAGGTATAATTAGTCGATTGTACTTTGAGGCTCTCGGAAAAATTGTTCCGCCTACATTTTCTTTTACTAAGCGATCTAAACAACCTCCGCGAGATGAATTTAACGCCATGCTAGGCTTAGGATACAGCATGTTATTTAATGAAATTCTAGCAGGTTTAATTAATGCGGGCTTACATCCTTTTGTTGGTGTTATGCATAGACTTGGCAAGGGGCACCCTGCACTTGCATCAGATTTGATCGAGGAATGGAGAGCTCCTATTATAGATTCTTTAGTTCTTTCTATGGTGAGTCGTAACATGGTGGACCTATCTGATTTTGATAACTCAGATAAAGGTTGTTATATGACTCCAGAAGGTAGAAAAGGACTTTTGACCGCGTATAATAAGAAAATTCGTTCTGAAAATCAATATATTGAGGATCGTAAAAGTTATAGGGAATCAATCTATAAGCAGTGTAAGCAATTTGCTAGTGCCATTATGCACGAAGACGTAGATTTGTATACACCTTTGGAGATTCACTAATATGAAAAAGTTTATAGTATTAGTCATCTATGATGTAGTAGATAATAAAACGCGTAATCATTTAGTAAAATGCTTAGAGCGTTATGGCGTGCGTGTTCAAAAATCAGCATTTGAGGCACTACTAAATAGAAAGCAATATGATGCTATGATGCGGCGTGCCAGTCGAATTATCAATCCCATAGAAGATTCCCTACGTGTATATATACTTGACGATATAATTAATATCTATACATGGGGGATTGGAGAACGAAAAGAGCAAGATTGTATTATATTGTAATGAAAATTAATGTATTTATTAGAGATGTTATTTACTGAGCAATGGTAGAATCATCTGTTTTAATTAGTTATCTATCTTTAATTTGATATCCTTGATAATTCTACTATTGCAATTTCTTTGTTTTTTTATGCTATAATATATCTAGATTATAACCTTGTGAAATAAAATCTCAGCCGTTGTGATAGTGGTGCGGTTTATAGGTGTTATTTTAGCGTGCTAAAGTGCTATTTGAGGTCGATTTATGATCTCCGCCGTTAATGGTGATTTATGGCTAGATAACATCTACTGTTTCAGATACAGGGTTAAATTAAATAATCCCCTGATGGGGACGGAAACATTTTTGTAATTGTCAATCTTTAAGTTTTTCATTGTTTATTAGTTAAATTAAATAATCCCCTGATGGGGACGGAAACTCGTCCATTGGGTTTTTATTACCGTCAACCAAACGAACCAGTTAAATTAAATAATCCCCTGATGGGGACGGAAACTCCACTACAAATATAATTACTATAGTACTTTAAATCGTCAAGTTAAATTAAATAATCCCCTGATGGGGACGGAAACTGGCTGTATGGGTTATCACTGTTATTAAATGGATGAATGACGTTAAATTAAATAATCCCCTGATGGGGACGGAAACGTGGTTTGGGTTTTCTTAGTACACTTTGTAATTGTACCTAATGTTAAATTAAATAATCCCATGATGGGGACGGAAACGCTTTTGTCTATCTATCGTGTTCATACATCCGCATGACATTGTGTTAAATTAAATAATCCCCTGATGGGGACGGAAACTCATTTACCCAGTTTATCATATCAATAATTTTCTGTGGGTCTGTTAAATTAAATAATCCCCTGATGGGGACGGAAACAAATCAGAATGGATACAAAACTTAATTTGTTTGCATTCCTCATGTTAAATTAAATAATCCCCTGATGGGGACGGAAACTACTTTTTCTCTTTCATGTGGTTTCACCTCTTTGTTTCTTATAGTTAAATTAAATAATCCCCTGATGGGGACGGAAACCAGTTTTCAAGACTGTTGCAATAAACCAGACTCTGCCAACTTGTTAAATTAAATAATCCCCTGATGGGGACGGAAACTGGATTCATAGCCAGCAGCAAGTGACTTTTCATAGTTTTCAGGTTAAATTAAATAATCCCCTGATGGGGACGGAAACTCCGTAAACTAGCCAATTCTTTAAAATACATCAGACCATTTAAAAGTTAAATTAAATAATCCTCTGATGGGGACGGAAACGCCACCATTTCAAATTCATCTAACATGCAAACACGTGGCTTTTTGTTAAATTAAATAATCCCCTGATGGGGACGGAAACCAGCAAAAAATACTTCATCATACAAACTATGTATTCTATCAAGTTAAATTAAATAATCCCCTGACGGGGACGGAAACCCAATTGCATATGTGTATTCAACCAATGCTTCTGCATGGCTACGTTAAATTAAATAATCCCCTGATGGGGACGGAAACACGACGTATTCTCTTATAATATTGTAATACAGCCAATAATTAGGTTAAATTAAATACTCCCCTGATGGGGACGGAAACTCCTGCCATCAATGCAATAGGATTACACATTCGCATCCCCCTTTCGTTAAATTAAATAATCCCCTAATGGGGACAGAAACTATTTAGCTTTGTTAAAATTATTAGGTTTACTATAAGGCTTTATTTGAATATAAAGATTCCTGAAATATCATTTCCCAAAATTTATTCTATATATCTCCTAATCTTTGACTAGGTTTCGATTATGATGTAATTTACAATAAAAAAGTAGCATTACTATACATAATATAGATTATTTGGCATATGCCATCTGTGTCTATATGTTAGTAATGCTACTTTTGTTATGTTGCTAGATTTATTCTGTTAAATATTTTATTACTTTAATTTCGTTAGATATGCATTTAGCATGTCTAATCGTTCAGCAAATAATGTTTTCATCATAGTAAGACGATCTTCCGTAATATTTGAATTTTTTGCATATATGGAATCCATCAATTCCATTGCTGTTTTAGACAATGACTGCGGAATTGTTAGTGGTGTTGTTACATACTTTATTTGCTTATCATGTTTCGATTTAAACGGTAATGATGGATACGTATGGAATGGTCTATGTGGATTAATCGTCATTTCGTTGTACCATAGGGTATTGCCATTATCGAAGATAGGGGCCCTGCCAAGGAATTCAAGTGTTGTAGAATTCCGTAAGAACCCAAAGTTACCGTAGTGACGGTCGTCATTTAATGTTAGATAGTCCAAAGCAAGTGTCGTATCTAAATGGGCTTTCACATTTGGAATTGAAAAATGTGTACACTGATCTAAGAACGCTTGGTATTTATTATCGCGTCGTTTAAGTGGCGCTGCTATGTGCCATGCAGGGATGTATTCAATGTCTCCGCTCGTAAATAGTGGGCAAGATGACACGATTTCACCAGATGCGATTGTTTCTAATTCATATGGTACATGGTGAAAGTTTAGTTCTTTGCATAATTTTGACACAAATATTTCATTAAATGGTTGTTGATTGAGGAAGTTTCCAGCTTTTAATAGGCGAATACCTTTTATTTGTTGCACCCACATCTGACGAAGAGAACCGTTTACAGATGAATTCGGTGTAATTAAATCGATATCGATATCATCAGAATCAGATAAGAATAAAGGCGTGTCAATTATAGGATGGTCATAAAAATTGATAGTATCCCAATCTAAATTAGAGTGTATTGGTTTCATCCAATAGTGGTCAGATAGATTAAGTTGATATGATTTTAAAGAAAATTCTAATGCATCTGATGCGTGATAGGCCTCTAGTAAATCTTCTAAATTAGGTCTCGAACCGGGAATCGCACGATGCTTTAAAAAATCATTAAGTGCGATTTCTTGATTGTCCATGACCATCATATTCAATGGTTTGCGGTCTGGATTTATTATTTCAGTAACCTTTGTTACTGTTAAAGTATCATCTAATCTAATATTTCTTAATAAAATGACTATTAGCAAAACAAAACGCCCCCTTCATAGCAACCATCTAAGGTTGCTCATGAAGAGGGCGTTTTGCATTGTAGTAAGAAAGTTAGTAAACATTTAGACGGAATCTAAATGTATGTATATAAGGCCATACAGCTTACGATAAGAGGGGGAAGTAGCATCCTATTGGAGTAATATTGCATAAAAATGGGAAATATATTAGGATGCGTCTCTCATAGATATGCAAGGGATATACAGGGGAGATATCTATGGTTGTACAACTATATGGCCGTATATAACGGTATGTAATATAAATTAGAATTTATGAGTAAATTCAGCGTTTACGCCCCAGTCAGCTTGGTAATCACCAGATAGACCGGTAGTAATGTCCGCATATACGCTGTTGTTTGTATTGAAACCATAACGGCCGCCGAATGCGAGTTCAGTCCAAGTGCCTTTGAGGTCTTGTTCTGTCAATTTTACGGCATTACCGCTAGCATAGGTAGTTTTTACATTGCCTGTGAAAGCATGACCTGCAGCAAAGCGTGTATATAGGTTACCATTGCCAAATTGTTTGCCTACTTCCAGGCCTAGTTTGCCAGATGTGCTATTTACACCAGCTTGGTTAACGGATACATTGCCTGCTGTAAAGTCACGACCACCGAAGTGTGTATAGTTTAATTGTGCTTGTGGTTCTACATAGAAACCATTAGCAGATTTTATAGTTTTGCCGTAGCGAACGCCGATGCTATACGCATTGGATTTTACATCGCCAGATTTAGCTTGGCCGATTTCATTACGCGCTGTAAATTCATTAGAGATACGACCTACTTGAGATTCTACATGTACGTATTGATTCTTACCAAGGTCTTTCAATCCATAAGCGCCAACAGCATAGGATTTTACCTTGCCAGAACCATTGAATACATAATCTTCAGAACCGCGTAGATAAGAAACTTGACCGCCTACGGTCCAGTCACGGCTAGTTTTAGTATCATAGCCACCTTGGATGCTTGTGTAATCAGTAGCTGTATTGATACCGTCATTAGCATAATTATATCGACCGCCACCAATACGAGCCCAAATACCTGTTGGAGAACCTTGTTGTAATTGGTTAGCACGATTCATATCGCTCGTCATTGTACGCCATGCGTTGATATTACCAACTACAGCAGAACGAATGTCGCGCATTTGTGGTGTATCATAAGCGCCAGGAGTTACTACAGGATTTGGTGTTACAGGGGTAGGTGCTGGAGTAACAGGAGTAACAGGAGTTACAGGTGTCACAGGGCTAGGCGCTGGAGTTACCGGAGTAACAGGAGAAGGTGTTGGCGTAACTGGAGTAACAGGGGTTATCGGAGTAACAGGGGTTACCGGAGTAACAGGAGTAGGTGTTGGAGTAACCGGAGTTACAGGGGTAGGTGCTGGGGTAACTGGTGTTACAGGCGTAGGTGCCGGAGTAACAGGAGTTACTGGTGTTGGAGCTGGCGTAGACGTTGGAGTAGGAGTAGGAGTAGGAGCCGCATAGGAACCTTGACCATTACCGTTTTGCCATGTAATAGCACCTTCTTTTTGGTCTGTAGTTAACGCTTTTTGGAAGCTTGACACGATGCCATTAGAAGCGATGGATACAGTACCAGAAAGGTTTCTTTCACCATTCATATAATTTTCGTAATAGAATTTATGCGCCAAGTTATCTAGAATCTTGTTTACATTGCTTTCAGAGGACGTATCGAGATGATCGCCTGTTACATAGCCATGTACACCAGACCCTGTTGTAGCGGATTTTACGATGAAGTTACCGCCTTCGATGTCAGATGCATCAAGGCCTGTTTTTTGAGCGGCTGGTTTAGCGAAGTTCAAACCAGTACCAGCGCTCATATCGTAAATGACATTGATGTGGCCGTCCAAATTATTAACGTGGATGTCGCTACGAGAATCTTGGGAAATACGACTGAATCCTTCACGTGTACGAGTGCCTTTGAGTGTATTGATACTGCTGCGCGCTTCGTTGCCTTTAATTTGGAATGCCTCCAAGCCACCCATGTTATCGTGGCTCCACATGCCACCATCAAAGGTCATGTTGATTTCGCCACCCTTATCCTCTAATGTGTTCACAGCCTTGCCGGTAAATTGGTTAGGGCTATTGTGCGCGCGGCCGAGGCCAATATTAATCACGGATGGTTGCTGTTGTTGGTATGGAGGCATCGTTTTATCAGATACAAGTATATTACCTTGCATATTAAATACTTTATATTTTACAGTACCTGCATCATCGATACCAAGATTAATTTTACTGTTATAGGCAAATGCTAGTGGATAGGGTGCGTCCCATGGGGCCGTATTCACGTTCATAACCCCGCCATCCACTTGAATGGAACTATTATCTAGCATGCCTGTAATGAAAGCTGGTTGGCGATGGCGCTTAGGTAATTGGTTTTGATCAGGTGTATCTAAGGAGGCAATAGTCACTTGACCGCCGTTTGATGCAATGACACCTGTTGCCGTCGTATCGCCAGTGCTTTCAAATTTACTTTCAGAAACTACTGCAAACACATTGCCATTAGAACCAAGGCCTGCTGACGCCCACGTGCTAGGGAGGGCCACTGTAGATGACAACATGGTCATCATCACAGCGGACAATAACATCTTATTTCTCGCTCTCATTCTCTTACACCTCAACTATATTACTTAATTTGTAATTAATTTTTATATTGTGAAAGACTCTTCATAAATGAATATATATATCTATCGGTTGATTTAATACTCTCTTATATAATAAAAGATAGATATATACTCACTTTATAAAGAATTAAAGCCTAACACATTTAAAATATATTTAAAATAATATAACATTTTTCGTGAGTTGTAAATGAATTTTCACAATTTTATTTTAAAAATATTTCAATTATTAATAGATGAGTTACATATTAGGGGCAGTAAATACGATGTATGGTATTCTTTACAAACCTAGCGAGCATGGGTATTATTGTATGTATAGCACGATTTCTAGTAACAGGCTAGTTGTAGTATAGAAAGGAGCCTTCATGAAAGTCACTTGTTCCTGGCCCACAACACCACTGTATCAGGCGTATCATGATTATGAATGGGGGCGTCCTATTCATGATGACCAACATCAATTTGAACATTTATGTTTGGAGAGCCTACAATGCGGTCTGAGTTGGCTTACGATTTTAAATAAACGAGACGTTATACGTCAGTGCTTTGAACATTTTAATGTTGATGCAGTAGCTAAATATACGGAAACAGATATAGAGCGTATTATGAGTACAGAGGGAATGTTAAAATCCCGCAAGAAGATTGAGGCCATCATCAACAATGCACAGGCGTTTCAACGCATTCAAGACGAGTTTGGATCCTTTTGCGAATATATATGGGCTTTCACCAATCATAAGACTCTTATTTATGAAGGCCATTCTGAGGGAAGGGTGCCTGCTAAAAATGAATTATCTACGCGCATTAGCAAAGACCTTAAGAAACGAGGGTTCAAATTTGTAGGACCTGTGACCATCTATTCCCATTTACAAGCTAGTGGTCTCATCAATGATCACGGTAAGGATTGCCCTTGTTTTAATGAAATCAATGAGGCCAATCCTGTGGTTTATATGACAATAGATGATTAATATAAATAGAACCGTATCTACTGAAACATAAATACGGTTCTTTTGTAATATTTTATATTGATTGTTATCGATATAGTTGGTATACTACTTTCATAATAACTTTCATACGTAAGGGAAAGGATAAGAAGATGATTGGATTAGGAACGGCTATTAATATGGGCCTAATTGTGGGAGGCAGTCTTATAGGTCTCGCTTTTGGGCGCTTTATGAAAGAGAATCTAAAACAAACTCTTATGATGGTCAGTGGTATCATTGTATTATTATTAGGGATGAGTGGCGCCATGCAATTTATGCTGGTTATTGTTAATGGTTCTCTCCAAACATCAGGGCCTCTATTAATGATTGTTAGTATGGTGGTAGGTGCTGTTATTGGCGAGCTTATTGACTTAAATCGATGGATTACTGTTTTTGGAGATTGGGTGAAAGCTCGTACTGGTAACACGGGAGATCCAACCTTTACGCATGCATTTATTACTGCTTCGCTTACTTTTACCGTTGGTGCTATGGGCGTTCTTGGTTCTATTCAAGATGGATTAACAGGAGATTATCAAACACTATTATTAAAAGGTATTCTTGATGGTGTTATTGTTATGGTTATGACTTCATCGATGGGGAAAGGGGCCTTATTTTCTTTTATACCTGTTGGGATAACGCAATGGGTAATAACTGCTATGGCACATATCGCAGCACCTTTAATGACGCAGACTGCTATAGATAATTTATCTTATGTAGGTTCTATTTTAATATTTTGTGTCGGTATCGATTTGATTTGGCCTGGTAAGATTCGTATTGCCAATCTTTTACCAGCTATTTTCATAGCTATGGGACTTACATTTTTAATTTAAATTTAATTTTATATACCCCTCTTTACATTATATGTAAAGAGGGGTATTATATTCTTCATATTATTTGTCTAGTTAAAATGGTTTCCCATAGGAATGCATGTTATCGCGACCTGCGGATTTAAAAGGGCCTTTCTTCGCCGGACGGTTCTAGAAACCAGAAAGGATGTAATGAACAATCAAATTTTCCTATCAACATCAAATATTCGTGGTGCTTTTGGTGCCTTTTTTATTCCTGGTATGTATACTGCCTTATGGGCTGGGTTTGTACCATACTTAAAAGCAAAACTTAGCATCGGTGAGGATGTATTAGGTTCCATGATTTTGTTGCTCGGTGTAGGTTCTTGTTTATCCATGGCTATAGCTGGCAAGCTTGTAGAGAGTTTTGGGTGTAAGCGAGTCGTTTTATTGGCTAGTTTTATCGGTATGTTATCGCTTGCGATTGTTACCATGTGTTCTACAATTATGACAACGACAATCGCGTTGTTCTTTTTTGGTATTGGCGTGGGCCTTAGTGGTGCTTCTGCTAATTTGCAAGCTATTTTAACGGAAAAGATAAGTAAAAAGCATTTAATGGGTGCTTATCACGGAGGTTGGAGCCTAGGTGGTTTTGCTGGTGCCGGTGTATTGCTTGTTCTCTTAAAAATCTTATCTTTACCTGTTAATGAAAGTATTTGGGGCCTTCTCATCATACTCTTTATTGCGATGATCGCGGTTAGTCAATTTATGTTAACCTTTGGTAGTGATCCGAATGCAAAGGTTATGAAGAAGTCTAAAAGCCCATTGTCTTTCCATCCGATTGCTATTATTTTTGGCCTTTTATCTTTTGTGTCTTACTTGGTGGAAGGTGCTGTAGGTGATTGGAGTGCATTGTATCTCCATGAAGATAAAGCCATTGTTATTCAAGAAGCTGTAATGGGAGTTATGTTTTTTAATGGCACCATGTGTGTTGGTCGCTTGTTAGGTAATACACTGGGGAAACATATAACATCAAAACAAGTTGTTGTCGGTGGTTATCTTTTAGGCGCTGTTTCCATGGCTCTTATTGTGTTATTACCAGGCTATGCATCGATGTATTCTTATCTATTACTTGGTATTTCGCTGGCTATGGTAGTACCCAATTTGTTCTCTGCTATGGGTGAACAAAATGTCATTCCTATGACACAAGCTGTAGCCACATCTACTATGCTCGGCTATATGGGGATTTTAATGGGGCCTGCATTGATTGGTTTTATTGCGCATGCTAGTAGTTTAACAGTTGCATTTATAGTTCTTACTATATTACTTATTATTAGTGCAGGTATTGGTAAATATGCATATTATATAATGAATAAAAATTGTATAACAGAAGAGTAAGTTACTGTTTTAGCTATTGCCTCTATAAAAAGAAGAGCGGCTATGATTCAAAAGAATCGTGGCCGCTCTTGGTATGTTAGCAATCGATTAACGATCGCCATTAAATATGGAGTTTTTAACGAGTACGTAGTCTACTTTACGGATAGCTTGTAACGTAGTGCCACCAGCATAGGAGATAGCAGATTGTAAATCTTGTTCCATTTCAATTAATGTATCGAAAATGGAGCCTTTAGAAGGAATGAAGATTTTTTTACCTTCTACGTTTTTGCGTTCACCTTTTTGGAACTCAGAAGCAGAACCAAAGTATTCTTTTACAGCTTGGCCGTCAACAATTTTTTCTTCACCAGGGGATTCTTGGTGACCAGCAAATAGAGAACCAATCATAACCATAGTTGCACCAAAGCGGATAGATTTAGCGATGTCACCGTGATCACGAATACCACCATCTGCAATGATTGGTTTTGTAGCTGCTTTTGCACACCAACGTACTGCTGCTAATTGCCAACCACCTGTACCAAAACCAGTTTTTAATTTAGTAATGCATACTTTACCAGGGCCAATACCTACTTTTGTAGCATCTGCACCTGCATTTTCAAGTTCACGAACTGCTTCAGGGGTACCAACATTACCAGCGATAACAAATGTATCTGGTAAATTCTTTTTAATATATTGAATCATATTAATAACCGCATTAGAATGACCATGTGCGATATCGATTGTGATATAATTAGGAATAAGATTAGCTTTAGCTAATTCATCAACTAATGTGAATTCTTCTTCTTTTACACCAATAGAAATAGAAGAATATAAGTTTTTCTCTTGCATACGTTTTACGAAGTCAAGACGGCGTTCAGGTTGGAAACGATGCATGATATAGAAATAGCCTTTTTTCGCTAGTTTTTCAGCTAACTCTTCATCAATGATAGTTTGCATGTTTGCAGGAACTACAGGCAATTTAAATGTACGATTACCTAGTTTTACATGAGTATCACATTCGCTACGGCTATTTACGATACATTTGTTAGGAATCAGTTGTACGTCTTCATAATCAAAGATGTTAGTTGTATTAATCATAGTTTTCTATATCTCCTTTGAGGTATAATAAATTGAACCTGTACTATTATACTGAATTTAATTTAAATTTTCAATACATTCCGAATATTAAAAAGCCTTATATAGTTATTCCATAATTTTATAGGTTGATTGTCTGTACATTTTCTGTATGTCAGAAGTTTACATATTTATAGTAGGAGGTCATTTCAATGGGTCACTCTAAAACACGCATGATAGCAGAAGCCGGTGTAGCAATTGCTATTGCACAAGTATTATCTTTTATTACATTATTTCATATGCCACAAGGTGGTTCTATTAAGGCCGCTTCGATGGTACCTCTCATGATTTTTGCATATCGTTGGGGTGGTACGCGTGGTATTTTAGCTGGTGTTGTATATGGCGTACTTCATTTCTTGCTCGGATTTAAGTCATCTATCCATTACCTTAGCATCATTTTAGATTATCTTGTTGCCTATGGTGTTATTGGTGTTTGTGGTTACTTTAAAGATAATGTTACAGGACTTGTAAGTGGTTCTGTTATAGCGATTGTTCTTCGTTGGTTAGCATCTGTAACGAGTGGTGCAGTTGTATTTGCTAGTTATGCACCACAAGGTCAAAATCCATGGATTTACTCTATGATTTATAATGCATCCTACATGATACCTGATGGTATCATTAATATCATTGTATTGTTGTTTGTTTATCAAGGCGTAAAAAGAGGGTTGAAACGCGGTGCTTAATTTAGGCGTAATTATATTGGCTGGTGGGTTAAGTTCCCGTATGGGGTATCCTAAGGCTCTATTGCCATGGGTAAATGGTGAAAGTCTTATTTCTCATGCATTGCGCAATGCGTTAAACCATGATGTAAAAGAGGTGCTCATTTCTATCGGTGATGATGATGTACTTCGTCAAGCTATTCAAGCGGATATTATTGATACATTATCGAATAAAGGAAAAGAAAAAGTTTCTATTGTTCGGGATTCTGTTGCGAGATGTGGCCCTTTAGGTGGATTGTATAGTGCTTTATCTGTAGGAAACAGTCACGCATATGCAGTGTTGGCTGTAGATATGCCATTTATGGATTTTAATTTATATTATGATTGGTTATATCAAGTAGAGGACGATAATTGGTTGAGTATTGTTCCTGTTGGTGAAAATGGACGTTATGAGCCTATGGCTGGGATATATAAACCATCTATTACACCTCTATTACAAACTGTTTTAGCTGGAGAAGATGTATCTTTACATCATGCCATAGATGTTGTGGGCCACATGGTAACTATTAGTACAGTTGACTACAGTTACTATTTGCGCAACGTAAATCATATGGAAGACTATCAATGGGCACGAGCTGAGGCTGTTAATGCTAATCGTCTTGTTCCACTTATTAGCGTGGTTGCTGAAAAACGTAAAACAGGTAAGACGACAGTAGTAACACGGTTAGTTAGTGAGTTACAACGAATTGGTTTATCTGTTGGCGTTGTAAAAAGTGATAAACATGGCTTTCACATGGACTATGAAGGCACCGATACAGATCTTGCTATGAATGCAGGCGCCACAGCCGTAGCCATTGCAGGCCCAACGGAAACGGCGATACGTATTCGCACTGAAAAGCAATCTAACCTGTATGATTTGGTACAGCAATTACCTGTAGATATTGCTATACTAGAAACGAGAACGCAAGGTATATTTCCGATAGTAGAGGTAACCCGAGAAGGGTATACAGAATCGCTGATATCTAGTGATATAGAACGAGTAGGTACCATAGAGGTTACTGATTTAGATGAATGCATACCAGATTTAGTATGTCGTATACAAAGTATGATGAGGAATATAGATGATAGCCGTTACTGTTGATGAGGCCCTTCATTTGTGGAATGAGGCTTTACGAGAACAACATCATAAAATCGAGTCTATTGCTGTTGGTGATGCAAAAGGCTATATAGTAGCTAACGATGTGTTAGCACCTACCGATGTACCTGCCTTTCATAAATCAGCTATGGATGGGTACACGTTAGCATATGATCCTAATTGTAATGACTATATCGTTGATGGTATTATTGGTGCTGGCGTTGTATGGGATAAGCCGGTAACAACTGGTCATGCAGTACGTATTATGACAGGTGCGCCAGTACCAAGTGATTGCGATACTGTTATCATGCAAGAACAGGTACAAGGCATTGGTGAAGTAGGGTCTATAATTACTATACAAGGCACACAACAAAAGGGGAGCCATATTATCCCACGAGGTGAAGAATGCTCAGCAGGGACTGTTGTTATACCAAAGGGAACAGAAGTAACTGCTACTGTGCAGACTATTTTGACTGGTTTAGGTTTTACCAATGTTTCTGTGTATGCGATGCCACGTATTTTGGTTCTTACGTCAGGCCATGAAGTGATTGAACCTGGTGAACCATTAGTGGCTGGAAAAATCTACAATTCTAATCGCATGATGATTTGTAGTTTACTCGAGGATTTAGGATTTCAGTGTATCACACACTATCATGTAAGTGATCTACCGGATACATTGGACGCAGAAATAGATCGAGTCCTAGCATTGAGTGAACAAGCGGATATTATCATTAGCTCTGGTGGAGTATCTGTTGGTATGTTTGATACAATGCCGTTGATCTATGAAAAATTAGGAGCTAAGACTTTATACGGACGTATCCAAATGCGTCCAGGTGCAGCCTCCTATGGGGCCGTTACGCCTAAAGGTCAACTTATCTTTGGCTTATCGGGTAATCCCGGTGCAGCCTTTAATGGTTGGCACTTACTAGTGGTGCCTACATTACGTAGATATAAAGGCATTAAAAATTGGAGTACGCCAGTACTTAATTGTGTGATGGACTGTGAGGTATCTAAACGCAATGCCTTTGATCGCTACGTACAAGGCAAAGTGATATTCGGTGATGGACAACCACGTTTTGTAGCTAATCGTCATTTTAATAGTAGTAGCATGTTAGGGTTATATACTGTGAACGCGTTGGCATGTATACCTCAAGGTGTGCATGAGGTACATGAAGGGGATATTTTTAAGGTTTATTTATTAGGTATCTTGCCGACAATATAATAAATCACAAAGGGGCTCATAGACGAGTCCCTTTTTTATTAGTACAGGCCTGTACTGATTTGAGAAATAGTATGTATCTGGTTGACACTATGGTAGAACAAGTTTTATTTGGCCCTTGGACAAAGGATGAATATGATTTGTTAGCAATTGGTCGGACTCAAGAGAAGGCTTTGCGTAAGCAATTGAATTATGGAGTGTAGGTAATAATGGAGTATCTAGACTATACATATAAGCACAATTATATAGAGTTTAGTAGCAGTATATATAGGGTTGGTACTTATACTTACAATTGGCACGGAGGAACAGAGATTTTTATTCTCTTAAAGGGTCGTGTCGAGATGCGTTGTAATGATGAGACTTTTACGATGGAACCTCTTGATGTTGCCATTATTTCACCTCAGGTGGGACATTCAATACTAGCGCTTGAAGATGATGTGATTGCCTTTGTTGTTCAGGTCGGTAATGAATTTTATCAACAGTATGATCCGAATTTTGGTATGTATGAGTTTGTTATTCGTTCCGATGTGAGCACACGTCATAATGAATTTTTTACGACCTTACGCCATCATGCGGCCATGACGATGTTGTTAATGAATAAAGGGGAAAACCCAATTTATCGTATGTGGATAGAGCATCATTATTTGGCTTTAGTGGGGGATGTATTTAGAGAATTTGATCCAGTTAAAAAAGTTCATGAAAATGCGAGACCTGGTGATATTAAACCGGCTACCTTTGATAAAATGATTGAGTATATCGACGAACATTATCAACAAAAGTTAGAGCTAGAAGATATTGCGAGAATAGGTGGCTATAATGTGGCCTATACATCACAATTCTTTAAACGGCAAATGGGCATTTCTTTTGTGGACTATGTGTTGCGGTTGAGACTGCGAGATGCTACGACACAATTAACTAGTACGGATGAGGCTATTGCAAGGATTGCAAGTGGTTGTGGATTTGCAGATATTAAGGCCTTTAATATAGCTTTCAAAAAGCATTTTCATATGACACCAACAGAATATCGGAAGCAAGTAAAAGAGATCGGTCGGAAAACGATAGTACAAGATTCGAAGAAAATTATTTCGGTTGAAAATCAAGATGTACTAGACCTATTACATTCCTTTTTAGCCTATGAAGATGACGCTAGAGCAAAGGCTGAACTAGAGTTTATGAGCCATAAGCTAGAATCATTAAAATCGAAGCTTGCTGATGTAGTAAAGGATTTATAATGTATCTTGTTATATAGATAGCGATTCTATTTTCTTAACAGGAATATTGTAAGTAATATATTTGGGTTATATATAGAAATATTAGAATTAGGTGATTTTCTATATATTTAAAATTTGGATAAAGTATCAAAAGGCACTATAGTCGATAGTTAGTGCCTTTTTTGTATAGGTGAATATATAGAATTATAGTTGTACATAATAAGAAAAAATAGAAAAAACCTATAGGTTTTGCATGATTTTACTAAAAAAAACTATCTTTTAATTTGGATAGTTATATTCTCCAAACTGAGTAAAATATACTTCATCAGGAGTAAAAAAATTAGTAAGTTATAATTTTGGAGGATATATGAATCGAGTTAAATTTATGGAAAATGTAGGTAAAGTTGCAACTGTTACTGCTGTAGCTATGTATGTGTCTTACTTCCCACAAATCATGCATAACTTAGCTCATCCAGGCACAGGCGATTGGATCCAACCATTAGTAGCAGCTATTAACTGCACATTATGGGTAGCATATGGCTTGTTCAAAGAGCATAGAGACATTCCAGTAGCATTAGCCAATGCCCCAGGCATCTTCTTCGGTTTAGCAGCAGCGATTACGGCTCTTATGTAATTTTGAATTAAGCTGCTATTGACCATTGTTAAAAATATATATCATAATAAATGCATCCCTTAGATTAATAAGGGGGGCATTTTTATGTGAATAAGAGAGGTTTTTATGGTTAATAGTACTGACTCTATTAGCGTATATAGACAAATTATTAATGCTGTTGTGAGTCCTAACTTATGGTTACCATACTTTCAAGTTAGAGGAACTTTTAGAGGTTCTATAAAAGCTGTTGTGTTTTATATAGTATTGATGCTACTTATTATGACTATTGGTAGTATAAGTGTTAATTTATTAAAGCCTGAATCTACAACAACATTCGCGGAACTTTTAATTAATCCTACTCTTGCAATGAATATTGCAGGTTCATTTGTAACTTTTATCGTTATGTCTGTTGTATTCGTACCTATCTTTTTGTTGATAGCAAAAGGGGCCGATGCAGCATTGACATTAAAACGAGTTTTTATGGTTTATTTTTATGCCTATGCTGAAATATTTTTAGTTAAGAGTGTAGAGTTATTTATTTTTTCGCTTATGTCTGTTTTGGTATTAACAAATATTGTTAATATGGTTTTTGCAGGAGCAGTAATTCTAGGGACAACATTAACCTGTGGACTTTTACAGATATTGTTATTTTTAAAAACGTTTAGGACTGTTCTTGATATTCCGTATTTGACAATAGTAGTAGCTGGTGGGATTGGTGGAGGTATTTCTATATTTACATTATATCTATTAGGGAAAATTGGTTTTTAAAATATGATATTCAATAATTATTATTTGATTTTCTAGGGAGCATGTAATTCTTATGGATTATTTCTACTACACCTATAAACATAATCATATAGATTTTAGTAGCCATATATACAAGGTTAGTACGTATCATTATAATTGGCATGGAGAAACGGAAATCCTTATCTTGTTAAAGGGCCGTATTGAGATGAGCTGTAATAGTGAGGTTTTTACAATGGAACCTCTCGACTCTATCATTATTTCCCCTCAAGTGGGACATGCTACGTTGGCATTAGAGCAGGATACGACGGCATTGGTTATTCATGTAGGTAAGGATTTCTTTCAACAATTTGATCAGAACTTTGGGATGTATCAATTTGTAGTACGTTCAGATGAAACGAATCGCCACAATTCATTCTTTACATCCTTGCGTCATCATGCGGCTATGATGATGTTGTTGAGGGCTGATGGTGAAAGTTCGGCTAATCGCTTATGGCTGGAGCATCATTATTTGTCATTGGCTAGTGATTTATATAGTAAGATTGATGCGGTTAAGTCGATTCATGGTAAGCCTGTTGAAATGACGGTAGCTACCTTTGATAAGATGATTGCCTATATAGATAAAAATTATCAGCAAAAGATTGAATTAGAAGATATTGCCCAAATCGGTGATTATAATGTGAACTATACATCTCAGTTCTTTAAACGCCAATTAGGTGTTTCCTTCTTAGAATATGTGTTGCGCTTGCGATTACGCGAGGCGACCGTCCGATTGGCTAACTCCACAGATAGCGTGGCATATATAGCTAGCGATTGTGGATTTGCAGATATAAAGGCTTTTAATGTGGCTTTTAAAAAGCATTTTCATACAACTCCTTCTGAATATCGTAAGCAGGCAAAAGAGATGGGGCGTAAGACTAAGCTGCATGATTGGAAGGAAATTATTTCCACTCAAGAACAAGATATTATAAGAACACTAGAATCTTTCGTTCCTTATCACGATGATCTGCAATATAAGGTTGAATTAGATAAGGCAAATCAAAAACTTAAAGCGGTTACAACACAGCTTGAGAATGTTGTTAATTCATTGAAAGCCTGATTTAGATAGTTTTGGTATCCTTTTAAGCATAAATAATGTAGAATTCTATAACTAATTTGGAATGTATATACAATCATTAGGTATAGGTGAATTTGTATATGGTATAATTCTATAAGAATAAATGGTAAAAGAGCGCTACTTTTTGATAAGTAGTGCTCTTTTTGATATTTTTGTATAGGTGTAATTGTATATTTTAGATGGGTGAAAATATAATCATATGGGTGATTTTGTATGAATTTGTCGTGCTTTTACCATCAAAAATCAACTTATAAATTGGATAGTTATATCCTGAAAAAAGAGTAGAATGAAATCATCGAAAGGAGCTAAAGCTCCAAAGCAGAAATGATTATAAAGTTCTAAATAATAAAGTCCATTTGGAGGTTTACGATGAGTACGAAAGAACAACAAGTACAAGAAATGACAAATGTCATTGCTAAGTTCATTGCTTATGTAGCAAAAAAATTACCTGATGATGTAGAAGCTAAAATTAAAGAGCTTGCTGCAGATGAAAAAAATCCATTGGCGAAAACAATTTATGAAACAATGCACAAAAATATGGATCTTGCTTATGAATTGAACCGTCCATCCTGCCAAGATACAGGGGTATTACAATTTTGGGTAAAGGTTGGTTCTAATTATCCATTGATTGGTGAGCTGGAAGAAATTTTGCGCAATGCTACATATCAAGCTACACAAGATGCTCCACTTCGTCATAACTGTGTAGAAACATTTGATGAATTCAATACGGGTAAAAATATTGGCCGTACAGCACCTTATATCACATGGGATATCGTACCTGGTCGTGATGATGTAGAAATCTTCCCATATATGGCTGGTGGCGGTTGCTCTTTGCCCGGTTCGGGTAAAACATTGATGCCAGGTGAAGGTTATGAAGGGGTAGCTAAGTTCGTACTAGACTTGATGACAAGTTATGGCTTGAATGCGTGTCCTCCACTTTTAGTAGGCGTAGGCATTGCCACATCCATCGATACAGCCGCTGTTATGTCCAAAAAGGCTTTGATGCGTCCTGTTTCCTCTAAAGCTGATAATGAAAAAGCAGCGTACATGGAACAACTACTAGAAGACGGTATTAATGCATTACATCTCGGACCTCAAGGTATGGGTGGTGATAAATCCGTCATGGGCGTTAACATCGAGCATGGTTCTCGTCATCCATCTGTAATTTCTGTAGCTGTAAACGTTGGTTGTTGGAACCATCGTCGCGGTCATGTAGTATTTGATAAAGACGGTAAGTACGAAATTTTATCTCATAAAGGAGTGACATTCTAATGGCTAAACATATTTTGACAACACCAATTCAAGCATCTGATCTTGAAGGTATCAAAGCAGGGGATATTATATATTTAAATGGTCACATTACAACATGCCGTGATGTAGCTCATCGTCGTCTTGTTGAATATGGCCGTGAGTTACCTGTAGATGTTCGCAACGGTGCTATCCTACATGCAGGTCCAATCGTACGCGATCATGGAGATGATACATTTGAAATGATTTCCGTAGGTCCTACAACATCTATGCGTATGGAAAAATTCGAGTACGAATTTGTGAAACAAACCGGTGTGCGTCTTATTGTTGGTAAAGGTGGTATGGGGCCTGAAACAGCACGTGCATGTAAAGACTTTGGTGCATTGCACTGCGTATTTCCAGCTGGTAATGCCGTACTTGCTGCTACAGAAGTAGAGGAAATCGAGTCTGCTAACTGGCGTGAACTCGGTATGCCTGAAACATTATGGACTTGCCGTGTTAAAGAATTTGGTCCGCTCATCGTATCCATTGATGCAGAAGGTAATAACTACTTTGAAAATAAAAAAGTAGAATACAATGCGAAAAAAGAAGAAGTGTTAGAAGAAATCTATAAACACGTAAGCTTCATTAAATAATCTCATTGTGAGGATTAACTTAATAGGGGGATTATCCGCAAAAGAAGCATTGGTACACCCTGTATCAGTGCTTCTTTTGTATTTAAAGTGATGGTTAATGAATTTTATCCAATGCACTTATTAGATAGTTTACTAATTTTGTTAGTGATTAGTATTAGACATAATCTATACTTTCACATATAATAGAAAAAGTAACAAATGTACAAATATACATTCACAGTAGACAAAACAAGTGTGTATGAGGAGGAATTATGCTTACCGATATTGAAATAGCTCAACAAAATAAGATGGAAAAAATTCAGGTTATCGCAGATAAATGTGGGCTTACGCCTGATGATATAGAACAATATGGCCATTATAAGGCAAAGATTTCTTTCGATGCTATTAAACGATTAGAAAATAAAAAAGATGGGAAATTAGTCCTCGTCACAGCTATTACACCAACGCCAGCAGGGGAAGGAAAATCAACGACTTCTATCGGTTTGGTACAGGCGTTAAATAAAATCGGTAAAAAGGCCATTGCAGCTCTTCGTGAGCCATCTTTAGGTCCTGTATTTGGTATTAAGGGGGGCGCTGCTGGTGGCGGTTATGCACAAGTAGTGCCAATGGATGATATTAATCTTCATTTTACTGGTGATATGCATGCTATTACAGCGGCGAATAATTTGTTGTCCGCTATGATTGATAATCACATTCATCAAGGGAATGAGTTACAAATTGATTTACGTCAAATTTCTTGGACTCGTGTGCTCGATATGAATGATCGTGCTTTACGTAACGTGACTGTTGCAATGGGTGGCAAGGTGTGTGGTTTTCCTAGAGAAGATCACTTCATGATTACGGTTGCTTCTGAAATCATGGCAATTTTGTGCTTGGCTAAAGATTTAGAAGATTTAAAGGCCCGTTTTGGTCGTATCGTTATCGGTCCAAATCTCAAGGGTGAGCCTGTGTATGTGCATCAACTTGGTTGTGAAGGGGCAATGGCTCTTCTTATGAAAGATGCAATAAAACCAAATCTTGTACAAACCCTGGAGCATACACCGGCTATCGTACATGGCGGTCCATTCGCTAATATTGCTCATGGTTGTAACTCTGTAGTAGCTACAAAATTAGGTATGAAACTTGGTGATATCGTAGTGACAGAAGCTGGTTTCGGCGCTGATCTAGGGGCAGAAAAGTTCCTCGACATTAAATGCCGTTATGGCGATATCTTCCCAAATGCTGTTGTCATCGTCGCTACATTGCGCGCTCTTAAAATGCATGGTGGTGTGCCAAAACAAGAGTTAAATACGGAAAATGTAGAGGCTGTAACAAAGGGCTTCAGCAATTTGCGTAAAGCTATTGAAAATATGCGTTTCTTCGATGTACCTGTGATGGTTGCTATTAACAAATTTGTTACTGATACGGATGCAGAAATTACTGAGTTAACACATTTGTGTAATGACTATGGTGTACCGGTAGAGCTCAACGAATGTTGGGAAAAAGGTGGCGAAGGTGGTATCGACATGGCGAAACGCGTTGTGGAACTCGTGGAAGGTAGCGTGCCAACACCTAAATTTGTATATGAATTAACAGATAGCATCGAAGATAAAATCGGTAAGATTGTTCGTACCATTTACGGCGGTGATGGTGTTACATTTGGTGCAAAGGCGAAAAAACAAATCGCTCAATTAAAAGAGTGGGGGCTAGATAACTTACCAGTATGTATGGCGAAAACTCAATATTCTTTGTCTGATAATCCAGCATTATTGGGGGCGCCAACAGGATTTACAATCAATGTAACTGACATCCGTGTTGCTAATGGAGCAGGATTTCTAGTATGCCGCACCGGTGATGTGATGGTAATGCCAGGTTTACCTAAGCGCCCTGCTGCACTTAATATGGATATTGAAGCGGATGGCACTATTAAAGGATTGTTCTAATTAATATGTTATGTTGATTGACATAGTATACAGAGGGGGCAATGGCCCCCTTTGTTATTGAGGAGTATATATGGATTTATTGACGAGTTCTGTAAAAGATTTGGTAGCGGCAACTGCCTCCAAGGAACCTACACCAGGTGGCGGTGCTATTGCAGCATTGACGGCAGCTATGGGGGCAGCATTGGCTGAAATGGTAGCGAATCTCACCTTTAATAAAAAAGGGTATGAAGATGTGCAAGAGGATATGCATCTGTTACAACAAAAAGCCGAAAGTATTCGTGAAAAAGCACTTTCACTAGCGCAAGCAGATGCAAATGTATTTAATTTATTTATGGATGCTTTGGCATTATCAAAACATACGGATGAAGAAAAAATGGCACGTACGGCTGCTATTCAACAGGCTTATAAGGATGCGGCTAATGTACCTTTAGAAATTGGTATGATTAGTTATGAAATCTTTGATCTTGCTTATCTTGCATCTACAAAGGGAAATCAAAATCTCATTACTGATGGTATTATTGCAGCTATTAATGCGCGGGCAGCGGTAAAGGCGGCATTTTTAAACGTGCGTATCAATATAGCTAGTATTAAAGATGAATCCTATGTGGCTGAGTTGAAAGCGCAAATGAATCAAATTGAATCTGAACTAGATGAAAAGGAAGCATCCATTTTAGCCTTGTACAAATAAATGGACGATAACATACTTTTACAAGGGTAATGTTCGGAAAATATAAAAATAGGAAGCCTTAGAAAATAAAATTTCTAAGGTTTCTCTTTTTCTATTGTTAAAATCCGAATAATAACGTAAAATATAAGTGTAATGTTTGTAGTTTAGAAAACAGGAGACCATTATGTCAGAACAAAAGAATACTGTTGACACTATGTTGCCAATACCTAAACTGTTTGCTTATGGCTTACAACACGTATTAGCAATGTATGCTGGTGCTGTAGCGGTACCAATCATTATTGCGCAAGCTATGAATTTGCCTGTAGAGGATTTAATTCGACTTATTACAGCAGACTTATTTACTTGCGGGATTGCCACACTTATCCAAACAATAGGGTTTGGTAATATTGGTGGTCGCATACCGATGATTCAAGGTGTAACCTTTGCCTCTGTTGGTCCTATGGCCATGATTGGCGCTCAACATGGTATGACTGCTATTTATGGTGCTATTATTATAGCGGGTATTTTTACATTCTTAGTGGCACCATTTTTTAGTCGTTTGATTCGTCTATTCCCACCTGTTGTAACAGGTACCATTATTACAATTATCGGTATTAATCTAATGCCTGTAGCCGTTAATTGGATGGGCGGTGGAGTAGGAAATCCGCAGTTTGGTAGCCTTACTAATATAGGATTAGGATTCCTTACATTCTTAATTGTTATTTTTACTTATAAATTTGCTAAAGGTTTTCTTGGTAATCTTTCTGTTTTAATTGGGCTTATTGGTGGTACTGCCATTGCTTTTGCAATGGGGGTAACTAATTTTGCTGAGGTTGGCAAAGCTCACTGGATAGCTATGATTGAACCATTATACTTTGGTATGCCAACATTTGATTGGGCATCTGTACTTTCCATGGTAGTCGTTATGCTCGTTGTTATGGTTGAAACAACTGGTGATAGTATTGCTATCGGTGAGATTGTAGATAAAAAAATCGGCCGTAAGGAGTTGGCGTCCATTATCCGTGCAGATGGTATTTCTACTGTTATTGGCGGTATTCTTAACAGTTTCCCTTATACTGCATTTGCTCAAAATGTAGGACTTATTGCTGTAACACGCGTTAAGAGTCGCTTTGTAGTAGCTGCATCTGGTGTGATATTGATTTTATTAGGCTTGTTCCCTAAATTGGCTGCCGTTGTAGCAAGTATTCCTAATGCGGTACTTGGTGGTGCGGGTATTGCTATGTTTGGGATGATTATTGCTAGTGGTATCCGTTCTCTTGGAAAAGTTAATTTCGACGGAAATCAAAATTTGATGCTCGTTGCTATTAGTATCGGTGTATCCATGATTCCTATTGTGGCACCAACATTCTATGCACATTTTCCTGCATGGGCTCAAATTATTTTGAAATCTGGTATTACCTTTGGTAGTATCATGGCAATCATGCTTAATCTATTGCTCAATGGCGTGAACAAGGGTGATGAATTCAAAGAAATGGGGCGTCGTTAATCGACTTCTATACTATTAATACTAAGGACTCTACTTGTAATGAGTAGAGTTCTTTTTTTGAAAGTATTAATCTTGAAAAAGTGACTAAATTCACAGGGGTTATACCTATATACTATGGTATAATAAATTGATAAAATTAGATAATTTGTTCCCATAAGAAGGGAAGGCGTTTATGGCTGAAGGTAAGATTATTGCCATCTCGATTAGTGAGAAAAAAGGGCAAAAGAAACATAATATTGAATCTGCTAATCTCATTGTAGATTACGGTATGGAAGGCGATGCACACGCAGGTAATTGGCATCGTCAAATTAGCTTGCTCGGTATTAAGAGCATTGAGCATATGCGTGAAAAAGGCGCCGATGTGAAACCTGGCGATTTTGCTGAAAATATTACTGTTGAAGGCATTGTGTTGTATGATTTACCGGTAGGAACTAAGCTACAATTAGGATCTGATGTGTTACTAGAGGTAACACAAATTGGCAAAGAATGTCATCACGGCTGCGAAATTATGAAACAAGTCGGATCTTGTATCATGCCTACGCAAGGTATTTTTGGTAAAGTTCTAAAAAATGGTACAATTAATGTAGGCGATGATGTAACCATTATTAAATAAAATTGTAAAGAGGTGTACTATGAAGGACGCATGGGGCCGAACAATTGAATATGTACGTCTGTCTTTGACAGATGCGTGCAATTTTTGCTGCCCTTACTGCAGACCGACAGAGATTACACCACAGAGTCAAATGCAGCTGTTATCTGTAGATGAATGGATGACGATATTGGGGGCTTTTCATCGGGTAGGCGTGAAGGCGGTACGCCTTACAGGTGGAGAACCATTACTATATCCTCATATTGAGGAGTTGTTAATGCGTGTTAACAAAACAGGCTGGTTTGAAGATATATCCATGACTACCAATGGTAGTTTGTTGTCGCCTCGGGCTGCTAGATTAAAAGAACTTGGCTTGAATCGCGTAAATATTAGCTTGGACTCTCTTGATAGAGAGGCCTTTGCATTATGTGTGGGTAAAGCTAATCAACTTGATTCAGTATTAGCTGGGATTCAAAGTGCTATTGATGCGGGCTTTACTTCTGTTAAAATCAATACTGTTTTGTCACGTCACTGGACGGATGATGAGGTCCGTGCTTTGCTAAATTATGTGGAAACATGGCCGGTCATTTGGCGTTTTATCGAATATATGCCGTTTCAAGGTGATACATTTCATGGACCAACGTTTGATGAATGGAAGGCTCAGTTAGAACGTGTGAGTGGTGGCCCTCTTACAGAAAATCACGGAATATATGGATTTGGACCTGCTACGTATTATAATTTACCGAGTGGCAAGGAAATCGGGTTTATATTCTCTATGTCCCATAGTTATTGTGATACATGTAATCGTGTTCGTCTTACCTCAGATGGTCAAATGCGTCTATGTCTTTTACGTGATGATGAGGCTGATTTAGTATCTCTTGTACGAAGAGGATTAAGTGAAACTGAACTTGCTAGTCATATTGAATGGGCTTTACAACATAAACAAGAACGTCATGATGGGGTAACGATGGATCAACCGGAACGTCCTATGTGGCGCATCGGAGGATAATGGGATGGGGTTTTTTGATTTTTTTAAACCAAGAAATAAAGAACATGTAGAATCCTGTTGGCCTGGTGGTAAAATGCTGCAAGTTCATATGGAATATGACACACAGAATCTTATATTTACCTATTTAGGTCGCTATGGATTACAATTTAGCGTGCCTAAGACTGATGTAACAGACATTATTGTGAAAGAAGTAAGTCGTACCCATAGCATCATTCAAATTTACCGCGGCGAGGCATGTGTGGGTACCACGGATATCATCCCTACAGAGGCTTGTGAAACGATAAAGGATTGGATGTTACAATTCTGATAGGCTATAAAAATAATGGATATATTTTATAGGAATGTAATAAATATTCTTTACATTCCTATAAAATAAGCATATAATAATTCATGTCATGGACCACTAGCTCAGCTGGCAGAGCACCTGACTCTTAATCAGGGTGTCCAGGGTTCGAACCCCTGGTGGTCCACCAAAATAAACCCGCACTACGGTGCGGGTTTTTCTTTTGAGGAGTGTTATAGCTAATTATTAGGGGATTTATATGAAACTAGAAGATGTTATGACAACACAAGAGGCGGCAGAACGTTGGAATGTTACCGCTGATTCTCTTAAACAAAACTGTAGAGGTCGTGTGAAAAATGGATTTTTAGAAGGGGAATTTAGAAAATCGGGAAAAATGTGGCTAGTGACCAGACAAGGGATGGAGCGCTTATATGGTGAGGAGATACACGATATATGAATTTATTTTAATAGATAATTGTCATAGACAATAAATTAGTGATAGCGTATGATTAAAATTAATAGTATTTTTCATTAGGAGGCTTAAAATGGCAGTAGATGTAGCTAGAACACAAGATGTATATAAAGATGCGGGTCAAAGTGTCAATTTCACAACATTATTATTAAATCGTAAAGATCGAGATGCAGAATTAGAAGTTATTCAAGATATGGCTGATCGTATTCAAGCCATTAAACGCTCTGTTAGTATTCGTGCTAATGGCGAAGGCTTGGGTATCGCTTTTGGCTTTAGCCGTAAAGCATGGGATTATTTATTCCCTAATGCACCTGTACCAAAAGAGTTAGAAGACTTCCAAGGTATTAAAGGTGATAAACAAGACGTGCCAGCTGTAGCGGCTGATTTGTTCTTACATATACGTTCCAATAATGAATCTGTTACATATACTGTAGTGGATCAAATCATGGAATTCTTGCGTCCTATTACATCTGTAGTTGATGAAACTCATGGTTTTCATTATGAACAAGGTCGTGCTATTATCGATTTCGTTGATGGTACGGAAAATCCTGTAGGCCAAGAAGCAGTAGAGTGGGGCGTTATCGGTGATGAAGATCCTGAATTCACTAATGGGTCTTATGCATTTGCACAAAAATATGAACACGACCTTGATGCTTGGCGTGCACTTCCTACAGAAATGCAAGAAAAATTCATTGGCCGTCGTAAATTCAGCGATATTGAATTAGACGATGATGAAAAAGATCCAGCAGCTCACAATGTAGTAGCTCAAGATAATCGCGATGACGAAGAACATAAAATCGTTCGTATGAATGTACCATTTGCACAACCTGGCCAAGGTGTGCGCGGCACATATTTCATCGGCTATGCTCGTTACTGGGATGTAACGAAAACAATGCTTACAAACATGTTTACACAAAACGATAAATTGCTTGATTATTCTAAACCTATTACAGGTATGCTTTTCTTTATTCCATCCCTTGATACATTGGATGCCATAGCAGAAGGTGAATTATAATCGTTGTAAGTTTATAATAAAAGTCATGATAAAATAATATGCAATAAAATCTATAGAAAGCGCCCTTTTTGAGGCGCTTTTATGCTATAATTATAGAATATTATATATTCCATAGAATTTTAGTTTGTAGAGGTTGCCCATGAATTATACAAGTACACGTGGCACTGTTGCCGTAAATGAAACATATGCATTATTACATGGTTTAGCTGAGGATGGCGGTTTATATGTACCTGCTTTATTTCCAACGAA
This sequence comes from uncultured Veillonella sp., assembly GCF_934230905.1. Classification (GTDB taxonomy): domain Bacteria; phylum Bacillota; class Negativicutes; order Veillonellales; family Veillonellaceae; genus Veillonella. The sequence goes on along the minus strand of NZ_CAKQFJ010000014.1, from coordinate 3,178 downwards.
TTGCTTAAGCTATAATGACGTTAAAGACAAATCCTACCAAGAGGTAGCAGCTGTTGTATTAGCAAAATTATTTCCTTGTTTTTCCGAAGCGCATCTTAAGGAAATGATTAACTCTGCTTATTGTGATGCAAACTTTAGCACGCGTGATATTGCACCTTTACATTCTTTACTTGAAAAGGTGTCTGTATTGGAATTATTTCATGGTCGTACACAAGCGTTTAAAGATATGGCGCTTTCACTATTCCCATATTTATTGGTAGCCGCAAAAGAAGCGGAAGGGGAAGATAAAGAGGTTCTTATCCTAACAGCTACATCTGGTGATACAGGTAAAGCGGCTCTTGAAGGCTTTAAGGATGTACCAGGCACTCATATTCAAGTGTTTTATCCAACTGATGGTGTTAGCCCTATGCAAGCAGAACAAATGCAGAAACAAGAAGGTGCTAATGTTAACGTAACTGCTATTCATGGTAACTTTGATGATGCTCAGCAATTCTTAAAACGATTGTTTGTTGATACAGAAACTGCAAAAGAGGTTGCTGAAAAAGGTGTTATGTTCTCTAGCGCAAACTCTATTAATATCGGTCGTTTGGCTCCACAAGTTGTATATTATGTGAATGCTTATGCTGAACTTGTTGCACAAGGTGCTATTCATGAAGATGAAGCCTTCAATGTGGTGGTTCCGACAGGTAACTTTGGCAATATTTTAGCTGCTTACTATGCTAAAAAGATGGGGATTCCTATTGGTAAATTGATTTGTGCATCTAATCAAAATAACGTGCTTACTGATTTCTTTAATACTGGTACATACGATATGAATCGCCCGTTCTATACGACGATTTCACCATCCATGGATATCCTTGAATCCTCTAATTTTGAACGTTTCTTGTACTACATTTCTGGTGAAGATAGTGAAAGAACAGCTCAATGGATGAAAGATTTGAAAGCAACAGGTAAATTGTCTGTTAACGAAGAAGAATTTAAACGTGTACAAACCAATTTTAGTGGTGCCTATGTAAATGATGAGGAAACAAAGGCTATTATTGAACAAGTCTATAATTCCTATGGTTATTTGATGGATCCTCATACAGCTGTTGCAATGGGTGCTTATATGAAAGAATTAGAAGCTCACCCAGAAGATGGTGCTAGACATACGATTATCGCATCTACGGCACATCCATTTAAATTCCCAACACCGATTTGTGAGGCTCTTGATATCAAGGTTGGTTCAACACCTTATGAAAGCTTAGATAATATTTCTGCTGTAACCGGTGTGGCATTTCCTAAACAATTAGCTGCATTAAAGTCTAAATCATTGCGCTTTACAAAAGCTATTGACAAAGAAAACATGAAACAAGAGATTCTTGATTTTGTTGATACATTTTCGAAATAATACGATACCGCCTTTCTGTTGAAGGGCGGTATATCTATATATAGAACGCGTGCAATACTAGTAACTGAAAGGGGATATAATGGTAAAAAAAGGTTTGATTTATGCACTTTTATCGGCACTTTTATTAAGTACTATGAACTTATTTGTTAAGATGTTAGGATCTAATATTCCATCTGGGGAAATTGCGTTTTTTCGTGGATTATTTGGTACTGTTGCAGTTCTTATTGTTATGTATATGAAGGGCATCCGTTTTTCCACAGAGGATAGAGGTTTACTCATCATGCGTGGGCTTTATGGCGGTTTTGGCATGGTTTGCAACTTTATCGCTTTGGTACATATGAAAATGTCTGATGCTACTATATTGTTTCAAACATCGGGTATTTTCGTATTTATTTTTAGCGCTTTTTTCTTAAAGGAACGCGTTCCTAAAGGTGCTGGTAAATGGCTGATCTTAATCTTTATAGCTGTAATGGTTATGGTTAACCCATTTAGTTATGGCGGATTTACCTGGTATGCTTTAGTAGCCATCTTAGGTGCAGCATTATCTGCTGCTGCGTATACTACCATTCGATCTATTAGCAAGCATGGTAAACATAGTAATTTTGAAATTATGGCTTATTTTTTGATCACAGGTATGATAGCAGGCCTTGTAACAACCGATGGATTTGTGATGCCTCAAGGCCAAGAATGGCTTATTATAACTGCTATTGGTGCTATTACAGTAGTAGCACAGTTTTTCTTGACGGGTGCTTTTGTTACAACAAATGCAGTAGTAGCTCAGTTTTTACAATATGTAGGTGTATTTATTAGTTCTTTCTATGGGTTCTTGTTCTTTGGTGAAAACTTAACTATTGAAACGGTAGGGGCTGGTATTGCTATGTTTGTGGCTTCTGTTATGTTGGCGCGGTTGAAAGAACAAAATGGTCCTATACGTGAAGGTAAGATTATAGAAGCAAAAACAAAATAGTCATATAGTATATCTTTAGCGTTTAAAGATATAGCAAAGGTGTCATTGTCTATAAGTATTTATATAGACAAATGGCACCTTTTTATACATTATGAAAATATGATGATAAATACATTAAAAATATTCAATTAACTATATCGAAAATTCTTGACATAGGAGTTTTTTTCTTTTATGATTAATGAGGTTAATTTTTCCGGACGATTTTAAATGTGAGTAGGAGTTAGACATGAAGGAATTTATCAAAGAGTTTAAAGAGTTCGCTTTCAAAGGGAATATGATGGACCTCGCTGTAGGTATGATTATTGGTGCAGCTTTCACCGCATTAGTGAATTCTGTAGTTAGTAATTTGTTCATGCCTTTGATCAGTTTGTTCACAGGTGGTATTGATTTCAGCAATTTATATTTGCCATTGAGTGAAGCATCTAAGGATGCATTTATGAATGGTGCTGATATTGCAACAGCTCGCGCTGCCGGTGCTGTATTGCCTTACGGTACATTCATCACTGACCTTATTCAATTCTTAATCTTAGCATTCGTTGTATTCTTGATGATTCGCGCGTTGACGAAGTTGATGCAAACTGCTAAAAAAGAAGCTGAAGAAGCACCAGCAACTACAAAAGAATGTCCATTCTGTAAAACAGAAATCAATATTGATGCAGTTAAATGCCCTAACTGTACTTCTGATTTGAAATAATCAATTTATTAAGATAGAGTTCTAGAATGATATGTACCCCCTTTACTGGACAACCAGTAAAGGGGGTATTTTCATGAGATATAATTATGAATTTAAAAAGAAAGCTATTGAGTTATTCTACCAAGGC
>NZ_CAKQFJ010000013.1 GCF_934230905.1 uncultured Veillonella sp. | reverse complement strand
CACCTACATTGTCTAAATGATGTAAGCATTTTTCTTTACCAAGCAATGTAACGATATTGTTTAAGTCAGGACCATGCATTTGACCAGTCAAGGCAACACGCAATGGCATGAATACAAATTTACCTTTCAAAGCAGTTTCTTTCATAACAGCCTTGATAGCCTTTTTAACGGCTTCTGGTGTAACTTCTTCCATGTCTGCTAATTTTTCTTTGAAAGCATGCAATACAGTTGGCGCAGATTCTTCGTTAAGCACTGCCTTTAATTCTTCTTCATGACCTTCTTCAAGGAATACTGTTTCGCCCATAAACATACCTACATAATCTTTTATTTGAGCACCATAGCTAATATGATCACGGAATGTAGAGCAAAGCAATGTTAACCAATCAATATCCGCTTGATTTAAACTATCTGGAGCTAAACCAACCTCTTTCAAATGTGGTAAGCAAAGATGGAATAACTCTTCGTCACTTAAATTTTTCATATAATGGAAGTTGATGTGATTTAATTTATCAATATCGAATACTGCTGGATTTTTAGCAACGCGATCCATGGAGAAAGCTTGAATCAATTCATCTTGTGTGAAGAATTCTTCTTCACCTTCTGGAGCCCAACCAAGAAGCGCCAAGAAGTTTACCAATGCTTCTGGCAAGTAGCCCAATTGTTTATATTGATCAACAGATGTAGCACCATGACGTTTGGACATTTTCTTATAATCTTTACCAAGAATCAAGGAGATATGGCCAAATGTAGGAATGTCCCAACCAAGTGCTTCGTAGATAGCTATTTGACGAGGTGTATTAGATAAATGTTCTTCTGCACGAATAACATGAGTAATATCCATCATATGGTCATCCATTACAACAGCAAAGTTATATACAGGAATACCATCGGATTTCACAATAACAAAATCACCTACACCATTAGACTCGAAAGACACGTGACCACGGACCATATCATCAAATGCATACGTTTTATTCAATGGTACGCGAAGACGGATAGTAGGTTTTCTACCTTCGGCACGATATTTTTCTTTCTCTGCTTCAGTGAGATGGCAACAATGACCATTATATTTAGGAGTTTCACCGCGTTCCATTTGTGCTTGACGCACTTCATCGAGCTCTTCAGCAGTACAGAAGCATTCATACGCTTTATCTTCATCAAGCAAACGTTGCGTTACTTCTTTATATAAATCAAGACGTTCTGTTTGACGATAAGGACCATTTTCACCGCCTACGTCGATACCTTCATCCCAATTCATACCGAGCCATTGTAAAGATGCCTTAATATTTTCTTCACTTTCACGAGTAGAACGAGATAAGTCGGTGTCCTCAATGCGCAGTACAAATGTTCCTTTTTCCTTACGTGCTAACAACCAATTAAACAAAGCGGATCGAGCACCACCAATATGAAATGGACCTGTTGGACTTGGTGCAAAACGTACCTTCATAATTAAACCTCTCCTTCATATACGGAAACTACTGCCTGTGCTGCAATGCCTTCGCGACGCCCGATAGCGCCAAGCATTTCATTGGTAGTAGCTTTAATACTAATGCGATCTAATGGAATTTCTAAAACAGACTGTAAATTCGCCTTCATCGTATCGATGTGGGGCTTTAATTTTGGTGTTTCAGAAATAACCATAATATCTATATTATAGGCTTCTAAACCTCTTTCTTTCAACAAGGAATTCACATGTTTTAACAAAATCATACTAGAAATCCCTTTATATGCATCATCTTCTGGTGGAAAATAATAGCCGATATCTCGTAATCCAGCAGCACCAAGCAAGGCATCCATTAATGCATGAATCAATACATCTGCATCGGAATGACCATCTGGACCGATTGACGACTCAATATGAACACCACCTAAAATACAGGGTCTTCCTTCTTTCAGTCGATGAATGTCATAACCAAAACCTACACGCATACGTTGCTCCTTAATCCCCAAATACCGTTTAGCTACGGCAATATCATTAGGTGTAGTAACTTTAATATTCTTATAATCACCAGGTAAGATATATACATCTTTTCCGATATACTCAACTAAAGATACATCATCTGTCCCCATATAAGCATCGCGTTTAGCACTTTCATGAGCTTCTTTAAATATATCTTTTTGAAAGCATTGTGGTGTTTGAATATTCATTAACTCCGTGCGGTTTAACGTTTCTAATACTTGTCCATCAATATCAACTCGTTTAATCGTATCTGTAGATGGTACCCCAATAGTTACAGCCCCATGGGCACGCGCCCCTTCTATAACACGTTCAAACAATTCAGATGTTGCCAAAGGACGAGCGCCATCATGAACGAGAATAATCCACGCATCATCATTAACGGCTTGTAATCCTGCATAAACTGAATCTTGTCGCTCTTTACCACCATTGATAATTTTAATCGATTTTGAAAGCTGTAATGGTGCAATATGTTGTTCCATATAAGATGATTCACCATCAGCAACAACAAGAATAACTTCATCAATCTCTTTAACAGTATCAATATGACTTAGAGTCCACTGAATGATAGATTTATTACCTAGTTTAATAAAAATTTTATTTTCATTATACCCCATCCGTCGACCTGCACCAGCAGCTAAAACGATACAACTGACTTTACTCATGCTTACCTCCATCTACACGGGCAAAAATCATACGCCCAGCACTCGTTTGTAATATGGATGTAACCATTACCTCTACAGTTTGACCCACATAAGGTTTACCATCTTCAACAACAATCATGGTACCATCATCGAGATAAGCGACACCTTGGTGTACTTCCTTACCTTCTTTCATAATTTGCACGCGAATCCATTCGCCTGCAATGAGGGCTGGTTTCAGTACATTGGCGAGTTCATTCAGATTAAGCACCTCAATGCCTTGTACCCGAGCCACCTTATTTAAGTTGAAGTCATTAGTCATCAACTTCCACTGCTTATCCAAAGCAAGACGCATTAATTTAGAATCTACTTCTGTAAGATCATCATAATCATCTTCTACCACTTCAATGGCTACCTTGTTAGCATCTTGCATCTCTTTCAAAATATCGAGGCCTCGACGACCGCGATTTCGTTTTGTAGCATCAGCAGAGTCAGAAATAATTTGTAACTCATTCAATACAAAGAGGGGAACCATTAGAGGGCCTTCAATAAATCCTGTATTACATAGTTCCTTAATACGTCCATCAATAATAACAGATGTATCTAGTAGTTTTGGTGTGCTCGCAGTTTTATCAGATTTATGAGTGGATAACATTTTAAAGCGACTTGTTTTTTTAGTGCCTTCTCCACTCCATTGTTGTACATAATTATTGTACATTTCAGGGCCTTTACGGGCCATGAGCTTAAGACCACTATATCCAAAGATAGCACTAAGAATGATATGAATGTAAGGTCCTATAATAGGCACTTCATGGAATGCAGCACCAATTAAATTTGCAATAATAAGACCGAATAATAAACCGATGGTACCTGCAATCAATTCTTGATTTGGAATATGAGTTAAAATGCGTTCTAAACGTTTAGCAATGACTAAGCCTTGCTTTAAAATAAATGAAGAAATTAAATACCCAATAATGATGCCTAATAGAGTACCAAAAATTAATACTGAAATACGTGCAATGGTCAATGACATATCCCCAAAGGACTCAAATTGAGAGACCAAATATGGATCGATAATAGGTGCTAAGCTATCCATTCCAACATAGGCCGCTGTGCCCACGAGAATGGCTATTACATAGCGCAATATCCGATAAATCATCAAATCACCTCCTAATTAAGAAAACACCAATTGCATTGACTCTTGAATAGATTTAACGCCTCTAATCTTGATAGAACTATCATTATCCTTGATTTGCTTATAATTGCCTTCAGGAATAATAAACTTTTTAAAGCCTAATTTCTTTGCTTCATTGATACGCTGTTCAATACGTGGAATGCTACGAACATTACCGGTGAGCCCTACTTCACCTAAAATAACCATATCGGTAGGAACAATGCGATTTTTTAAATTAGATACGATAGCCACAGCCATAGATAAGTCACAAGCTGGTTCATTTACCTTGAGACCACCAATAACGTTCACGTATACGTCCTTATTACCTAATGTAAAACCACAACGTTTTTCTAATACTGCCAAAAGCACTATTAAACGATTAAGGTCATAACCGATTGCGGTTCTTCTAGGCATACCAAAAGCAGTCGTAACAACAAGGCTTTGTACCTCTACAAGAATAGGACGAACCCCTTCAAGATAAATCATTACAGCGCTACCGCTTTCCTCATCTGACCGTTCTGCCAACAAAGAAGCGGACGGATTAGAAAGTTCTTGTAAGCCTTCTTCAACCATGGCAAAGATACCTGTTTCAGATGTAGAGCCAAAACGATTCTTGATAGAGCGCAAAATACGGAATTGGTAAGACCGTTCACCTTCGAAATAAAGTACTACATCCACCATATGTTCTAACATACGGGGCCCTGCAATATTACCTTCCTTAGTAACATGTCCAATGATTACCGTTGGGATATTTCGTTCTTTACAGAAGCGAAGGAGTCGAGATGTACATTCTCGCACTTGGCTGACACTACCGGGAGCAGCATCAATATCTCCAGTATACATGGTTTGAATGGAGTCAATAACTAACAAAGAAGGCGTCATTGCATCAGACTGCTCTAAGATATGATCTAAATCTGTATCAGCAATAACTTGTAAACGTTCACTATTGATATGAAGTCGTTCTGCCCGAAGCTTAAGCTGTAACTGAGACTCTTCTCCAGATGCATATAGTACAGTACCTACCGTATCGGCCACCTTTTGGGATACTTGAAGAAGTAGTGTAGACTTGCCTATACCAGGATCACCACCTAAGAGCATAAGAGCCCCAGGAACAATCCCACCACCTAATACGCGGTCGATTTCACCAAAGGTTGTAGAGACACGAGCGATAGATGAAATTTCAATATCTGGTAAAGCTGTTGGTTTTGTTGTTTGATTTCCCACACCTCGTGAAGGTGTGCGGCTATGTTTAGTTTCTTTAATAATCTCTTCAACTAATGTATTCCATTCGCCACATTGTGGGCAACGTCCCATCCACTTAGAAGACTCCGCTCCACAATTTTGACAGAAGAATACTGATTTTGCTTTTGCCATAATACCTCAAAACTGTTATAAAAGATAAAAAGGTCATGAATGATAACCATTCATGACCTTTTATGCATAATTTTACTACATGGTTACTATCATTATTCTATAGTATACCATTTAACCGATATAATTTATATGAAAGGTAGTCATTAACTATTAATTTTGTATTTATATTAAATCGTTACAACAATATCGTTATCCTTTGCATTAGCTTTAATAGTTTTTCCTGCTATCGCCTCTCCTTTCAAAATAAGATCGGATACAGGGTCCTCAATTAAGCGTTGAATAACGCGTTTTAAAGGCCGAGCACCCATAGTAAAATCGGAACCTTCTTTAACGAGCAATTTCATAGCCTCAGGTGTAATTTCTAAATGTAAATCACGTTCTCCAAGACGTTTTATTACATCACTCATCAAAATTGTTACGATTTTTGTTAAGTCCTCTTCCGTTAATGAATGAAACACAATCATCTCATCGATACGATTTAAAAACTCTGGTCTGAAGTGACGTTTTACTGCATCCAGAACAGACTTCTTAGCCTCTTTAAAATCTATTCTTTTAGAATCATTAGTATGAGATTCTGCTTTTTTTGGTGCCAAGAAACCTAATTCTGTAGAGTTCTTATGTAATGCTTTTGCACCTAAATTACTTGTCATGATGATAACAGTATTCCTAAAATCAACAGTTCGACCTTGGCTATCTGTTAATCGACCATCATCAAGAACTTGCAATAAGATATTAAAGAAGTCTGCATGAGCCTTTTCTACTTCGTCAAGAAGAATAACACTATATGGTTTACGGCGTACCGCATCTGTTAATTGACCTCCTTCTTCATAGCCTACATAACCTGGAGGCGCACCAACTAAGCGAGATACAGTATGTTTTTCCATATATTCTGACATATCTAGACGAATCATCGCCGTCTCATCACCAAATAAAGCAACAGCTAAGGCACGAGCCAATTCTGTTTTACCAACCCCAGTAGGTCCTAGGAATAGGAACGATCCAATAGGACGTTTAGGATCTTTTAAACCAGCTCTCGCACGTCGAACAGCCTTGGAAACAGCCACAACAGCCTCATCTTGACCAATGACGCGTTTATGAAGTTCTTCTTCTAAGTGTAATAATGATTCAGATTCTTCCTGTGCGATTTTAGAAACAGGAATACCCGTCCATTGTGCTACAACAGATGCGATATCTTCGTCAGTAACAACTAACTTAGCATCGCTATTTTCCTTAGCCACTTGTTTTTTATCGTTGATTTCCTTTTCAATGCGCTGTTCTTCATCACGCATCTCAGCCGCCTTCTCAAATTCTTGAGCTGTTACAGCAGCTTCTTTTTCCTTTTTTACATCTGCTAATTGTGTTTCCAATGCTTTGACATCGGGTGCGGCAGAAAACACTTTCATCCGCACCTTGGACGCTGCCTCATCGACAACATCGATAGCCTTATCTGGCAAAAATCGATCCGTAATATATCGACTTGATAATGATACAGCAGCTTCCAATGCTGCATCTGTAATTTTTGCCTTATGAAAAGCCTCATATCGGTCGCGTAGTCCCTTTAAAATCTTAAGAGCATCCTCCTCAGAAGGTTCACCGACTAAAATAGGTTGGAATCTACGTTCTAAAGCCGCATCCTTTTCGATATGTTTCTTATATTCATCCAAAGTAGTGGCACCAATCACTTGGAACTCACCACGAGCCAATGCAGGTTTTAAAATATTCGCTGCATCCATGGCCCCTTCAGTGGCACCAGCACCAACCAATGTATGAATTTCATCGATGAATATAATCATATCGTCATGTTTTTGAACTTCATCGATAGCTTTTTTTAATCGTTCTTCAAATTCACCCCGATATTTCGCACCGGCGAGCATGGAACTGATGCTCAATGAAATAATCCGTTTATTACGTAAAATTTCTGGCACATTGCCGTTTACTATACGTTGTGCTAATCCTTCTGCAATAGCGGTTTTCCCCACACCTGGTTCTCCAATAAGTACTGGATTATTTTTGGTACGACGACTCAAAATTTGAATAACCCTCGAAATCTCCTTATCTCGTCCAATCACAGGATCTATTTTTCCTTGTTTAACAGATTCATTTAAATCTGTTCCAAAGTCGGCAAGATCACCTAATGAACTACTTTCTATATTATCTTCACTATTATGACTAGTGTTACCATAAGACCCTAAAATATTCCGAATTGCTTCAACAATGTCATTAGCGCGAATATTATGATTCCGTAACAAGCCGACCGCTACGCCGCCACCATCGCTTAACAAACCTAATAAAATATGTTCTGTTCCCACATAATTGTGGTTCATACGATTAGCTACTTCAACAGCTAACTCTAGCACATGTTTCACACGAGGGGTCATATATACGGAAGTAGCCTTTTTATTTCCTCGTCCTATGTGCGCTTCAACATCTTCAATAATAGTCTCTACACTAAGACCAAGCTCATTAAGAGCCTTTGCAGCAACACCAGTTTTAACCTTTATAAGCCCAATAAGTACATGCTCCGTCCCCACATAGTCATGCCCTAGTTCTAAGGCAGCTTCCTGGGCAAGGGATAACACTCGTTGCGCATCATCTGTAAATCGTTGCATCATCTGTATTACCTCGTTCGCAAACATCAGTTTGCACTCTCTATATAAACTTCATACGTTAAATGAAGGTACATTTTATCAATTTATATTAAATGGAATATATCCATGAATGGTATTTTTTAACAACATAGAAAATAGGAAAGGCTATTATTATTTTTGTGAAAACGTTTCTCTAATGATTGTTGCTCTATAATTATCGCGTCCTTGAGGCGTTAGCTCTTCTTTTCCCATATATTTAAGTAAAAAATTAGGCCTTGTAATAGCCACCAACTTATTGAAACTATCGATTGGCCATGCAGGTAAGATATCTAAATCTACACCTAGTTGAACATCACTTAATTTTTCTAATGATTCCTGACCACTTATAGACCTTGCATATCGCAATATACCATAAGACCTCCATAAATGATCTTCAAACCCCTCTTTGTCATTGTGCACTAATGATTGGCGACATTTTCGTTCTTCTGCTATAATTCCTTCTATAATTTTCGTCAATTGCTCAATCGTATCGACTTCACTGATGCCCATCGTACGTTGATTCGACACCTGATAAACATGACCTAATGCTTCAGAACCTTCGCCATATAAACCGCGCACAGAATAGCCAAGTTGAACAATACTACGAACAAGGCGATTAATACGTCCAGTCATTGCTAGCGCAGGAAGATGTAGCATAACAGAGGCGCGTAAACCGGTACCAACATTAGTTGGACATGCAGTTAAATATCCAAAAGATTCATTAAATGCAAATGGTTGCTTTTCATCAATAGCATTATCAATACATTCTGCATGATGGAAAGCCTTCATTAAATTCAGACCAGCCTCCATAGTTTGTATGCGCAAATGGTCTTCTTCATTAACCATAATTGCTACCGATGCGTCATCAGATACAAGAAGACTACGAAATGGCATTTTTTCCGCCATAACAGGACTAATCAAATGCTTTTCCACAAGAATAGAGCGTTCTATATCAGACAATTTATCAAGACTAATACAATAATAATCTTGATTGTCAGAATCTTTTAACGTACTAACTAAACCACGTACAATAGAATCAACATGACTTAGCGCTGCTTCATCATTTTTATTGGTAAATAATATATCTCTAAAATTTCGAGCTAATCGTATACGACTAGAAATAACAATATGATCTGAATCGGATGTCGTATGTTGGAGCCATGGACTAAGGACTGAATCTAATATATTATCGAACATACTATCCTCCTCAATTTTCTTTACTATCGATCTTTAACTCTAAGGCTTTTATTTTGTCTCTAATTTGAGCTGCTTCTTCAAAGTTTTCATCACCAATGGCCGTCTCTAATTGACGCCGTAATTGCTTAATTTCATACTGTGTTTTAAACACAGTATGGCCATGACTAGGTACACGTCCTTCATATTCAATTGATCCTTGTATACGCTGTACCAATGATGTAATCTGATTTTTAAAAGACTCATAACAACTAGAACATCCAAATTTACCAAATTGATTAAAATCTTCAAATGTATTTCCACAGTTTGGACAGCGTTTCAACTGCTGTGATTGCAACATATGGTCTGGATAGACCATATTCTTGAAAAAATCATTGGAGAAAAAGTCATTGTCCCAAATATCATTTACGAAAGAGCTAAAAGGAGATAACTTACCATCTTTTTGTAATTTATTAGCACAGGACGAACATAAATGTTGTTCTGTTTTTTGATTATTTACGATATTTGTCATATGCACTGTTGCTTCGTTTGTATGGCAATGATCGCACTTCATATGACATCACTCCTTTCGTAATGTCTCTATCATAGATGCATAAAGATTACGAATTGCATCATTTCTAGATTCATAATCTACATTCTCAATGATGCTAGCAAATGCATTATGCATCATTTGAGCCTCTCGTTTTGTCATTTTACTATCTTGTAAAAGCTGAAATAAAGATTGATCCACATCGCGTAAATCAATCAAACGTTCCACTCTATTAGGCCCTTCATAAATACGATATGTGGTGACTGCAGGAACTAAAGTTGAAGACTCTGGCTCCAATTTACGAATCAAAATATACCCACCTAAACCACGTCTAGACTCTACGTCAAAACCACGTTCATTTGAAAAGCGTGTACTTAATACATAACTAATTTGTGAAGGTGCACAATCTAATTCGTCAGCTAACTCATTTCGCTTCAAAACTAATTTTTCTTGTTCTTCTGTCAATTTATTAAGTATAAATTTTTCAATTTTATCAGCTATAACGCTCATAATAACACCTCTTCATAAATTTATATCTTTATTTGTCTTTTTGTTCTTTTAATATAATTTAATTATATTTGACTATTTGACTATTGTCAAATTAAATATCAAATATTGTCTTTTATTTAACTACTCCGTTATTAAGTATATCTCTATATAAAAAATACCTTTATTATTAGTCAATTATGTCTGTTAATGGACTAATAGAAAAAATAAATGTATAATATTAAAGATATATTAGCGTATGTACGAAAGAAGGTGCTACAATGGCAGATCCGTTAGGACATCAATTATTACTAGATTTATACTCTTGCAATGAAGATTCGCTTTCTTCCGCAGCAGCCGTACAAGAAAGTGTAGCTGCTGCATTTGAAGCAGCAGATGTTGAGTTAGACGAAATTACTTATCAAGTTATGGATGATGAAATAGTTGTACTAGCTATAGCGAAACAATTTCACTTTACATTGCATGCTTATCCAGAACTAGGTTATGTAGCAGTTGATTTATTCTCCTTCAATCGTACCCTTCCACTCACACAGTTTATGAAATCTTTACGTCAATCATTTGGTTCAGAAAAAGTAAAGGCTACTACTGTTCAACGTGGTGATTTTGGAAACGAACGAGATATGAAACCTCGTCGTAAAACCAAAATTACTACTTTAGGCCGTGTATTTCGCACTCGCATTCAATTAAAACAAACTGGTGGTAAACTAAAAAAGCAAAGTGCTAAGGTTATCAAATCATTAGCCAAAAAAAGTGGATTAAAAAAATAAATCATAAAAGACCTTGTTTAAACGAACAAGGTCTTTTATAATGCAAAAAGCTAGAGATAATACTCTAGCTTTTTTATATGATCATTTATAATATAGCTTATCTACGAACAAGCATTTCTTCTAAATCTAGCGTCATAACAATATCATCTATATCATCACATAGATATTCAGCATTCGCATCATTCAGTTCTTTTTCAGTACCATATCCATAAGTCACACCAATAGAAATACAGCCCAATTCATTGCCTGATTCAACATCATATTTTCTATCCCCTACCATATATACGAGACGTCGTCCAGTATCATCCATTAAAGGATTTCCACACAAGTCAATTGCCTTTTGAAGGATTTCTTTTTTATGCATCAGACCTTCTTTATAATTAGCGCCAACAATGACGTCAAAATATGGGGTAATAGAAAAATGATCTAGAATTTCTCTTGCATATATTTCTGGTTTTGCTGTAGCCAAAGCCACTGTGTAATGTTCATTTTTAACCTTAGCTAACAAATCAACAATGTTAGGGTACAATTGATTTTCAAATTTACCAATTGTACCATAACGTTCACCAAACTTCTTATATACTGTTTCTGCTTGCTCTAATGTCATCCCACAGTATTCTTGTAGTGAATCAACGATAGGTGGTCCAAGAAATAATAATAATGTTTCGTCTGATGGTATATCATAACCAAATGATTCCAAAGCAAATTTAATACTTTTTAAAATTCCCTCTTTAGAATCTGTCAAAGTGCCATCAAGGTCAAAAATTATTGTCTTATTCATAACTATTTCTTTAACGCCTCTTTCAACGTATGCCATGCCAATACTGCACATTTTACACGGGCAGGCATATTAGAAATATTTTGTAAGGCCATAGCATCTTCTAAATCTTCGAGTTTAGATTCATCAGTAACCTCTTTTTTAATCATTCCTAAGAATAATTCAACTAAACGTAATGCTTCTTCCACTGATTTTCCTTTGATAATATCAATCATCATAGACGCAGATGCTTGGCTAATAGCACACCCAGAACCAGTATAAGCAGCATCTTTAATAATACCATCTTGTACATCAATTTGTAGTGTCAAATCATCACCACAACTCGGATTATGTCCATGCTCGGAAGCTGTAAACTCACTTAACTCACGTTTATTACGCTTGTCTTGGTTATGTTCCAAAATAAGTTCCGTATATAATTGATCCATTTCCATGTAAATGTCTCCTAATCTTTAAAGCCCATTACCGAACGGACAGTTTTTAATACTTCTAAAAATGCATCCAAATCTTCCTTACGTGTATATAAATACATACTAAGTCTTGTAGATGCTGCTACATGAAAGAACGCCCCCAAAGGTTGTGCACAATGGTGTCCAGAACGTACGCAAATACCTTGAGCATCCAATATAGTTGCCACATCATGAGGGTGCACATCATCTACTGTAAAAGCAATAACGCCATGTTTTTCCCGAGGATTTTGTGAACCCAATACATGAACGTGTGGAATGGAAAGCATCTTAGGTAACACATAAGCTACTAACTCTTCTTCATGTGCTTCAATAGTATCCATACCAAAAGATTCTAGATAATCAATAGCCGCATGTAACGTTACAGCACCATGAGCATTTGGTGTACCAGCCTCAAACTTATATGGTAATTCATTGAATGTAGTAGACTGTTCCTTAACATATTCAATCATATCCCCACCGAGTAAGAAAGGAGGCATTTTTTCAAGTAATTCCCGTTTTCCATATAACACGCCAATACCTTGTGAGGCACACATTTTATGACCAGAAAATACAAAGAAATCACAGTCTAACGCTTGCACATCCACCTTCATGTGTGGTGTCGATTGAGCTCCATCAAGGACAACAATAGCGCCTACAGAATGAGCTTTTTCAGTTAAATCTTTCACAGGAAATTCCATGCCAAGTACATTACTCACGTGTGCAAATGCCACAATTTTAGTACTTGTATCAATTTTATCAATTTCGCCATCTTTTAGATGCCCAGATTCATCTAAATACATATATTCTAATGTAGCACCCGTTTTGTTAGCAACATATTGCCATGTAACTAGATTAGCATGATGTTCTGCAACAGTTATAACGATTTTATCTCCTTTGGAAAGGAAATTAGCACCATAGCTATGAGCGATTAGGTTCATCGACTCCGTACTATTACGAGTAAAAACAACTTCTTCTCGTTCACGAGCATTAATAAATTCTACAACTCGGTCACGTGCATTTTCATACGCTTCCGATGCTTCAATAGCTAAAATATGAGAACCACGATGTGGATTACCATTATGATGAAGCATATGCTCTGTAAGACGATCCATCACCATTTGAGGAATTTGTGCAGTTGCACCACTATCTAAATAAATTAGACGATGACCATTATGCTCTTTATGTAAAATAGGAAAATCCTTATATGCTTCTGTAATAGATCTCATAGTAAATCCTCTTAAATCTTATCTCGTACTGCACTTAATGCAGCTTCTTCAATTACTTCATCACCAATTCTATCAATAATTGGACGAATCATAGATTCTACAATAATATGTTTAGCTTCTACTTCGCTAAAACCACGACTCATAAGATAGAACAACTTATTTTGATCAATTTGTCCGGCACTAGCTGCATGATTCCCAACCACATTATCTTCTTTACATAATAGCAATGGCAAAGAAACAGATTTAACAGTAGGATCTAATAATAAACATGTATCTTCTTCAGCACCTTCCGCTGCTACAGCACCACGAAGAAAATCCAAAGTACCACGGAATGACTTTTTAGCAGTATCGCTTAATGCCCCCAAGGTGTGGATATCACTAAAGGATTTTTTACCACTATGAGTCATTAACATAGCAATATCAAATTTTTGCTCTTTATTACCTAAATAAGCAATATCATGTACGATTTTACTAGATTCACCTTGTAAGTCATGATCATAGTTTAAAATATTCTCTTTGCCGCCAATTTCGACATTAATATATTCAACATCGGCATTTTCTTCAAGCTTTGTATAACGATGTTCAATGTGTTGGACTGTTTCGTCTAAAAGGTTTACCTTTTTAACTACCACCTTGGCATTCGCTTTTACATCGTATTCATTAAGATATTGAATATTTGTTGCTTCTTTTGTGCCACCATCCAAGAAAATTTGGACTTCTAACTCAGCACTATCTTCAACGATAAATTGGAAACGACTAGCAATACGTGCACTCGCATCAATGCGAATTCCCACTACTTCTTTCGCTTTAGCAGGTACATGGATAGCATAACCTTCAGCCTCGTTTACAAGTTTAGCCAAAGCTTCACCATTAGCACCTTTATAATTTGTATTCATCAAAGCTGTACCAGTTGGTAATGGGCTGATAACTGCGTCATTTCCTTTTACTAATACAGATTTAGTTTCTTCTGATTCTCCCCAAAGACTCACTGGAGTATGGTTAACACGCAACCATCTAAAGGTAGGTCTAGGAAGTTCATTAAATAGTAATTCGCTCATAGTACCTCCTTAACCGATTGAACCTTCTAATTCAAGATTAATTAGATTATTCATTTCTACGGCATATTCCAATGGCAATTCTTTAGAAATTGGTTCTACGAAACCACGTACAAGCATAGCACGAGCTTCTTCTTCACTAATACCACGTGTCATGAGATAGAAAATAGCTTCATCAGAAATACGACCAATTTTAGCTTCATGACCTAAATCGACATTATCATTTTCAACAATAATAGCTGGAATAGTATCAGATTGAGAAATTTCATCTAACATCAAAGATTCACAAGATACAGTTGCTTTTGCGTGTTCCGCTTTAGGACCAATTTTCAAAAGGCCACGATAAATAGCAGCACCACCAGATTTGGAGATAGATTTAGAGTTTACATTACTGGTTGTATATGGTGCATTATGAACTACTTTACAGCCAGTATCTAGGAATTGACCTTCCCCTGCGAATGTTACACCTGTAAATTCTGCATGAGCACCTTCACCATTAAGAATACTCATTGGGTACAAACAGGACACATGAGAGCCAAAGGAACCAGATACCCATTCAATAGTACCACCTTTACCTACAACACAACGTTTTGTATTGAGGTTATACATATTCTTAGACCAGTTTTCAATTGTAGAATAACGCAATGTAGCATTATCTTTAACAAACAATTCAACTGCGCCAGCATGGAGGTTAGAAACATCATATTTAGGAGCGGAGCATCCTTCGATAAAATGTACTTTTGCCCCTTCTTCTACAATAATCATAGTATGTTCAAACTGACCAGCACCTGGTGCATTCAAACGGAAATAGGATTGCAAAGGAATATCTACTTGAACGCCTGCCGGCACATATACAAAGGAACCACCAGACCATACAGCACCATGAAGAGCCGCCCATTTATGATCTGTAGGAGGAATCAATGTCATCCAATATTGTTTTACAATTTCCTCATGTTCATGAAGAGCAGTTTCAATATCTGTATAAATAACACCTTGTTTAACAAGATCTTCTTGAATACTGTGATATACAACCTCAGAGTCATATTGAGCACCTACACCAGCAAGAGATGTTTTTTCTGCTTCTGGAATACCAAGTCGATCAAATGTACTCTTAATGTCATCAGGCACTTCATTCCAATCGCCCTTCATATCAACCTTAGGTTTTACATATGTATAAATATGTTCCATATCTAAACCAGAAATATCAGGAATCCAATTAGGAATTTCCATGCGATTATAAATCTCTAAGGATTTCAAACGGAAGTCAAGCATCCATTCAGGTTCATTTTTATTAGACCAAATTTCACGGATAATTTCTTCTGTCAAGCCAGCATCAGCAATATAGGAATACTCAAAATTATTCTTTATATCATAGACGCCACGATCCATATCCGCAACTTGGGTTTTCTTTCTTTCTTCCATGTTGCCTCCTATGCTAATGCTTTGTATGCGTCGTAACCTTTTTCTTCAATTTCACGAACCAATGAAGCATCACCAGTTTTAACAATTTTGCCATTAATCAACACATGTACAAAGTCAGGTTTTAATTTTTGTAGAATTTGATTATGGTGAGTAATAATTAACACTGCATTATCTTCATTGTGAAAACGGTTAACACCTTCAGATACAATACGAACAGCATCAACGTCAAGACCAGAGTCAGTTTCATCAAGAATAGCTAATTTAGGATTTAAGATAGACATTTGAAGAATCTCGTTCTTCTTGCGTTCCCCACCAGAGAAACCTTCGTTTACATAGCGTTGTGCATAGGATGTATCAAAGGATAATTCATCCATTTTTTCTTTCAATTCTTTTTTAAAAGCCAACGCACGTACATTTTCTCCTGTAATTGTGGATTTTGCAGTACGGATAAAGTTTTCTACAGTAATGCCAGGTACGGAAATTGGACTTTGGAATGACATAAAGATACCTGCTTTTGCACGGTCATTTACAGCATCTTCCGTAATATCCTTACCATCAAATACAATAGAACCTTTATCAACCGTGTATAATGGGTTACCCATGATAGCATTTGCCAATGTAGATTTACCGGCCCCATTCGTACCCATTACAACATGAATCTCACCTTTATTTATTGTCAAATTAATGCCTTTAAGAATTTTTTTCTCTTCTACAGACACTTCTAAATCTTTAATCTGAAGTAATTCAGCCAAAATATTTCACTCCTTCTTATCAGATACTCTAATTATATGATTAAAACTTTATAGTCACATAGAAAAACGGCGGTACGCACAAAAGTGATACCGCCGTATTCTCTCGCCACTTTAGCAAGTATGTGCATAACAATCTACATTCATTATACATTCTTATCTAAATGATAGCAAGATATTCCTACTAAAATATACAGGAATTAAAAAAAATCCCTATATATTCGTATATCTTACAACTTATTAATAGTAATTCTCAACTCTATTTAATTCTCAATATTATAAATTAGAGAAGTCCAAAGTGCCAAATAAATCATCATATGTTTCGGCACGACGAATTTGCGTAACAGATCCATCCTTATGCAATAATAATTCAGCAGAACGTAATTTGCCATTGTAGTTGAAACCCATGGAATGGCCATGTGCACCTGCATCATGAATAATAACACGGTCTCCAATATCAATCTTTGGCAATTCTCTTTGAATAGCAAACTTATCATTATTTTCACACAAGGAACCAGTTACATCATATACATGATCCTTTGGCGCATTCTCTTTTCCCATAATAGTAATGTGATGATAGGAGCCATACAAAGCTGGACGCATAAGGTTTGCCATACAAGAATCAAGGCCGATATAGTGTCGATAAATATCTTTCTTGTGAATAGCAGTAGAAACAAGATAACCAAATGGTCCTGTCACCATACGACCACATTCATATGCTAGTGCAATATCTTTAAGGCCATTGCCTTTAATAATTCTGTCATAAGCTTCATGAACACGCTCACCCAAGGTCTCAAAGTTAACAGGTGTTTGTTCTGGTTTATATGCTACGCCTACGCCACCACCAAGATCGATAAATTCGACATCGATGCCTAATTTTTCTTTAATTTCTACAGCAAGGTTAAAACAAATTTCAGCTGTACCTACTAAACCATCAATATCAAGCTCATTAGATACAACCATAGTATGTAGACCAAAATGTTTAACGCCCTTTGCTTGTAATTGTTTATATGCCTCGAATACTTGTTCACGAGTCATACCATACTTTGCTTCTTCTGGAAGACCAATAATCGTATTGCCCCCTTCTTTCAAAGGACCTGGATTATAACGTACGCAGAATGTATCTGGTAAAGATCCATGATGTTTTTCTAAGTATTCAATATGAGTAATATCATCAAGATTGATGATAGCCCCGATTTCTAAAGCTTTTTTATATTCTACATAAGGTGTGTCATTAGATGTAAACATAATGTCATGGCCTGTAATCCCCACCTTTTCACAAAGTAATAATTCTGCTAATGAAGAACAGTCTGCCCCTACTCCTAGTTTTTGTAATACACGCATAATATATGGATTGGGAGTAGCTTTCACAGCAAAATATTGTTTAAAACCCTTGTTCCAAGAGAATGCGGAGATAAATCTCTTCATATTATTAACGATACCTTCTTCGTCATAAATATGAAATGGTGTTGGATATTTAGCAATAATTGATTCTAATTGTTCAGATGTAAATGGAACTGTTTTTTGATTCATAATGACCTCTCTACATAGTAAAAGACTCATCTATGATGAGTCTTCTAATTAACTGATTATTTAAATAATGCCTTATCTAAACTATAGCGACCTGCACCAGCAAAGAACAACATAATTGCCCCAAAAGCCAATTGAGACGGATAATCCCAACTAAAGAAATTACCATTAAGATTTAATATGGTTGCCACTGCTAATGTACCTACAAGAAGAAGGGTACCAATGCGAGTAAACAGACCTATAATAATAAGAATACCACCAACCATCTCTGCATAAGATGCGATAGTACCTAATATAACCTCAAAACCACTTGGCACGCCTAATGCTGATAACATAGCCCCTACCTTATAGAGACCTTGTTCTCCACTTATATATTTTAAGTATCCATGATAAAACATAGAAATACCTAAAGCGAAGCGATAGAATAGAAGACCGAAATTAATATAATCAGGTTTACTTTTAAATAAAAAGTTCAACATAGAAACACCTCTTCAATATATAGATATTTTTAGATGTAAAAATTATATGCTATATAACAGTGTCTGTCAAACAAAGACTCTTATATGAAATTCTATAGAATTATATCATAAATTTATGATGAAATCAATTTGACAATTCCTTACTAAAGAAGTAAAAAGATCCTAATGAATGTAAAAATCTAACATTCATCAGGATCTTAATATATTACCTATTTATCGCAAAAAGCAGTTGATTACATCATACCGCCCATACCACCCATTGGAGGCATTGCAGGAGCAACTGCAGCATTTTCTTCAACTTTATCAGCTACGATTGTTTCAGTAGTTAATACAAGAGATGCGATAGATGCAGCATTTTGAAGAGCTGAACGAGTAACTTTTGCTGGGTCAACGATACCAGCTTTCACCATATCAATGTATTCTTCAGTCAAAGCATTGAAACCGATGCCAGCTTCTGTATTTTTAACTTTTTCAACTACAACAGAGCCTTCAAGACCAGCATTGTAAGCAATTTGACGAAGTGGTTCTTCTACTGCACGTTTTACAAGGTTAATCCCAGTTTGAACATCACCAGTAGCTTCCAATGTGTTCAATGCAGGAATAATATCGATGAATGTTGTACCACCACCAGCAACGATACCTTCTTCAACAGCAGCGCGAGTTGCATTTAATGCGTCTTCGATACGAAGTTTTTTATCTTTCATTTCAACTTCTGTAGCAGCACCTACTTCAATAACTGCAACACCACCGGATAATTTAGCAAGACGTTCTTGTAATTTTTCACGGTCAAATTCAGAAGTTGTTTCTTCAACTTGTGCTCGGATTTGGCTAACACGTTTAGCGATAACGTCTTTATCGCCTACGCCATCAATAATTGTAGTTTCATCTTTAGTGATGCGAACTTGACGAGCTGTACCAAGATCAGTAAGTTCTACGGAATCAAGTTTACGGCCCATATCTTCAGTAATTACAGTACCGCCAGTCAAGATAGCGATATCTTCAAGCATAGCTTTACGACGGTCACCGAAGCCAGGAGCTTTAACTGCTACAGCTTTGAATGTACCACGCAAACGGTTAACTACCAATGTTGCCAATGCTTCGCCTTCTACATCTTCAGCAATGATAAGAAGTTCTTTGCCTACTTTTACAACTTTTTCAAGTGTTGGCAACATATCAGCAATAGCACTGATTTTACGGTCAGTAATCAAGATGTATGGATTATCCATAACAGCTTCCATACGATCAGGATCAGTTACCATGTAAGGGGAAATATAACCGCGATCAAATTGCATACCTTCCACAACGTTTAATGCTGTTTGCAAACCTTTAGATTCTTCTACAGTAATAACGCCATCGTTACCTACTTTTTCCATAGCTTCTGCAATCAAACCACCAATTTCTTCATCAGCTGCAGATACACTAGCTACTTGAGCAATTTCAGATTTGCCAGAAACTTTGATAGAACGTTTTTTGATTTCTTCAACCAAAGTTTTTACGGCTGTTTCAATGCCTTTTTTCAAAATCATTGGGTTAGCACCAGCTGCTACATTACGCATACCTTCTTGAATCATAGCTTGTGCCAATACTGTTGCAGTAGTAGTACCGTCACCTGCTACGTCATTAGTTTTAGTAGCAACTTCTTTAACTAGTTGAGCACCCATGTTTTCAAATGGATCTGGAAGTTCAATATCACGAGCAATCGTTACACCATCGTTAGTGATTGTTGGAGCACCAAACTTTTTATCCAATACAACATTACGGCCTTTTGGTCCTAATGTAACTTTTACAGCATTTGCCAATTGATCAACGCCACGACCTAATGCGCGACGAGCTTCTTCATTAAACAAGATTTCTTTTGCCATATGTATTACCTCCTAGATAGTAACACTATCCAATGTAAAGAAATATATGCCCTAAGGCAATATAGAATGTATCATTAATATGTATAGCCTTGAAGCTATAGATTAGCTATTATAATACTGCTAAGATATCGCGTTCACTAATAATCAAATGAGTAGCGCCATCTATTTCTAATTCGCTACCAGCATATTTTGCAAACATAACAGTATCGCCAACTTTAACTTCTGGAGCTACACGTTGACCATTGTCATATACTTTACCAGCACCTACAGCAACAACAACACCTTCTTGAGGTTTTTCTTTTGCTGTATCAGGAAGGAAAATACCACTTTTAGTTTTTTCTTCTTTTGCTTCTAAACGGATAAGAACGCGGTCAGCTAATGGTTTTAACATATAATGTCACTCCTTATTTACTATGTATTATTTATAATTCATTAGCACTCTAACTTATCGAGTGCTAATCACATGTATTATTATAACCTATGTCAAAATAAATGCAAGTACAAATTTTGATTTTTTGACTTTTTAATTATTTATAGGTACTACTATATAAAAAAAGCCTTCTATATAAGCCAATTTATTATATAGAAGACTGATGATTATAATACTATTTTTTAATAAGCTAAACATTACAGAGTCCATTACATTATTTAGAAGTCATCTGTTCAATAACTATTTTGCATATACTAACAATAGACTCACGTTTTTTCATACTTAATTGACGAATCCGTTTATAAGCTTCGTCCTCCGTAATTTTATATAAATCCATAAGAATGCCCGTAGCTTTTTGAATTAACTTTCTCTCTTCTAGTGTTTTCTCTAGATTAGCCATTTGCTGACGAGATTCTAAATCATCTAAAAAGCGACCACACGCCATTTCTAGTGTGGGAATTAATTGCTCTTCTCTGACTGGTTTTATTAAATATCCATATACTCCAGATTCTCGAGCCTTTGCCACTAAATCTTGTTGACTATAACTAGTTAAAAGAACAACTGGGGCCAAATGATTATAACCAATTTGACGTGCTGCCTCAATTCCATCTAATTTAGGCATTTTTACATCCATTAACACCGCATCAGGTTTTAACTCTTTACACAACGATATAGCATCTACGCCATTAGAGGCTTCTCCCACAACTTCATGCATTTCTGATTCTAATATATCCCGTATATCCATTCGAATAAGAGATTCATCATCGACAATTAGAATTCGCATTTATTGCTCCTTTTGAATATGAATAGTTACAATAACACCAATATCACCATTTTCAATCGTCATACGACCTTGTAATTCATGAATTACCAAATTATTAATAATCTGCATACCTAAACGTTTACTTTTAGCCATATCAAAATCATGTGGCAACCCTTTACCTGAATCTGTGAAAGTAATGATAATACTATTATCATTACTTGATACTAATAATGAGATAACTCCATCAGATCCAGCTAATCCATGAATAATACTATTGGATATAAGTTCGTTAAATATAAGTGAAATATAGCTTGCTTGATGAGACGAAATAATACAATCATCACCTTGGTAACGGAACTCTACATGTTGGTTACGGTCTAGCATACTTTGCCGTAATAATCGACATAATTCATCATATATAGATCTTATAGAAATGTAATCTTCATCGTAATGAGATACTAAGTCATGGACTAGAGCCATACTCTCAATACGAGAAATCCCTTCTTGTAATGCTGATTTTACCTCTAATAGATCTGAACGACGTGCTTCCATCCGTAGTAAACCTGCTACCGTTTGTAAATTATTTTTAACACGGTGATGTATCTCTTTGATAATTGAATTTTTAACAAGTAACTCTTGCTGCTGTTTACTTTCACGAGTACAGTCATGAAGAATTAAAAAACAGCGACATTCATTGCGTCCCATAGGAATAGGAATCATATGCTGTCTAAGTACCATATTATGATATATTTCTTCTGATACAAAATAATTTCTATCCGCAAGTACACGTTGAATTGCAGATATTTTTAAAGTGCTACCAAATATAGATGTACCTACCACTCTACGATCCACACCAACAATATCTGCTAAATGTAATGCTGTATCATTTCCATATAAAATAGTACCATTTTGGTCAAAAATGATGAGCCCATCTAAATACGATATGGGCTCATATTCTTTAATCTGTTCATCTGTAGCTGTCAACATCAATCGTTGCATTGTATCAGCCACTATAAATCCCCGTTGTCCTTCCATTTCATTAGAGGGTGCAACATGGGAAAAAGAAATTCCCCCAATGGTTTTACCGCCATTATCAACAATGGGAAATAGGTATTCAAAACCAGACTGTGTCGATTGCTGAAAACACTTACCGGAATTAATCAACTTTTTCCACATATCAGAACTGGCTATCCGAGAGGTCACTAATGAATCATCCGACGCCGAAATACATATCATCTCACTAAGGTCATTATCTGAAATATATGTAAATAAAATTATCTTATGCTTACTTACAGATTCACCAAATCTAATCATATGACTAATATGAAGTAAAAGTGCTACCTGTAAACTTGATAAATTAGTCGCCTTAACCAGCTCATCATATATATGTTCAACCATTCTATTTACCTTCTACCCATGCAACCGTACCAATCGGAATGCTAGGCTTAGCATTTAAATGTAAATCACAGAACTTACCAGCTTGTGCCATATAGTAAGCACGGCATCCAATCATAGCAGCATTATCTGTAGCAAGAATTTTACCTGGTTTATAGTAAGTAAAATGCTCTTCTTTACACATGGTTTCCAATGCACGTTGTAAGCCTTGATTAGCGGATACTCCGCCAGCAATAGTAATCTTATTCTCACCCAATGTATGTGCTGCATTCTTAGTTTTTTCTACAAGGACATCAACAATAGCCTTTTGAAATGATGCAGCCACATCAGCCTTATTAATCGCTTTACCCTTTTGAGATTTACTGTTTAAATAATTAAGAACAGCTGACTTTAAGCCACTAAAACTAAACTCAAAATTTCCTGGTTCACTAAGAGCTTTAGGAAAATCAATGGCATTTGCATTACCTTCTTTAGCTAGTGCATCAATATGTGGTCCTCCAGGATAAGGAAATCCCATAACACGTGCAATTTTATCAAAAGCTTCTCCAGCCGCATCATCTCGTGTTTGTCCAAGAATATGAAATTCTTCATAACCTTTTACATGAACTAACATAGTATGACCACCAGAAACAACAAGACTTAAAAATGGCGGTTCCAATGTAGGATTGGCAAGAAAGTTAGCAAAAATATGTCCTTCCATATGATGAACAGGCACTAGTGGGATTCCAGTAGCGAAAGATAATCCTTTTGCAGCTGCTACACCAACTAATAATGCCCCTACTAATCCAGGGCCATAAGTCACACCAATATGATCAATATCAGACAATGTAACATGAGCATCCTCCAAGGCTTGGTCAATAACCGGAATAACCTGTTCTATATGATGCCGTGATGCAATTTCCGGTACTACTCCACCAAATTTTCGGTGTATAGGCACTTGACTCGATATGACATTGGAAAGTACTGTGCGACCATCTTTTAGTACAGCTGCCGACGTTTCATCACAACTACTTTCTAATGCTAAAGTATATATACTCATTTTCTTTCCTCTTTAATAAGAGACATGATATACGCATCTTCTTTGGGCTCTGAGTAATAATTTTTTCGCATACCTTTTACAGTAAATCCTAACTGACGATATAAAGATAATGCAGATAAATTAGATATACGTACCTCTAAAAAGATTTCATGCATGCCTCGTTTAAAACATTCTTCTATCAATGCACGTGTTAATGTAGCACCAAACCCCTGACGTCTTGCCGATGGACGTATAGCTATGTTCGTAATTTGCCCTTCATCATACACAAGCCACGCTCCAGCATATCCCACGACACCTTCTGTGTCTTCTATAACATAATACAATTTCTTCTCTTGATTAATTAATTCTGCTTCAATAGAGTCTAAACTCCAGGGCACAGAAAAACAATCCATTTCAATAGCAAAAATTTCTTTTGCATCCTCAATCGTTGCTCTACGGACTGTCATGACTACTCATCTCCTGCCGCTTCGATTACAGTAACTGTAGGATTCACCTTTAACATATCTGGATTATCCTTATGCTTTTCTTCCCATAATACTTCTGCTTCAGAACGCCTAATATAGTAGGGTACCATATCCATAGGATTAGCACATTCACCTCGTTCAATTAAAGATTGAGCACTTAACAATAATGAACTCGCCTTAGGAATACGATATATAGGATTGCTAATAATTAATGATTCATCATCTTCTATTAACGGAGCAATACGCTTAATACCATCTCCAACAAATATTACACGATTCTGCTGAGTTCTTAATCGTGCTACTAAAGAAACAGCTTCTACTACAAAAGGAGATTCAATTATTTTCAATTGACTATCTTCATATGTATATAGTGCAGCATATACATGTTTTTTTTGAGCATCAATAACTGTACATATTGTATCAGTAGTATATGGAATATTCCTAGCTAAACTGTCCATAGTCATAACACCATATAAAGGAATACGTAATGCATAAGCCATAGCTTTTGCTGTTCCCATACCAATACGCAATCCTGTAAAGGAACCAGGACCACTAGCAACAACAATACCTTTCAAATCAGTTTTTTGTACACGTGCCATCTCTAATAGTGATTGAATATGTGGAACTAATTGCTCAGAATGAGTAAGCCCAGCCTGTATAGTGATTTCACCAAGCAACTGATTTTCATTCATGACAGCAACACTGGAAACGACAGAACTTGTTTCAATTCCCAACCACATACTTACCTCCTAAAGCACTCAATGTTTCAACATCAAGTAAATTACTTTCTAATGTAATCTTTCTAGAACAATCATCAAGAGAAATAATGCGTATCCATAACGTTTCATTAGGTAATTCATCTATAAATTTATCAGCCCATTCCACAATAGAAATTTGATCCTCTGTAAATTCATAAAACCCAATATTTTCCAATTCGCTTACATAATCCATACGATATAAATCAAAATGGTATATTTCCCCCAATAATGTCATATATGTATTCATCAAAGAAAATGTAGGGCTTGTAATCTCTTCCATAACGCCAAGTCCTTTAGCTATTCCTTGAGACATATGTGTCTTACCAGTCCCTAAATCTCCAATTAAAGCAATACAGAGTGGATTACCACTATGTTTTACCCACTGTCCTAATTGATTACCAAAACATTGTGTATCCTCTACAGAATGTGTTTCTAATGTAACTTTATATTTACTCATGAAAATGATTATATCCTTTCGCTTCTAATAAGCGTATATCTTTATCTTTAGTTACCGATTGTACTATTGGATTTCCTTCTATAACTTCACCAATAAGTGTAATAGCTCCCAACTCTTCTAATTCACGTGAAAGTTCTTTTGGAGCTGTAAATACGAGCTGAAAATCTTCTCCACCCAACAAAGCATAATCTACAGGATTAGTATGCAATGCTTCAGCCAATTTATAAGTTTCTTCATGTAAAGGTATAAGAGATTCATCGATAACAATAGAAACTTGTGATGCCTTTGCAATTTCATTTAACTCACTGCTTAAGCCATCACTAATATCGTTCATACTATGAACACCTAGTTCCCGTAATAATTGACCTAATTCAATTTGTGGTTCCGGTCGTTGATGACCAATTATTGTCATAGGATATCCATTAAAATTATATGACAAAGCCCCCAAACCTGTCGCAGCATAACCAATGTAATTCGTAACCCCAACTACATCTCCTGGTTTAGCGCCACTTCTTAATACCGCTTTACCACTAGGAACCTCACCTATAATAGTAATAGTCCACACCATAGGTCCATCTATACTAACTGTATCACCACCGATAAGATTTACGCGATATTTTTGGCATTGGTCTTTAATACCTTTGTAAATTTCATTTAAAATTTGTGTATCTATATGACCTGGTGCAGCTACAGATAATACGACCTGACGAGGTAGCCCTCCCATAGCAGCAATATCACTTAAATTAGCCGTCATCAAACGATAGCCTACATCATAAGGAGACATATAATGAAAACTAAAATGAACGCCTTCCACCATTGTATCTGTACTTACAAGCTGATCATAGGCCTTTGTAGCTTTATAAATTGCACAATCATCACCAATACCACATACTAACGTACTTGTGTCATATATTGTGCCCGATTCAATACTTTGTATAAAATTAAATTCACCAAGAGTTTTAAGTTCCACGATATCACCTTTTTTATCTTATGCACTATATGTATTGTAACATATATAAGAATAAAAAAAATCGACCTCATCGTACTAATGAGGTCGATTTTTGTATTATTTTTTTATAAGTTGTTCCATCCGTTTAATAGGATTCTTTGTATCAAATGATCCTACTACAGGAACTTTTTTACCATCATATACAAAGAGCACTCCATTGATATTATCAAAAGATGTCAATGTATTAACGATAGCAGCCATTTGCAACTTAACAGTTAAGTCGCCACCTTTGCCATCAACAAATGCTTTATTTACCTCTACAGAAGCAATGCCATCTTTAACTGTTACAGAATTGATTTCTATAGCCTTATCAAAGATAGGATACTTTTGTTGACGATCAGCTTTTAACATGGCCAGTAATGCAGCCTTCGGCGTTACCTTATCCGCTGAAATATCCACAGATTGTTGCTTTACTCCCGAACCATCTTCAGTGGGAACAAAGAATACCATTTTAACAGATTCACTAGAAGCTTTAGTTGCTTCAGCGTCTTTGTTGACCTTTACCTCTTGGCTTACCGTTGTAGAAGAACCTGTATTAGATACTTGACTTGAGTTACAGCCAGCTGTAAAAACTAAAATACCGATACAAGCAACTACTGCCATTTGATTTCGAATATTCAATCTTAGCCTCCAAAGTAACTAGCAATACCAGCAGCAATACGATTAGCAAAATCTTGTTCAGTTTGATTACTCTTCAATGCATTTTCTTCATTAGGATTAGATATAAATCCTAATTCTACAAGAATAGCTGGCATATTTGTATGTCTTAATACATATAAATTACCTTCTTGAATACCTCTATCACCATTAAATCCAGGTACATTTGCAATTTGACTTTGTACTTTTTGCGCTAATCGAGCATCATTACCAGTCTTAGCATAGTAATAAGTAGCAATGCCGCCTACACTCGGGTTATTAAAAGAGTTAATATGAACGCTTACAAAAGCATCAGAATTATGAGAATTCGCCACATTAACACGGGCACCTAACTCATCAACACCACTTGCATTAGGACCATACACATCGACATCTGTTGTTCGAGTCATGAATACTTTGGCTCCACGAGCTTCTAAAGCTGATTTCAAATATTTAGCAATCGGTAAAGTTGCACTCTTTTCTTGGAAACCAGTAGGTCCAATAGCTCCTGGATCACTGCCACCATGACCTGGATCAATAGTAATTACCTTGCCAGATAATCCTCCTGATACGGAGTATATCCCAGAACCTTTACTACTAGCTGGAGCCGTAACAGGTGATGGTTTCTTACCATAATTAATAGGTTTTGGAGCCACACCTTTCTTTTGTACATCTACAACAATACGATACGGTTTTTGATTTACCGTATCCTTCTTTAAAGAAAACACCTTCACATCGTTAGTATCCAAAGCATATGGGGTTTTAATAGTAACCGCTACATCTTTTCCTACTTGTGAAAGTTGAGCCGAACTAGCAATAGAAGAATCCATATAAATATTATTCTTCTGCGTTTTCAGCTTTGTATTCTTCAAAGTAACTGTTGTTGTCTTTCCATCTTTATTGATGGATGCCGCAGCTTTCACAGGAGCAGATAAATCTATAACCATACGAACATATGGTACAGGTGCATCAGTTCTCGTCACCCAACGAGCATCCTGTAAATTAGCAGCCTTTGCTTGACTTAACATCAATGGTAAAGCCATGAGAAAAGCAAAGCAAATTAAAAATAGTTTACGCAATACATTCACTCCAATCTAACTGACATACTTTTTGTCCAAACCATAGAGATGAGCCGATGATACTAAATCTTTCGTCTCATCGTTCCAATCTATCCATAAACTAATGTTAGATTATAGATAAATTATTTCATACAAACATGAAGATATGTATACGGATTACACATATTTATCATCGTTCTGTAGAAATTTGCCATTCATTCCCATCCGTACTTATATGAATACGTCCCATCGTATCTGTACGATAAATAGCAATATTATGTTCATTCAAATGACGTAGTGTTACATCATGAGGATGACCATATTTATTATATAACCCACAAGAAATTAATGCACTCTCTGGTTTTACAGATTTTAGAAAATCTTCAGAGCTACTAGTGCGTGATCCATGATGACCAGCCTTTAAAATACGAGCAAAAAGTTTACTATTTTGCTCTTTAATAAGTCGTTGCTCTTCTTGTAACTCTGCATCTCCAGTAAAGAGCATAGAAAATTTGCCAAATATAAATTTACCAACAATAGAATTATTATTTAAATCCGGTTGCCCTTTTTTATCTACTAATGTATCATCCCAAGGCGCATATACTACAAATACTGCACCATGACCAAAATCAACAGTACTACCTTTCTTTAACGTAGTTCGTTGAATATTCTTCTTCTCAATCCATTTTTCATATGTTTTATACATATTATTATCAACAGAAATACCATCATCATATACATGTTCTATAGGCATAGCCTTAGCAATCGCTAAGAAACCACCCATATGATCCGCATGAGGATGTGTAATAATAACATTTTTTAATTTTGTAACACCCATGTTTTGTAATTGCGCCACAATATTCTCTCGGTGCTCAATATCGCCCGTATCAATCATGCTATATTCATCACCAACTTTGAGAAGTATTGCATCACCTTGTCCTATATCGAGCATATAGATGTCAACATGACCTTCTGCAGTTGTCTGCTTTGTATCAATAGAATAATTAGATGATGCAGATACGGCTTGCGTTGTAGCTTGAGATATATCTCCCTTGGAACATCCAACCAATACAAATAACGGAATCAACAAAGCTACAATATATAGTACGATTCGTTGTAAACGCGTCATATAACTATCCTTTCAATAACTCTTGTATTACTAAACCAACAGATTGGCTTACATCGCTTGGCGTATAGCCCCAAGGCTTTTCTTCAGCCAATATATCAGCGCTTCGACTATGTACATAGACACCTAATAAGGCCGCAGACTGTAAAGAATAACCTTGTGCTACAAAGGCAGTTATAATTCCCGTTAAACTATCACCCATTCCGCCGGTACCCATTCCTGGATTTCCTTGCGTATTAATATATACTTCACCAGTAGGAAATGCCACTAAACTAGGAATTCCTTTTAAAACGAGCACTACATTATGAGCTACAGCAAATTGAATCGCTAACTCTACATAATGCTTCTCTATAAATTTAATGGATGTATCAATAAGACGACTAAACTCTCCTAAATGAGGTGTCATAATACAGTTGTTAAAGTGTATATTACCTTCATAAGTAATAGTCTTATCCCCATGTGCATAAACATGTCCTATGGTACCAAGAGCATATAATCCATCAGCATCAATAACCATATGTCCCGCTTGTCGCTCTAGCAGAGAATTTACCAATACTTTAGCTTCATCTGTGCGTCCCAATCCGGGGCCAACCGCAACAACATCATAGGATTTTAAATTAATGGAACCTGAATGTTCTAATGGCAACACCATAATTTCTGGTATGCATTTAGACTGTACAATAGGTCTTACATTTTTGGGGACTGCTAATGAAACCTTACCAGCCCCAGTATGCACGGCAGCTTCAGCACTCATAATAGGAGCTCCTACCATCGAATCAGAGCCACCAACAATTAATACATTACCATTAACACCTTTATGTGCCTGTGGTATACGATCACTGAGGAGCAATGAAGCTAAATGGTCATACAAGACGTAATGAGATGTATTAAATGGCGCCTCTGGTCCTAATGCTAATTCCCATTGTACTCCCAATGGTGCAATTATTACTGTACCGGCCAAAGATTTGCCGGGATATAACAATAGCCCCTCTTTAACAGATCCAAAGGTCACCGTCGTATCATAGGATAATGCATAATCAGAAGCCTCTCCTGTAGTAGCATCAACACCGGCTGGCACATCGATAGCCCATAAGGAAAATCCATATTGATTGCGTTCCACATCGATGTCATGTAGTACAGAAATTACAGATTCCCGTAACTCACCTTGAAAACCAGTTCCCATCAAACCTTCTACAACAACATGAACACGGGACCAATCACTAAAACTTTCAAAAGAAACAATATCAATTCCCAAGGCCCGCACCATGGTTAGTTGTTTAGTAAATAGCTCACTACCATGTGATACATTGCCTACCAAAGCAATCGTAATAGGAATCCCTTGTTCCATCAAATGACGAGCTGCTACAAGTCCATCGGCTCCGTTATTACCAGTGCCACATACGAATAAGACCATACCTGTGATGGGATCCTCATGAAAAAGGTCCCCTTCTACATCTACCAATGCATCTGCAATACCTCGACCTGCATTTTCCATAAGCAATTCTAAAGGTACATGTAGATGACGCGGTACATACGCATCAATATGTTGTGATGCTTCTCTCGTTAAACTGTACATAAATTACCCCTTTATAATGACAGTGCTCATAGCATACTCGCGACAGTGACTAATAGAAACTATAGATTCCGTACATATTCGTTCTTGAATAATTTTTTTGAAAGCCCCTGTTATGCTTAGATATGGTGCTCCAAATTCATCATGGCACACCTCAATATCTTGCCATGATCCGTATCGTAATCCCGTTCCCAGCGCTTTCATAAAAGCCTCTTTTGCTGCATAAATGCCTGCATAGGATTGGTATACCCCTGTATGTTTGTTTTCACAATAAGCGATTTCATGTTCCGTATATACACGCTGTCGAAAACGATCCGACCGTTCTATGGCTTGTTTAATTCGATCAATTTCTATTATATCTGTGCCTAATCTCATATCATAACCTCTTATATGTCGATTATCTATTATTTTATTATACACAATTTGATTAGATTAATCATTGATGAAATGCAGTCTATTAATAGTTTAGCATACTATAAATAAAAACCTTATGATTCATATTAACAGCTGCATACATTATATTATGACGCATATCTAAATCTTCTATTTCTAATCCTTTTTGAAATGGAATTATTCTAGAAACATTACCATCTTTATCGATAGTAACCACTGTAGACAACGTTGCAAATATAGTTTGACCAGCACTAGCAAAAGCCCCATTATTATTAAAATCATTATTATGAGCATCTATATCTTTAAACTGTATTAATTTAAATTGAGGTGTATAGTAATTAATACGTCTCATTGTTGCATCAATAGGTACAATTGATATAAATTCTTTATTTTTTTGGTCATAAGCTAAATTAAATACACGCTCAGAAATTGTAATCGTATCTTCAATTGACATTGTATCTGCATTAATTGTAGTAATACGATGTCCATCAACCGTTGCATTCGTCGTATATAACAAGTTTGTATCCGGATTATATGTAAGTGTATTCATATGTGCTAATTCTGTAGAATTATGAAACCTATAGGTCCCTACAATTTCAAATGTCTTTGGATCAAGTTCGTATATGATTTGACGTGAATTTTCGGAATTAATACAAGCCAATACAAATACATCTTTTTTTGAATTATAGCAAAATCCTTGACACTGATTAACAGAACTATCAATAGGTATCTCCTTTAATAGCTGCAAATCAACCATTGTTTTTGATGATTCCCCCTGTTGCAAAGTATATGTTGTTGGTAAATAATCCATAATATGTTGTATATCCATAACATCCTCTATCATTTTATTGGAAATGTATAAATAAAAAACAGGTGATAAGATTACTCTTATCACCTGTGCAAGCGTTTCCGCTCGTATTTGGTGCCGGAGGTGGGACTTGAACCCACACGGTGTTACCCGCTTGATTTTGAGTCAAGTGCGTCTGCCATTCCGCCACTCCGGCATCTCGGAACATTTGTAATTATATAGGAATACAAAATGTCTGTCAACAAAAAAATTATATTTTTTCTAAAATATTAGTTAACGTATTCATTGATTCATTATCTTGCTGCTTCCAAGTCAATGTTACACCTGTAATATAGCCTTTTCGAGCATATTCAACATCTGTTGGAACAGCTTCTTTTCCACAATCTAAATCACCAGCCAACCAGTAATAATCTTGACCTCGTGAATTAATACGCGCATCAATTATATTACTATAAGTTTGAAGTCCTTGACTAACTAATTTAAAATGGTCCCAATCACATAAACCTGTTTTAGGAAAGTTAACATTTAATAGGCCTTCAAAATGATGCTCATTAAATACAGTTTCAATTAAACTGTAAATAAATGGATGCATTTCAGCCCCACGCTCATCTGAATATCTTTCTACGGATAAAGCTAATCCAGGAATACCATAAAAAGAACTTTCCATTGCTGCTGATACAGTGCCAGAATATAGCACATCAGATCCCAAATTAAAACCGTGATTAATGCCAGACACAACAAGGTCTGGCATATCATCGGCTAGAAGATAGCTTAGTCCAAACTTCATACAATCTGATGGTGTTCCCGATAAACCATATAATCTAGGATTAGCATCTTCTTCACTATATGCATCTAATTTTAAAGGAATTTCAGTTGTTAAAGCATGAGACTTTGCACTTTGTTCAACCATAGGTGCTACAACAGTGACACGATAGAATTGACTTAAATAATCAGCTAAATTACGAAGACCTGCCGCCAAAATTCCATCATCATTACACATTAAAATATGCATATATTCTCCTATTTATTATTTTTATTCATATTACCCATACGAGTTAGTTTTACATCACCTAAACCAACTGCTCTAGTATGCACCGTATGAGACCATTCCTTATTATGCCGACGGAACCAACCTAAAATATTGACTGGAACCCAAGAATATACAAAAATTGGATACAATAAATAATAGAACCAAATTTTAGGAGGTACTTTTATTTTTAATAGCACAATAAGCGGGAATAAATACTGGCCAATACCTATAATTTGCCATACAGACATAGGCATAATTTGATATAAAATATTGGTATAAATCGGTACATAGGCATTGATATAAGATAATACCAAATAAATAGTCGTCAACAGTAAAAAATAAGGCTGACTAACTTGCAAAATACCATCTAAAATAACAATATTACCTTGCTTAATGCCTGCTGCAAATAACTTAGGAATATAGCGATCTGCACAGTCAAATTGACCTTGTGCCCAACGCAAACGCTGTTTACAAGAGGCCATCATAGTAGTTACTTTTTCATCATACACAATAGCATCATGAGCCCATGTTGTTTTAAGGCCATGTGTTAATAGCTTCATGGAGAACTCCATATCCTCTGTTAAGCTTGTACAATCCCAGCCATATTCTTTAATAATAGATGTACGAATACACATTCCTGTGCCACCTAAAGCAGTAGATAAACCAATGCGATATTTAGCTAGATGCCACATATGATTAACCATCCAAAACATGATAGAAAAAGTGCCAGCGACCCAAGAATCTGTTGGGTTTTTAGAGTTCAAATAACCTTGGATTACAGACTCACCTTTTTCAAGATGATCATTCATTTCCAACATAAATTGAGGATGTACTAAGTTATCGGCATCAAAAATAAGGAAAGCATCATATTTTCTATCCATCTTATCCACACGATCAAACATCCATCCCATGGCATAACCTTTGCCAACATCGTCTTTATTAAAACGTTCATGTACATTCGCTCCAGCAGCACTAGCTACCTCCGCTGTTTTATCAGTACAATTATCTGCTACGACAAAAATATCGTATAACTCATCAGGATAATCTAACCCTTTTAAATTTTTTACAAGTTCTCCAACTACAGCCTCTTCATTATGAGCACACACAACAATGGCAAATGAATTTTTCGGTGTATAGTTTTTATGAACTCGAGATCGCCACATACCTATAACAGCAAGTACGAAATAATAAACCGTATAAATTACGATTATTACCTGCATAGGAATCATTATCAGATCCAGTAGGTAATCCATAAGCCAACCCTCCACAGTCTATTTACGCACTATATTCAACGCTGTATTAAACAGACCAAACAACACATAACCA
The DNA here is from genome assembly GCF_934230905.1 of uncultured Veillonella sp. GTDB lineage: Bacteria > Bacillota > Negativicutes > Veillonellales > Veillonellaceae > Veillonella. The sequence goes on along the minus strand of NZ_CAKQFJ010000013.1, from coordinate 23,596 downwards.
GTAAAAATCATAACAGCCCAAGTATGCCAATCATATACTAACGCAGCAATAATAAGAAGCGCTACCAATACAAGAGCTATTTTACTAATACGAACTGCACTTTTCCCTTTAAAATCGGGATACTTAACTTCACTGACCATTAAAATTCCAACAAGAATCATAGCCACAAAAAGAACTAATTGTGGCACTCGCACACCACACAAGACATAGGTAGCAGCTAGACAGCCAGCTGCTGGTATAGGAAGACCTTCAAAATAACCATGAATATCATCAGTTTTAATATTAAAGCGAGCTAGACGAAATGCACCCAAAACAGCAAACGCCAATAATGGAACATATCCAAGCCAACCTAATCCTTGCAAATCATTAACATAGAGCATATAAGCTGGCGCAACACCAAATCCAACAACATCAGACAAAGAGTCTAATTCGCGCCCCATAGGCCCTGCAACCCCTAAAGCCCTAGCAACACGACCATCTAAACCATCTGCAATTAATGAAAGTATTACACAAATTGCCGCTCCAAAGGTATTCCCCGTAGCAGCTAATGTTATTCCAATAACACCAAAAGCTAAGTTAGAACTAGTAAATAAATTTGGAATGATTGATTTATTCATGATGCAACCTCCCGATAATAGTATCTCCACCAGTGATATGTTGACCTTTTTTAATGCAGATTTCTACATTTTTATCCATATAAATTTCAGTACACGAACCAAATTTAATCATGCCATATAACTGACCACGTTCTAATATACTATCAAGATCCGTCCAGGAAACGATACGACGGGCCAATAAGCCTGCAATTTGAGTAACTAGCACTTCTGTTTTATCATTTTCTATACAAATTGTGTGGCGTTCATTTTCAAATCCTACCTCTTCTTTAAAAGCAGGTAAAAAACTTCCCATCGTGTAATGACGATATGTAATTTTACCTTCAATAGGAGCTCGATTGGCATGCACATCAAAAACAGATAAAAATATTGTTACCTTTTTACATTCTCGATGTAAATACAAGTCTTCATATACATCTTCAATCTCCATTACCTTTCCATCAGCTGGCGATAATATAGCATCCGGATCAGTAGGAATGTTGCGTTTTGGATTTCTAAAAAAATTCATAAAAAATAATGCCAAAATAAATGTGATGATTGCAATACTATAATATCCAAAATACGCAGCTATAATCGTAATGATAAGCATCACTCCGATTAAAGGAAATCCTTCTTTTATTATTGGTCCTGTAGGCACAACTAAACTCCCCTATTTATTCTTAATAACAGTCCACATAAACCTTGGAATGGCCAACATTCGGCCAATACGTTTAGGTTCTAAATATAATCTATACAACCATTCTAAACGATTACGTTGCATCCAATGAGGTGCACGTGGAATATTTCCAGCCAACACATCAAAAGACCCTCCTATACCAATGGCCACAACGCCTTGTAAAGAGGATAATTTTTCTGAAATCCATTGTTCCTGTTTTGGCACACCTAATGCAACAAATACTAGCTTAGCACCCGAAACTTCAATATCTTTAATAATACGTTGTTCCTCTTCTTCATTAAAGAAACCATCATGAATACCAGCAATATTAATGGTACCATACATTGCCTGTAAATTAGAAACTGCTTGTTGTGCTACCCCAGGAGCAGCACCTAAACAATATACGGGGATTTGATTACTCGCAGCTTTTTTAAACAATTCTTTGGTAATATCTACACCAGTAACACGTTCAGGTACACTTTCACCCATACGTTCTGCTGCCCACAATATACCAGCTCCATCAGGAACAACCAAACTAGCGGAATTCAAGATCCCATGTAACACGGGATCCTGATTTGCTAGCATAACCATTTCAGCATTGGCAGTTGCTACTAGATGTAGCCCTGATTGCTTCGTCATCTCTATAATTTTTGAAACTGCTTCATCCATTGTAATGCAATCAATAGGGACGGATAATACCGAAATACGTTTACTCAAAATAATACTCCATTATAAACCACTATAGTTCGGTGCTTCTACGGTGATACTTACATCATGTGGATGACTTTCTTTCAAGCCTGCTGCCGTAATTTGAATAAATTGAGTATTTTCAATCATTTCTTTAATATTATGGCAACCACAGTATCCCATACTAGCACGTAAACCACCAACCATTTGGAAAATAGTATCTGCCAACATACCTTTATAAGGTACTCGGCCTTCAATTCCTTCAGGAACTAATTTTTTAGCTTCTGATTGGAAATAACGATCTTTACTACCAAGTTTCATAGCACCTAAGCTACCCATACCACGATATACTTTATAGGAACGACCTTGGTAAATAACAGTTTCTCCTGGACTTTCATCAGTGCCAGCAAGAATATTTCCCATCATAACAACATTGGCACCGGCTGCAATTGCTTTAGCAATATCACCAGAGTACTTAATACCACCATCCGCGATAATTGGAATACCATAACGTTTTGCCACTTTAGCGGATTCATATACAGCGGTAATTTGAGGAACACCAATACCAGCAATTACACGAGTTGTACAAATAGAACCAGGACCTATACCAATTTTTACTGCATCTGCACCAGCTTCAATGAGAGCCTCTGTACCAGCTGCGGTTGCAACATTACCAGCAATAACTGGAATATGTGGATAGGCTTGTTTGATTTCTTTCAATGTACGTAATACACCTGCAGAATGGCCATGAGCAGTATCAACAATGATAACATCAGCCTTAGCTGCTACAAGTGCATCCAAACGGTCGTACATATCTTTAGATACACCAACAGCCGCACCAACCAAAAGACGACCACTAGCATCCTTAGCAGAATTAGGATACTTTGTAGCTTTTTCAATATCTTTAATCGTAATTAAGCCTTTTAAGTTACCAGCTTTATCAACTAATGGCAATTTTTCAATACGATGTTTACTTAAAATAGATTTAGCCATCTCCAAGGAAGTTCCTTCAGGAGCTGTGACTAAACCTTCACTTGTCATACAGGCCCCAATTTGACGAGTCAAATCAGTTTCAAAACGCATATCGCGATTGGTAATGATCCCTACTAGTTTACCATGTTCTGTAATAGGTACACCAGAAATTTTATATTTATGCATCAATTCTTCTGCATCGGCCAAAAGATTCTGAGGGCTTAGGAAAATTGGATCAACGATAACACCATGTTCTGAACGTTTCACTGTATCTACTTCGTGAGCTTGTTCCTCTATAGACATATTCTTATGAATAACGCCCATACCACCTTCACGAGCCATTGCAATAGCCATACGAGATTCTGTAACAGTATCCATACCAGAACTAATCATAGGAATATTTAGTGAAATATCACGTGTCAGTTGTGTCTTTAAATCTACTTGATATGGTAATACATCAGATGCAGCTGGCACTAGTAATACATCATCAAAAGTTAATCCACGCATACCAAATTTATCGTCTCTCATTTGTCTTTCCTTTCTCGTATAATAAAAAACAAAACTACGACCCGTTCTAGCCATTAAGGCTAGAACGGATAATCGTAGCTTTCATTAGCGTTCAGACCGCAATACGCCGCCTTCCATATAGTCATCTTTTTTCATATCAACAAAAATAACTTTTACTGCATCTGCAGGAACCTTTACGATTTCTACAGCGGCTTTAGTAATTGCTTCACCTAATTGTTTTTTTTGTTCTTTTGTACGACCTTCAACGAGTTCAACATGAATTAATGGCATATGGCACCTCCATAGATACAAAAATATTGTTTTTTCTATTATACGAGAATAGGCTATTATATACAAGGGGAAAACCTAGATAAAACCTAGTATTATCGCACCTTATAGAATTATTAGCCCTACCACTTAATTATACAATATTCTAAGAAATTTTTCACCAAATCTTTTTTCTAATTCTTCTTTCATACAAATTTCTAATTGTTCGATACCAAAGTCACGTATATATGACAACACATCATTACGTGCTGTGACTAATATATCTATATCTTTAACAATATTAGCAACTCGTAAGTCAGGTAATCCAGATTGTGCTAAGCCAAACAACTGACCAGATCCACGTAATAACAAATCTTGCTCCGCTAATTCAAATCCATCTTGTGTAGATTCCATTAACCGCAATCGCTCTTGACTGACATCACCTTTTGAATCGCTAACCAAAATACAATATGCCTGAATGTTCCCACGCCCAACGCGACCACGTAATTGGTGTAATTGTGATAATCCAAAGCGCTCAGCCCCTTCTATGCACATAATTGTCGCATTAGGAACATTCACGCCAACCTCAATAACAGTTGTGGACACGAGCAATTGAATTCGTCCATCATGAAAGAGTTGCATAACTTCATCTTTTTCTTTTGGATTCATCCGACCGTGAACGAGACCTACTTCAAAACTTTTGTAGAAATAGTCTTTTAATTCCCAAAAAAGTTCTTCTGCTGCTTGTAAATCTAGTTTTTCCGACTCCTCAACTAAAGGACAGACTACATATACTTGATGACCTGCTTTCATTTCCTTACCAAAGAACACACGCAATCGTTCTTTATATGAGCTATCCACCACATAAGTCTTTACTGGTTTACGTCCTGGAGGCATTTCCTTAATGAGAGATACAGCTAAGTCTCCATATACGGATAGCGTCATCGTTCTAGGAATCGGTGTAGCCGTCATAATTAAAACATGAGGATATACCCCTTTATGTTGTAAAGCCGCACGCTGATTAACACCAAAACGATGTTGCTCATCGATAATAACTAATCCTAAGTTCTTAAATTGAACCTTGTCCTGAATGAGCGCATGGGTACCGATAATCAATTGAATAGTTCCATTTGCTAACTCCTCATAAATTCTATCCTTTTCTTTTTTAGGTGTGGATCCTGTAAGCAATGCAATATTAATAGGCAAATTTTTACAAAATTCAGTTATCCCCTCAAAATGTTGAGTCGCTAAGATTTCTGTAGGTGCCATGATAACAGCTTGGTATCCATTTTCTACGGCTTTCACAAGGCTCAATGTAGCTACAACAGTTTTACCTGATCCCACATCACCTTGTAATAATCGTTGCATCGGCCGTTCATCTTGCATGTCTTGTGAAATTTCTGTAACCGCACGTTCTTGATCACCCGTTAGCTGAAAGGGTAAATTCGTTCTACATTGTTCCATCAATGTACCATCTGACTCCATCTTAGGCCCTACATGACACTGCTCTTTATTCCTAAGCAAAGCCAACCCAGACTGCATGATAAATAGTTCTTCATAGGCTAATTGATATCGTGCTTTTTCATAACTTTCACTACTCGAAGGAAAATGCATCTCTTTAAATGCATCATAACGTTTCATACTTGTATGACGATCCATGATTTCAGGCGGTAAAATTTCAACCATTGTATGATGCGCTTCAAACCAATTTCGAATAGACCCGCGCACAACATATTGAGAAACGCCATCCACCAAGGGATAAATCGGGACAATCCCTGTATCGGGCATAGCATCAGGACCAAGATTTTCTATTTGCGGAGAATTCATCTGCATAGAGCCATATTGAAATTCTGCCTTTCCATACGCATAGAGACGTTGCCCTTTTTTGTAAAAGTTCTTTTTATATCCTTGATTGAATAAGACAATCTTCATGGAGCCAGTGCCATCTGTAATGGTAATATCTAAAATAGATAAGCGAGGCCGTGGACGTTTTTCCATAATGGATACGACAGTACCTACCACACCTGCGGTCATACCAGTTGCCAATTCTTTGATGGAATAAATTTTGCGTCTATCTTCATAGGAACGTGGAAAATACGCCAATAAATTAGATACGGTATCTATGCCTAATTTATGAAGTTGTTTTTCTCGACCAGGCCCAATTCCCTTAATAGAGGTCAGTGCTTCGTTCATCATAATGCCTCACATATAACATAATTAATGAATATAGTGAAAATATATCCATTTTTATATTTCTCTTGCCATATCTCATGGATTTCGACTACAATATTAGCTATAGTATACCAAATATTGTAGTATATTTCATAAAATATCAATGCATATAGTAAAAACACTTGCTTAAACCTTGGCTTTATGATAATATACTTTTGTTATGTTATAGATTAAGCTTGGAGGTGGAAACTATGGCAAACCTTTGCGAAGTATGTGGCAAATCCACATCTAGCGGTATGAACGTGAGTCACTCTCACATTCGCACAAGAAAAACTTGGAAACCGAACATTCAAAGAGTACGGGCGGTTGTAGACGGTGCTACAAAAAAAGTAAATGTATGCACACGCTGCCTTCGTTCTAATAAAATTACACGCGCGTAAAATAAATAGTACATGTACTCTTAAACAAAAAGACCGTTACCAAATGGTAACGGTCTTTTTGTTTCCCTATTACAGCGTAATATTGGGAATAAAGTAATCTTTAAATAGCTTTATAGCATATTGATCTGTTAATCCTGCCACATAATCGACAATATCAACAGTGGAATACACACCCTTTCGTTCTACATAGGTTTCTATTTCACCTGGATGCTCCATAAAGTATGTAAATAAATTTTTTACTACATGAGCTGCCTTATTACGGTCAGGAATTAATGCAGGTGCTAGATATACATTTTTAAACATAAACTGTCTAAAAACATTCATCGTGCTTTCAATATCAGCAGACATCTGAATCACTGGCTTATCCAACGATTGTTCAACCATATCTTTCACCATGGCCGTAATCATACTAGACGGAGTATCGCCAAAATAAAATCGCACTTCTTCTGGTAAATCATTAGCTTCTAGCATACCAGCCCGTTGTGCATCATCATAATCGTGACATAAATAAGCAATACGATCAACAACCCTTATAATTTGTCCTTCTAATGTAGATGGTATGATTGGTCCCGTATGACCTAGAATACCATTCCGCACTTCTTTTGTAAGATTAAGACCTTGTCTATTGCCATGTTTCTCTAATACTTCAACCATGCGCAAACTTTGTTCATTATGGTTAAAATGGCCCACCATATCGCGCAATGCATATTCTCCGACATGACCAAAAGGCGTATGACCTACATCATGTCCCATTGCAATAGCTTCTACCAAATCCTCATTTAATCTAAGAGCACGTGCAACAGTACGACCAATTTGCCCTACTTCAAGGGTATGCGTCATTCTTGTCCTATAATGGTCACCAGGTGCAATATATACTTGTGTCTTATGTTTTAAGCGACGAAAACACTTACTGTGTATAATTCTATCCCGATCCCGTTGAAATGCGGTACGTAGTGGATCTGGTTCTTCATCAATATCGCGCAATGCCATACTGCTTCTCGCCGCATAGGGAGATAAGATCATATCTTCTCTTTCTTCTATACGTTCTCTAATATTCATAGTACCTCTTTATCAAAAAATGTTAACAATATACTATTTAATAATAGGGAGGCTTTCGCCTCCCTTATTTATTTTCCTGTAGCCATACGATTTTTATCTACTAATTGCATAACAAGAGATGCTGTTTCTTCAATAGATTTATTAGAAACATCAAGTACTTGGCAATGTAGACGACGCATAATGGCTTTAGCATATTCTAATTCTGAATTAATGCGCTCAATAGAAGCATAATTAGCTTCATCTTCTAAGCCAATGGCACGCAATCGTTCACTGCGGATATTATTCAATTTATATGGGTCAATAATCAAACCAACAATTTTCTTAGGTGGAATCTTAAATAATTCCTCTGGCAATGGTACCTCTGGAACTAGAGGTAAGTTAGCAGCCTTGATTTTTTTATAGGCTAAAAACATGGATAAAGGCGTTTTACTCGTACGAGATACACCGATAATCACAACATCAGCTTTTTCAAAACCAGATGGATTCTTACCATCATCATATTTGACAGCAAACTCGATAGCTTCTACCTTTTTAAAATATTCTTGGTCCAGTTTATGAACCATACCAGCTGTCATTCGTGGTTTAGTGGACGCCACTGTACCTACTGCATCCAATACAGGCCCCATAATATCAACAGCAGGAATATTATTTTCTTCCGCTTTTTCATGTAAATAATTGCGTAATTCTAAAGACACAATTGTATGACAAATTACGTGATTGCCATTTTTAGCATCTCGAATAATTTCATCAATTTGAGTTTTATCTTCAATATATGGTATACGAACAATTTCAATTTGTTCCTTATCATACTGACTTGCTGTCGCTCTTGCAACAGCCTCTGCAGTTTCACCTAAGGAATCTGACATCGCATAAATAATTTTTTCTGCCATTCTTTATACCTCTTGAGTACTACATTCTAAAAAAGCTTTAGTTACGGTTGTCTTGGACACTCGTCCAACCACTTTCAATCGTCTTTTGGGACTATCTTGTGACTCATCATCTTCTCTAACAACTACAGGTAAACAATCAACCTCGTAATCGATCATTTTTTGCGCTGCCACAGCCAATGAATCTGATGGTTCTACAACAATGACTTTACTAACGGGTGTCATAATCATAGAGATAGGCATCGTATGTGCATCTGTTTGACCTATCGAGGCCCTTAGTAAATCCTTACGTGAAACAACACCTTGCAAATAAGAACCTTCACAAACCAAAATTGTCCCCACATCTTCGGTAAAAATAGTCACTATCGTATCATATAAATTAGTCTCTGGCGATACGATAACGGCTTGTGAAAGCATATCACGAACACTAAATGATCTTAAAACTTCAGCAGTTTGATCCTTCGACGACAATCCAACATAATAATACCCCACATTAGGCCTTGCTTCAAGAACGCCAATCATAGTAAGCACCGCCAAATCAGAACGCAACGCTGAACGTGTTACATCTAAATATTCAGCTATAGCATTACCAGTAACAGGACCTTTTTCACGTACAATATGAGCTATCGCTTCTTGTCGTTTTGAAAGTTTCACACCCGTTCCCCCCTTTCACATATAAATATTATATCCTATGTATTTATTTAGAAAAAGAGGAGGCCAATTAGGCCTCCTCTTTTTTACATCAAATAAAGTATATCTTTATTACCATTCAACGTCTTCTACATCTTGGCGGCCACGACCTGTAAGTGCATCCATCATCATACGTTGTTCAATTTGAGCCACCATTTTTTTAGTATTTTTTACTGCATCTGGATTAACAGACATAGAGTCAATGCCACTCTTAACAAGGAACTCACAAAATTCTGGATATACACTAGGAGCCTGTCCACAAATGGATACAGTCTTACCATCTTTATGTGCCACTTCAATCAAATGACGAATAGCTCTTCTTACAGCTAAATTACGTTCATCATAAATATGTTGAATCGTTTCATTATCACGATCACAACCAAGTACAAGCATAGTCAAATCGTTAGAACCAATAGAATAACCATCTACATATTTATTGAATTGATCCGCTAAAATAATATTTGCAGGGATTTCAGCCATAAGCCATACTTTAAAGTCTTTACCACGTACAAGGCCTTCTTGAGCCATCAAATTAGTTACTAATTCAGCTTCTTCAACTGTACGACAGAATGGAATCATAACTTGTAAATTTTTGAAACCAAATTCATTACGTACTTTTTTAATGGCTTCTAATTCTAATTTGAAAGCAGGTGTATATTTAGGATCATAGTAACGAGAAGCACCACGCCAGCCAAGTAATGCACTGGATTCATGTGGTTCAAATTTATCGCCACCTTTAAGATCGCGGTATTCACTAGATTTAAAATCGCTTAAACGAACTACTACTTGACGAGGTGCTAACGCTTGACACACTTTACGCATACCTTCAGCCAATGTATTAACAGCTACATCACTGCGACCTGTTTCAATAAGATGTAATGGATGTTCATGAATGAAAGTAGTCCAAATGAACTCTTCACGCATCAAACCGATACCATCACAAGGCAATACACCGTATTTTTCAGCCAAATCTGGATCGCCTAAATTCATGTAAATCTTAGTACCCGTTACAGGAATGTATTCACTCGCTACAACAGCTTGTTCTTGTGGTGCAGCTGGTTTAACAACATCTTCTAACACGCCATCGTAAACAATACCATTAGTTGCATCAACAGTAATCATTTGGCCTTCTTTTATAGAAGTTGTAGCTTCATGGCTACGGCTCTTAGTACCAACAATACATGGAATACCAAGTTCGCGACTAACAATGGATGCATGACAAGTCATACCACCAGCATCTGTAACAATAGCTTTGGCTTTTTTCATAGCTGGAACCCAGTCAGGTGCTGTCATAGCAGTAACAAGGATTTCTCCTTCTTTAAACTCATCAATATCCTCTGGATTAATGATGACATGTGCTTTACCAGCAGCTTTACCAGGAGAAGCTGGTAAGCCTTTAACTAAAATTTCACGATCTGTAGTTGTAGCCACACTTGTATCTACAACTTGTTTAGACTTATCTTTTCTAGACCATACTGTTTCTGGGCGAGCTTGAAGAATCCAAATTTTACCATTTCTTTCATCTACGCCCCATTCCATATCCATATAGCAACCGTAATGCTTTTCAATTGCTTTTGCGTATTCAGCTAATTCTAATACTTGTTCATCAGAAATAACTTGTTGCTTAGCTTCGTCGGCAGGAACGATTTCTTCTATGCAATCACCATCAGCTTTACGTACAAGACGAATATTTTTATCGTTAATCATACGATCAGTAATAGCCATTTTTTGTTTATCTACATGGAAATTATCTGGTGTTACAGTACCTTGTACTACATATTCTCCAAGGCCCCAAGAACCTTCAATAAGAATATTGTTATCATTACCTGTTACAAGGTCTACAGTAAACATAACACCAGCAGCTTTTGAGAACACCATCATTTGAACAGCTGCACTCAACGCTACTGTCATATGGTCAAAGCCTTGTTTTACACGGTAATATGTTGCACGATCAGTAAATGTAGATGCATAACATTCTTTTACTTTTTCAATAATTGTATCTGCACCACGCACATTTAAATATGTATCTTGTTGACCAGCAAAGCTAGCATCTGGTAAATCTTCTGCAGTTGCACTAGAACGAACAGCTACGAAAGGATCTTTTTCGCCTACCTTTTCACCTAGTTCTTCATAGGATTTGCGAATAGCTTCAGCCAATCCAGCAGGCATTTCTTCTTGGCAAATCATGCGGCGAATTTTTGTACAAACTTCGCGAAGTAATGCAGAGTTTTCTACATCATCTAAATCATCTAACTCTTGACGGATACGATCTTCAAGGCCAGTTTCTTTCATAAATTCACGATACCCATATGCAGTTGTTGCAAAACCATAAGGTACAGGTACATTTGTAGAGGAAGTTAATTCACCTAAGGATGAGGATTTACCACCTACTAAATTTACGTCTTCACGTTTTAATTCATCAAACCATAATACATAAGCTGTTTCGCGATTCATGTGAGAACCTCCTGTTTGTAATTAGTGCAACACATTAAACCTTTTACATATAAATAGTATACCTTAATCAAAATTATGTCAATTTTTATAGGCATATTTTCAAATATATATCACAAAAACAAGAAGATGACCGTTTAAATTATAAACGGCCATCTCTAAAACTACTATATGGATATAGTTATTTGCATTGCATAGAATGCATAACAAATTAATGCAGTGCAAACGATTAATAAATACTTATTAATATTTGTTAAGCGATACAATATCATTAAATATAATATCCAAGAATAGAAAATTAAAATATTACCAAATAGACCGGCAATATTCCACATTATAAAACTCCAATTATTATCTAAGTAATTCAGACTCAAAAAATAAAACTGAAGATAAAATTTTATACTAGCAAATAAAAAACAAAGCCCCATTGAATATATTGTCATTACTATAAAACTTTTTAATGAGGTTGAATGCCACCATTTTAATAATAACCATAACAAGAATGCTAATATTATAGTTTTAAACATTATGTAAATATAATCTACAACAAAAACTATTATGTAATTAACATAAACTAGCTTATGATCAAGAATTGGTAAAATATGAAGAACATCAATACCAGCATCCCCCATAACTATTCGCAAGATAACCCAAGCCAGCGTATATAAGCATATTGCACCTTTAAATGTAACACTTTGAATTATATCTAGTATCGTCTCTTTATTAGGATGTACTAATAATCGTATTGAATCTTGAAACATTAAATTCCTCTTTATTTAATAGTCAACTGAAAAAAGCTACTAAAGGCTTAAAAACAATAGATATACCTACTAGCAATAACGCTAAGAATATTGCTATGCTCCATTTGTTTAAATTAGTTAATCTGTATAAGAGTACAGTAAATAGAAAGTATACATAAATTTCAAATAGCCCTACTAGAAAATGAACAAAATCGTATATAGTTTTTCCCCAAAAAGGACTATCAATAGAAAGCTTCTTAACCAAATTAAAAACTAAAATATTAGGAATAGTAACAAAAAAATTTAATGCAGATATTACTAGGGTTACCATGAAAACTTTTAAAAAGTCTACTTTAACCCAAATTCGCATAACAATCCAACATATAAATGCAATCAAAATAGAAAGAAATAATCGATAAGTAAAATCAATTAAATAGGATGATAAATTAAAACCAACAAATGTATCTAGATATGAAATATGAATACTTTGCCAAGCTTTAACATGAATTCCATTTATTAAATACAATCCACGTACTGTAATCCAACCTATACAAAATAACGTTAGTGCTGATTTTATAGTTTCATTTTTTATTAGATATGTGGCACCGGAAGATATAGGTTTAAATAGCAATAATTCTAACGATTTCTTCATGTATAATGTTTCTCCAATACTATACTCCACTTTAAACTAAATAGCCTTTAATTATAAGTTTTTTGTGTTAAAAATATTAAAGATTAGCTTCAATTAAAACAATAGGGAGCTAATTATATCAGCTCCCTATTGTTTCTATATTAATATGATTGACTCAAAAATATCAACTAATTAAATTTAATTTTTACAAATTTACGCTTACCTACTTGAACAATCATCCCATCTTCAAGAACTAGGTTTTCTTCGCCATATTTTTCGCCGTTGACTTTGAACGCACCAGCTTTAATGGAGCGGCGTGCTTCACCATTAGAAGCAGTCAAACCAGCATCCGTACAGAATTGTGGTACGAAAATAGCTTCGCTAGGTGTATCAATAGCATATTCAGGAATATCTGTTGGCAATGCATGTTGTTGGAATACGCGTTTAAATTCATCTTCCGCTTCTTGCGCTGCTTGTTCACCATGATATAAGCGAACGATAGTTTTTGCCAATTGCATTTTTGCATCCCGTGGATGTAATGTACCATTTTCCAAACGTTCTTCCATGTCTTCTTGATCTTCAATAGACATATCCGTAACGAGCATGAAGTAACGCATCATCAATTCATCAGGAATAGACATTGCTTTACCATACATATCTTTAGGTGCTTCATCGATGCCAATGTAGTTACCCAAGGATTTACTCATCTTTTGAACGCCGTCAAGGCCTTCTAGCAATGGCATAGTAATAACGACTTGAGGTTCTTGTCCTGCCAATTCTTGTAGATGACGACCCATAAGTAAGTTGAAAGTTTGATCTGTACCGCCAAATTCAACATCTGCATGCAATGCCACAGAGTCTTGACCTTGCATCAATGGATACATAAATTCATGCACGCCGATAGGACGACCTTCTTTATAACGTTTGTCAAAATCATCGCGTTCCATCATACGAGCTACTGTATACGAACTTGCCAAACGAAGTACATCAGCAAAATTCATAGATTCCAGCCATTCGCTATTATCGCGTACGATTGTTTTTTCAGGGTCTAATACTTTAAAGATTTGAGACTTATAGGTTTCCGCATTTTTTAATACTTCTTCCTTGGTAAGTGGGGGGCGTGTTACACTTTTACCAGTAGGGTCACCAATACGTGCAGTGAAGCCACCGATTACAATAACCACTTGATGGCCAAACTCTTGGAACAAACGAAGTTTTCGAAGTGGCACTGTATGACCTAAATGAATGTCCGGAGCCGTAGGGTCAAGGCCCAATTTTACGACCAATGGTTTATTTTCTTTAATGGATCGTTCTATTTTTTTAACTAAGTCTTCTTCATTAATTATTCCAGATACGCCATGTGTAATTTGGCGCACTTGTTCTTGTGCTGTAATCATGGAAATCCTCCTACATAAAATCTGTTCTCTATAGTATACCATTATAAGTATGCTTTCACAATTATATATAGTGTTTGTTTTATGTCATTTATGGTATAATGTTTATAACTGCGTAATATATTTTACGTTATATTTACTTTAAAAAAGAGGTGACTCTATGAGTAATAACTCAAATACAAGAGCTCGTCGTAAGCTAGCTCCTACCCCGAGCAATCCAAAAGCTTCTCCTAAAAAAACGGTTTGGATGATTGTATTACTACTTGTTCTTATTGTAGCTGGTGGTGGTTGTGGATTTATAAGTGCTACCATGTCAAATCTGCCAGATGTATCTAATGTACGACCATCTGCTTCTTCTCAAATTTATGATGTGCATGGGAATTTAATTACTACTGTTCATTCCACTGAGAATCGTTTGCCAGTTCCAATTAATGAAGTACCAAAGGAATTACAAGATGCTTTTGTAGCTACTGAAGACTCTCGTTTTTATAGCCATCATGGTATCGATCCTATCGGTATTTTACGTGCTATTTGGGTGAATGTTGTACATAGTGGTGTAGCCGAAGGCGGTTCTACAATCACACAACAATTGGCACGTAATGCATTCCTATCACAAGATAGAACGCTTAAACGTAAAATTTCTGAAGCTTTATTAGCACTAAAAATAGAACAACATTATACTAAGCAAGAAATTCTTGAAATGTATATGAATCAAATCTATTTTGGTCAAGGTGCATATGGTGTGCAATCAGCTGCTCATGTTTACTTTGGTAAAGATGTGCGCGATTTAACATTAGCTCAATGTGCTATGCTTGCTGGGTTACCTCAAAGCCCTAATTATTACTCTCCATTTAATAATCTAGAGGCTGGTAAAAAACGCCAAGCTGTTGTATTGGGCCAAATGGTTAAATATGGGTATCTTACTCAAGATAAAGCTGATGCAGCTCGTGAAGCAGATTTAGGCTTGATTGCAAAACAAGAACAAACTCACGAAAATAATAATGCATCTTATTTTATCAACTATGTAATCGCTCAAATTTCTGAAAAATATGGTGATGATGCAATCTACAAAGATGGTTTAAAAATTTATACCACTCTCGATATGGATGCTCAAAATGCTGCAGTAGCAGCTATGCAAAATCTTCCAACGGCTTATACTGATAAAAATGGTTTACATCAACCACAAGGTGCCATTGTAGCTATGAACCCACATAATGGGTATATTGTTGCTATGGTCGGCGGTCGAGGTGATGACTCTTTTAACCGTGCATCACAAGCAGAACGCCAACCTGGTTCTGCTATGAAACCATTTGTATACTTAGCAGCTATTCAAGCTGGTAAAACACCAGGTTCAATTGTTGATGACAGCCCTGTCGATTTTAATGGATGGCGTCCTCAAAACTATGAACGAAATTTCGAGGGTAATATTACTTATCGATATGCATTACAACACTCACGTAACGTTCCGGCCGTAAAAATTGCTGATGAAGTCGGCATGTCTAAGATTATTGATTTGGCTAAAAAAATGGGTATCACCACTTTAACGAACGAAGACAATAACTTATCTACTGCTCTTGGTGGTTTAACTCATGGTGTTTCACCATTAGAAATGACAGAAGCCTATGGTGTACTTGCCAATGGTGGTGTCAAAGTTCAGCCTACAGCTATCATAAAAATTGTAGATCGTAATGGACAAGTTGTGGAAGAAAATTCTATCCAAGAAAAACGTGTCATTGAAGAAAAAGATGCTGCAATAATAACAGATATGCTAGAATCTGTTATTACTGGTGGTACTGGTGGTAACGCAGCGATTGGTAGACCTGCAGCTGGTAAAACAGGTACAACGGATGATGAAAAAGATGCTTGGTTCGTTGGTTATACACCTGATTTAGTTGCTGCTGTTTGGATTGGTGATGATTACGGTTCTGAAACATTAGGTATTACTGGTGGTTCCACTCCAGCAGTGATGTGGAGACAATTTATGTCAGCCGCATTAGCTAATACTCCTGCTTCAGACTTTAATGTTCCTGCTAGTGCTCAAGCAGCCGTCAGCGAAGGTCATTATAATCCGGCCAAAGAAGCACCAAAAAAAGATGACAAGGATAAAAAGGATGACAAAGACAAAAAGGATGATAAGGATAAAAACGATGCAATCTCAAAAGATGATGATTCTTCATCTAAGGTAGAATCATCCGATTCAAAACCTAGTCAATCTAAGTCAAAAAAAGAAAAAAGGAAAGACCGCTAACCACTAGTAGGTTATACCTGAGGCAAAACCACAGCGTTTTGCCTCTTTTCTTTTACCAAAAAAAGAGTAGATATTTTAATCTACTCTTTTTTGTATATCTTAATGATATCAATATTATTTTAAAACTACATTAGTAGCTCCTGCACCACCTTCATCATAACCAGCAGTTTCAAAATGAGCTACATTTGGCAACGTTCTCAAATACTGATGAACACCTTCACGAAGCGCACCAGTCCCCTTACCATGAATGATTCGAACCTGATTAACACCTCCAAGTAAAGCTTGATCAATAAAACGCCCTACTGAAACTACCGCTTCATCTACAGTTTGACCGAGAATATTAATCTCTGTACGCACCTCTTTTTGACGTTGTACAGCAGAGCTACCTGCTCGCTTACGAGTTTTAGGTTGAGCCTTAGTATTGTCACGTTGAATCTTATTAGATTCTTCTCTTGTAGTAGATTGCAATTCATTTACTTTTACAGTAGCAGATAAACCATTAATATCGACAGTAACACGATTGCCCTTAATAGATAAAATCGTACCTAGCGATCGTAGAGATGTAACATAGACAACTTGACCAATAGCAACTGCATCAATGGATAGGGTTTTACGATCATCGTTCACCGGTGCCTCTGGCACGTGAACATTAGAGATTCCTTTACGAGCTGCATTGATGGCGGATAGGCGCTTATCCTTATTTGTCTCAGAGAATTGAGCCTTTAACTGTTTAATGATGGCTTCCCCTTCTACGCGGAGACTACGTTTCATCGATTCCGCATCAGCTTGTGCCTTAGCTAACATCTGTTTGCGCTTTTCATTGAACTGTTTCTTTTCTCTTTCCAATTGCCCCCGCATGCGACGTGTTTCGTCTAATTCTTTTTTTAGAGCTCGTTCACGCTCCGATGATTTACGTAGTTGTTCATTCAAATCGGTTAGAACAGTTTCCATTTCACTACTACCAAATTTAGACTTGTAATCGCGTGCACGATTGACAATTTCCTTTGGCAGCCCTAAACGCGCTGCAATGCTTAATGCATGACTACTACCAGCTACGCCAATATGTAGTCGATAGGTCGGCTTTAAAGTACGCTCATCAAATTCAACGTGACCATTCTCAATACCTGCCGTATGATACGCATAATTCTTTAACTCATTATAGTGAGTGCTAACCATCATGAGAGTTCCCTTTTGCCGGAAGAATTCAAGTATGGATACAGCTAAGGCGCTACCTTCCTCCGGATCTGTGCCGGATCCAAGTTCATCGAGTAGCACAAGATCATTAGGACCACAATGTTTAATAATAGAAATCACTTGTGTCATATGTGCAGAGAATGTAGACAAGCTAGCTTCAATGCTTTGTTCATCCCCAATATCTGCAAAAATATTGTGAAAAATCGGCAATATAGAACCGTGATCAGCAGGAATGAATAAACCACTTTGGTTCATAAGAGATAATAAACCAAGTGTTTTTAATGACACCGTTTTACCACCCGTGTTGGAGCCGGTAATCAATAGAATTCGGTAATCTGTCCCTAAACGAATATCTGTAGGCACCACTGCATTTGCAGGAATCAATGGATGGCGAGCACGCATCAAATTTACATCACGCCCTTCGCTCAATGTGGCCTGCACGGCCTTTTGAGCCATACCGAGTTTGGCTTTACCATAAACCAACTCAACATGAGATACCTTTTCACAGGCATCCATCAGATCATTACTATGTTGTTTTATAAGGGCTGAAAGTTCCTTATAAATGCGTAATACCTCTTGCTCCTCACCAATTAAAGCTTCTTGCAAATCATTGTTTAGCTCTACAAGTCGCATCGGTTCAATATATAATGTTTGTCCTGTTGCAGACCGATCGTGAATTAAGCCATCAAAATATTGACGATACTCTTGCTTGACAGGAATTACATAGCGATTGTTACGTTGCGTAATAATCGCTTCTTGAAAATATTTTTGATTATCTTTGTCATGCAATATGGCTTGAATGTCATGTTTAATACGGTCTCGCGTCTTACTAATCGTATTTCGCAAGCTTGCTAATTTGGGGGATGCTGTATCGAGTAATTCTCCTTTTTCATCAAATACACGTTTTAACCGTTGTTCCACACGGTCCATATTCGGCATGTCTTGCATCCATAAAGACAATAATGGGTATTCCATATACTTCGCTCTAAAGAACTTTGCCATACGTTTATAGGCACCTATTGTTATATAGACATCCCATATGGCTTCTCGTGAAAGCACAAAATCCTTACGACTCTTTTTACAAGATTCACGTATATCCCGAGTCCCCCCTAAAGGTTGCTCGATTTCTGTTTGCCAAGAGCGCAGTGCTTCAGCTGTTTCATCTAAAGACTCTTGAATCTTTTCTCGATTCGTCATAGGTTCCAATGCTAAAGCCATTTCTTTAGCAATAATAGAGCTACAATGACCAGCCAACTCTTCTTTAATTTTTATAAAATCTAATACATCTTCATTAAACAATGTACTACCTCGTTCTATAAAATACCTCTAAAATAATGTCCCCGTGTAATAGATTCGCCTTGGGAATCTATTTTCTTAGGTGGTGCCTCCATCGTACCCTTTGCTATGCCAACATATTGGGATACAATATCTTTCACATAACTTGGCCTCATATGACGACCATCTACGCGTAATATAGAAATACCTTTTTGTAACAACATAGGTACATAGGCTCGCATATCCATTTCATGGCTATTCATGATGTGCATACGACAGTATGGATCCGTACGAATTGGGAATATTTCGCCTTTTCTATCCTTTAACGAATACGATTCCTTAACACACGGCATAGGACAGTTTACTTTACTGCCTGTGCCAACAAAGCTTGCAATAGCACAATATTCGGAAATCATCATTTCCGTATAGCCATGTACCATCGTCTCAATAGGAATCTGACTATGTTTAGCTATATCTGTAATTTGTTTTAAGGTCAACTCTTGTGATGGATTTACACAACTTATGTGTAACTGTTCCCAGAAATGTAATGTAGGTGTATTGAAAATATTAAGACCTGTATCAGCCTCAATGGCACCTGTATATCCTAATTCACGGAGCCATAATAATGCTTGTGGAACGTGAACAGAAATACTATCTGGATGAGCCTGTACGATTGCCTCTAATGTATGTTTATATGCTTCTACTTCATCATCTTTCACAACTCGTGGTGTAGCAAAGGTGCAAATCACATCAGATTGAGCACATAAACGGGCCACCTCATCATATATAGATAACGCATATGGTGTACGACTAAGTCTATCACCACCAAAAATGATTTTCTGTGCTCCACCAGAAATTGCTGCTTTCACACCTTCTATTTCATCGACACGAGCTGAAATCATAGGACAAGTATCATAGGATAAGCTGTGTTGTGCCTTGAAATCATAATCTACATCGCCTATAACTTGCAATCCTTGCCATGATTCTACATGATGTGTAATTAACGCTGTTTCTAATGCAGTTACGGCATCACGACGTAGTGCATTAAGAACACTAGCAGGCCACATATAAGGGCCATCAGGAATATCTACATAAGAAAGCCTAAATAATGTATTACCCAATCGACCTAACTGTTCTGTTACCTTCTCTAACGATGTGGGCACTTTATTAGCAATAGCTGGCACATACTCATTGGTAACAGTCACACCAAGACCAGAGTCTAGGATGGCAGTTAATTCAGTATAATTTGTTTCACCATTAGAACTTACACCGAGATATACAGACATATCATATTTACGGGTAAATTCTTGCAAGCCTCGAGACTTTGTATTTTTCGGAGTAGATGCCAAATATAGTTGACCTACTGCTAAACCCTCTGCAGGTCGCCCTTTATACAGCGTATCGGATACACGTGTCCATTCGTCATCTACCGTATAATAGGTAACACTGCCATTGGATTGTAATATTTTAACTAATGAACCTCTTTCAATAGGCTCCGTTAAAGATAAGTAAACGTCCCCTTTTTTCGTATATGATTCGCCGATTGGCTTACCCTGGTGATTTGGTGCCACTACGGTCATCATTTGTCGTCCTACCGTATCTTCTAAATAAGCTGTGGAAAATCCACGATTAAATCCAGAGGCTAATGCGTTACGTTGGTTTTCGTGAATCGATGCTTCATCCAATATCTCTCTATAAGTACCTATCACTTGACGAACATAGGATACCTTTTTCATACGCCCTTCTACCTTAAAGGATGTAACACCAGCCGCTACGAGTTCGTTCATATGCTCACTATAATTGAGGTCCTTTGGGCTTAACAAATATGCCTCATGTTTAGGTAATACACTTTCACCTTTAGAATCCAATAATTCATACGGTAGCCGGCAAGGCTGTGCACAGGCACCGCGATTACCACTGCGTCCACCGATAAAAGAACTCATCAAGCACTGACCGGAGTAACATACACATAATGCACCATGTACAAACACTTCGATTTCAGCCTTACAATGTTTGCATATATGTTGAATTTCCTTAAGACTTAATTCACGAGCCAAAACAACGCGTGTAAAGCCTAGACTTTCATAAAAACGAACCGCATCAAGTGTAGCCGCCGTCATTTGTGTACTCCCATGAAGATGTATATTCGGTGCAACGCGTTTTGCAATTTCTGCAACAGCCAAGTCCTGTACAATGATGGCATCTACACCAATAGAATCTAAATCCTTAATATACTGTTCAAGGTCCTTCAGTTCCGTATCGCCAATTAAAATATTAACAGTTACATATACAGACACATCTAAAATATGTGCTAACCGTACGGCCTCGCGCAATTCATCAATACCAAAGTTGGCTGCATGAGCCCGTGCATTAAAGACCTTGCCTCCTAAATATATAGCATCCGCCCCTGATTCCAAGGCGGCCATAAAATTTTCCATCGTACCCGCTGGTGCCAATAATTCCATAATAAATCCTTTCTGACTCATTACCTATACCTTCTATTATACAACAGGGGATAGATAGACATAAAAGGGTTTACCATAAGGTAAACCCTTTCACAATGACTTATCGTAATTTACAATTTTTAGTTGCTAATGCATCAATAATCGCTTGAATTGCACCATCGATGTCTTCATCATTTAATGTGCCTTCCATCGATCTAAATTGTAAGTTATAAGCTAAGCTACGATAGCCTGCTTCAATATGTTCCCCTTCGTAAACGTCGAAGATAGATACGGATTCTAAGTATTCTCCACCATGTTCTTTAATAAGCGCTACAATTTCACCACTTGTAACAGATACTGGCGCTACGATTGCCAAGTCGCGACTTGTACCTGGGAATTTACTGAATGATTGATATCTAAATGGTGGTACTGTAAGGGACAATATTGCTTCCAAATCGATTTCAAACATATACACTTTACCAGACAAATCAAAGTTTTTAACCACTTGTGGATGTAATTCACCATAGTTTGCAATCGTTACACCATTGACTGTGTAATGAGCACTTACGCCTGGATGGTAATAGCTTTCACTAGATGGTTGAATATCAAATTGAGTTAACCCTAATTTAGCTAGTAAACCGTCTACTACGCCTTTTACATCATAGAAATCAGTGTCCCGTTGTGCTTGATTCCATGCTGCCTCTGTAACCTTGCCCATCATAATACCACATGCCATAGGGCGTTCATGCGGTACTTCTGTTAATGGCAATGCCTTTGGTTCATACACATTAGCCGTTTCAAACAGCCATAAATCCTTGTTTTGTTGTGCAATATTGCGTTTCGCTGCTTCAATAACAGCTGGAACCAATGTAGTTCTCATATATGGGAATTCTTCTGAAATAGGATTTAAGATGGGAATAGCCGTATAACGACTGTCACCTTCTGGTAACATCATATTCGTTAGACCATCTTTGTGCATGAAACTAAATGTAATAATTTGACTTAGACCTGCATGTGCTAAATAATGCGTTACCTCTTTAGTTAACGCTTTTTTAGGTGTCATACCGCCAGAGGATAGTATTGCTACAGGAATTGTAGGGGCAATATTATCATAGCTTACGATGCGCGCCACTTCTTCAGCAATATCAGGCATAACAGTGACATCATCGCGCCATGTTGGAACGAGTGCTTCGATGGTATCGCCAAATTCAGTAATGCCAAAGTCAAGCTTCGTTAAAATATCAATCATTCTATCTTTTTCAATAGAAGTGCCAAGATAGTCATTGATTTGTTCTGCTGTGAAAGTTACAGTGCGTTGTTCTACTGGTTCTGGATATACATCAATAACGCCAACACTCACCTTACAAGAAGGACAAATTTGTTGTAACAATTGTGCAGCACGATCGATAGCATATGCTG
This sequence comes from uncultured Veillonella sp., assembly GCF_934230905.1. GTDB lineage: Bacteria > Bacillota > Negativicutes > Veillonellales > Veillonellaceae > Veillonella. Next base: position 850 of record NZ_CAKQFJ010000013.1, on the reverse strand, counting down.
TATATTTATGGTTTACACCGCGTTCAAAACGACCAGATGCTTCGGATCGCATGCCTAATGCTTTAGATGTACGACGAATGGATGGTCCATTAAATACAGCAGCTTCGAATAATACGTTCGTGGTCTTATCTGTTACTTCACTTATAAGACCACCCATAACGCCTGCTACGCCGATTGGGCCTTTTGTATCAGCAATGATAAGCATGGACTCATTGAGTTCACGTTCATTACCGTCTAGTGTAGTAAGTGTTTCACCAGCTTTTGCACGACGTGCAATAAGGGTATGGTCCGCTACACAATCATAATCGTAAGCATGCATTGGTTGACCTAATTCAAGCATAACGTAGTTTGTTACGTCTACTACGTTATTGATAGGGCGAATGCCGCTGTTACGCAAACGATTTTGCATCCACAATGGAGACGGTTCTATGGTAACATTCGTAACAAGACGAGATGTAAATCGCGTGCAAAGATCATGTGCTTCGATAGCTACGGATGCTTTACCTTCGATGGACTCACCATTTTCATTCACCATAATAACTGGGAATAAAGCCTTTTGATTTGTCATGATGCCGAATTCACGGGACAAACCTACCATAGAGAAGCAGTCTGCACGATTAGCTGTCAATTCAAATTCATACACAGTATCGTTAAGCATGAGAGCTTCTTTAATATCTAAACCGATTGGTGTGCCTTCAGGGAAAATATAAATGCCTTGTGCTTCTTCCGGTCTTACCAAATCACTAGAAATACCGAATTCAGCAACAGAGCAAAACATACCTTCTGATACAACACCACGTAATTTACCTTTTTTGATTTCTGTACCATCTGCCAAACGAGATTTATGATA
>NZ_CAKQFJ010000012.1 GCF_934230905.1 uncultured Veillonella sp. | reverse complement strand
CGTAAACGCCGAAAGTACTTGGCTGGAGACGGCCTGGGAGGATAGGAAGTCGCTGATTAAGCTAAAAGGCTAACCGAATGGTTAGCTTTTTTTGTTATATACTTACATGTAGAGTCCGACCAGGGCACCTGGGAAAGGTAGGGTGTGAGCTAATAGAGGAGTGAAGCGACGCATGGGAGCCACACATCACCTTCATCCGAACGTAAGATTTCTGCAGCTGCAAAGCAGCGATGAGAAATCCACAGTGAGGAGTGATAGGAAGTCGCTGATTAAGCTAAAAGGCTAACCGTATGGTTAGCCTTTTTTGTTATATATTTACATTTTAGACAAAAAATAGCCATGATGTGAATCACATCATGGCTTATTTTATATGGAGCGGGCGAAGGGAATCGAACCCTCCTCTCAAGCTTGGGAAGCTCGCATTCTACCGATGAACTACGCCCGCATGATGTACATATTGTATCATATATTAATCTTTTTATTCAAGTACAGTTAATTATACTATATATACCCATAGTGGTAATTGTATTGTATTACTATCAAAATGGATGTATAAAATAATGAGAAAGGGGGCATATGTATGTCTAAGATTTATAACATCCATAAATGGTTATCTATAGTATCTATATTATTTTTCTTAATGTTCTGTATTACAGGGCTCGTTCTTATGTTTAGAACTGAATTAAATGCGTGGGCTCAAGGGGGAACGAATCATACCTTATCATCAATGGTTATGGGGCAAGAAGAGTCTTCTATTTTTGATTATGCTGATGAAGGGGATCGACTAGTTAAGGCAAAATATCCATCAAAGGATATTTTAAATATTTCTCCTGCTATGGGGGCTTCACATCTTTTACGGTATCGTATTATTGATTCATCTGCTACCGTAGCTCCTCCAGCGCGAATGGGGATGGGAGGGGATTATGCATTGTATAATCCTGAAACAAAGGCTCTCATTACTACCCATCATGAAACACCTGCTCATCCTTGGGTTCGCAGTGTATTACATACGCTTCATCAACTACATACAAGACTGGATCTTGGAAAAGCAGGAATTTATATTGTAACAATTTTATCGTTAGTATGTGGTTTATCTATTGTTTCTGGTATTTTTTTATATGGACCATTTCGCAAAAGTTTTGCAAAATCTTCTGTATTGTCTAGCTCTATGAAATTAAGTACATTACATCGAGAATTTGCTATGGTTGCCACTGTATGGGGATTTATCTTATGTATTACAGGTGTATGGATAGGTGGATTTTTTATTGCTAATGACAGCTATAATGCAGATGTACTACACACTGCAAAGCAAGAACTTTCAGTTGGTCAATCTGACATTTTACAACCATCTGAAGCTATCTCTCGCATTATGAAAGCATATCCTGATCGTCAGCTTATATCTATTGATTATCCATCTAAATTTAATAATTATCATTATGCATTTTATTTAGGTGCTGAAAATGATGATGATCCAGCTATGTTCTTGGGTCAACCAGTCTATGCTAATTTATATACTGATTCGACTAAGGATATGTATTCTACAAAAACAATTCCTTGGTATTTCATGGGCATGACTACCATGATTAATCTCCATATACATAATCATAATACGATGGTACTTAAACTATTATGGGCCATTTGGGATATCGTTCTTATCATAGGAATTGTGACTGGTATTATAATGACTATTAATAAAAAATTCTTACAATCTACTGCTTTAGAATCTAAAGCTCCAACTGAGATAAAACATGTTTGGCGAGCACCAATTTGTTGTAGTATGTTAGTATTACTTGGCTTTATTGTGCCTCTTTGGTCAAATCCGATTACAAATACTATAGCTGCTATTTGTTTGACAATTCCTCTTATTGTATTTTTGGTTTCTTTAGTTAGAGGATTTAATCATTAATTCATTGTATTGTTTTTGTACTTAATCAGCATACGTATTTGTCATAAACCTTTGATTACTTTAGACTCAATCAGAATGGTTCATTATTAGTTTATTGATTGATTTCGAACTAAAATGATATAATAATAGATATTAATTATATTTTTATGTAGTAAAAATTGTATTTATATTATGGTTGAGAAAGTGGTAGTTATTATGAAATATATAAAAGCATTTATTCAGTCTGAATCATCTGGCGGTATTATGCTCCTACTTGCTGCTATTCTTGGTGTTATTACGGCCAATTCACCACTAGCTGCACAGTATTTTTCACTTATGCATATTTATTTAGGCCCTATGGATATATTGGAATGGGTAAATGATGGTCTTATGGCCTTGTTTTTTTTGTATGTAGGCCTTGAGATTAAGACTGAAATGATTTCTGGAGAGTTAAATACTAACTCAAAACGTTTGTTACCAGTTTTGGCGGCATTTGCTGGGGTAGTAACTCCCGCTTTAGTTTATTTTTTAATAGCAGGATCTATTCCTGATTATACACATGGTTGGGGGATTCCTACAGCTACGGATATAGCATTTGCTATTGGTGTTATTATGATGCTTGGAAAACGTGTATCACAAGCGATGAAGGCGTTTCTTTCCGCATTAGCTGTTATTGATGATTTAATTGCGATTATAGTTATTGCTTTATTTTACGGTGCAGGTATAGAGTTTCCCGATTTAATCGTTGCAGCTATTATAACAGGTGCATTGTGGTATGCCAATAAACAAGGGTATGTAAGACCTGTTTTATATGGTGTATTAGGCGCTATTCTTTGGTACTTTGTTTTAAAATCTGGAGTTCATGCTACCATTGCCGGGGTCGTATTGGCAATGACTATTCCTTCAACGGGCAAGTTTGCTGGAGAAGCCGTATATCCGATGCGCCAATGGGCAGATAAACTAAAAAATTGGGTTAACTTTTTAATTATTCCCTTATTTAGCTTTTTAAATGCAGGTGTATCTTTTTCTGATGTTTCAGTAGATCATTTATTTCACCCTGTTGTTTTAGGGGTTTCCTTAGGCCTTATTCTGGGTAAACAATTTGGTATTTTTTCTGCAGTTTATGTATTAGTTCAATCTAAGATTATTAAGATGCCTACTAATACAACATGGCCAGAGGTTTATGGTACAGCTATTGTTTGTGGTATTGGTTTTACCATGAGTTTATTTGTTGCGACATTGGCATTTCCGCCTGGTGTAACCCAAGAAATGGCTAAGATAGGTATTTTTATTGGATCTATTATATCTGGTTTGTTAGGTGCTACAGTTTTATCAGTAGCTTATAAAATTCGAACAGCTAAACATAAATAGTAAATAAAGTATATGGGAAAGGAATTATATGGAACGGATATTTGTATTTTTACGTTCTCCTGGTGCTGCTACTACTGTATTGCTAGGAGCCACTATTATTGCATTGATTGTTGCTAACTCTCCATTAGTAGTACAATATATGTCATTAGTTAATTTGCAATTAGGCCCATTAACAGCTATGGAATGGGTTAATGATGCATTAATGGCAATCTTTTTTCTTTTTGTTGGTTTAGAAGTAAAACGTGAACTGGTAAGTGGTGAACTTAATACCAATGCTAAGCGTATTATGCCGGGGATTGCGGCCTTATTTGGGGTTATTGTACCTGCAGTTATTTTTTATCTAATAGCCGGTTCTAATGATGTATATGTCCATGGATGGGCAATCCCAACAGCTACTGATATTGCGTTTGCTATCGGGGTTATTACTGCATTAGGTTCTAGAGTACCTAATTCTATGAAAGTTTTCTTAACTGCTTTAGCTGTTATTGACGATTTAATTGCAATTATTGTTATAGCTATCTTTTATGCATCACATCTTAATCTGTTTTACTTAGTAGCTGCAATTATTGTTACTGGATTGTTGATTTATTGTAATCGAGCTGGATATGTTCGTTCATTGTCATATATTATTCTTGGTGTAATTTTATGGTATTGTATTTTACGTTCTGGTTTACATGCTACTATGGCTGGTGTTATCCTTGCTATGACGATTCCAGAACGTGGGAAAATTGGTCGGAAATATGTTAGACCGATGCAACATTGGGAACATTACTTATCTAATTGGGTAAGCTTTGTTATTGTTCCGATTTTTGCGTTCTTTAATGCTGGTGTTAATCTTGATGGGTTTGGTTTTGCCGATTTAAGTCATCCTGTCGTTCTTGGCGTTGCATTAGGTCTTATATTGGGCAAACAAATCGGCATTTTTGGGGCTATGTTTGGAATGATTAAATTAGGGATTGTTCCAATGCCAGCGGAAGCAAATTGGAAATTTATATATGGGACTTCTATCGTTTGTGGTATTGGCTTTACTATGAGTATATTTGTCTCTGTTTTAGCTTTTGATCCTGGTCATGCTCAAGAGATGGCAAAGGGGGGCGTGTTGATTGGATCTATCATTTCTGCTATTATTGGTTATAGCTACTTACGAATAGTTGGATCTAAACGTAAGGAATGCCATATTGGGGTATATCATAATTGCTAAATTAAGCAATAAAGGGGAATGTACATGATTAAGAAGGTTTTAATACTTTGTACTGTATTGTTTATGACAAATATGATGGCTTTTACACAAGCAAAATCTGTTGATAAGGGTCAACGAGGTCACCATGTGCAAAAAATTCAAACCATGTTGGTACATCAAGGATATCTTAAAGATTCGGCAGATGGTATTTTTGGTCATAATACTGAGTTAGCAGTACGTAAGTTTCAAAAAGCAAAAGGGTTAACTGTAGATGGGCGTGTAGGAACAGCTACAATGAATGCATTAGAAAAGGATGAGACACGTTTTGGTGACTCTAGTATTGCTAGAAGTCATAGTGGAATACCTAATAAGTATGTCCGTGTCTTGACAATGCATGCTAGTGCATATAGTTCTCAGGACCCTGGAAACAGTAATTATACTGCTACTGGTAGTCGATTAAAAAAAGGTATTGTATCGGTTGATCCGAGAATTATTCCTCTGGGGACGAAAATGTTTATTGAAGGTTATGGTTATGCTATAGCTGATGATGTAGGTGGAGCTATTAAGGGGAGTCGTATTGATTTAGCCTTTGATTCTCGATCAGACGCTTTAAAATTTGGCCGACAAACGGTGAAAGTATATATCTTATAATTATATATAGATTATTAAAAGCTCTAGTCTAAGACTAGAGCTTTTTCCGAATTATATATTTTTTATAAATGAGAATATTCGGAATTTCATGGTATAATATAGGTATCAATATAAATCGAGTATTCAGCAAAGGAAGGCTTATGAATAAAGTTCGACGTGTTGAAAGAATGGTGGCAATGACTAAATTATTAGTTGACTCGCCACAAAAACTTATATCTCTTAATTATTTTTGTGATTTTTTCGGGATGGCAAAATCTACAGTTAGTGAAGATTTAACCTGTGTCCGTCAATCGATGGAACACTTTCAGTTAGGAACATTGGAAACGGTAGCTGGTGTAGCTGGTGGTGTTCGATTTATACCTCATCGAAAAGGGGCACAGGCCAATGAAATTCTATGTGATGTGCAAAAACGTTTGCGTGAACCAGATCGTATCATTCCTGGAGGATTCATTTATATGTCGGATATTTTATATGATTGGCATGTAATGACTCGGTTGGGCGAAATTATTATGACTCGTTTTGTTGATCGTAATCCAGATTATATTTTGACGGTCGAAACAAAGGGAATTCCCTTAGCGGTCATGGTGGCACGAGCTTTTAATAAACCACTTGTCATCGCTCGTCGTGATAGTAAGGTTACAGAAGGCTCAGCTATTAGCATCAACTATGTAACAGGTTCATCTGGCCGGATTCAAACGATGACATTGACTAAACGTGCGATACCACAAAATGCAAAGGTGCTTATCATTGATGATTTCATGAAGGCTGGAGGCACGGCTAAAGGTCTTACAGAACTTGTACATGAAATGAATGGTAAGGTGGTAGGGACGGGGGTTCTTGTAGCAACTGCGGAACCAAGTCCTAAGTTAATCAATGATTATGAGTCACTTTTTACATTCCATGGTATTGATGAAAGCACAAATGAAATTCACATTGAGCCTGTATTTGATACAATTGATAGATAGGAGTTTACTATGAATATTGCAAGTCTTATTTTAGCAGCTGGTAAGGGTACACGGATGAAGTCCAAATTGCCGAAGGTACTTCATAAAGTTGGCGGTAAAGCTATGGTTGAACGCGTTTTAGAAACTGTTCAATCTCTTGGAACTGATAAGGATGTTGTTATTGTTGGTTTTGGGGGCAATGCGGTACAAAACTATCTAGAAGGTCGTGCTGAATTTGTACGTCAAGAAGAGCAAAATGGTACTGGTCATGCTGTAAAGATGGCAGAACCTGTACTAGGCTCTTTTGATGGTACTATTCTTTTATTATGTGGTGATACGCCATTAGTGACTAAAGAAAGTTTAGAAGCTCTATTGAAAGAACATACTGAATCTGGTGCAGCTGCTACAATTTTAACGGCTCATATGCCAGATCCAACAGGTTATGGCCGTATTATTCGTAATGAAGCAGGTCATGTAGTGCGCATTGTAGAACAAAAAGATGGTAAGCCTGAAGAATTAGCGGTACAAGAAGTTAATACGGGAATGTATGCGTTTGATAGTAAAAAATTATGGCCTTGTCTTGGTCAATTATCTGATGATAATGCGCAAGGTGAACTATATATTACTGATGTTGTTGGTATCCTTGTTAATGGTGGGGACGAAGTTAGTGCTTATATGATCGAAAACTTTGAAGAATCATTAGGTGTGAACTCTCGCTTACAATTGGCTGAAGCCGAATCTATTTTGAAACATCGTAAGAATGTAGAATTAATGACCGCTGGTGTAACGATTGTTGATCCTGACAATACCTATGTAGCACCAGAGGTTATTGTTGGCGCTGATACAATTCTGTATCCTGGTACTGTATTAGAAGGCAATACGGTGATTGGTGAAAATTGTGAAATTGGACCTCATACACGTTTAACAAATGTAAAAGTAGGTGCTGATACGGTCATTCATTTTACGTATGGTCATGATTGTGAAGTAAAAGATGGGGTAGATATTGGACCATATGTTCACTTGCGTCCTAATACGGTTATTGGAAACAAAGTTCATATTGGTAACTTTGTAGAAGTTAAAAATTCTAATGTTGGTGAAGGTACAAAATTCCCTCATTTATCCTATATTGGGGACAGCGATGTAGGATCCGGTGTCAATATCGGTTGCGGTACGATTACGGTAAATTATGATGGTAAAATTAAGCATCGCACAACTATTGGAGATGGTGCATTTGTAGGCTGTAATAGTAACCTTGTAGCACCGGTTACTATTGGTAATTATAGTTATGTTGGTGCAGGTTCTACGATTACTAAAAATGTTCCTGATAAAGCATTAGCAGTAGGTCGCAGTAAGCAAATTGTGAAAGAAAATTGGGTTACAGAGGATACTTTCAAAAAGAAATAGAAATTTATTAAAAATTTTTCACACAAGATAGGAAAAATAGTATACAATAATAAGGCAATAAGGTTGTATATCTGTAATATTTCGTTACATATACATTGAGTAACTAAGTAAGATTACGGAGAAATGAAAGGGTATCAAAATGGCATTTGAAGACGGCAAAAAACTTAAAATTTTCACAGGTAACGCAAATCCAGAGTTGGCAAAGGAAATTTGTGATTATTTAGGTTTGCCTTTAGGTGAAGCCTTTGTAGGTCGTTTTAACAATGGCGAAGTACAAATTATGATTGATGAAAGCGTACGTGGCAAAGATGTATTTATCATTCAACCAACTAGCTATCCTGTAAATGATAACTTAATGGAATTAATGGTAATGGCTGATGCATTAAAACGCGCTTCTGCACGTCATATTACAGCAGTGGTTCCTTACTACGGTTATGCACGTCAAGATCGCAAAACTCGTGGGCGTGAACCAATTACAGCTAAATTAGTGGCTAACTTAATGCAAACTTCTGGCATTACACGTCTTGTAACAATTGATTTACATGCAGGTCAAATCCAAGGCTTCTTTGATGTGCCGGTTGATCATTTATACGGTGCATCTATTTTAGCTAAATACATTAATGAAAAACATCTTGAAGATGTTATCGTTGTATCTCCAGATCTTGGTGGTGTAACACGTGCTCGTGATTTGGCTGACCGTATTGGTGCTCCAATTGCCATTATTGAAAAGAAACGTCCTGAACCAGGCGTGGCTAAGGTTATGAATTTAATTGGCGATGTGAAAGGTAAAAATTGCATCATCGTTGATGATATTGTAGATACAGCAGGTTCCCTTGTAGAAGGTGCTAAAGCATTAGAAGAATTTGGTGCAAAATCTGTTATGGCTGCTGTTACCCATGCTGTTTTGACAGACCCAGCAAGTGAACGCATTGCAAATTCTAATATTAAAGAGCTTATTGTAACAAATACAATGCCATTACCAGAAAATTGCAAATTGCCAAATGTAACGCAATTATCTGTAGCTCCATTATTGGGTGAAGCAATTATGCGTATCTTTCACGAAGTTTCAGTAAGTAATTTATTTGATAAATAATAGGTGATTCTTGAAGTTAGTAGTAGGCCTCGGTAATCCAGGCAAGCAATATGAAACGACAAAACATAATATTGGGTTTATGGTTATCGATGCTATTGCAGATAGCGTATCTCACACGCCTTGGAAAGAGGAACAACGTGCTGAGGTTTGCAGTATTACTGTAGATGGTGAGAAGGTATTGCTTGTAAAGCCACAAACATTTATGAATGCAAGTGGTGAATCTGTAGGTCCGTTGATGCGGTACTATAAGATTGATTCATCTGATGTGTATTGCATTTATGATGATATGGATTTACCGGTAGGCAAATTGCGTATTCGACCAAATGGTAGTTCTGGTGGGCACAATGGTATCAAATCCTTAATTTCCCATATAGGAACAGAAAACTTTCCTCGGTTCCGCGTAGGAATTGGACGTCCGTTACCACAATGGACTGTTGTTGACCATGTGTTAGCACCATTTAGTGAAGAAAATCAAGAGAAGGTACAAAAGGGTATCAAGGATGCGGTAAAAGCTGTATTAGGTACCTTAGAAGTGGGCATCGATAAGGGGATGAATCAATTTAACCCTAAACGTCGTCCACATCGATAAATAACATGCATAAGGGCATGAGTCTCATAGAGATTCATGCCTTTTTTCGAGGGATATATGAGTAATCAAGATAAAATGCCTTTTGTAAAGGCTTTAGAATCATATAAAAAAGAACATTTTATGCCATTCCATACACCAGGACATAAGATTGGTGTAGAAGCGCCTAAGTTACTAAAAGAATGGATGGGGCCTGCTTTGCCATATGATTTGGGTGTTATGTATGCGCTAGATGATTTACATGAACCTGAAGGGGCGTTAAAAGAAGCACAAGATTTAACTGCTGAATTATATGGTGCTGATTATTGTTGGTTCTCTATTAATGGTACTACGGCGCTGATTGAAGCTATGATTATGGGGACGGTAGGACCTGATGAAACAATTATCATTCCTCGTGAAGCACATCGCTCTGTTATAAGTGGATTAGTTTTATCTGGTGCAAAACCTGTATATATGGACTGTACATTTAATACACGATGGGGGATTCCATTAGGGGTATCCTTAGAGGCTGCTATTCAAGCCATGGAAACACATCCAGAGGCTAAGGCGATTCTTTTAGTGTATCCAAATTATTATGGTGTAGGTGTAGATATTGAAAATATTGTAAAAGAAGCACATAAACGAGGTCTGATTGTTCTCGTTGATGAAGCTCATGGACCCCATTTACCGTTTTCAGAAATATTACCTATTGAAGCCATTGCAGCTGGTGCAGACTTAGTAGCACAAAGTACGCATAAGTCCGTAGGTTCTTTAACACAAACTTCTTGGCTATTAGGGCAAGGCGATTTAATCAATAAACGGCGTATTACACAAATGCATCAGATGCTACAAAGTACGAGCCCTAATTACATATTTTTAGCATCACTTGATATGGCACGTCATCAGTTGGCTACGGAAGGTGCACATTTAGTGAATCGTGCTGTATCATTAAGTTTACAATTGCGACGTGAATTAGAATCCATAAAGGGGATTTCTATCATGTCGCCCAAGGATGTAGATAGATCTAATTATGATGTAACGAAGGTGTTGATTGATGCCAAGGAATTAGGAATTACTGGTGTGGAGTTTGAAAAACAATTGCGTGCTCACCATATCGAAGTTGAACTTGTACAAGCACATCATGTATTGGTACTTATTACGATAGGTGATACAGAGGAATCTATAATGACACTTGTAAAAGCCGTACAGGCGATAAGCGACAAGATTTGTAATAAGCCATCTTTAATGAATCGTGTTAATAATCAAATAGTGGAACGTGCTGAAACTATTCAGTCAGCTAGCATTTTGCCTACTCCTGTTGTACGTATGACACCGAGAGAAGCCCTTTATAAAGAACGTAGCACTTGTATGTTAGAAATGGCATTACATCATATTTGTGGTGAAACTATTGCGTACTATCCTCCTGGCATTCCGTGTGTAGCCGTAGGTGAAGAGATTACAGAATCTGTGTTACAATATATACAACAACGGCGTGCATTGGGTTATATGCCAAATGGTGCGGCCGATATGAACTTAGAAACGATACAAGTTGTAGAGGAGTAGAGATGGGGACTTTAATCATACTAGAAGGTGGCGATGGTAGTGGCAAAGCTACACAAACAAAGTATTTGGTAGAACGATTGCGAGCAGAAGGGTATCCAGTACGCAGTGTTAGTTTTCCAAATTATGACAGTGATGCTTCTATGCCGATTAAAATGTATTTATCAGGGCAATTTGGAACAGCCGTGGACGCAGTAAATCCTTATGTAGCTAGCTCTATGTACGCTATCGATCGTTTTGCGTCTTTTAGAATGGATTGGGAACCATTTTATAATGATGGTGGCATCATTATTGCTGACCGGTATACGACGTCAAATATGGTTCATCAAATGGTGAAATATACGGATGTTAAGAATCGTACAGAATTTTTAGAATGGCTAGAAGACTTTGAATTTGTGAAGTTTGGTTTGCCTCGCCCTGATGCAGTATGTTTGCTAGATGTCCCTTTAAAGGTGACAGAATTATTAATGTCGGAACGTACCGGTAAAACTGGTGGTGAAACAGGCGATATACATGAGGGAAATCGGGTGTATTTACAAGCTGTACACGATGCGTACGATGAACTGGTGGAACGTTATCAATGGCATCGTATTTCTTGTTGCGTTGAAAACCGTGCAGAAGATAATTTTATAATGCGTAGTATTGAATCTATAAATAATGAAATATACGATGTGGTAAAAGCTCTGTTAAGATAGGTAAAATCATATGTTTTGAAAATGGCGACTCTTTAAAAAGTCGCCATTTTCCTATATAATGGTAATATTAGATAGTATAGGAGGGATTATGACATATTTTGATAATGTAATCGGTCAAGATACGATTAAAAACCACCTAACTGAATTGGTAAAACGGCAAACATTACCACATAGCTTGTTATTCTATGGTGAAGCTGGACTTGGTAAGCTTGATATGGCTATTGGGTTAGCCTCGTTGATTTTAGGTCGGCAGGTATTTTCAGGCCATAATGGAGCCGAATATCTTGAAGAGGTAAAAAATGCACGTCTTGCCAATGGTGAAAGTGAAAAGAAAATAGAAGCGGAAGGGTTGCCTATTTATATGGATAAGGGGGATGCATTTTGGATTCGTCCTATGAAATCAACCTTAAAAGTAGAACAATGGTATTCTTTATTGCAAGATCATCTATCTGTTGCTGGTCTTGGAAATCGCGTCGTTATCATTGAAGACTTTCACATAGCCAATGCTATTATGGCAAATGCCATGTTAAAAACGATTGAAGAACCACCGGCACAGGTGTACTTCATTATTATTACGAACAAGATTAATCTTGTGTTACCAACCATTATTTCACGGTGTATGAAAGTGGGTTTTCAATCTGTTTCGGATGAAAGTATTCGCTACGCATTACAGCAACGTGGTATTACAGGAAACATAGATGAAGCTATTTCGATGGGCCATGGTAACCCTACTGTTGTGGAAGCATTATTACAACAGGGAACGATAGCCATGTTGAATTTAGCGATACAATGGATGCGAACATTAGGATCTGATTCGCGATGGTTTTCAAAGATTGCCATATGGTGTGAGTCATTAACACGTGAGGATTCATTGGATTTAATGCATTGGTTACGATTATTAAGTCGTGATATGATGGCTCTTAAATGTGGTGCTACTATTGAGCAATTACAAGTTCCCATGCATAAAACAGTATTATTAGAATTATTACCGCATTGGTCGATGGCCGCCTTAGCAACTGTAGCGCATGAAACATTGCGAGCGGAGCAGGCATTGCGGTTGCATATAAAAATTGCCCTTGTGATGGACGGTCTTAGTATCGCCCTTCACGATGCTTGTGAGGAGGTTTAGATGGTAACCATAGTTGGCGTACGATTTAAAAAGGCCGGTAAGATTTATTATTTTTTACCTGGTGAAGAAACTTTAACAATCGATGATGGCGTCATTGTAGAAACAGCGCGTGGCGTTGAATATGGTACAGTTGTAATTGGTCCGAAAGAAGTTACTAAAGATTCTTTAGTTATGCCAGTTAAACCTGTAATGAGAAAGGCAACTTCCAAGGATTTTCAGCAATTAGAAAAAAATGAGGAACGGGAAGAAAAGGCCTTTGCTATATGCTTAGAAAAAATTGCTAAGCGTAGATTGCCTATGAAGCTGATTAATGTAGAATATACATTTGATATGAATAAAATTGTGTTTTTCTTTACTGCAGATGGACGTATTGATTTCCGTGAACTTGTAAAAGATTTAGCTACGGTCTTTAGAACTCGCATTGAGTTACGTCAAGTTGGTGTACGTGATGAAGCTAAAGTATTAAATGGTATAGGGGCCTGTGGAAGACCTTTATGTTGTTCTAATTTTTTAGGCGATTTTTCACCCGTATCGATTCGCATGGCTAAAGATCAAAATCTAAGTTTGAATCCAACTAAGATTTCTGGTGTATGTGGACGGCTTATGTGTTGTTTAAACTATGAAGATGATTTATACAAAAAGGGTGGCGATCTTTACGTGAAGAAGGAGAGAACTCCATCGCCTCGTGACGTAGAGCCACCAGGTATTGGTAAAGAGGTTGTGACTGATGAAGGTGTCGGCAAGGTCCTTAAGGTAAATCATCATAAACATACCGTTAAGGTTCAGTTGGAGGCAGGTCGAACCATCGATTTAAAATGGTCTGATGTGGCATTACCAGATGAATAATCAAGAGCAACTCGATGATTTGATTATTGATGACTTAAAGATATATCAGCTGCAAGATCAATTTCGATTTTCCTTTGATGCTATTGCGCTAGTTCATTTTTGCCGATTTAATCAGCGTCATCGGTATATAGACTTAGGCACGGGCACAGGGGTATTACCGTTAATCGGTACATCTCTAGGTGCTGGTCATATTACAGGTGTTGAAATTAATGAAATCATGGCGCATATGGCTGAACGTAGTGTTGTGTATAATCATAAATCCGATGCTATATCTATTGTACAAGGCGATTATCGTACTATGAATTATCATCAATTTGGAGCGAAACCTTTCGATGGTGTTCTGGTGAATCCTCCCTATTTTAATCATCGTCGAGGGGAGGTGCCCAATGATAATCATCGTTGTTTAGCATTACATGATAGGTATACTTCTATTGACGATGTATGTAAAGCGGCTTCACGATTAATCAAAAATAAGGGGCGCCTATGGATGGTATATAGTGCGCCTCGTTTATCGGAGCTCATACAGGCATTAACAGTAGTCAGATTTGCAGTTAAACGAATGCGTATGGTTCATGGCATGATTCATAAACCAGCTAAAATCGTTTTGATTGAGGCCATAAAGGGCGGTGAACAAGGTTTAATCGTTGAGGCCCCATTAATCGTATATAGCCAACCTAATGTGTACACGGAGGAGGTGTCTCGCTGGTATGAACGAAAATAACAAGGGCACCTTGTATTTAGTGCCTACGCCGATTGGCAATTTAGAGGATATGACGTATCGGGCTGTACGGATACTAGGTGAGGTTGATGCTATTGCCGCCGAAGATACACGTCATACGGGCATACTGTTAAAGCATTTTGAAATTAGTAAGCCTTTAATTTCTTATCATGAACATAATAAGGAAGAAAAGGGAAATGCTATTATAGAGATGTTATTAGAGGGTAAGAATATTGCTTGTGTTAGTGATGCGGGCATGCCTGCTATTTCTGATCCTGGTGCAGACCTCGCATCTAAGGCGATTGACCAGCATATAACCGTCGTACCCTTGCCTGGTGCTAATGCAGCTTTAACAGCGCTCATTGCATCTGATTTAGATACTAAACAATTTACATTCTTCGGTTTTTTACCAAAGCGTGGAAAACATCGCAATGATGCTCTTCAGCTTATGGCGAAACAACGGGGAACGCTAATATTTTATGAGGCACCTCATCGTTTACAAGATGTTCTCTGTGATATGTATGAGGCCTTTGGCAATCGACCAATTACGATTGCCCGCGAGGTAACTAAAAAGTTTGAAACCTTTTTACGCAGTGATTTAGCTTCCATTTGTGATGACTTAGATCAAATTATCTATAAGGGCGAATTTGTCTTAGTGATAGGTGGTTGTGAGACGGGTGAATCGACTGATGATAAGGAAGATAAACCAATATCCTATGAAGAGGCCGTAGCTGAATTAGTAGAAACAGGTATGCCAAAGAAGGAAGCTATTCGTGAAGTAGCGAAACGCTTTGGCGTTTCTCGCCGTGAGGTTTATAATATTGTAGAGCGATAACACTTTCACAAGTGCTGAATAGAAGGAGATTATGATGGGCGATACAAAAAAGACATTTTATATTACAACTCCAATTTATTATCCTAGTGCTAAATTGCATATAGGCCATACATATTGTACATCTGTTGCTGATACAATTGCGCGTTTTAAACGTTTAGCTGGTTATGATGTACGATTTTTAACTGGCTCTGATGAACATGGCCAAAAAATTCAACGTGCTGCTGAGGCACAAGGCATTACACCATTAGAATATACCACTAATATTGTAAATGGATTTAAAGCATTATGGAAAAAAATGCATATTTCTAATGATGATTTTATTCGCACTACCGATGCACGTCATGAAAAGGTAGTCCAAGAATTATTTACGAAAGCTTACGAAAAAGGCGATATTTACAAAGCAGAATATGAAGGTTGGTATTGTACACCTTGCGAATCCTTCTGGACTGAACAAAAACTTGGTGAAAATCATACCTGTCCAGATTGTGGACGTCCTGTAGAGCGCGTTAAAGAGGAAAGCTATTTCTTTAAACTTGGTAAATATACAGACCAATGGTTGGAATTCATCGAAGAGAATCCTGATTTTATTCAACCTGAATCTCGTCGAAATGAAATGATTCAATTCGTAAAACAAGGTCTTGAGGATTTGGCTGTTTCTCGTACATCTTTTGACTGGGGGATTAAGGTTCCATTCGACCCGAAACACGTTGTGTATGTTTGGTTCGATGCATTAGTAAACTATATTAGCGCATTATCTCCTTTCGATGGGGATGGTGAACTATATAAGAAATTCTGGCCAGCAGATCTTCATTTGGTAGGTAAGGAAATTGTTCGTTTCCACACTATCATTTGGCCTATGATGCTCATGAGCCTTGAGTTGCCATTGCCTAAAAAGGTATTTGGACACGGATGGATGATCGTAGATGGTACCAAGATGAGTAAATCTCTAGGTAATGTTATCGATCCTAATCCATTGATTGATATGTATGGCGCGGATTCTTTACGTTATTATTTGTTGAGTGAAATTACATTAGGTCATGATGGCAACTTCACATTGCCTAACTTTGTAACAAAAATTAATGCGGATTTATCCAATGATTTAGGCAATCTTTTAAATCGTACTATTGCGATGATTGAAAAATATCATGACGGTATCATCACAAAAACTGGTGATATAGATGATTTGGATAAGGAAATTTCTTCCTTGGCAGAACAAACGGTTGCAGATTTTGAAGCTCAAATGGAAGCTATGGAATTAAATAAGGCCCTTAAAACAGTATGGGCTTTTATCAGCCGTATGAATAAATATATTGACGAAACTATGCCTTGGGTATTGGCTAAGAGCTCTGAAGAGGCGGATGTACTACGCTTGCAATCTGTTATGTATCATCTTGCTGAAAGTTTACGTATCATCGCTGTTATCGTAAGTCCTGTTATTCCTGTAGGGGCACCAAAGATTTGGGACCAATTGGGTTTAGCTAGTTTTGATCATGTACAATTAGATGATGTACGTACATGGGGTGGTATTTCAACTGGTACAAAGGTCGTAAAAGGTGAGCCAATTTATCCACGTTTTGAGGTTCCAGAAATGGTAGAAATCGCTGCTGTAGAAGAAAAAGCTACAGAATCTGTTGATACGTCAAATATTCCACCTTTAAAAGAAAATATTAGCTATGATGACTTTGAAAAATTGGATCTTCGTGTAGCTAAGGTTGTAAGTTGTGAAAAGGTACCTAAGTCTAAAAAACTATTGAAATTTGTATTAGATATTGGTCTCGAAGAACGCACCGTGTTAAGTGGTATATCTCAATATTACGAGCCAGAATCCATGGTTGGTAAAAAGGTGATTTACTTAGCAAATTTGAGCCCTAAAAAGATGATGGGCATAGAATCTTATGGTATGATTTTATCCGCTTCTGATTGGGAAGAACATTTAGAAGTTACCAATATCGAATCATTACCAGCAGGGAGCATTGTAAAATAATGAAACTCTTTGATACACATGCACATATTAACGATAACCGTTTTGATAACGATAGAGCTGATATGTTACAATCTTGTTTTGATGCAGGCGTTGAATACATTATGATTCCTGGTGTTGATAGACAAACTGTTGAATCCGGTGTTGCATTGGCTGAAACAGATGACCGTTTATATGCGGCTGTAGGTACACATCCTCATGAAGCGAAAGATTTTACCGATGATGATTATGAATACTTTAAAGAGTTAGCATTAAACAATGATAAGGTCCGTGCTATTGGTGAGATTGGTCTAGACTATTATTATGATTTTTCTGATAGACCAACGCAAAAGAAGGTCTTTATACGTCAACTCAAGTTGGCTCGAGAGGTAGATTTGCCTATTATCATCCATGACCGTGATGCTCATGGTGATATCATGGATATATTGCGCAACGAAGGCAAGGATAATTGGGGGATTTTCCATTGTTATTCCGGTAGTTGGGAGATGGCTAAAGAGGCTATTAAATTGGGATTCTATATATCCTTTGCTGGACCTGTTGTATTTCCAAAGTCTACGAATTTAAAAGAGGTTGCTAAACAAGTGCCACTTGACCGTATTCTTATTGAAACGGATTCTCCGTATTTAACACCACCTCCATTTAGAGGCCGTCGTAATGATCCGAGTAAAACACAATTTGTGGCTCAGGAAATTGCATCGTTACGCGGTATGGATGTAGATGAGTTTGCTTCGATTGCTTATGAAAATGGCAAACGTGTATTTGGAATAAAATAAATACTGCTAGTTATAGGATATATGTGGACTAATTATGAGTTATACATATATCCTTGGTAGGACGCGATTCTTTCGTAGAAAGGATCGCGTTTTTCTATGGTATACTAACAATATGTAGTCTATATAGATTTGGGCTTAAAAAGGATGATAAGATGGAACGTATTGCATTTATTGATTTAGGATCGAACTCTGTTCGATTCGTTATTTATGAAATATCAGACACAGGTAGCTACCGCTTAATTTATCAAGAAAAAAATTCTATTCGTCTTAGCGAAAACATGTGGGGCAATCATAAACTGACAGATGCAGCTATGAATAGAGCTTTAGCATCATTACAGTCCTATGTACATATGGCCAAAGCTCTTGAGGTAAATTCTGTTAAAGCTGTTGCTACGGCAGCTGTTCGACTAGCTAAAAATGGTGATGAATTTATCCGTACAGTAAAAAAAGAAACAGGCCTTGATTTAGAATGTATTTCTGGTGAAGAAGAGGCTCGATTAGGCTTCTTAGGTGTTATTAATACGATTGGTCTCAAGGATTTTGTTATTTTTGACTTAGGTGGAGCTAGTACCGAAGTAACATTAGTAAGAAATCGCCAGATTGAACAGTCTGTTAGCTTACCTATTGGTGCTTTAACATTAACCGGAACTTATCAGAAGGGAGAGGAGTTTACAGACAAAGAATACAATAAAATGATTAAAGCCATTAGAAAGGCCATTGAGGAACAGCCTTGGCTTAAAAACACTAAAATGCCATTGTTGGGTATTGGTGGTACCGCACGTAATATAGCTAAAATGGATCAACGTAAATTATCGTATCCTATTACTAAATTACATAATTATGAGATTCCATATCATCGATTTACAGAATTGTTGGATGAGGTCAGATCCAAACCATTAGCGCAACGCAAAAAAATAAATGGTCTTTCATCTGAACGAGCCGATATCATAATTGCAGGCATGAGCATCGTCTATGAATTATTTAATTATGTGAATGGTAAAACACTAGTCGTAGGTGGTTCTGGTCTTCGAGAAGGTCTATTTTACGATTATTATGGGCATAATTATTTAGGTGGTAACCCTATTATTCCAGATATATTGATTCACTCTGCGGAAAATGTCTTGTTAGGTATGACACGTCATGAGCTCGTTCATGCTAAATATATTTGTAGACTAGCTGATACATTATTTGAACAATGGTGGTCATTGCATAAGGGGGATAATGCATTACGCCGTTGTTTGCAAGTAGCGTCACTATTGCATGATATTGGTAAACGGGTAAATTATTATAGTCATGCTCGTCATGGCTGCTATATGCTCGTTAATAGTAATCTATATGGAATGACACATATTGAGCAAGCATTTAGTGCATTTCTCGTTATGAATTCTCATGGTTTAACACCTAAAGAATATAAAAATTTTTTATATGGCAAATTATTGGATGATGAGCAACGCATGATGGGGCAAAAGCTATCTATTATTTTAGCTATTGCTGAAGCCCTTGATGAAAGTCATGAACAGTTGGTTATGAATTTAGATAGTCGAATTAGTCCAGATAAGGTTCATTTGATTGTGCAGTATCCAAAACATCGTGATATTGATATAACAAAAGGGGCTGTTGAAAAATTAGTAAAGCCTTTTAAAAAAGAATTTAAACGTCAGTTAGAAATTGAGTGGTACCCTCAGTAGGAGGTAGTTATGACATTAGCTAAAGTGCTCAGATATGCAATTTTACATGTTGGATCTAGTAGCATGAGCATTACAATATTAGAATATAAAAGTATTAATGATGTACGTGTCATCGACTATGCGGCACGAGAAGTCACTTTTGGAGAAGAATTATTTCAAACTTCGCGGCTTAGTTTTAAAACGATTGAAGAAATTTGTGATATCCTTAAGGGCTATAAGCAATTGATGGCTGATTATGGTGTGTCTAGATGTCGTTTGTATGGTACAACGGTTATTCGGGAAGCGGCTAATAGAAGAGCTATATTAGATCAGATCTTTATACAGACGGGGATGCGTGTTGAAGTAATTGATATGCCGAAAGAAGTATATTTTAAGTATGCCCTTGTATATTATGAAATGATGTATCATCATCAGGCAGCAGATGAAAATACAGCTTGTCTATTTGCAGATATCACTTCTGGAGGTGTTGGGCTAACGGCTTGGAGAGGTGCATCTTTATTATTCCAACAAAATATGCATAGTGGTTCTCTCCGGGTTATGGAGTCTTTTAATCGTAATCAACGAGCATCGATATCGTTTAGCACAGCTATAACTGAATATTTGCATCGCATGATTAGTCCATTACGAGCAGAACTTCAGCTATTTAATATTAAAAATATTATTTTTTCTGGTGATGAAGCGCGTTTGATTTTACAATTAATGGGATATAGCAATAGTGAACCTATTACAATGATTGATCCTCAACAATTTAAGGAATTGGTGGATTCCTTTGATGGTATTACTGCTACTAAATTGATGAATCGGTACAAGATACCGGAATTTAAAGCTAATATTTTAATGCCTACAATGATTCTATTTTCTGAAATCATTAATGCTATTCTTCCAAAGTCCTTAATATTTAGTAGCTATTCGTTTTCCCAAGGTATTAGTTGGTTTTACGGTGTGGAAGCTGAAAATCATCCATATATGTATCAATTACGTGAGCAAAATGCTGATTTAGCTCGTGCTATAGCAGCTCGTTATCATACTGATTCCATACATGATAGCGAGGTTGAACGTTTTAGTTTAGCTTTTTGTAATGCCTTACGGCATAAAGGACTTCCAGAACGCTGGGGATATTTATGTCGTATAGCAGCAATTTTATGTTCTGTTGGTAAATTTGTAAGCCTTAGAAATCATGGCGAGCATGCATATCATATCGTAATGGGAACTGATATATTTGGACTTTCAGAAGAAGAGAAACAAGTGGTCGCTAATGTAGTCTATTATCACTACAAAGGTACGCCTTCAGACGACGATGATTACTTTAGAGTGCTAACAGAATTACAAAAAATACAGGTTACAAAGCTTGTTGCTATTGTCCGTGTAGCATGTTCGTTAGATGCAGGAAGTAATCAAAAAATAGATGAAATACGCTTAGAAGAAAAGGATAAAGAATTAATTGTTCACGTAAGAACGAAAGAAAATATATCTCTTGAATGGTGGACATTTAATCGAGATTCTATCTATTTCAGCGAAATATTTGGTATGGAAATTTCCTTAACCATAGGGGGGGTATAAGTTGTTTACAAGTCCAAAGTACTATTTTAATCGTGAATTATCTTGGTTGAAGTTTAATCAAAGAGTTGTGTTAGAAGCGATGGATACGAGCAATCCCTTAATGGAGCGTTTACGCTTTATAGCTATTGCTAGTTCTAATTTAGACGAATTTTTTATGATACGTGTATCGGGACTACGTCATCAAGCTATGAATGGCATAGTTAAATATGATGCAGCTCATATGGATGCTAAGGCTCAGCTTAAAGCTATAGATGAATCTGTACAAAGATTGGTATCGTTACAATACACATATTTACATCAAGTTTTATCTGCTTTAGAGGAAAATGGCTTATATTTTTTACATCCTGAAAATCTTGATGTTAAGACAAAAGCATGGTTGCGCCATTATTTTGAGGAACAAATTTATCCTGTTGTTACCCCTTTAGCTGTTGATTCGGGACATCCATTCCCTTTTTTAGCGAATAATACTATTAATGCAATTGTACGTATTTTTCAAGTACAATCAGATGGGTCAAAAGATTATAAGATTGCTATTCTACCAATACCATCTGTGTTAGACCGAATTATTGAAGTCCCATCTTTATCCAATAAATCTCATAGATTTGTATACTTGGAAGATGTTATCACATATTATGCAACTCAATTTTTTCAAGGCTATGGTATTGAAGAGTCTATGATTTTCCGATTGACTCGTGATGCAGATCTAGAAATCGATGAAGAAGACGCAAAGGATTTGTTGACAGAAGTAGAGGCTTCTTTACGGCGTAGACGCCGAGGTGATGCGGTTCGATTAGAGGTTGTTGGAGATGGCTCTCCTGAATTATTGAGAACCGTATTGGCAAGTGTAGAACTTGAGGAAAAAGATGTATACCATATAGATGGTCAGTTAGATTGTCGCATGTATTTCGATTTTTCAAATTACCCTGGGTATGATCATTTGCGCTATAAACCGTTTGAGCCCAAAATACCAAGCGATTTAATTGGATTCGAAGGAGAAAATTTACTCGACGTAATTCGGAATAGAGATATATTTGTACACCATCCTTTTGAATCATTTAGTGTGGTTGAACAATTTGTGGCACAAGCTGCGGTAGATCCGAATGTATTAGCTATAAAACAAACCTTGTATCGTGTTAGTGGAGGATCACCAATTATTGCTTCTCTTATAAAAGCGGCAGATAATGGTAAACAAGTTACTGTTTTGATGGAAGTGAAGGCTCGTTTTGATGAAGAGCATAATATTACTATGGCGCGTAGACTAGAGAAGGCTGGTTGTCATGTTATCTATGGCTTAAAGGGATTAAAAACTCATTCTAAAATTACGATGGTGGTTCGTCGTGAAGAAGATGGCATTCGCCGCTATGTGCATTTAGCAACAGGAAATTATAATGGTAAAACAGCTCGTATATATACTGACTGTGGTATTTTTACATGTAATGATGAATACGGCGATGATGCATCTCGATTTTTTAATTTGATTTCCGGCTATTCCGATCCACCAATTTGGAATAAGTTTATTGTCGCTCCATTAAATTTGAGAGAGCGAATTATGGACCTTATAGACGAAGAAATTGAATGTGCTAAGCGTGGTGAAGAAGCATATATTATTGCAAAAATGAATTCTTTATTGGATAAAAAAGTTATTGCAAAATTATATGAAGCATCTGCTAATGGTGTTCGTATCGATTTGATTGTACGTGGTATTTGTACTCTTAGACCTGGTATTGCCGGCATTAGTGATAATATTACAGTTCGTTCAATAGTAGGGCGCTTTTTAGAGCATCATAGATTATTTTATTTTCAAAATGGAGGAAATGAAAAGATATTCCTCTCTAGTGCAGATTGGATGCCTCGTAATTTAAATGAACGGGTTGAATTAATGATTCCTATTGAAGATAAGCGTCACAAAGCTCGAATTAAAGGAATTTTGGATTTGTATTTAGTAGATACTTTGAAAGCTCATATTATGAGAGCTGATGGTTCTTATTATAAAGTAGTAAATGTGGAAGGTTCGTTATCGGCACAAGAAGAATTAATGGAGGCGGCTAATACACAAGATAATAAAGAGCAAATGACAGTTATAGAACGATTTACACCAATGTTTAAAATGAAAAAATGATGAAAGAATAGTACTATCAACTGTAAATGTATAAATATAGATTAAAAATACCTATTATCAAGCAATTTATATCGATTTGTATGCGATAATATGAAATGTAAATGAAAGTTTTGAGATTTAATATATATTATGGTAACAATAGTAAAACTCATAAATATTCTTATGATAAATAAAATATACATAGCATACTATATATTGTAGTGGTATCTTATATACATCCACAATTTTGCTTATCTAGTATGTTATCGAAGATTATAGATATGTTTTTATACAGTGGACATTATAAGAAAAATACAAAAAAATAAAATGTAAAAATACAGTAAAAATATAGTGTTTTTGACTATTGTTAACCTAGCTTGTTTGACAGGTTATATCTAACTGTAGTAGAATATGGTTGTTACAGGAGGTATAACGTAATGAGAATTCAAAAGACGCACAAGCGATATATATCGTCTGTGGTTGCTGGATTGATGGTAACTGCAATAACCTTGACTGGTTTTTCTTATAACGATAAAACTGTTACAGTCATGGCCGATGGTGCAGCACATACCGTTAAAACACATTTAAATTCGAATGAAGGTATCGTGCGTAACGCAGGTATTAAATTAAATCCAAAAGATAAAGTAGTTAGTGATTCTAATTCTGTACAAGATGGTACAACACTTACAGTAGTAAGAGCCTTCCCTGTATCTGTTACAGTAAATGGAAAAACTAGAACTGTTTATACTACACAAACAACAGCAGAAGATTTAGCTAATGAATTAGGTTTTAAAGCTCCAAATTATACAACAACAGTTAGTGGTGCTATTCAATCTGGTAGTACCGTGGATATTGTGCGTGTAACAAGTCGAGCAGTGAATACTGTGGATCAAGAGATTCCTGTTCAAGTTATTCGTCAAAAAGATGATACAATGGCTTTAGGCGAAGAAGAGGTTGTACAAGTTGGTCAACCTGGTACTGAACGTGTTCAAGTTGAGATATTGTACAATAATGGTAATGCTATTAGAACTAATGAATTATCTAAGTCTATAATGACCAATATGGTACCTACGATTATTAAAGAAGGTACTCGTGAGGTGACGACATCTCGTAATGTATCTGGTCGTGCATCTCGATCCATTGTTATGGAAGCATCTGCTTATTTAGCTGGTGATGGTGATGGAGCTGGTATTACAGCTACAGGTATTCCTGCAGTACGTGGTGTAGTTGCTGTTGACCCTGATGTAATTCCATTAGGTACTCGCTTATTTATTCCTGGCTATGGTGAGGCTGTAGCAGCTGATACTGGCGGTGCTATTGTGGGGAATCGCATTGACCTTGTTATGGATTCTTATGGCGAAGCCATGGATTTTGGTCGACGTGATGTAACAGTATATGTACTAGATTAATCTATATATGAAAAGGAGATATCCAAGTGATATCTCCTTTTTTGTATAATTACACTAATGAGAAAAGGACGATACTTCCCAATATGGGGGAGATATCGTCCTTTTATTGTATAGATATTAGTCTATATAAGGAATTAGGTATTCATACTTTGTTCCGAATAATTCATTTTTTGGAATAAATTTGAGAGCAGATCCATTAATACAATAACGTAATGATCCGTTAGGTCCGTCTTCAAAGACATGACCTAAGTGTGCATTACCGATGCGACTGCGCACCTCAATGCGTTTCATACCGTGTGAGTTATCCTGGTAATAGCGTATTACATCCTTTGCTATCGGCTTAGTAAAACTAGGCCAACCACAGTGTGATTCAAATTTTCGAGATGATGTAAAGAGTGGTTCTCCTGTAGTAATATCTACATAAAGTCCTGATTTGTATTCAGTGGTTAATTCATGACTAAAAGGGGCATCAGTTGCCGCATTTTGCGTTACATCATATTCTTGAGGTGATAAAGCTTGTAAATCTTTTTCTGTTGGTTTATTATACGCGTTATCGTCGATAAGTGGCTCTTGAGATAGACCAAGAGGAATATGACAATAGCCGTTAGGGTTTTTGTCTAAATAATCTTGATGATATTCCTCTGCAGAGTAATAGCTGTCTAGCGGTAGTACTTCAATGGCAAAGGGCTTGCTTTCAAAGGATTGGGCGCGAGACAGAGTAGCATCAATAATTGTTTTATCTGCACTATCTGTATAGTATATACCCGTTCGATACTGAATACCTTCATCACCGCCTTGCTTGTTAATGCTAAAGGGATCGATGGCACGTAAAAAATATTGAATTAAATGGTCTAATGATAATATATCCGCATCATAGATTACTTTTAGTGCTTCTACATGACCGCTGTCATGACATACATCTTCATAACTTGGATTGGTAGTAGGGCCGTTGGCATAGCCTACCTCAGTTGAAACTATGCCAGGAATTTGGCGAATATAACCTTGCAGTCCCCAGAAACAACCACCACCTAAGTATATTGTGCGTTCTTTCATCTAATCACCCCATACTTCCTATATCAAAATGAAATGGTGCTAAATGGTTAGACATAATAAAACCTCCTATAATAAACGGTATAACCGATAATTTCGATAGATTTATTATAGCTAAGTCTAACTATATTTAAAAATATCTATATGCTAATGTTTGGTATAGATTAGAGTTATGGAGGCAACCATATAGTATGGTATTAGTTATAAAGAAAAAGTACATCCTTCTGTATAGAGGATGTACTGATTTAGTTTGTTAATTTTGATTTGTAGAATCGAAAGATTTATTTTTCGGTGGGCAATTGAATATGTTTACCATAATTGTTTACATATTGTTCTAATGCATTAATATAACCTTGCCCTAAACGACTGCGTTGCATTTTATTATTAGTTATGTAACCAATATGCATAATACCTTCTTCGGCAAGCGGTACAGAAATAATGCTTTCACCATTAAATTCTTTATCGATAACACCACTTGATACGGTATATCCATCAAGACCAATTAATAGACTAAATAGAGAAGCTCTATCGCGAACACGTATATGTTTTGGGCGCACAACAGTACTAAAGATTTCCTCTGAAAAATAGAAGGAATTATGATCACCTTGTTCAAATGATACATAAGGATAAGGTTCCAATTCATTCATGGAGACCATTTTTTTAGTAGCTAATGGATGTTGTTTACCGATAAAAATATGAGGGCTAGCCGTAAACAGCTCCGTGAAGGTTAATTCATTGGTATGAATCAATTTTTCTAATACAGGACGATTAAAGTCATTATAATATAAAAGACCAATCTCACTTTTCATATGCGCTACGTCATCTATGATTTCATAAGTTTGTGTTTCTCGTAACGAAAAATCATAAGAGTCTACATCACTTTGATTAATAAGATCGATGAATGCATTTACGGCAAAGGAGTAATGTTGTGTAGATACAGAAAATTCTTTTTTTCCGCCTTTGTTACTCTTATATTGCTCTTCTAATAATGTGGCTTGTTCTAAGACTTGGCGAGCATATCCTAAAAAACGTTCACCCTCTTTTGAAACGGTAATTCCTTTATTAGTGCGATCAAAAATGGTAATCCCCATTTCTTTTTCTAATTCTTTAATGGCTTTGGTTAAGCTTGGTTGTGATACAAATAAACGTTTTGCAGCTTCGCTAATACTTCCAATATTTGCAATTGTTGTTACGTATCGTAATTGTTGTAATGTCACAATTATCTCCTTATTATATATATTTATATAATATTATACTAAACTATTACATCTATTTAAGCAATGCTATATATGTTACAATAATATAATAAATACAAGGAGGTTCTATGTTAAAAGAGGTCATTGTAGTAGAAGGAAAATCGGATATACAGCGAATACATCAAGCTATAGAAGCTGATTGTATTGCTACGGAAGGATTTACCTTGCGTAGGGGTGTAATAGAACAAATTCGTGTTGCTTATGAGAAACGAGGAATTATTATTCTCACCGATCCAGACTCCGCTGGGGAACGTATACGTCGCGTGTTAACGAAGAAATTCCCTCGTGCACAACATGCCTTTGTTCCTCGTGATGAGGCTTATGCGAATGATGATATTGGAATAGAACAAGCTTCTCCAGAATCCATTTTAAAGGCTTTATCTGTACTTCATACTGAATCATTAGTGTCTAGTGAAGAATTCATTATGGCGGACCTTGTTAAATATGGCCTTTCTGGATTTCCTAATAGCGCTAATAAACGAGCTAGCGTTGGTGCTGTTTTAGGCATTGGTTATGGAAATGGTAAACAGTTTTTGTATCGATTGAATCATTATGGTATTAGTCGTGATGAATATGAACAGGCTGTATCTGAAGTGAAATAAGCTTTTAACAGAGATATTATTAATCATAGAATCATAATAAGAGTTAGAATAGGAGTATTCATGATTGAATCTATCATTGCAAGTCCAGAAGTAGTTCATTATATATGTAAACGATTTGATATTAAAATGAGCAAGAAGCTTGGACAAAATTTTTTAATTAAACGTGGTATTGTTGATGAAATTGTTAAAGCTGCTAATTTAAAAGAGGGTGAACCGGTTTTAGAGATTGGCCCTGGTATTGGTACACTTACACAAGGCTTAGCACAAAGTGGTGCTAATGTAACAGCCATTGAGTTAGATACACGTTTATTAGAGGTTTTAGATACGACACTTGCTCAATATAGTAATGTTACTATTGTTCATGGTGATGTGTTGAAATTGGATGTACCAACTATCATGCATCATGAACCGTTCAAGGTTGTTGCAAATTTGCCATATTATATTACGACACCTATTATTATGTCTCTTTTAGAAAGTAGATTGCCTATTGAACGTCTTGTGGTAATGGTACAGAAAGAAGTTGCATTGCGAATGGTAGCTAAACCAGGTACAAAGGATTATGGTGCGTTATCAGTGGCCGTGCAATATTATACGGTGCCAGATATCGTATTAGATGTACCACCAAAGTCGTTTTTACCAGCTCCAGCGGTAACAAGTTCAGTTATTCGTTGTGTATTGCGTGATAAACCTCCTGTTGATGTTATTGATGAAAAATTGTTCTTTCGAGTTGTAAAAGCTGGTTTTGCGCAACGTCGTAAAACATTTTCCAATACGATGAAGACGACGGGACTAACCAAAAATCAAATAGATGAGCTATTAGTAAAAGCCGATATTGATGGACAACGAAGAGGGGAGACATTTACTCTTCAAGAGTTTGCCGATGTAGCTAATGCGTGGGCTGCTTTAATTAAATAGTATAATTAAAAGGTCCTAAGGATTATCCTTAGGACCTTTTTGTTTTAATATAGAATACCAGCCATTGTTGTAATAATGAAAGCATTGGCAAAGTCGATTAAGAATGCACCTACTAAGGATACAACGAGCCATGCACGAGGGGATGGACCGTGTTTACTTGCTAATGATAACATATTAACCAATGCATTTGGCGTAGCACCTAAGCCGAAACCGATAGCACCAGCACCGAGCATAACTGCGTCGTAGTTGCGACCAAATAGGAAGTAAATGATGTATGCGAAAATACAGATAAGAACCATTTGAGCAACTAGAATTGTAATAAGTGGTAATGCAAGATCGATTAATTGTACAAGTTTTAAACTATTAATAGCCATTGTAACGAATAGGGATAAGGCTACATTAGATACAGCGTCAAGAGCAGCATCATTAATCTTGTAGGATTTTGAAAAATCACCTACGTTACGAATGATAGCGGCACAAATCATGGAACCGATATATGCAGGTAATGGAGTTATAATTGACAAACCAGCACTTACGATGGTACCAATACCAAGCGCTAGACCAATCCACATACAGATTGTTAACAAATCTTGCGAGTTGAATTGCTTTCCGCCACTTTCAACGCGATCTTCGATATAATCGATATTGTCATCATCCATTAACTCTGGGTTTTGATAAGGTGTTTTTACTTTATGCATTTTGATAATGCGTTCGCCAACAGGGGCACCTAAGATAGTCCCTGCTACCATACCGAATGTAGCTGCTGCTACAGCTGCTGATGCAGTGCCTGGAATACCAAGTAATTGTTCATAGTATGGGCCGAATGCACCTGCTGTACCAAGACCACCAATCATGGATACAGAACCTGCCATGATACCAATAATTGGTTCAATGCCTAAGGCTTTAGAAATGGCAATCCCTGCAGTGTTTTGAACGACAATCCACACTGCACAAGCAAGGAAGAAGAAAATAATAAAAATTCCGCCTTTTTTTAAAACTTTTAAAGATGCCATCAAACCAATAGTGGTAAAGAAGGCAAGCATTAGAAAGCTTTGTAGTGAACCTTCAAAGGTAATATTTAAAATTTTGTAATATGAAAGAATAGCAGTTAAAAATGCAAATGGTAAAGCCCCCACAGCTGGTGCTGGCATACACATGCGTTGTAAAAACTTGGAATGTTTATTAATCCAAGTACCTATGAATAAGGTAATTACCGCAAGGCCCACAGTTTGAATCATGGACAAATTCAGTGTCCATACATCGTTGACTAATTTTAGGTCAATCAGTGGCATAAGATCACTCCTTTTAATAAATAAAAATAATTTATTACATTGTATCATGAATGACTAATTAAATACTATAAAATTAGCAAAGACATTTTGCTATTTATACATAGTAGCATTATTAATTTAGTTAAATTTCATTATGTAGTTTTGGCGTTTGTAAGAAGGTAACATCTGGGTTACGTTCTAGAACCCAGCCCATTTGCCATTCGTTGGCAATGAGTACAACGGTGCGATCTCGATTATCCTTTACAATCATTGCATTATCTAGACCTTTTAGTGTAGAGGTATCTACATCGCCATCAATCCAACGTGCCACACTATAAGGCAAAGTATGATTTAATAAATCAACACCATATTCATTTTTTAAGCGGTACTCAAGAACTTCAAATTGGAGCATACCTACAGCTCCTACTACGAATGAATCAAGGGCACCTGGTTGCTCAAAAATTTGAACAGCTCCTTCTTGGGCTAATTGTGTCATCCCTTTTTGGAATTGTTTACGTTTCATTGTATCTTTAGGTGATACACGTGCAAAAAATTCAGGTGGGAATACAGGAAAGTCACCGAATGTAACCTTGTGTTTTTGAGCACAAAGTGTATCACCTACACCCATTGTGCCAGCGTCGAAGACCCCGATAATATCACCAGGGTACGCATCTTCTACAATGGTGCGTTCTGTAGCCAAGAATTGTTGTGGTTGTGATAAGCGAATCGTCTTATTTGATTGGCGATGCAATACGGACATGCCTTTTTCAAATTTACCAGAGCAAATACGCATAAATACAATACGGTCATGGTGATTAGGATCCATATTAGCTTGAATTTTAAAGACTAACGCAGAGAAGTCTTCGCTTGTAGGTTGTACCATTTCCTCTACTGCTTGTCGTGGAGCAGGGGATGGGGCGAGTTCCAAGAATTTTTCGAGGAATGGTTTTACCCCAAAGTTTGTCATGGCGGAACCGAAGAACATCGGTGTTAATTCACCAGCACGCACCTTATCGAAATCAAATGGATCGCCTGCAACATCTAATAATTCAATATCATCAAGTAATGCTTGGTATACATCGTCACCTAATAATTCTTTCATATGAGGGTCAGTCAAAGCACCTTTTTCAGAGGCTAACTTTTCTTGACCATGTGTTTCATCTTTTGCAAAAAGCTCAATCGTTTCGTGTTCTCTATCGTATACGCCTTTGTATTCGCCGTTGATACCAATTGGCCAGTTCATAGGGCATGTACGAATGCCAAGAACATTTTCAATTTCTTCCATCAAATCAAATGGGCTACGACCAAAATGGTCAATTTTATTTACAAATGTAAAGATAGGAATACCACGTTCTTTGGATACAGCAAATAGTTTTTTAGTTTGTGCTTCAACGCCTTTAGCTACGTCGATGAGCATGACTGCACTATCGGCTGCCATTAATGTACGATACGTATCTTCAGAGAAGTCCTGGTGACCAGGGGTATCGAGGATGTTTACTCGACATCCATCATAGTCAAATTGTAATACAGAACTTGTTACGGAGATACCGCGTTGCTTTTCGATTTCCATCCAGTCAGATACGGCGTGTTTTGCCGTTTTACGAGACTTAACGGACCCTGCTAAGTGAATAGCACCACCGTATAATAGTAATTTTTCTGTTAATGTCGTTTTACCCGCATCCGGGTGAGATATGATAGCAAACGTACGACGACGTTGTACTTCTTCTAAAAATGTCATAATTCACCTCTGTTGTTTCGTTTGTGAAAGTTTAATTGTAATGTACAATTTTCACATCATTCATATCTTTAAAATTATACATGATTTTGGTAGTTATGACCACTAAATTGTAGTATAATGAGATTTCAAAGAGCGACTGCGGGGATGGTCGCCATATGTACGTTAAGGAGGGGACCATGCGGTTATTTATTGCAGAAAAGCCATCCATGGCTCGAGAAATCAGTAAATGTTTGCCGGAAAACAAGAATATACAAAAACGCAATGGTTATTTTATCCAAGGGGATGATATTGTTACATGGGTTGTGGGGCATGTACTACATCAAGCTGAGCCGGGTGACTATGACGATAAATATATCCGTTGGCGCCCTCAAGATTTACCAATCGTGCCTACTGAGTGGAAATTACTCGTAACCGATAGTAGTCGACAACAGTTTGAAACGGTTAAAGATCTTATTGGAAAAGCTGATATCATCGTCAATGCAGGTGACCCGGATAGAGAAGGTCAGTTATTAGTTGATGAAGTCCTGTATTTTGTAGGAAATTCAAAACCGGTGCAACGGATTCTATTAAACGCATTGGATGAGAAATCTGTAAAGTCTGCATTAGATGATTTGCGCGATAATAAGGATTTTCACAATTTATATCAATCTGCATTAGCTAGAGCACGTGCGGATTGGTTGATTGGTATGAATTTATCACGGGCCTATACATTGTCTGAACGATATAAGGGAAATAAGGTGACATTGCCTATAGGTCGTGTAAAAACGCCAACGTTAGCACTCGTAGTACGGCGTGAACGAGAATTAGCCGATTTTAAACCGACTGATTATTTTACTGTTAAAATTTTATATACCCATGAGAATGGCACCTTTTGGGCAACGTGGCAACCAAAGGACGAACAAAAAGGGTTAGATCCAGACGGTCGTCTCATCAATAAGGGGGTTGCTGAAAGTTTAATTCAACGGTTGTCAGCAAGTCCTAGTGGCATTATAAAGTCTGTTACAAAGTCTAAGAAAAAAGATTCTCAACGTTTACCGCTATCTCTGTCTTCTCTACAAGTATTAGCTGGAAAGGCCTATTCTTATGACCCTCAAACTGTATTAGATACGGCACAGAAATTATATGAGAAAAAATTAACCACATATCCTCGTTCTGATTGCGAATACCTACCACCTAATCAATATGGTGATCGCATAGCTATTCTCGGTAATTTAGCGCAATCAGGGGATGAAAAACTTTCACAATGGGCACAAAATGCGGATAGAAATATTAAAAGTCGTGCGTGGAATGAAAAAAAGATTACTGCCCATCATGCGATCATTCCTACCACCGTTTCTTGTAATGTAAAGAGCCTAACTCAAGCAGAACGGAATATTTATTTCCTCATTAGTCAGGCTTATATTGCACAATTTTATGGGGAACATGTGTATGAACAAACAAAGATTGTAGTTGGTCAATGTGAGGAAGAATTTGTTGCTAATGGTCGCGTTGTTATTGAAGAAGGTTGGAAATCTTTGTATAAGCGCCAGAAATCTAAGATACATTCAGAAGAGGATGAACCGGATTTAACCGATGATCGAGGCGCCGAATCGGGGCCTAAAAAGGAGGCTATCGAAGAAGCAGACCATTTGCCTGCCGTTAAAAAGAACGATGGTGTTGAATATACTGATTCGTCTATAGAGGCTAAGCAAACGAAGCCACCATCTCGATTTACACCGTCTACATTATTACAAGCGATGAAGGAAATTCATAAGTTTGTTAAGAATGAAGAGTTAAAGAAACAATTAAAGGCGGTATCAGGTATTGGTACGGAAGCGACGCGGGCTAATATTATTGATGAATTAATCAGTCGGGGATTTATGAAGACATCTGGTAAGAAGCAGGTGTTATCTCCTACCGATACAGGGTATCTTTTGGTAGATGCATTACCTGATGAATTATTATATCCTGATGAAACAGCCGTTTGGGAGGAACGTCTTGCCCTTATGAGTGAAGGAGAAGATACGTTAGATTCATTTTTAACGGATCAGATCCAATTTCTACAACATTTGATTGATAAGCTTGGCTTTGATAAACAGGTGAGTCGTGATCAAATGATGCCAAATGTGGTGCGTATCATTTCAAATCAAAACGCAAAGCGTCCTTTAGATACCAATCAGGCAAATTTATCAGCATTACCAGACTGTCCTTCGTGTAAAAAGGGGCATTTACAGCAGCGGACTGGTAAGTTTGGTGACTTTTTAGGTTGTACGAATTATCCGTCCTGTCGATATACGCAGCCTTCTAGGACTAGACAAAATTCAAATGCTGACCTTGAGGTTCCAGAAGAATCAAAACAATATGTATGTCCTCGGTGTAAAAAAGGATATTTTGTTAAGCAGAATATGAACGGGCGTACTACATGGGTTTGTAGTAATCGTTCATCATGTAAGACACAATGTATGGATGTAGACGGTGTACCAAGTATCTATGCAAATCAAAATAAATAATGGCACATAAAAAATGCGTGTAGCTTATGATATGCTACACGCATTTTGTGTTATTTCCGTTTGCCACGTCGACCTACCTGTGCTGTAGAGGTACGGCGTTGCCGTGTATTGGAACCTTTATGGCCTCGTGCTTTATGAGCTTTTGCTTTTGTAGATTGATAAGAACTGGTAATCTTAGGTTTCCCAGAAGTTTTTGTACGTTTGGGCGCCGTGCTGGTATTGCCTTTAGTTTTAACCTGACCGTCTTTTGTGTATTTAGTAAGCGTTGCTTGGATAGCGCGTTCGATGCGTCGTAACCAAGATTCGTCAGCTGGCGTAGCAAAGGTAACAGCGATACCCGAGTTGCCTGCGCGACCAGTGCGTCCAATACGATGGATGTAGTAATCTACATCGTGTGGTACATCGTAGTTGTATACATGGGTAATGCCTTCGATATCGATGCCACGAGCCGCAATATCAGTAGCTACCAAAATTTGTGTTTTTGCTTTTGCAAAATCTCGAAGTATTTGCGTGCGTCGTCCTTGTGTTAAATCGCCATGCATTTCTGCAATATTAAGTCCTGCAGCGGTCAATTCATAGGAGAGACGAATAGCACCTTCTCGTTTGTTACAGAAAACGATTGCCAAATAGGGATTATCATCCTGAATCATCTTGATGAGTCGTGAAGTTTTTTCCTCAGTATTCATCATATATACTCGCTGGTCGATGGCATCTAGTGTGATGTGTTTACCTTCTGCTGTAACTGATACTGGTTTAGACATATATGCTTTGGCTAAATTTCGAATCTTATCTGGAATTGTGGCAGAGAAAAGTAATAATTGCCTATTGGCATCCGTTTGGCCAATTAAATTTTCTATGTCTGGTAAGAATCCCATATGGAGCATTTGGTCTGCTTCATCTAATACGACACGACGAATCGAGTTGAGATGTAGAGAGCCTCGTTTAGCATGGTCTAATAGACGACCTGGTGTGCCTAAAATAACCTGCGGACGTCTTCCAAGTTGTTGTAATTGAGATTCAATTGTTTTGCCACCGATGAGAGGTAAAATATCAACACCTAATATTGAACCGAGTACCTTTGCTTCGTCGGAAATTTGCTTGATTAGCTCTCTAGTTGGGGCGATGATAAGCACTTGCTCTTGATGCACATCTGTGTGAACACGTTGCAAAATCGGTAATAGAAAGGCTAGTGTTTTACCTGTCCCAGTTTGCGCCTTTGCAATAATATCATTGCCTTTAAAGACGATGGGAATCGATTGTTCTTGAATAGGCGTTGGTTCTTTGATTCCTTGTTTTTGTAAGGTGCTAATGAGTTTATCACAAACGCCTAATGATTTAAAAGATTTCATGTGTCGTCCTTTCTTTAATACATATTGTATTAATTATACCTAATCTAGCAGACTCGAGCAAATGCATGTTATTACTTAGTGTATATGATAAATAATGAGTGTTACATACTATAGAAAAATATAAACACGAATTATAGTTGAGAAAATACAGTTAGAAAATGAAAATAAAGAATCTTATTATGGTTAATAATTCTTAAAATATAAAACATTAATTGAGAAATTATATATATAAAAGTGAGAATGAAATAAAGCTAATTCTCACTATGTAAATTGAGAAATCATTTAATAAATAAAGTTTTAACAATTAAAAATGCAATGATTATAATGGTTTGTTAGGTTTTTGCACGCACTAATATAATCTAAATTTATAATATATATTAAAATTTCGAATAATAAAATGATAATTATTGTTGAAATTATAAACTCTCATGATATAATGATTTAGGATATTAATACGCATTATTCGTTGGATATGTGTTTAATATGAGGTTGTTATGTACAATAATTAGGAGGTGTAATATGGCTATCAAGAAATTGAAGGACATGAAACAAGGCGAGTCCGGCATTATTGCAACACTTCATGGCAGCGGTAATGTAAAACATCGATTAGTTGATATGGGACTGGTACATGGTACTAAGGTTCATGTCATGAAGTTCGCTCCATTAGGTGATCCTGTGGAAATCAAGGTAAAAAACTTTGAATTAGCGCTTCGGAATAGTGAAGCGGGTATGATTGATGTAGAAGTTGAATAGGAGGTCCTCATGGCAGATAATGAGCAAATTCGCATAGCCCTAGCAGGTAACCCTAACTGTGGTAAAACTACAATGTTTAACAATATCACAGGGGCTAAGCAACATGTCGGTAACTATTCAGGTGTTACTGTAGAAAAAAAAGAAGGCCATACAAAATTTGACGGCCAAGAATTATTGTTTATAGATTTACCAGGTACATATAGCTTAACTGCACGTTCTTTGGATGAATTAGTAGCACGTAATGTTATCATTAATGATAACCCAGATCTTATCGTGAACGTACTCGATGCATCTAATCTAGAACGTAACTTATACTTGGCTGCACAATTGATTGAACTCGAAGTGCCAATGGTTATTGCTCTAAATATGGCTGATGTTGCTGATGAAATGGGCTTTAAATACGATATTCCGTTGATGGAAAAAATGACTGGTGCTACCGTTGTTCGCACAGTTGGTCGTAATAATATAGGTACAAAAGAGCTATTAGCAGCTACTGTTCAATGTGCTAAGGAAAATAAAAAACCGGGTGTTATTATTCCTTATGGTGACATTTTGGAACCTAAAATTGCTGAATTAGAAGCAGAATTAGCAAAAGCAGGATCCGTAACATATCCAATTCGTTGGGTTGCTGTTAAATTATTGGAAAAAGATGCTGATGTGGTCGGCAAGATTATGCGTCTTGAAAATACAGCGGCTGCTTTGGAAAAGGCAAAAGCCATTCGTGAAGAAGTTAAAGATCAAGTTGATCTTGATCTAATATTCCAAGAATATCGTCACCGTTTTGCAGTAGAAGTATTTAATGCCATTACTGTAGAATATCCAGCATCTACTGAAACTCGTTCTGATCGATTGGATAAGATTTTGACACATCGTATCTGGGGCTTGCCAATATTCTTGTTGGTTATGTTTATATTATTTAATTTTGTTAATATAGTAGGAGCGGTTCCGCAAGATTGGTTAGCAAAATTATTTACATGGTTCCAAGGATTAGCGACTACATATATTCCTGAGGGTCAAGTTCAATCTTTGGTATCTGATGGTATCATAGCTGGTGTAGGGGCTGTTATGTCTTTTATTCCACTAATTTTACTACTATTTCTAGGGATATCCTTCTTGGAAGATACTGGTTATATGGCTCGTGCCGCTTTTGTTATTGACCGTGTCATGCGCGCTTGTGGTTTACATGGTAAATCGTTTATCCCTTTATTACTAGGGTTTGGCTGTTCTGTGCCATCTGTTATGGGTGCTCGTATTCTGGATAACTATAAAGATCGTATGGTAACGATTTTAATTACTCCATTTATGAGTTGCTCAGCACGCTTACCTGTATATACTTTGTTTGCTGCTGCATTCTTTAGTCCGGAAATGGCTGGTATTGTTTTATTCTGTATTTACTTCGCAGGAATTATTTTGGGCATTATATTTGCTAAAATATTCCGCAAATTCTTGTTCTCTGGCGAAGCAGAACCGTTTGTTATGGAATTACCTCCATATCATATGCCTACCTTGAAAGCGACTGCAATGCATATGTATGAACGTACTATTATGTACTTCAAAAAAGCGGCTACATTTATTTTGGCTGCTACTATCCTTATTTGGTTTATTACATCGTATCCTAATGATGTACAATACTCTCAAGATTATGATGAATTACATGATCAAGTAGCCGCTACCTATGAAGTAAAAGATGCTCAAACATTAGAACAATTTGGTATTACTACAGATGAACAAAAAGATCAAGTTAATGAAATCGTTGATAATATGAAATCTACTGTAGATGATGCTACTTCAGCAGCAGAAGCTAATGGTGAAAGTGCTCCTGAAATTGAAACGGAAGATGATTCTGAAGCTCCTGAATTATTCAATGATATTAAAGATCAAAATGAACAATTGTTCCCAGTAGCCTGGGCTATGTATAAAAACCAAGCTAACTTAGCTGATGAAAATCAAAAACTTGATCAAGAACAAGCATCTGAAAAAATGGAACAATCGTATGCAGCTATGTTTGGTAAAGCAATTAATCCAATTCTTCAACCATTGGGCTTTGATTGGAAAATGGGGGTAGCACTAGTAGCCGGGTTAGCAGCTAAAGAAGTTGTTGTATCTACATTGGGTACAATTTATGCAGTAGGTGGTGATACTGATCATCCTCAAGCATTGACTGCATATTTACAAA
The DNA here is from genome assembly GCF_934230905.1 of uncultured Veillonella sp. GTDB lineage: Bacteria > Bacillota > Negativicutes > Veillonellales > Veillonellaceae > Veillonella. Next base: position 31,243 of record NZ_CAKQFJ010000012.1, on the reverse strand, counting down.
GTGATCCACACTTTACTGCATTGATTGCGTTGACATTCATGTTATTCATCTTGTGTTATCCACCATGTATAGCAGCACTTGCTGTTATTAAACGTGAAACTGGATCTTGGAAATGGATGCTATTCATGTTCTGTTATGAAAATGCATTTGCATGGATTGCATGTTTCATTTTCTACAATGTAGGTATTGCGTTGGGATTCTAGCTCAAAATATAGATAATCACTATTGTGTCACTATATTTTAGCTAGTTATGATTTATACTAATTGTATAGTTGTAATTTAGTTATATGAAACTTAAATCTAATACTTGATAATTATCAATATTTATGGTTAAATGATAATGAGAAAAGAAGAATGTCCTTTAGATGTTGATTTTTATTTGAATTATCACTATTACCTATATTGTATTTTAGTTGATATTGAGAAAGAGGCATAATAATGGATAATCTTATTATAGGACTCATAGTTGTTTTAGCATTAGCTTACTTAGGCAATAAAATTCGCAAACAAGTGTCTGGTAAAGGTGGCTGTGGTTGTGGTAGCGGTGGTTCATCTGATGGATCTAAGTCACATAAGTCATCTGGCTGTGGCAGCGGATGTAGTTGCAGTTGTGATGGTTCCAATAAAGCATTGGGTATCAAACGTGTTGATAGGTAAGAATTTTATGTGATAATGGAAGAGGAGTCTCTATAATGAGCTCCTCTTTTCATATAAGTTTTAATTATGTCAAATAAGAAAGGAAACACATCATGTTTAATTTCAATCAAAACAATCTTAAAAACGCTAACTTATTCGCAGCAGGTCTTGCATTGGGCACTGTAGGTCTTAAAGTATTAACATCCAAAGATGCTAAAAAAGTATATGCTGGTATCGTAGCAGCTGGCCTTCGTGCTAAAGAAACTGTATTAGAAACAGCTGAAAAAGTACAAGCTTCCGCATCTGATGTATTAGCTGAAGCTCAAGAAATTAACGAAGCTCGCAACGAAGAAATCTTTGAAGAAAAAAAATAATAGAAGGATTCAATTATGTTACAATTTTCTGTTGTACGAAAACTTAGAAATCGCTTGCATGTTAAGGTAACTGGTCATCGTTTTACAGAGGCTGAAGCAGCTTATGTAGAAGATACCTTGTTACTTAATGATGCAATTGTAGATGTAACCTTCTACACTCGTAGTACTCAAATTGCTATTAAACATAATGGTGATTCTGCTGCCGTACGTGATGCGGTGTTAGGTCTACGCAATTTAGATTTGTCCGAAGCTCCTGTTTTGAACGAATACTCTCCGCGCTTAGTAAATAAAAAATATCGTGAAATGATGATTAATCGAACTGCTTTGTATTTAGGTAAAAAAGCAGTACTACCAGCACCAATTGCGGCTGCATGGGCTTGGTTTGATGGTATTAAATTTATTGGCAAAGCGATTAAAACATTATGGCAACGTAAATTAACTGTTGAGGTACTTGATGGTGTTGCTATTGGTGCAGCTTTACTTCAAAAAGATTATCCTACGGCTGGCGCGGTTATGTACCTATTAGGTATTGGTGATATTTTAGAAGAATGGACTCACCGTAAATCCGTATTAAATCTTGCTCAAAGTATGTCTTTGAATGTAGACAAGGTATGGGTTTTAGTTGACGATATCGAAGTAAGCAAGCCAGTTAACGAAGTTGTAGCAGGCGATAAAATCATTATTCGCCAAGGCGAAGTGATTCCATTGGATGGCATCGTTATTGACGGTGTTGTTCTTGTTAATGAAAGCTCTATGACTGGTGAACCAGAAGCTGTTCGCCGAGACAAAGATACTTCTGTATATGCAGGTACAGTAGTAGAAGATGGTAAAGCTATTGTAGAAGTACGTAGCACATCTAAATCTTCTCGTTATGAAAAAATCGTTAATCTTATTGAAGAGTCTGAACAAATGAAATCCGGTATGGAACAACAAGCATACCGCATGGCAGATAAATTAGTTCCAATTAGCTTTATTGGGGCTAGTTTAACATATTTGTTGACTCGAAATGTGATGAAAGCATTGTCTTTCGTAATGGTTGACTTTTCTTGTGCATTAAAATTGTCTATTCCATTAGCTGTACTTTCAGCAATGCAAGAAGCCTCTAAACGTGGTATTACTGTTAAGGGTGGTAAATTCTTAGAACAAATTGCACAAGCGGATATGATTGTATTCGATAAAACTGGTACTCTTACAAAAGCAGAACCTGAGTTTGAACAAATCATTCCGTTCAATGGTCATGATGCAGATGAAATGTTAAAATTAGCTGCATGTATTGAGGAACATTTCCCTCATTCCATGGCAAAAGCAATTGTACGTGCTGCTAAGGATCATGCTTTGCCTCATAAGGAAATGCATTCTGACGTAGAATACGTTGTAGCTCATGGTATTGCCTCTAAGGTTGGTCGCTACCGTGTACGTATTGGCAGTGCTCATTATATCTTTGATGATGAAAAGACAAAGATTCCTGCAGATGAACAAGAAAAATTCAATAACTTACCAAACACATCATCACATATTTACCTTGCTATAGGCGGTACATTAGCAGCGGTTATTTGTATTAAAGACCCTGTACGTGATGAATCTAAACAAGTTATTGCTGATTTGCATGCTTTAGGTATTAAAAAGGTTGTCATGATGACTGGTGACTCCAAACGTAATGCACAACGTGTAGCTGATGAACTCGGCATTGATGAGGTGCATGCAGAGGTATTGCCAGAAGATAAGGCTGCCTATGTAAAACAAGCAAAAGCGGAAGGTTATACTGTCATGATGGTCGGGGATGGTATTAATGATTCTCCAGCTATTTCAGAAGCACATGTAGGGATTGCTATGAATGAAGGCGCTCCAATTGCTCAAAAAATTGCGAACGTTACTATTTCCTCTGATAACTTACAAGCTCTTGTAGACTTACGTCGAATTTCTATTGCGTTGATGAAACGTATCAAATCCAACTACAATGGTATTGTTGGTTTCAATGGTGCTCTTGTAGGGGGTGGCGTACTTGGTTTCATGCCTCCAAGTCAAACTGCTTGGTTACATAACCTATTTACATTAGGAATTGGCATTGAAAGTATGACTCCGTTGTTGAAGGAAGAAAAACCAGAAGATAAAGATACAATTGATATTACTGCGGAATCTACTGTTGCGTGATAATTGATTATTATGTCTTTAGTCTTTGAATGGCATTTAAAAGGTCTCTTATAGAAAAATCTCTATAAGAGACCTTTTTTTGTGGCTTTTTAGTGATATGTAGTGTACAATACAAGTGATTAATTATCTTAGGAGACGTGTATGAACATTATATTGGATATTTGTAAACAATCACTGTATATGAATATATTTATCATGGCTATTCCTGTCATTTCGTATATAATTCATAATGGATCTAGTGCAACAGTGGCTTTAGTATGGTATTTATTGTTGTCTTTATGTATTCCTTGGGCATATTTATCATTTAAATCAAGCACGTTTGGAGCTGAAAATAAACGCATAAATCGCATTATTTATGTGTTAGGCTGGATAGTTGTTCAATTTGCCACTTATAGACTAATGTTTCTTGGTTTAGATTTAAATTGGCTTTGGGGATTGCCATCCATTGGACGTGACATCATTTTTCTTATGGGAATGTATGGTCAAGTTACTATTGTACTTATCATAGCTTATTGGATATCTCAACTATTGGGAGGGTCACATGAATAAGCAGTTTATTGTGTTTACTTTAATTAGTGCTTTTTTTGTAAGTGTAGTTACTTCTGTATTGCATCTAACTGGTTGGGGTTCTCCATATCTTACATTTCCTGTATTATCTTTGTTGATACCTATTATTTTACAGCGAATGCGACAAGGTAGATTTAGTGAATTACCGATTCATATGGGCTATCATGTATATAGTTGGGTGATTTTTACGGTTATTAATGTATTTACAACCCCCTTTAATGTAACCGTAGAAAATCAAATTCTGATTATGATAGTCTATTTAGGCATATATTTTTTTACGCAAGTTTTGCTAGAGTTAGTAGCTTTATTAATGACATATTTTTTTAAAAGAAATCGTAGATGGGGTGTATTAGATGAATCAATAGATATGGCTGTATATATATTGCCAATTCCTTTTATATATTTGGGTTCGATTTTTTATATTGATTTAACTGATCCTTTAATGATAGCTTACTTTGGACCTACCATTAGTTTAAATGCGCTGATGGGAGAGTTTTTATTTATCATTTTATCTATGTTAGTTTTTGCATTCTACATGTATCCTCGTAATGGTGAATATAAAGCTACGAGGTTGCTACGAATAGTTATTACAGCTGTTATGCTATTAGCTATGAATGGACATATATTATATGGTGGGTATATTCCAGAATTTGTGAAAGCATTAGCACCTACTGTATTCCCAATATACCAAGGGAATCCTCTTGTATTTTTTACACCAGGATTATTAGAACTTGTGTTTATTATTGTATCTGTACTGATTGGTAAATTAGTAGAGATAGGTATAATAAAAGCTTTTGTAAAGAACAAAGGCTAGCTTTTATTTCTAGTTTCGACTCATATCCTTAGAGAATGAGAGCGAAGGAGGATTTTTTATGAATGAAAATGTAAAGGATGGTAACCAACAGGTATCAATCCAAGAACAGCAAACTGAGTCAATGAATCGTAAACAGGAAAAAGCACCTGTTACTAAATCAGGTTTAACATTACGTGAACTGACTGTTGTAGGTTTGTTAGCTGCTATTACAATTATTTTAGGCCTTTCTGGTTATGGTATTATGGCATTAGGACCGTTGAATGTAACCACCTTACATGTGCCAGCGTTGATTGGTGCATTAGTTGAAGGACCTAGAGTTGGTGCTTTTGTGGGCCTGATTTTTGGTGTATATAGTTTTTGGCAGAATTTTACAGCACCGAATATTTTATCTCCATTATTTATCAATCCTTTAGTATCGGTAGTGCCTCGAATTATATTCCCTGTATTGGCTGTATTAGTATATAAATCATTGTGGAAGGTACCACAAGGACCACGCATAATTATTTCTGCATTTATGGGGACCATATTCCATACATGTATGGTAATGGGGCTAATCTATGTGTTATACGCCGATATGTTTGCACAGGCTATGCATCTTTCATCAGATCAAGTTATAGGAACAATCTTAATATTGTCTGTTACGCATGGTATTCCAGAAGCAATTTTTGCAGGCGTCATTGTAACACCGATTGCATTGGCGTTGCGTAAAGTATTGCGTAAGGACGTACAAAAATAATTTATATTTTACATAGTTTGAATATCTATGATAAAATAATAGTAATACAATAAGTATTGAGGAGGATAATCATGGCTAAACGTATTCGTACAATCAACACTGAATCTTTACAAAAAACTGCTAAAACTGGTGGTTGTGGTGAATGCCAAACTTCTTGCCAATCCGCTTGTAAAACAAGCTGTACAGTAGGCAATCAAGTTTGCAAACAAAAATAATAAAAAAAGAGAGCCGATGGCTCTCTTTTTTTATGTATGTATAGATTACATAGTATCTATAGTATATATTTATGAGGACTTTCAGCACGATATGTAAAAAATGTGGTACAATTATCTAGAAAGTTCTATATAGTTTAGCACTTTCACATACATATAATTTGGAGGTACCATGTTAGAATTAAAACCAATGATCCATAAGTTTCGGATGAAAGATAACTACTATTGTTTAGATGTAAATAGCGGTATCATTCACGTTATTGATGAACTCATTGATAAAGTATTAGATATATATGACGGCACTAATCGTGATGCAGTCCATGCTGCGTTAGATAGCTCTCAAGATCCTATAGAATTAAATGAAATCATGGATGAATTAGATGAGCTCATCGCTGCAGAACAGCTATTTGCTCCTATGAGTACTGAATTCAAGCTCGTAGTTGGGGAAAAGCCAATTGTTAAAGCATTGTGTCTTAATATTGCCCATGACTGTAATTTAGCATGTAAATATTGCTTTGCTAGTCAAGGCGATTACGGTGGTGTAAAACGCGAATTAATGAGCTTTGATGTAGCTAAACGTGCTGTTGATTTTCTAATTCAAATGAGTGGCACTCGTCAACATTGCGAAATTGATTTCTTCGGTGGTGAACCTCTTCTTAATTGGGATGTTGTAAAACAAACTGTAGAATATATTGAGCAAGAGGCTCCAAAACATAATAAAATCTTTAAATTGACATTGACTACTAATGGTATGTTATTGTCTCAAGAGAAAATCGATTATGTAAATGAACATAAAATGAGTTTGGTATTATCTCTTGATGGCCGAGAAGATGTGCATAATGCTATGCGTCCAGTTGCTGGTAGTGGTGCTAACTCCTATGAATATATTGCTAAAAACCTTGTTAATGCAGTAAAACAACGTCATGGTTTAGAATATTATGTACGCGGTACATATACGCATAAGAATCTTGATTTTACTAAAGATGTATTGGCTATGTCTGACTTAGGATTTGAACACTTATCTATGGAGCCTGTAGTTGGTGAAGAAGGCGATTATGTACTTCGCGAAGAAGATTGGCCAACGCTTGAGAAAGAATATGAAAAATTAGCAGATATATATTTGCAACGCCAAAAGGACGGATGGGGTGAGAAATTTAATTTCTTCCACTTCCGTATGGATTTGTACCGTGGACCTTGTATGGCAAAACGTTTGCGTGGCTGCGGGGCTGGTCATGAATATATGGCTGTCGTGCCAAATGGAGATATTTATCCATGTCATCAATTTGTAGGCAAAGATGGTTATATACTTGGTAATGTATATGAAGGTTTAAAAAATATGGAAATTCCAAAGAATTTTCGTAACACACATGTGTTTACAAAACCTACCTGTGCAGAATGTTGGGCTAAATTCTTCTGCTCTGGTGGCTGTCATGCCAACAACATTACATTGGGTGGAGATTTACAAACGCCTTATGAGTTTGGTTGTCGTCTACAAAAGAAACGGATTGAATGTGCTATCATGATTCAAGCTGAACTTGAACAAGCAGGGATTGATGGTAGTATTCCTGTAGCATTAGGATAGACATTTTAAATAAGATATATTTTGTAATAGGAGCCGCTATGGACACTAGATTGGATGAAAAACAAACTATTGAACGATGGGGGATTCGATTTACAGGTATTGTACAAGGGGTCGGATTTCGACCCCTTGTTTCTATGTGGGCCCATCAGTTAGAAATTAGTGGATTTGTATATAATGATAATTCCGGAGTATATGTTGAGGCTCAATCCGATATAGATACATTGCAATTATTTGTTGATACGATTCAAGAAGAACAGCCGCGATTATGCCGTATCACACATGTGAGCATTACAAAGCTTGATCCATCTATAAATAATGATGGTAAGGAATTTGTTATCGCTCAGTCTCCTGTGGACGGTACTGTAAACACATTTATTAGTGCCGATACATCACCATGTGAAGATTGTTTGGCTGAAATGAAGGAACCTGGTAGGAGGTATGATTATCCTTTTATCAACTGTACCAATTGTGGACCTCGATATTCCATTATCAAATCCATGCCCTATGATCGAGAACGAACTACTATGTCTGATTTCACCATGTGTGAAGCTTGTCGCGATGAATACCTTGATGTGAATGGTCGTAGGTATCATGCAGAACCTAATGCGTGTGCTAATTGCGGCCCAAGTTATCAGTTACTAGATTTGGATGGCCGTAATTGGGCGGGGGATGATTGTTTTGAAAAAACACGAGATCTCATTCATAAAGGTGCCATAATTGCAGTTAAAGGTATTGGTGGTTATCACTTAGTGTGTGATGCCACTAATGATAAGGCAATACAAACATTACGAGAGCGAAAGCATCGTAAGGATAAGCCTTTTGCTATTATGGCTGGTTCTATCGACATCATAGAGGAGTTTGCTATCGTTAGCGATGGAGACTTAGACGCATTAAGCAGTATGGCAAGACCCATTGTTTTATTAGAAAAAAATGATAATTTCCATGCGTCTATCAGTGAGTTAGTAGCTCCTGATAATCATTTAATTGGTGTTATGTTACCATATGCACCAATTCATCATGTTTTAGTACCACATAATGCAGTCTGGGTTATGACAAGTGGCAATGCGAGCGGTGATTCCGTTATTTACGATGATGAACACGCGTTTTCAGAATTACGTACTATAGCCGATTATTTTTTGACACATAATCGTCAAATTTATGCACCTGTAGATGATTCAATTGTATCAGTGGTGGAAGATACACCTATTTTAATTCGTCGAAGTCGTGGATATATTCCAGAACCAATTCATTGTGAGTCGATTAAAGATCCATCGATACTTGCTATGGGGAGTGATTTAAAGAATACCTTTGCGATTAATAAAAAGCAGGAGATATTGCTAGGACCTCATATAGGTGATTTAGCAAGTGAATCAACTCATGAAACGTTTGAGAGGACCATTGAACGGTATGAACAACTGTTTGATGTGAAGCCAGAAGTTATTGTTATAGATAAGCATCCAGCATTTTTTTCATCTAATTATGGACGAAGATTAAGCGAATCCCTTGATCTTCCAACTATAGAAGTGCAACATCATCATAGCCACATTGCAGCTGTTATGGCTGAGTACGATTTGAAATATCCTGTTCTTGGAATTTGTTTTGATGGCACTGGATATGGGGATGATGATACGATTTGGGGCGGTGAATTTATGCTGTGCTATGGGGCAGAGTATATGCGTGTTGCACATATTCATTTAGCGCCTTTGCCTGGTGGTGAGAAAGCGGTAAAAGAGCCATGGCGTCAAGCTTTATGGTATTTACGGAATTATTATGGAGATGAGTTGCCTAATAAATACAAAAAATGGTTAACTACATTGCCTAAAGGTTGGCAAATTCTAGATAAGGCATTGCAATCAGATATGTCCATGATGATGACATCTAGTGCGGGTAGATTGTTTGATGTGATTGGTTGTCTGTTGGGCTTAGGAAATGAACATTCTTTTGATGCACAAATTGCCATTGCGTTGGAATCTGCGTGTCAAGATGAAGAAGGGCGCTTGCTAGATTTTAATTATGATGGTCAAGTTCTAGATCTTGTACCTGCAGTACAGCAGATTATGGATGGTTATTCTCGAGGTGAAAGTGTATCTTTATTAGCGGCGAGCTTTCATAAAACGTTAGCTATCGCTATTTGTGAAGTGGGATCTGATTTATGTGAACGCTATGGCATCGATGATGTATGTATCGGTGGTGGCGTTTTTCAAAATCGAAGACTATTAGCATCCTTACAACATAAGTGGCATCATGGCACATTATATATTAATAAGAAAGTGCCATGTAATGACGGTGGTTTATCGCTAGGACAATTGTGGATTGCTCATCAAAAAAATATATAAAAGTATCATCAGTTACAGAAAAGACCGTATATTTATGATAGAATTAAGTCATACAAAATATTTGGATTAATAGTTATAATAAATGTTTAAGTATATTTACTAGAGGAGGGCGTATGTGTTTAGCAGTACCAGCACAGTTAGTTGCTATTAATGAAGCTATTGGTACAGTGGAATTAACTGGTGCAACTCGTGATTGTAGCTTGCTTCTCGTACCAGATGCAAAGGTGGGAGATTGGTTGTTAGTACATGCCGGTTTTGCAGTTCAAATTGTAGATGAAGAAGAAGCGAAGGCAACATTAGATGCCTTCCGGGAGTTAGAAGAACTTGAAGAAGCTTACTTTGCAGGAAAAACAAAAAACAGCTGATGCTTTATTACACCGCATCAGTGAACTTCATACACCTGGTGAACGGGTGCGACTTATGGAAGTTTGTGGTACACATACAGTATCTATTTTTAGAGAAGGGTTACGACAATTATTGCCATCGGGGATAGAATTAGTAAGTGGTCCTGGATGTCCTGTGTGTGTAACCGATCAGGTGTATATGGATAAGGCTCTCGAGTATGCAAAACGTGATGATGTGATCATTGCAACTTTTGGTGATATGCTGAAGGTGCCAGGTAGTTATAGTAGTCTTAGTGAAGTTCAAACACAAGGAGCTCATATTCACGTTATCTATACACCACTAGAAGTTTTAGAATTAAGTAGAAAATATCCAGATAAGCAGATTGTATTTTTGGCGATAGGTTTTGAAACGACAATCGCTGTTATCGGTGCTACCGTAAAAGCTGTCGCACAGGCTGGCCTAAAAAATGTATTTTTTTTAGTGTCTCATAAATTGGTACCACCTGCGCTTCGAGCTTTATTGGATAGACAATCTGGACAGATTGATGGTTTTATTTTACCTGGGCACGTAAGTGTTATTATTGGAGAAAAACCATATCAATTTTTACCGGATGAGTATAAAATACCATCTTGTATTGCTGGATTTGATGGAGTAGAAATATTATCGGCTATCGTTAATATTTTAGAACAACGTAGAAGTGGTCATTTTGAAGTAGGGAATACCTATCATTCTGTTGTAATGAAAGAAGGCAATCCTGTTGCTATACAAATGATGGATGAAGTGTATGAAATTTGTGATGATACTTGGCGTGGAATTGGTAAGATTCCAAATTCAGGGTTAAAGCTAAATGATGATTACTCATTTTTAGATGCAGAAAAGATGCTACCTATTTATCTAGAAAAACCATCTGTCGATCCTAAAGGTTGCCAATGTGGTAGCGTATTACAAGGGTTGATAAAACCTAATGAGTGTCCTTTGTTTGGAAAATCGTGTACACCGGATCATGCTGTAGGTGCTTGCATGGTATCTGTAGAAGGTAGTTGTGCTGCATGGTATAAGTATGGCTTTTCTAGTGGCGGATTAGCCTGGGAGGATTAAATGGAACGAGTTCGTTTAGTTCATGGCAATGGTGGTCGCTTTAGCCACGAGTTGACAGAACGATTTATATTAAAGTATTTTACCAATGATTTATTGGCCCCTTTACATGATGGTGCTCAATTTTCAGTGTCATCTGGTCGCATGGCTTTTACGACTGATTCCTATGTTGTACAGCCTGCTTTTTTCCCCGGTGGTAATATTGGTAAATTAGCTGTATGTGGTACGGTTAATGATTTAGCTATGAATGGTGCTGTACCACAATATCTTAGCTGTGGTTTGATTTTAGAAGAAGGCCTTCCTTTTGATGAATTAGAAACGATTTTAAGCACTATGTCTGATATGGCAAAACTTGCTAATGTGCAAATTGTAACGGGTGATACAAAGGTTGTTAAAAAAGGTGAAGTTGATAAAATTTATATCAATACTGCAGGTATTGGCATGATTCCAGAGGATATTCATATAGGTCCTAATTTAGTAAAACCTAATATGGATATAATTTTATCCGGTTCAATAGGAGATCATTCGATTGCTGTTATGGGCCAACGATTTGGGTTAGAGTTATCAGATTCAATTAAGACTGATTGTGCTCCTTTGAACCATATGGTTCAAGCTGTTTTGAATAAAGTCGGTCCTCAAGTTGCTTTATTACGGGATCCTACGCGCGGCGGCGTAGGTACGGTTCTTAAAGAAATTGCTGAACAAAGTCAAGTTGGCATAAAAGTGGAAGAATCTAAGCTTATCATTCATGATGAAGTTCGATCTGTTTGTGATATTCTGGGTTATGATCCTTTATATTTAGCCAATGAGGGTAAATGTATATTCGTTGTAGATCCGATTGTAACCAATGATGTGCTAGATATTTTACATAGTTATCCTGAAGGTCGTGAAGCAACTCATATCGGTGCTACCATGGATAAAAATATTGGTAAAGTAGGCCTACAAACATCAATTGGTGGTGTTCGTTTAGTAGATTTATTAGGTGAAGATCAAGTACCGCGAATCTGTTAAGTCTTTTTATATTAATTATATGATGTGCTCTTAAAACATAGTTAAAAATTAAATTGTATAAAATTCATAATAAACTCATTGTATTATTATATAATTTTACTATCTTTCAGTGTAAGTATTTATACTTTCACTAGAAACTATGTATAGAATTTGTTAAAATATAAGTATCTATTAGGAGGCTTATCATGAAAAAGAAAATTATGACCGCTGTTCTAGGGATTTGTTTGACTACAACTGCATTTGGTGGAATTTTAACTACACAAGCTGGCGGTTTAAGTAGCATTCTTGGTGGCGCTGCTAAAATTGGTGGTGTTGGTATTTTAGTTAGCAAATTTGGCCCACAAATTGATTCTTTCTTAAATAAATTACTAAAACAAAATAATTTGAGTACTGAATATACTACAAAGGTTGTACCTATTATTAGTATTGGTACTAAAGGTTATATTGGTGCTGCACAAGTAACAGGTCCTGCATCTAGTATTGAACAAGTTAAAGCTGTTGCACAAATTGAAGGTAGTTTTAATGGGATGGTTCGTGTCAAAGGTTTAGTACCAGTAGATAGTACAAATCCAGTGAGCGCTTCCCGTGTTCAAGGTGTTGGCGTATCTGCACTTATTGATTTAAAAATTTAATGGCCACTGACGTACTTTATTAAGAGTGCTCAGAAAATAAGCACGGTCTTAGGCCCGTGCTTATTGTGCTATTTGATGTATATGTCCCATAGAGGATGAGTTGTGGAGGATTATATGAAGAAGCAAGTACTTACACTTTTGATGGCATCTTTATTAACAGGTACCGCATTTGCTGCACCTGGTACAGTAACGGAGAAAACACAAGTATTAGAAAGCACTGTATATGGTGCACCTCAAGATGGTGCTGTTGTAGATCGCATCAATCAATTAGATGAAACTGTGTATGGTAACGGATTTTCTGGTAATACTGCTACATTAAGTAAACGTGTTGATTCTTTATATGATTCTGTTGAAGGTAGTGGTACTAATATTTCTTTGCGTGAAGAAATGGACGCATTAGAATATACATATCAAAACAGTATTAATGATGGTTCTTTGGTAGATCGTGTTGAAAAGATGGAACGAAGTGTGAATGGTAGGATTTTACCTGGTTCGTTACAAAAACGTATTATTAGTTTGAAAACTAAGGTATATGGTAGTAATGTAACACTTACAAATCAAGTTGGTACATTATCTTCTGATCATGTATTTAAAGTCACACTCAATGATGCGGTATCTACAAAAACAAGTCATGAAGGAGATTCAATTAAATTTACTGTTGCTGAAAATGTAATGGATGGTAATGTTTTACTTGTTCCTGCAGGCACTGTAGGTTCTGCAACAATTACATCTCTAAAAAAGGCCCGTTCCTTTGGTAGAAATGGAGCTCTTGATATAACTTTTGATTCTGTCCCTGCTATTGATGGCACAGAGTTTACTGCGGTTCAAGGTAAAGAAGCTAAAGAAAGAACTAAAGGGGAAATTAAAGCTGCTGGTGCTTCTGTAGCGGGTGCTGTATTGCTTGGTCCTGTAGGTTTAGTTGGTGGTGCTTTTATAAAGGGGAAAAATATTGATTACCCTGTAGGCTCTACTGTATTTATTCAACCGCAAGATTCTGTTTCCATTCAAGGTCTTGTTATTGGCGGTGATGGTTTAGCGCATAGTGATGATGAATTAGCAGAAGCTGTTACCGTGCCAGCTACTAATGATGATTCCGTAGATAGCTCTGTGGATAATGTAGACAATACAACTGTAAATGCAGATGATAATGATACTAATGTCGCTGATACTGAAGAAGCAGAAGATACAAATGATACAGCAGAAAATGTATCTCAACCAATCGTTGTAGTAAAACGTAATTAATAGAGGAGTATAGTAACCATGAGGAAACAAAGAGTACAATGGCTCGTGGCAGCATGCTTGCTTTGTTTGGCACAGCCTGCGTGGGCTGCTTCAGATTCAATTACATATCAAGATAGTTTAGATAGTATATCTGAATCGTATCCGGGTGAATTGCAACAACCTTCGACCCCTGAACGCAGCAATATTCGTGTTGTTCGTCGTGGTACTTCACCTATTGCCGCGCCAACAGAAAAATTACCAACTCGTGTTGATGCAGATAAAATGACGTATTCTGGTAGTACTGGAGATGTAAATGCTATAGGGAATGTTGTGGTTACACAAGGAAATCGTACCCTGTTAGCTAATCGCATCACAGGAAATACGAAGACTACAGAATATCGAACTGCTGATGGTCCATATCGCTATTTAGAGGATGGTGGTAAGACAAAAGATCTTACTGGTGATGTTATGACTTATCGTACGAGTGACCAACATTTTGATGCGGGGCAAACACAAGGTTGGTCTGATCCTTATTATGTAAAAGGACAAAATCTTTCCTATGATGGTCAAACGGGATCTATTGAAAAAGGGATGATTACATCAAAGCATGCGATGGCATTTAAGCATACACCTGATTATCGCATTGAAGGCAACGACATAAAAATCTACCCTGGCGATAAGGTTGTAATTCAACATCCAAGCTTTTATATTAAGAATTTCAAACTGTTTAGTTTAAAATCGTATACGAAATCTTTACGTGGTGATAAGCAAGGTAAAGTAAGCACATTTTCTATTATGCCTCGACCAATTTATAATAGTGATGATGGCATTGGCTTACGTGGAAATGCTGAGATACCATTAGGAAAATCTGGTGAAGCTTATTTTGATTATAAATGGTATTCAAAGGCAGGTTTTAAACCACAAATAGGCTATCGCCACTATTTACCATGGGGAACGGCATCTATTGGGTATAGTAAAGAATCTAACGAATATAATGATGAAACTGTATGGGTAGAAAAAATTGGTGAGCTTCGTATTGATACACATACATATCATATTGCGAAATCTCCATTTACGGTACGTGGTGAAACCAGTATCGGGTATTGGAAGGAAGGCTCTATAAAAGGTTCTCATAAGGATTATAAGGTAGAGGTATCTCATGACCCGATTAATCTATGGAAAGATGGTACATTGCGCTTCTTTGGTGGGTATCAACGCGATTATTATGGTTATGATAAATCTATACGTAGCATGCCATATTGGGGTGCTCAATTCCGTACAGCTGTAGGCCCTAGAGTTAATGCGTGGGTTTCTTACAATCAACGCAATATTACTTATAATAACTCTCCATATCGTTTTGATAGTACAGAACTTCCTAAGGAGCTTATTTATGGTGGTTCCTTTAAATTGACACGGCTTGATGACATATCTGTTAGTGTTAAACAGAATATGATGAGTGGTGATGTAGATTCGATTTATTACACATACCATCGTGACTTACATTCTTTTGATATGTATTTAACATATAAAGATTCCCATAAAAAGGATAATAATCAATGGAAAATTAAGTTCGTTGGTAAAGATTTCTAAGGAGTATACATATGAAGTCTATTCGTAAGGCTGTTATTCCTGCAGCTGGTTTTGGTACACGATTTTTGCCAGCTACAAAAGCACAACCAAAAGAAATGTTACCTATCGTTGATACACCGGCGATTCAATATATTGTAAAAGAAGCACTGGATTCTGGTATTGAAGAAATTCTTATCATAACTGGTCGTAGTAAACGTGCTATTGAGGACCACTTTGATAGTAGTGTAGAATTAGAAGAATTATTGCAAAAGCAAGGAAAAAATAAACAGCTAGCTATGGTAAAAGATTTGGCGGATATTAAGGTTCACTTTATTCGCCAAAAAGCACCACGTGGTTTAGGGGATGCTGTACTGTGTGCTAAAGCATTTATTGGTGATGAGCCATTTGCTGTTTTATTAGGTGATGATATCGTTTATAATCCTGATAAACCGTGCTTACAACAGTTGATGGATTGTTATGAAAAACATCCAGGTATTATACTTGGTGCTCAATTTGTACCTAATGACAAGGTAAGTTCTTATGGGATTGTATCTGGAGATCCATTGGCAGATAATTTATATCGTGTTAGTGGTTTAGTAGAAAAGCCAAGCGTAGATAAGGCACCTTCTAATTTAGCTGTCCTTGGGCGTTATATCCTAACACCAGATATTTTTGATATTTTAGAAAATACAAAACCTGGGGTAGGTAATGAAGTGCAGTTAACAGATGCTTTGGCGGCATCAAAGACTACAAAATATGCATTAGCTTATGAAGGTATTCGTTATGATACGGGTGATAAATTAGGCTATTTAAAAGCTACCGTAGAATATGCGCTTCGTAATGAGGAGTTAGGACCTGCATTCAAAGACTATTTGAAAGACTTAAACTTATAATGTAGAATCTATAATTTATAGACATATGTGTTGAGAAAAGTCACTATTGATATAATCAGTGGTGGCTTTTCTTGTTAACTAATTAAACGAGTGATAAGTTGACAATATAATCGGGATTAATTATAATTTATAGAGACATCTTGTAAAACTATTGATATGGTGAATTAATATGCGGAGATTATTAGCTTTATTAACAGATATAAAAACCTTAAATTTGCCTACGAATTGTGTAATTACGAAGGCCTATTTTGATACGCAAGGCACCGATAAAATTGTGTTTCATGATGCAGAGTATAAAGGCAATCATATATCCGTTTGTATGTCTAATACAATTGGTACATTATGGATTGATTTATTGCAGTTAACAAAACCTTTACAACTTAGGCAAATACCAAAAGTTGATGAGGGTGTTAAAACACTAACTTTTACGAAAGAAAATATTATTCATTTTGTTGAAGCTGTAAATGATCGCAATCAAATACATCGTGTGTCACCCTATATAGTACCGGGATTGCTTATATTAGAGAATTTGTGGAAGTATGTAGTACAAGATAAATCTAAAGTAGGCATAGAGGTTCGTTTTTTATCACCTATGATTGCTGAGGATTGTGTGTGCATAGAGCGTCAACGTGAAGGAAATATCCTACTTGGTACGTTAGATGATACAACTCTTTTTAGAGCACGTTTATATGATGAGCATAAAATTATGTAAGATTATGATGTAAAAGAGGTATATTATGGAAGCAAGACGTTTAACAAAAATGGCTTTATTAACAGCGCTATTGTGTGTATCAGCATGGATTTCATTCCCGTTACCATTTAGCCCTGCTATGGTGACAGCACTTACATTAGTAGCTACATTGACAGGCTTATTATTATCCCCTAAAGATACATTAATTGTATTTATTGTATATGTATTACTAGGAACAGTAGGATTGCCTGTTTTTGTTGGAGGTACAGCTGGACTTGGTAAACTATTCGGACCTACTGGCGGATTTATCTTCTCTTGGCCTGTTGCCTATACGCTATTAAGCATTTGTAAAGGTAAATCTAGAAGCTTTTTATCCTATAGCTGGCGTTCATTAGTTATTACGATTCCTGTTGTATATATTTTTGGTGTAGCTGGATTTATGATTGTTACAGGCACTCCGTTTTGGGCATCTCTACCTATTGTAATGCTCCCATATATTCCAGGAGATATTATAAAATGTTTAGTTGCCTCTTGGTTGGCTACAAAAATTAAAATATAATGATGATATGTGTAGGAGGTGTTATTAGTACACCTCCTTATTTATATGGAGTAATACTATGCCTGTTTTCATTCATAATGGATTACGTACGCCGATTGGTGTCGTTAACGGACAATATAAATCAATACGTCCTGAATTGCTTGGTGCAAAGGTGTTAAATCAGCTATTTGATTCTATAGACACATCTTCTGTGGATGCCATTTTTTGTGGCAATGCAGTTGGTACGGGTGGGAATATTGCGAGATTGATGGGTCTTTATAGCAATTTACCTAATATGATACCAGCAGTTACGATAGATATGCAATGTGCATCAGGTATGATGAGTATTGAGATGGCCTATGCTCATATTGCATCAGGTATGATGAATACAGTAATTGCTGGTGGTATTGAAAGTTCGTCTTTACAACCACTAAGAACATATGCAGAGTATGATGATCGTTGTGGTGATTATAGAGTGGCACAGTTTTCTCCCAACGAATTATCTTCTTTATCTATGTTAGAAGGGGCAGAACGTACCATGATAAAACATGGTGTAGGTGTAGAGGAGTTAAATCCTTATATTATTAGAAGTCATCAGTGTGCACAATATGCACGGGACAAAGGTATACTTTTACCCTATATGCTAGACATTGAAGTTGATGGAAAGCTATGTATCGATGAATCAATACGTCCATCTATGAATGAAAAATTGTTACAGCGTATGAAGCCCTTATTAGGACCTAATTCTATAACAACGGCTGGAAATGCATGTCTTACTCATGATGGGGCTGCCTTTGTTACATTAAGTAGGGAGGAAGGACCCTTTAGGATTGTTCGTGCCATGCCATGGGCAGGAAATCCCTTGTATAGTCCTGAAGGTGCACTATTAAGTACAAAAAATATACTAGACGCTACCGGACTTTCATCAACAACAATTGATGTGTTTGAATGGAATGAAGCGTTTGCTGTAATCTCTGTCTTGTTTGGACGAGAATATCCAGACCTTGTTGACAGATATAATATGTTAGGCGGCGCACTGGCCTATGGGCATCCTTACGGTTGCTCTGGTGCTATGCTTTTGTTACATTGCATGGCAGCTTTAGAGTACTGTAATGGCCGTTATGGACTCTGTGCTATTGCTGGAGCTGGTGGTACAGGAACAGCTATGATTATTGAGCGTGCATAGATAAGGATTTTATGATGAGTATGATATTACAGGCTATAGTTAACCATGGTCATAAGCACAAATTAGATACGGCAATTATTGTAGATGGTATGCAATATACCTATGGAGATTTATAT
Source organism: uncultured Veillonella sp. (assembly GCF_934230905.1). Taxonomy (GTDB): domain Bacteria; phylum Bacillota; class Negativicutes; order Veillonellales; family Veillonellaceae; genus Veillonella. The sequence continues at coordinate 12,538 of NZ_CAKQFJ010000012.1, read as the reverse complement.
GACGATGTTATTGAAAGAGTACAGGGAATAGAGAATGATAACTGTATTACACATATTATAAATAGTGAACGTCATATTATCCTTATAGATACAGAATTTGTATATGAACAACTTATATTGTGGTTAGCTGCTTTATATAGTGGATATATTCCCATTGTTTTGCATCCACATATGGATAATACATATCGACTTCAATTAATGAATTTACTTGGCTCCATAGATATTCCGATAGAAGCGCAGTTTGGTGTTCTTACATCTGGAACAACGGGAATACCAAAACCCTTGTGGCGAACTGAAAAATCATGGGCGGATTATTTTGATATACAAAATAATATCTTTCATATCGATGATACTACTAGTATATTTGTACATGGCAGTTTTAGCTTTACAGGCAATATGAATATGATATTGGCTGTATTATGGGCAGGTGGGCAGATAATCACCAGTGATTATCTGCAACCAAAGAGATGGCAATCGTTGATTCAATCTCATCGATGCACCCATATGTATATGCTGCCTACAAAACTGCGTTTACTATTGCGCTGGAATAGAAGTATTTGTTCTTGTGTAAGATATATAATTGCAGGTTCACAAGTTGTAGATCGAGAATTATTACAGTCTTTACACATGCTATATCCAATGATGGAATTTATTCTGTACTATGGTGCATCAGAGTTAAACTACATTAGCTACTGCACTGGTGAGGAGTGGCATGATTATCCTGGTACTGTAGGGCGCCCATTTCCTGGGGTTATAGTTGAGATAAAAGATGATTATATTTATGTGTCTACACGGTTTGGAATATGCGGACTTGATGAAATGGTAACAGTTGGTGACAAGGGTCATTGGTGTGATAACTACCTTATATTTGATGGCCGTAATGGGGATATTATTAACCGAGGTGGGTATAAGGTTGCTATTTTAGCTTTAGAATCTCAGTTACAAATGTTGCCAACGGTAGAGGATGTGGCAGTCATATCTATACCTGATCGATTGCGTGGAGAAGAGGTCGTCGCCTTTATAGTACCGGTCACAGGTGTTACATCGGAAGAGGTGGAGGCTGATGTACGACAATCTATTCCTCATGAAGATCAACCAAAATATTTGCGATATATTGATGCAATACCTTTAACAGATTGTTCAAAAATAGATAAAGAATTGCTAAAAGAATGGTATAATAAAGAGTAATATTTTTACCCTTAGGAGTTATCATGCAAATTAATAAAGCAGCCCTTGAGATTTTTGATTTTACATCATCTTTAGCGGTCTATTCTGAACATGAATTAAAAATAGGTGAACAAGATATACATGATTATATTGTAGGGCATGTAACGAAAGCATTTAAAGACCCTGGTGCGAGAACAGGGACATTACTTGCACAGAGTCCTATGGGAAAGCGAATTAGTGAATATAAAGTTGGTGAAATCCCTTTTATTACGTTGGCAAAAGAATTAGGTGAAAAAACCTTTGAGTATATGAAACAAGCAACGGTAGGTGTTGTCATTGATACTATCGTATGCGATGTGGTGACAGACACATCATATATTTGTATGCTATTATGTCAGGCTCATGATGCCTTTACACATCAATTGTTTAGTGAAGATGATGGATCCTTATCGACAGAACTTGTACCACATAAGGCAGTACTGCCGATGCCGACACAAAAATTGCGTGCTTTTGTTGCCATAAATACATTGAATTTATCTGTTCGTATCTTTGAACCAAAAGGTGAATATGATGGTGAAGTTTGTTACATTTTAGCCGAAAAGGTACTACAACTTAGTACAGATCAATCCTCTAGAGATACTGTTAAAAAGGTAAAAAACATTATAGATAAGGTGGCTCAAGCGCACGAATCCGATGGTGTAGCAGAGATGACGATGGCAAAGTCTATGATTGCTAAAAATGCAGAAGTATCTGATACGGTTAATCCTGTTCGCATTGTGGAAGAGGTATTTAAGTCTAACCCCATTCAACAAGAAGCTGCTAAAAAGGAGTTAGCTGAACAGGATATGATGCGACCTTTACCGGTAAATCGTGAATTTGCTACGAAGGTAGGCGAACATCATAAGATTAAAACCGATACTGGCATAGAAATTTCGTTCCCTGTAGAATATATGCAAAATCGGGAGTTTATCGAAATTAAAACTAATGATGATGGTACGCTTCGCATAGAGTTAAAGAATATAAATAAAATTGTTAATAAATAGTAAGATACTTTTGATTTATCGTTAGATATTTATAAGATAATTTTTGTAATATAACGATATAGCGATAAAAATAAAGGAGGCTCTTATATGAGTAAAGAGAAGCATAAAAAAACAAATGCATTACGCATATTAGATACTCATCATATAGCATATACAATTAGTGAATATGAATGGTCTGAAGAACGAGGTCAAGGTATTCACGTGGCCGAAGAGTTGGGTCTTGATGAAAAAACAGTATTTAAAACTTTAGTTGGCAAAGGTGATAAAACGGGATATGTTGTATTTTGTATTCCTGTAGCTGAAGAATTAGATATGAAGCAAGCCGCTCGGGTCAGTGGAAATAAATCTGTAGAATTAATTCATGTAAAGGATTTGTTAGGTATAACAGGTTATTTGCGTGGTGGTTGTTCCCCAGTAGGAATGAAAAAGCAATTCCCTACATACTTTGATGAAACGATGCAAGCTCAAGAGGCTGTATATGTTAGTGCTGGTTTACGAGGCATGCAGATGCATGTTAATCCACAAGATTTACAATCTGTAGTGAATGCTGAATTTGTACCGCTTACCATGAAGCATTAGGAGGTTGTATGGCGAAGAAATTTTATGCTGTAAAAGCAGGCCGTACGCCAGGTATTTATGAAACTTGGACCGATTGTGAAAAACAGGTTAAAGGCTTTGGTGGGGCTATTTATAAATCGTTTCCCACTAAGTCAGAAGCCCAGGCTTTTATAGGTGATGAAGGTATGAGTATTGGTGATTATCTAGCATCATCAAAAACGTCTAAAACAAACCATACAAAGAAATCTATAGCTCCTGATTTCTCAGAACCCAATCATTTAATTGCATATATCGATGGCAGTTATGATAAATATAATCAGTCTGTAGGTTCAGGTGGTATTATGTTTCTAAATGGAAATAAAGAAACATTTTCATTCGGTACCCGGGATGCAAAATATACAGAATTTTGGAATGTGTCTGGTGAGTTATTAGCGGCTAAGCATGTTATGGAATATGCTTTAACTCATGGGATTTCTAAGTGCTCCTTATATTATGATTATATGGGGATTGAAATGTGGGCCACGAAGAAGTGGAAACGAAATAATGTATTAACCAATGAATATGCAGCATTTTGTGAACGTATATTTCAACAGGTGAAAGTATACTTTCACAAGGTATATGCTCATACTGGTGATACATATAATGAAATGGCTGACCAACTCGCAAAGGCAGGGGCAGCGATAGGTAAATAATCTAAAAGGGGAAAACAATGCGCGTTTGTGTAACGGGGGGCGCCGGTTTCATAGGGTCCCATCTAGTCGATCGACTCATAGCATTAGGTCATACAGTATTGGTAATAGATAATCTTACAACAGGGGTACGAGAATTTGTTAATCCAAAAGCAGTATTTATAGAAATGGATGTACGAGACGCTAACATAGAATCTATTTTTGCAGATTTTAAACCTCAAGTAGTATTTCATGAAGCGGCACAAACGATGGTACCTGCATCTATGGAAAATCCTAAGATGGATTGTGATGTGAATCTCATAGGCTTAATTAATATGCTCGAAGCAGCAAGAACACATGGGGTAGAACATTTTTTAATGCCATCCTCTGCTGCGGTGTATGGTAATCTTGATACATTACCTCTTAGAGAAACATTAACGGGTCAGCCAACATCATTTTATGGTCTTACTAAATTGACAGCAGAAGGTTATTTGCGAATTTATGAACAAGCTTTTGGATTAAAAACAGTATGCTTTAGATATTCTAATGTGTATGGACCGCGTCAAGGTGATGGTGGAGAAGGTGGCGTAATTAGTATTTTTAACCGCCTTGTTAATGAAGATAAGCCAATCACCGTATTTGGAGATGGTGAACAAACTAGGGATTTTATATATGTAAATGATGTAGTTGAAGCTAATATTAAAGCCATGAATCATCCTGATTTAACAGGAATTTATAACATTTCTACTAATACGAGTACATCTGTAAATGAATTGGTAGACTATTTCACAGCTATCAGTGGTAAACAAATTGTAACTAATTATGAAGCAGAACGAGTTGGCGATATTCGCCATTCTCGTTTATGTAATGAAAAAGCCAAAAAGGATTTTGGATTTGAAGCTACTGTTGGTTTGGAATGTGGATTGGGTGATACCCTCTCATATTTTAAGGGGAAATAAAATATAGGATTATGAGTGAAACGTATTTTCTGATTACTATGGCCGTATGGAATTTTATTGTCTTTTGTATATATGGATATGATAAGTTTTCTGCTATAAAAGGGTATGAGCGGATTTCTGAATTTACATTGCTATTTCTAGCATTTGCTTTTGCGGGCCTAGGTGCGTTATTGGGCATGGTACTATTTCATCATAAAACAGCAAAATTGAAATTTAAGCTATTAATTCCCATCGCAATTTTGTGGTCCGTATTTGGTATTGGATATGGCTATGGTTGGATAGGTGCATAAGGAGATACTTGATGCTACAGTTAGATTCTGGATTTGAATTAGATTATAGTAATATCTATAATGAAAGTTGCATACAGGTGCGTGATATACAAAATTTTGAGCGGGCCATTCAAAATGTATGGCGTCATACCAATATTTTACGATCTACTGGATATGAAGAAGGTCATCTTTCTAAGGATGGTCAACCTGAGCCAATTTTGTTTTATCAATTACCATATATATCAGAGAATGGTATCAATACACCGAAGATGATGGATCGTTTACAAAAATTACGATCTTATGCTCGCAAGAATATCGATACAGTTGTGTCTATTGGTATCGGTGGTTCTTACCTAGGTAGTAAGGTGATTTTTGATGTTCAATGTGGTTCGTTTTGGAACAACTATACGGATCAAGAACGTGATAATTATCCTCGGTTTTATTTTGCTGGGTTTAATGTAGATGGTCCATACTTGGAGGGACTTATTAAGACATTGGTATCACAAGCCAATGAAAAAGGTCCAGCTTACAAGGTAATGCTTGTAGTTACATCTAAATCTGGTTCTACCATTGAACCAATGGCTAATTTTATGATTCTTCAGAAAGCGCTTGAAGATCATCATATTAATTATGAAGTTACTGTTGTCACAGATACTAATAATGATGCACATCCTACCATTCTTCATGATATGGCTATCAAGCATCAATGGAGAACATTCTCTGTTCCCTATGGTGTGGGAGGTAGATTCTCAGTCTTTACTGAGGTAGGATTTGTTACAGCTGCTTTAGTGGGATTTGACATCGAAGGCTTCTTAGCCGGTGCTGCATCAATGGATATAGCCTGTCAAGAAGAGGATGTTTTGAAAAACCCAGCTTTATTTAGTGCACTGTTAAAGTATATTGCGTCGGAACGATATGGTCGTATTATAGAAGTATTTATGCCTTATGGTGAATCATTACACTCTTTATCTGATTGGTATGTGCAGTTACTATCAGAATCATTGGGTAAAATGAGTAAGACTTGCCTTCCATATGGTCGTACACCTGTTCCTGCAGTTGGTACGATGGATATGCATGCTCAGGTGCAAGAGCATCAAGAGGGGCGACTTAATAAGGTTGTTCAATTTATTAAAGTACGAGATTGGGATACATCGCTGGTTGTTCCTAATTTGTATAGTGAGTATGATAAACTTAATGCCATAGGAAATATTCCTATTAGCGATATTTTAAATAGTGCACTTGATGCGAATAGAGAGGCTTTATCGAGTGATAATCGTTTTAATATGACCATATCTGTACCAACATTAAATGCATTTCATTTAGGGGAAATCATGTTCATGCATTGTTGGGCTGTGTATTTTGAATCGATTTTAGCAGGCGTTGATGCCTTTGATCAACCAGGTGTTGAAGTTTATAAACGTTTAATTGGGCCAAAACTTCATGCTATGAAAAAGTTGTAGTTATTAAAGGGGAGTATGTATATGAATATTTTAGTAACAGGTGGTGCTGGTTATATAGGTAGTCATACAGTTAGAGCATTAATACATGCTGGTTTTACACCTATTGTAGTTGACAATTTTTCACGTGGTCACCGTAGTTCTATTCCTAAAGGGGTTAAGGTCATAGAGTTAGACATTGCAGATTCAAAACTCATTAGTGTCATGAAAGATAATAATATAAAGGGGATTATGCATTTTGCTGCACACTCTCAAGTAGGGGAATCTATGATAAACCCTTCTATTTACTATGAGAATAATGTTGTAGGATCTTATCAACTTATAGAATCAGCAAGACAGGCGGGTGTACAACATTTTGTATTTTCTAGTACGGCTGCAGTTTATGGTGAACCGGAAGAAGTACCTATTGTAGAAGGAGCTAAATTACAGCCAACTAACGTATATGGTCGAACTAAGCTGATGATTGAAGAAATGCTTCATGACTATAGCTCTATTTATGGTTCTACTTATGTAGCATTACGTTATTTTAATGCTGCAGGTGCAGATGAAAGTGGCGATATTGGTGAAGATCATTCTCCAGAAACTCATTTGATTCCGTTAGTATTAGAGGCGGCTTTAAGAAAAAGACCACATATTACTGTTTTTGGAACTGATTATGATACTATTGATGGTACATGTATTCGGGATTATATTCATGTTACTGATTTGGCATCTGCTCATGTATTAGCTATGAATTACTTGATTAATGGTGGTGAATCAAGAGCTTTTAATTTAGGTAGTGGCAATGGTTTTTCCGTAAAAGATATCATAGAAACGGCTAAAAAAGTAACTGATATTGATATTCCAGTGGAATATGGTGAACGCCGAGCAGGAGATCCAAGTATATTAATTGCATCTTCAGAGTGTATCAAGGGTATTCTAGGTTGGAGTCCACAACATAGTGAATTATCGCAAATAATAGGAGATGCATGGAATTGGCATCAATCTCATCCGATGGGATATGATGATAAATAAAATTTTATAACTTATATTTTATAATTTGTCAAGGACACTAATAGTCACGGGGGTGACTATTAGTGTCCTTCTTTTATATCTATATGTGTTGCATACTGATAGTAGATAGTTTTTTAAAATCTAGATGAGAAAGGAGACCTAATAAATGGATATACATCGATTGTTGTACGACAAATTTTATCAGTATATAACTCAATATAAACGATACAAAAAAAGTATAGGTATATTATTTCTATTAGCTCTTATCGCTATTGGGTGGGGTGTATTTCATACAACAGAAAATGATCATATTCAGATGGAGTCTAGTTCAAATGCAGTATCTCAATCTGCAGAAGAGAATAATAGGACTAAATTGTTATATGGTACAGGAAATAATTTGAGGGGACTTCCTTGGCATGAAGTATTAGTAGAAACATTAGGGAAGAGTAATTTGCATTCTATAAATTTGACGGATAATGAAGCCACAGATGATATTCAGCAGGATTTAAAAAATAAAGGTATTTCTCCGAAGTCAAAATGGGGTAAAAGGAGAAATATAGAAAATACAGTTAATCAAGATAGCAGCATAAGTTTAAAAAGTGATTTAGAAAAACATCATGAAAAAAAATCAGTTTATATTAATGGTGTTATACATGGCCCTAAATTAGCTGTTATTTTAAGTAGTGGTTCAGAGTCTAGCGTTGTTATGGAAGGTGATTCCTGGCATAGTGTAAAGGTTCTTAAGGTAGATGAAAATTGTGTAACACTTGATGATGGAGGAAATGTAAAATGCGTATCTGTTGGAGAGTCATAATAATATTTTTAATCTTATGTGGACTAGGAAGTTCTTGTTCATGGGCGAAAGAAGCAATACAATTGCAACAATCTTCAACTGCTGAAAACTCATATAGTATGACAGTTAGTAAGGCTCCTTTATCTGATGTAGTAGAGGCAATTAGTCGTAGCTATAAACTAGATATACTTGGTATTAATACATTAGAGGGTACTGTAACTGGAACGATACATGGCAAATCACCATTGGAAATGTTGCATCATTTAGGGGATATGTATCATTTTGATATACAAGATGATCAGGGGATAATTACAGTAACAGGACATTCTGGTGGTAAGGAAAATCGTCATGTTATGGTAGTAGAACCTAATATAGTATCATCGACATCATTAGAATCGGCTATAAGAACGGTAGTACCTAATGAAAAGTTCACAGTGCATAAGGAAACAAACCAACTCGTACTAAATATAACTCGAGAAGAGGAAAAAGGAGTACGGTCTATCATTCAATCGGTTGACCGGGATATAAAACAGGTGCGATTAGAAGCAACAATTATGGCAATGGAGCATTCTTATTCTAAGGAAACCGGATTTAGATGGTCTTGGTTAAGCTTAACTGGTCATGGTAATGATAAGACAAATACATATGGGGCCATTACATTTGGTAAGGCGCCAGATGGTGAAGCCTATAAATTCTTTGTAAAGCCAGAATTAAGTCTTTTAGAAACTACAGGAAAAGCCGTTGTCATTGCAACACCGTCAATCATGGCTTTAAATGGAGAAAATGCACATATTCTGATTGGTGAAAAAATTCCTGTAGTGGAAGAATCTATTTCTAATGGAGAGAGAAAGCAATCTATTCATTATGAAGAGGTTGGTATAAAGTTAGATTATACTCCAATCGTTACTAAAAATGGTTTTATAGACACGTCGATACAGGCAGAGGTAAGTTCTCCTGTTATGGTATCAGAATTGAAATCCTATAAAATTACCACAAGGCAAGCAAAAACAAGAGTCATACTAAAACCTGGTGAAGTATTGGTTATAGGTGGATTAATGGATAATCGAGATCAAAAACAGATGGAAAAAGTTCCATTACTTGGAGATATTCCTTTGTTAGGTAAATTATTTAGACATAGTCGAAAGACCAAAGATAGTGTGGAGCTAGTCATTTTTGTAAAAGCGACTGTGGTATAATAATTACTGAATTGAATGATAAAGGAGGGATTGAATGGAACGCATTCGAATGATCGGTCTAGGAAAATCATTTGGGGTGCGCCAAGTGTTTTCTAATGTGTCCTTTGAAATAAAAGAAGGTGACAGAGTCGCTTTGGTTGGCCCTAATGGGGCGGGGAAATCAACATTGTTGAAATGCATACTTGGCATTGAGGAATTAGACGAAGGACAAGTCGTAATGTCTCCTGTTGCCAGTATTGGTTATTTACAACAAGATGTTAATTTAGGTGATGCTAGTTTGGCTGAAGAAATAGAAACGGCTTGGGAAGATGTTCATGCATTAGAGAACAAACTACAAGAGTTGACAACGTATCTAGAGACTCACGAAGCTAGTGAAAGTGACTTACAACGTCTTGATTATCTACAAAATCGTTTAGAGTGGTTAGGTGGATATGATTATGAACAAAAAACAAAACGAATAGTGTATGGACTTGGTTTTACTGATGAAGATTTATATAAACCAGCTAATGCCTTTTCTGGAGGACAAAAGACACGTATTAATTTAGCAAAGGCTTTGGTGCGAAGCCCTGATTTTTTGTTTTTAGATGAGCCCACAAATCATTTGGATATGGAAATGTTAGAATGGCTAGAAGGATATTTATCATCATATCGAGGTGGCATTCTTATCGTTAGTCATGACCGATATTTTATGGATCGTATTGTTACAGGCGTAGTAGAATTAGATCATCATAAGGCAACAACTTATCGTGGTAACTATAGTCGATATGTATTACAACGGGATGAAAGATTAAAAGCTGATTCAATTGCTTATGAAAAGCAGCAAGAATATATCAAGAAAACGGAAGAGTATATTGATAAATATCGGGCAGGTATTAAGTCTAAAATGGCAAGAGGCCGTCAATCTCAATTAAATCGATTGGAACGATTAGAGGCACCTATAATCTCACATTCGTTAGATTTTAAATTTCCACCTGCTGCAATGAGTGCGGATAAAGTACTCGTATTAGATCATGTATCTATTGGGTATGACACAAATAAACCTATTATTGATGATATATCTTTAGTGGTTCGCCGTGGAGAATCTGTAGCTTTAATTGGTCCTAATGGTGTAGGTAAATCAACAATGGTAAAATCTATTGTTGGAGAGTTGGTCCCGTTGAATGGTCATATCGATATTGGTAATCGTGTACAAGTTGGATACTTTTCACAAGAACATGAAGAATTACATGATCAATGGCAAGTGGTGGATGAGATTATAAATAATTATAATTTTACCGAAGAAAAAGCTCGTAATGTATTAGGCTCATTTCTATTTAAAGGCGATGATGTATTTAAACTAGTAGGAGATTTATCTGGGGGTGAGCGGGCCCGTTTAGCTTTATTAAAATTATTCTTACAAGGTGATAATTTCCTTATTCTTGATGAACCAACCAATCATTTAGATGTACCTACGCGTGAAATAGTGGAACGTGCATTACAGCAATTTGGTGGTACCTGTTTTATCATTTCTCATGACCGATATTTCTTAGACCAAGTATCTACGAGAACTTTGGTATTAGAGGATAAAGGTGTTACAGAATATTTGGGTAATTATTCCTATTATAAGGAAAAACTAAAAGAACAAAATGATATTGCTGCTCTTACAGAGCCAATAGAAGCGATTTCTAAAGATAAAAGTAATATTCATACTAAGGATGTTTCTTCTCGTGATGAAGCAAAGCCTAAAACGAATACATATATAATTGAAAAACAATTAGTTGAGATAGAAGAAGAAATTGCTAGGTTAGAAGCAACTTTGAAAATGTATGAAGTACAATTAGCTAACCCTGTAGTACAACAGGACTTAGATGAAATGGCTAATATATCAAAGCAGCTTTCAGATACAGATAATTCACTACAAGTATTGTATGAAAAATGGGAACAGTATTCAGAATTATTATCGGAATAAATAAAATTTATAAGGTATACATCTGAATTCTATAGATGATACTAATGATTTGATTGACAAACATAAAAAATATTTCATAATATAGAAGTATATATAATTTATACTATTATATTTTACTGTTATTGTGATTGAAGGAAGGGTGTAGCATGAATAAATCCATGTTAAAAAAAGCAGCCATTTTTGGCCTTGTTGGTGTAATGGCAGTTGCTGCTGGTTGTGGTAGCAATAAAGATGCAGGTAATGCAAATAACAATGAAGCTAAAATCGCATTGTTAACAACGACAACAGGTGGGGCTGCTGCGTATGGTGAATCCATCAAAGCTGGTGCAGAACTTGCAGTTAGCCAAATTAATGCAGATGCTAACAATGTAAAAATTAATTTGCTTGTTGAAGACACTAAAGGTGATAAAAATGAAGCAATTAATGCTATGAACAAGGTTATTTCTAAAGATAAAGTTGTAGGCGTTATTGGTCCTATGTTATCTGGTGAAATGATGGCTGCTGGCCCTGTAGCAAATAAGAGCAAAGTCGTAGCTCTTGGTACATCTACAACTGCAGAAGGTATTACTGATATTGGGGATTACATTTTCCGTAATGCTGTACCTGAATCCTTGGCAGTAGATACTGCAATCAAAGAAGCACATAAAACATTGGACTTCAAAACTGCAGCTATTATGTATTCCAATAACAATGACCAAATGGTATCTGTAAATAATACAGCTCGTAAAGCATTGGAAGCTGAAGGTGTACAAATCGTTGATACTGAAACATTTGCAGACAAAGATACCGATTTTTCTGCACAATTAACTAAGATTCAACAAGCAAAACCTGATGTAATCGTTGTTGCTTCTCTATACCAAGAAGGCGCATTGATCATGAAAAAAATGCGTGAAATGGGTATGCAACAACCTGTAATTGGTTCCAATGGCTTTAACAGCCCTGAATTCATTAAAATTGCAGGTGCTGCAGCTGATGGCGTTATCGTAGGTACACCTTGGTTCCCTAACAAAGATGACCAAAAGGTAAAAGATTTCCGTAAAGCTTATAAAGATAAATATGGTAAAGAACCAGACCAATTCGCAGCGCAAGCTTATGATGCAGTTTACTTGTATGAAGCAGCATTGAAAAAAGCTGGTTCTACTACTGACCGAGAAAAATTCCGCGATGCATTGAAAAATATTGCTGACTTTGTCGGTGTAACAGGTCAATTCAAATTTAATGATCACCGCGACCCTTCCATGGAAGTTCAAGTATTGCAAATTAGAAATGGTCAATTTGACGCATTAAAAAAATAAAAGTTGAGGTAGTATAGTGTTTTTACAACAATTAGTTAACGGGTTAACCCTCGGTAGCTTATATGCTGTACTCGCTATTGGCTTAACACTTGTGTTTGGCGTTTTAAATATCATCAACATGGCACACGGAGGCATCTTTATGATAGGTGCCTTCGTTGGTCTTTTTATGGTAACTGTTTTTGACGTAAACAT
>NZ_CAKQFJ010000011.1 GCF_934230905.1 uncultured Veillonella sp. | reverse complement strand
GTGTCTGGTTGGTGTATATATTATTATGTATGCGCCTAGATAACAGCATATACAATATAATATTAATGACTATATTGGAAGCGACACTTAGTGTCGCTTTTTTATATTCATACAGTAAGGGTTATAGGACAAAAAGTGTGTGTGACTAATCCCAATAAGTTGGAAAATCTGTAGACATATGTAGCTCATTCCAAACAGGAGCATCACCCCATTGAGGGATTGAACGATCTATTTGGCAATAATCAGATAACCGTTTGTAGATAGCAGCAATCGATTCATCTGTAGGCATACAATTTAATATATCTGAAATAGAAAGCGGTCTTGGTGAGTGCATATAGCACCACCAATAGACCGCTTTTAGTCTTCTTTCAAGTGAAAGGCCCCTATGAGCCCGTAACATACTTCTTAGTTGAGCATTTACTCCACCTTCAATACGATTATTTGTTGTAGGTATTGTAATATCAATACATTCCAAAAATGTAAATAAAGTTTGTTGCCTAATCAGACGCCATAATGATGATTCAGCTTTAAGCAAACGCTCATGTGTAGAGCGTTTGTTTCCGAATTCATCAATCGTCATTTCTCGTAAAAAATCAGAATATGTCATTCGCCACGCCGAAAGTTTATTAATCCATATAAAAGCTTGATCCATTGTTTTCACATTAAATAAATCTTTAGCAAGAGTATAAAGGTCCTTTCCTGCTAACGTTTTAGGTCTACTTGTCGTATATCGTCTAACCTGACAAAAAATGTGAAACAGGCATCTTTGGTGACTGCTATGAGGCCAAACTTTACGTAATGCTTTAGGCAAACCATTAGCACCATCAGACACAACGACTTTAGGTTCGGCAATCCGTTCCATTAAACACTGCCAAGCTCTAGCATGCTCATAACGACAGACATACCATCCTAGAACATGAGTATCATTGCAACAAATCAATACACATAAATTCCTAGCTAAGTAAATTCCATCAAGATATACCACATCATGTACTTCTTCCACTTTTGGTGGCAATGGCCATATGGACCAAAATTTAGCGGTTTTACGCCTGAATGTACGACCTTTACCAGGCATATCAGCTTGAATATCGGTGCTGAATAACCAATTCAAGAATAGGCTTAATTCTTTACTTAAATTATTAATTTTAACGGTAAATGCCACCTTACAATGTTTGCAAAACCAACGCTGAGAACCAGATTTTAAAACACCGTGTTTAATACATGTTTCATTACAATCAGGACATTTTATTTGTCGCATAAACTCTTCCTCCATATTTGTTTATATATAGGAAGATATAACCTCATTTTAATCAGTAATTACAAGGGTTAATTGATGTTTTTACCCACACTTTTTGTCCACCCTCAAACTTCTCCAGAAAAAGATTAAACCCTTATAACACTAGTAAATATCTAGTGTTATAAGGGTTTTCACACACACTTTTTGTCCTATAAGCCAAAACATGCAAAAAAGGACCCTCATCAGAGAGTCCTTCATTTGTTATGGTATGCTATTAAGCGTTTTTAGCTACTTCAACAAGTTTAGCGAATGCTGCTGCATCGTTAACTGCCAAGTCAGCCAACATTTTACGGTTCACTTCAACGCCTGCTTTAGTCAAACCAGCGATGAAACGGCTGTAAGTTGTGCCATTGATACGAGCTGCTGCGTTAATACGAGCAATCCACAATTGACGGAATTCGCGTTTTTTCGCACGACGATCACGACGAGCGTAGTACAACGCTTTCATTACTGTTTCATTAGCTTTTTTGAACAAACGAGAACGAGTACCGCGGTAACCTTTAGCTAATTTCAAAATCTTTTTATGACGTGCATGAGCTGTAACGCCCTTTTTCACTCTTGCCATTGTATATTCCTCCTAAATTACGATATATCCATCTAATAGTTAGCGATTAAGCGTATGGTAAGCATTTAACTACGCGTTTGTAGTCAGATTTAGCAACCAATGTAGCTTTACGTAAATTACGTTTACGAGCTGGAGATTTTTTCTCAAGAATGTGGCTTTTGAAAGCTTTTGCACGCTTGAATTCACCAGTACCAGTTACTGCGAAACGTTTAGCCGCTGCGCGACGAGTTTTAATTTTTGGCATAATTATAATCCTCCCAATATCCTATTTACTTACTAAAATCATGGTCATATTACGACCTTCTAATTTAGCTGCTTTTTCAATAGACGCCGTTTCTTTGAGTTCTTCAGCAAAACGTGTCAACACGGCCATACCAAGTTCAGGGTGAGAAAGTTCACGACCGCGGAACATGATGGTTACTTTTACTTTGTTACCTTCACCCAAGAATTTGGATGCGTTTTTCATTTTTACGTAAAAGTCATGGTCTTCAATATGTGGACGTAACTTAACTTCTTTTAAAGTTACGATTTTTTGTTTCTTTTTCGCTTCTTTCTCGCGTTTTTGTTGTTCATAACGATATTTACCGTAGTTCATAATGCGAGCTACTGGTGGTTTAGCGTTAGGTGCAATTTCCACAAGATCAAGATGCTTTTCTTCAGCCAATGCCAATGCCTCACGGCCAGACATAATACCGATTTGTTCGTTTTCAGGACCTACGACACGAAGTTCACGAGCACGAATCTCTTCATTAATGCGTGGTGTATCCTTGCTAATAGCCTTCACCTCCAAGAGAATAAAAAAACGGATGGCATACACCATCCGAATAGAGTTCTCTATATTAACCTTATACTTCTTGGTATTAGGTGAGTGGCGGATGGCCTCTGCTTCATAAATTACTTAATTATAATAACAAATCACGTACTAAAAGTCAACTATATTCTATTACTTTTACCAAAATATCATTTGTTACTACTGACTTAGTATACCAAATAACCTCATACTCGTATAGCTATTTTTATAGATATATGACTATTTATTCATGTATACAATATTCCTTAACCATACTAGCACCATATAATAATGTAATATTGTATAATCATATATATCCATTATTATATTTTATTCAACATGAAAGGAGTTTTTTATGAGTATAGTTAACAACGCTACATCATCTACTGTATCGAATACTACCATACCACAAAAATCACGTACAGCCGTGCAGAACATAGGGCTTATTATGGCATGTCTTGTACTCATTGCTATCTTGCTATTACCTACACCAGAAACATTATCGACAGGTGGACATCGCATGATTGGGGTCCTTGCTTTTGCCATTATTGTATGGATGACATCCGCTGTATCCTATCCGGTAAGTGCCACTATAATTACTGCTCTTACAGCTTTATTATTAGGTTTTTCACCTAATCCAGAAGCACCAGCTAAAGCCTTAGGTACTGCCAATGCATTAAAGCTTATTATTTCTGGTTATTCATCGCCTGCTATGATTCTTGTTGGTGCTGCTATGTTCATTTCTGTAGCCATGCGCAAAACAGGATTGGATCGCCGCATCGCCATGCTTGTATTATCGAGTGTCGGCACCAAAGTGAGTCGTATTTATTTAGGCATTATCATTACGGGCTTAATTCTTGCTTTTTTTGTGCCAAGTGCTACTGCCCGTATTGCTTGTTTAGCACCTATTATTATTGGTATTGTTGAAAGCTTAGGGATTGAGCGTAAAAGCCGTGTAGCAGCACTCCTTATGGTAGGGGCTGTACAAGCAGATACATTCTGGAACATCATGATTCAAACAGCAGCCGCTCAAAATCTTGTGGCCGTAGGCTTTATACAAACACAGATGAATACATCCATTAGCTGGATTGACTGGCTCACTGCTGCCGCTCCATTTTCTATTATTATGGTCATCATTACATACTTCTTAACGCAAATGCTGATTAAACCAGAATTTAAAGAACTCGTTGGTGGCGATGTGCAACTCGCGAAAATGCGTCAAGAAATTGGTCCTATGACCTTAGATGAAAAAAAATTATTATGTATTTCTATTGCATTACTGGCATTATGGGCAACAGGTGGTAAATTACATTCCATAGATACTACGACAACCACAATTGTAGCTATTGCCTTATTCTTTATCCCTAAGATTGGTATTATGGATTGGAAATTTGCACAGCCTAATATCGACTGGGGCTCCATCGTTATGTTCGGTGCCGGTATTGGCCTGGGAACAGTATTACTTAAAACACAAGCTGCCACTTGGCTAGCACATGTATTTGTAAATGCCTTTTCTCTTGAAACAGCCAGTATCTTCCTATTGATTGCTGTTATTGCGGCATTCTTAATTGTGATTCATCTAGGCTTTGCCTCTGCTACAGCCCTATCGTCTGCCATGATTCCAATTATAATTTCCATTGTAACAGGACATCATACAGAAGGTCTTAATCCAGTTGGTGTTACTATGCTTATGCAATATGCAATCTGCTTTGGTCTAGTATTACCAGTCAACTCGCCTCAAGGTATGGTAGCGTATGGTACCAATACATTTGATGTAAAAACATTTATGACTACAGGTATTCCATTAACTATTATCGGTTATATAATGATTCTCGTATTTGCACTTACTTATTGGCACTGGATTGGTATTGCTTAACAACTTATAAATGTATACAGTAAAGGCGCGGTCTCAAGACCGCGCCTTTACATTTGTAACATGTATTCTTTTGTTAGTTAGGCTAACAATTAGTTACGTTCCTTAATTTCAGTTTTAATGGCATTAAAGAACTCTTCAAATGGTACAGTGCCCAATTCGTCACCGCCGTGTTTACGAACATTAACGGTACCATCTTCCACTTCTTTATCCCCCACAACAAGCATATATGGAACTTTTGCCATTTGTGCTTGACGGATTTTGTAGCCAATTTTTTCGCTACGATCATCTACTTCTACACGCACATAGTCATGGTGCATTTGTTTTGCCAATTGGTTAGCATATTCTACGTGTTTTTCAGAGATAGGTAAGATTTTAACTTGTACAGGAGCCATCCAAGTTGGGAATGTGCCTGCATAGTGTTCAGTCAAGATACCGATGAAACGTTCCATAGAACCGAAACATGCACGGTGAATCATAATAGGACGATGTTTTTGACCATCTTCGCCAATATATTCAATTTGGAAACGTTCTGGTAGGTTCATATCCAATTGAATAGTACCACATTGCCATGTACGACCTAAGGAGTCTTCGATATGATAGTCAAGTTTAGGGCCATAGAAAGCACCATCACCAGGATTAATTACGTAAGGAATGCCTTTTGCTTCGATAGCATTGCGCAATGCTTCTGTAGCAGCTTCCCAAATTGCATCATCCCCCATTGCATTATCCGGTTTAGTAGATAATTCAACATGGTATTTCAAACCAAATTGACTATAAATACGGTCGAATAATTCAATAACTTTCATTAATTCTGATTGCATTTGATCTGGTAACATGAATACGTGAGCATCATCTTGTGTGAACGCACGTACACGGAACAAACCATGTAATGCACCAGACAATTCATGACGATGAACTAAACCAAGTTCAGCATAACGCAATGGAAAATCACGGTAGGAATGCATTTCATTTTGGTAAACCAAGATACCACCTGGACAGTTCATTGGCTTAATTGCATATTCTTCATCATCAATGATTGTAGTGTACATATTTTCACGATAATGATCCCAGTGACCAGATGTTTCCCATAAGTGCTTATTCAAGATAACTGGTGTACGAATTTCGTCATAATCAAAATCATGATGAACTTCACGCCAGAAGTTTTCCAATTCATTACGAAGAGCCATCCCTTTTGGTAAGAAGAATGGGAATCCAGGACCTTCTTCTTTGATAACGAACAAGCCAAGTTCTTTACCAAGTTTACGATGGTCGCGTTTAGCAGCTTCTTCAAGCATGTGAAGATATGCATCAAGTTCTTCTTTTTTCTCAAATGCTGTACCGTAAATACGTTGCAACATTTTATTCTTTTCATCGCCGCGCCAGTATGCACCTGCAATGCTTTGTAATTTGAAAGCTTTCACTTTGCCAGTAGATGCCACATGAGGGCCTGCACAAAGGTCAACAAAATCGCCTTGTGCATAGCAAGAAATCACAGCATCTTCTGGAAGGTCTTCGATCAATTCTACCTTGTAATCTTCATTTTTAGATTTGAAGAACTCGATAGCTTCTTGACGAGACATTACAGATTTAGTAATAGGCAAGTTTTCTTTTACAATACGGCTCATTTCCTTTTCGATTTTAGTCAAATCTTCAGGAGTCAACGTATGTTCCATATCGATATCGTAGTAAAAACCTTTATCGATAGCAGGGCCAATAGCCAATTTTGCTTCTGGCCATAAACGTTTAACCGCTTGTGCCAATACATGAGAAGCAGTGTGACGCAAAGTATGTTTGCCACCTTCTTCTTCAAATGTTAAAAACGCTACTTCAGAACCATCTACAAGTTCTTCACGAAGGTCTGTTAATTCTCCATTTACATTGGCTGCTAACACTTTTTTAGCCAAACTATTAGACAATTTTTTTACTGCTTCACCAAGAGTAGTGCCTGCAGGGTATTCCTTTGCACTACCATCAGGTAAAATAATTTTTACATCTGCCATTTTTCTTTCCTCCAATTTATGAACTAGGATAGATTGGATTTTGGTAATAAAAAAAGACCCTCTATCCCTACAAACAAGGGACGAAGATCATTCGCGGTTCCACCCTAGTTAATTCACTGCATCACAAATACAGTTCATTCACTTCATTAAGCCCGATAACGGTGGCTGCCGTATTTGCCTACTTAGGTTCGACAAATCAGTTTAAAGGGGGTAACTCAAATATATGTGTAAGGCATTTCCAGCATCTGCCTCTCTCTGGTACACAGGGATATGAGAATCATGTCCTTTGCATCACTTTTACTAGCTTATCTTATCATAGGTATACAAAAAATTCAACTATATAACATTCAGTATGATCAACATAGAAAATAAAGTCCGTCATTAATAGTTCCTATCGTTCTATAATACGAATGGCCCCTAATAGACTACACGCTATTAGGGGCTTTCAATTTATTTTCTTTCGAAATGTGCGGATAACATAGATCCAATGACTTTTTCAATTTTAGAATTTGTAATATCTGGGCCTTTGAATAAAATCAACATGACATCATCAGAGTTATCTTGTTTAGATACCATCAATACACCACTACCACGAGCACCGTTATCGTCATAATCTTTCGCAACAATAACCATATTGAGATAATGGTCTTTCATATATGTGTATACTTTACTTTGTTTAGCAGAATTACCGATGCTGCTCGCCATTCCCATAGCACGATTAAATACAATTGCATTCGCATTATGTGGATTGTTGTGAAGTTGTTGTTTTTCTTCAGCATTTAATGGCAATAGATTAACCATCATAGATTCACCCATGCGACCACGAAGCATAGCTGGCATTGTTTCGCGTACGTCTGCAGGGATATCTGTCCTAGGGTTGAGTTTCAAATCCTTAGGTACGGTCATATACAATGTACCCTTGCTATTTTCCCCTTGTACAGTTTTACTGTTGTCGATAGCACCCATTGTGAAAGTATCTTTGATGATTTCCATTTGTACGCCCAATGGTTTTTCCGGTACACCACGGCTAGCCACTTGGATATCACCAGATTTAGTTTTCTTAATGGTTTCCACGGACCAAGTTGCACCTGGTTTGCCTTCATCACTAGGAGATGTCAACGCAGCAGGCACTTCTTTAGCACCTGTAAATACGTAGGTTTGTGCTGGCACGATTGTATCAGGCGCGCCAGACTTGTTAAATACGGCACCATACAATACATTTGGTACAACAGTAGAACCAATTCTTAAATTATTATTTTCTTGGCTTTCCACATCAAAATTAATATTGCCAGCAAATGTTACATCTGGATTATGATTAATAACAACTACAGTACCCGGTTGTGGAATCATAACAGGACCAGTTGGTGCTGCAAAAGCAGCTGTTACCATGGAAGCACCAAGTGCTGTTAAGACTAATGCGCGTTTTAATACATTACATTTCATTATTATTCTCCTAAATTTGGATAATTCTCTAATCTATGTTAATGAACTATAGGTCTAAGGTAACCTCTGGCAAGCGCGATAAGATTTCAATTGCTAAGCTACGTGTATCAGGTGTACATCGCACCATACAGCTCCCTACCTTATCTACGCTAGTCATGACACCTATGTATTCATAGCCCTCTAAGATACGATTTACATAATTTGTATACTTCGGATCTATATGAAAATATAAATACGATTCTTCGCCAGTTCCAGTATACTCTGGAGGTTCAGGAAAGCCAGAAAGCGAACGTGATGGTAGTAAAGGAGCCACCTTAGCAAGGTCACCATCTAATCTATCAGATACCATGATACCGTCTGTGTGTTCATCTACCATATTAATCTGCCTTCACCTTACACTCGCGGCGCATCATAGAGTATGGTTCTAATTTTGTATCCATATACAATCGAACCTTCATTTGTGCATGAGGTGCTACATCGATAGGGTTACCATCTTCATCTGTCATTTTTTCAATAACAGCCTCTACTAATTCCCCTTTAGGTTGGCAAAATTCCACCTTGTCACCTACCTTGAAATTATTGCGTTGTTCTAGATCTACATATTTTTCTTCATCATTATATCCAAGAACTAAGCCAATAAAATCATGTGTTTGCGTATTTGTAGATTTTCCATAGTTTTGTGCGCTTTCATCAGGACGACCATTAGCAAAGCCATCAGTATAAGGTCGGTGAGAAATTTTCTCTAATTCTGCAATCCATTCCGGGCGAACATACCAGTTTTCACGTTCTTTCAAATAGGTGTCTATAGCCGTGCGGTATACCTTAGCTACCGTTGCACAGTAGTGAACAGATTTCATACGGCCTTCAATTTTAAGACTATCGATGCCCGCTTCATACAATTCTGGAATGCGATGAATAAGACATAAATCCTTAGAGTTAAAGATATAGGTACCATGCTCATCTTCTTCGATTGGATAATATTCACCAGGTCGATTAGATTCTACAATGCTATATTTCCATCGACAAGATTGAGAACATTGACCACGATTAGCATCGCGTGTGCCCGTCATATAATTTGATAATAGGCAACGACCAGAATAAGAAATACACATAGATCCATGTACAAAAGATTCGATTTCAATATCTACATGTTCCTTCATTTCTTTAAGATCTGCTACAGATACTTCACGAGCTGCTACAACACGAGCTGCCCCAAGTTCTTTCCACATTTGCACTGTATGCCAGTTCGTTGTGGATGCCTGTGTACTAACATGAAGTTCAAGACCTGGCGCTACTCGTTTAGCCAAACTAAAAATCCCCATATCGGCTACAATAATCGCATCGACACCGATACTTTCAAGAAATTTTAAATAGTCCTCAAGGCCCTCAAAGTCTTCATTATGAGGAATAATGTTACATGTAACATGAATCTTCTTACCATGCTCATGTACAAATTGAACGGCTTCTTTCAACTCTTCATCAGAAAAATTAGAGTTACCAGCGCGCAAACCAAATCGTTTACCAGCACAATAAACGGCATCCGCACCATAGCGAATAGCCATTTTTAACTTGTCCATATTACCTGCTGGACAAAGCAATTCCATAAAATGATCTGCCATTATTTGTTGTGTCCTTTCCACACACTCACACTCATACCATCTCCCATTGGGTAAATGGTAGTGTTAAATAATTCTTTATTTTCTACATAGGCTAAATACGCTTGTAATCGTTTCACAATCGTTTTAAATCGATGTGGAGTTTCTTTATCACCACGCACATATCCTCTAAACAGAACATTGTCGGCAAGGATTACGCCCCCTACCTTCACATGTGGCAATATAACCTCCAGTTGACTTAAATATTGTCCCTTCGGTCCATCTAAGAATACCAAGTCATATTCACCTTTAATTTGAGTTAATACGTCCTTCGCATCACCCTTAATTAAAGTAATCTGATCCTTATATGCAGAATGACCGATGTAATATTTAGCCATTTCATGACGAACTTCATCAAGCTCAATGGATGTAATCCGACCGCCTCGTTCAATAAGGGGTGCCATCAGTAATGTAGAGTAACCAATGGCGGTGCCCACCTCCAACACAGAGGTGGGCCGGTATAATCCAATCAATTCTTCAAATAAATGCACCTCAGATTCCCGAAGGATAGGCACATTATTAATCATCGCGTAAATACGCTGCTCATTTAATATCTCATTTAATTCCATAAAATGTATTATAAATTCCTGCTATATATTTGACTGTGAAAGCAATCATATACGCACAAAGCACTATGCGTATATGATATACTACTACACACTATGAATAATGTATATTATCGATCAACACCGCCACGTGAATTACCAGTAGATGGAGCTGTTTGTGTAGTAGATCTTATAACGCGAGGTTCCTCTGCTGCTGGTGCAGACTGAACTGGTGCAGATTGTTGTGGAATAACCTGTTGCATACTTTCAGGTATTTGACTTGGCGATGGTGTTGTAACTTGTCGTTCAGCCGCCGGTGCTGCTGGTGTCGAGGTTTGTTGAGTTGCAGCTGGCACCGTAGTTGGTGTATATGTATAAGTTGGTTCTACATCAACATATTGAGAATCTGCTGCCACCGCCTCTGCTGAACTATAATTATAGTCAGGTTCTGATGTAGCCGCTACATCATAGTTAGGACCTGCTTGCGCCAATGCAGGTGCTTGTCCTTGATTAGAGGATCCAGCAGCTGCTTTATCCGCGCCATAGATTTTTTCAACCTCTGCTAAATGTTCAGCATATGTTTTTGAAAAATGATTATGCCCCTCTTTATCCGCTACAAAATATAAATAATCCGTATCTTCAGCATACAGTACGGCATCCAAAGCCTTTTTACCAGGGTTAGCAATTGGACCTGGTGGTAATCCTTTACTTACGTAAGTATTATACGGACTTTGTAATTGAGTATCACCAATAGTCACATTTTCCTTTGCATATCCTAACACATAGGAAATAGTAGCATCAGATTGCAATGGAATGCCATGAGCTAACCGTCTCTTAAACACACCTGCAATAGTTGGACGGTCCGCATCAAAAAGAGATTCCCGTTCAACAATGGATGCCAATGTTACAAAATCATGGATACTCATATGTTGTGCTTGAATTTGCTTTTTAACCGCTGGTGTCAAATAACGATTCATTTGTTCAGACATCATCAAAATAACATCTTTTGGTGTAGCACCAACTGGGACTTCATACGTACTTGGGAATAAAAATCCTTCTACAGGATATGTAGTCGGTTTTGTCCCCTTCATATAAGGATATGGGACAAATGTTTTTGCTTCTGCCAAAAAATCAGATGCTTTCATAATTTGAGCTTTTTCAAGAGCAATAGCAATATCCCCAACAGTATAACCTTCAGGAATCGTTAATTTAATAGATTCAACGTGACCTTCTTGTAATAAATTAATTAATTCATGAACTGATACCTTGTTAGGAATCTGGTAGTGACCAGATTGTAATTTTGAACCAGCTCCGCTAAGAGCTAACCATAATTTGAATACCTGTGTTGACCTAATTAGCCCATGTTCATAGAGCATATCGGCAATTTCTGTTCCTGTTGCATCCTTCCCTATCACAAGGACTTGGGATTCACCATCATCAGTAAAGGTATTTGGTACAAAATAGGATGCACCTAACGCACCTCCACTTACTATTGCAAGGCTAAGAACACCTACAGAAACATATTTTAAGGCTTTTCTCATGGATGAGTTCCTTTCTATTACAAACTATTGTATATCATCTTATTATACCATATTAAAGGCTTTCGATGTATCTATTCTTTTATTTTATCTATACAGGAAATAATTAGAGCTACACAATGACACATATACTCCATAAAAAAAGCCCTGATATAACAATTGCTATACCAGGGCCTTAAGGCTTCAAGAGGTTATTCCTCTTCTCCCATTGATTCGTACATAGTAACTAATGCTTCGAAATTTTCATCATCTTCATCTAATGGTACGTATTCTTCTACGCCTTCATCGTTTGTTTCAATACGAGCCAAAATCATATATGTATCATCTTGACCTTCATGATCTTCATCTTGTACATGAACAAGAACAGCGTATTCTTGACCTTCGTAGTTTAAGATTACGTCTTCTGTGAAATATTGTTTGTTGCCATCTTCGTCTTCAAATTCGAGATAGAAGATTTCACCCTCGTAATTTTGATCAACCATGAGTATTCCCTCCTTTATTATGTATATAAGAACCTGTATGATATTCGCATTAGATATCTATGCAAATTAAGATTTACTAAATTGTAGTCTGTCTAAATAGCCTTGTAAAATAACGACAGCAGCCATTTTATCGATGATGCCCTTTCGTTTTTTACGACTCACATCAGCTGCGATAAGTTGACGTTCGGCCATAACGGTAGATAACCGTTCATCCCAAAATGTAACAGGCAAGTCGATAACCGTCTTCATTTTTTCGACAAACTCTTCCGTTTTTTCAGCACGATCACCCTTGGTGCCGTTCATATTCTTCGGCATGCCCACTACGAGTTCATGCACTTCGTATTCGGAAATCAATTCACGCAATCGGCTAAAATCATTTTCTAAGGATGTACGACGAATCGTTTCTATACCTTGAGCAGTCATCAATAGGGCATCACTACATGCAATGCCAATAGTGCGACTTCCCACGTCTAATGCCATAATTCTCATTATAGTTGTTTAGCCTTTGCGTATTCTTTTAATAATTCTTCAATTAAATCATCCCGTTCTAAACGGCGAATATCACTACGTGCATTATTATAGCTTGTAATGTACGCTGGATCCCCAGAAATAAGATAACCTAAGATTTGATTAATAGGATTATATCCTTTTTCTTGAATGGATTTATAAACACGAGTCAATACCTCTTCGGCGGTCATCGGTTCATCGTCTACTTTACGGAATAGCATAGTTTCATCTGAAACTTTCATGGGTATCCCTCCTTTGTACGAATGGGCCACTTAAGTGGCCCATATATATGTATTGTATGTTTCTATTATAACATATTCAGTGTCTACACACGGTATTATGCATTAAGAGCTTCCTTAACAGCTTCACCACCAGCTTTTAAGGCATCCATCAATTTACCAGGTTCCTTACCGCCAGCTTGAGCCATATCCGGACGGCCACCACCATTACCACCAGCTACTTGAGCTGCTGCTTTTACGATATTGCCCGCTTTTACACCCTTACCAACAACGTCTTTGGAAACTTTACATACAAAGTTTACCTTATCATCGCCCATTGCAGCCCCTACAAGAACTACACCGGAACCATTTAATTTATCTAATCCCAAATCAGCAAAGTCACGCAATTCATCAATAGAGGATGCTTTTACAGATGCACCTACAAACGGTACATCCCCAATCATAACCTTACCAGCTACGATATCTGCAGCACCAGCAGCAGAAACTTCTTTGCGAATTTGATCTAATTCCTTAGCAGTTTCTTTAGCCTCTGCCAATATTTGATGCAAACGTTCTTCCACTTGAGCTGGTTTAGTTTTTAGTTCACCTGCTAAATGTTCAATCGTTAAGCGATCATGTTTTGCTGCGTTAAGAGCTGCACGACCAGTAATCGCTTCGATACGACGTACACCAGAGCCAATACCAGATTCAGAAGTTAAACGGAAGGAACTAATGAATGCAGTGTTGCCTACGTGGGAACCACCACATAATTCAATGGAGAAACCAGGAACTTCTACTACGCGTACTACATCACCATATTTATCTCCAAAGAGTGCCATAGCACCTTTTGCTTTTGCTTCGTCCATAGACATTTCAGCAATAGCAAGATCTGTAGCTTTAAGGATTTCTTCATTTACAAGTGCTTCAATTTGATCAAGTTCTTCTTGTGTTACAGGAGAAAAATGAGTGAAGTCAAAACGTAAATAATCAGGAGTTACCAAAGAACCTGCTTGATTTACATGTTCCCCAAGAACGCGTTTTAATGCAGCATGTAGCAAGTGAGTAGCTGTATGATTACGAGCCATTGCAGCACGACGATTGACATCTACTTCAAGTGTTACATCATCGCCTTCAGAAATAGATCCCCCTACAACGGTACCAATATGATATACAGTACCTTCAGGTAAACGTTTTGTATTATGAACCTCTACCTTACCCATTGGACCAACGATAAAACCTGTATCACCTAATTGACCGCCACCTTCAGCATGGAATGGTGTAGTACGCACAATAACGGTAATTTCATCACCATCCACAGCTGTTTGCATGCGTTCAGACCCTTTACCAAGCATCAATACGGAGGATGCAGTTTCTGCTTCATCTTCTACAAGTTCTTCATCTTTTAAGAATGTAATGTCTGGAGTTGCTACCTTAGCATCTTCTTTTACGCGAGCTTCACGAGCGCGTTCACGTTGTTCTTTCATAGCAGCATCAAAGCCTTCATGATCGATTGTGAAACCGCGTTCAGAAGCAATTTCTTCTGTTAATTCCCAAGGGAATCCATATGTATCATATAATTTAAATACTTCTGTACCAGGAACTACTGTTGCTTTTTCAGCCGTTAATGTATCGATTAAAGAGTTTAATAATTCAAGGCCTTGTTCCAAAGTTTGATTAAAGCGTTCTTCTTCGTTTTGAACTACACGTTTAACAAAATCTTGTTTTTCAGCAATCGATTTAATACCAGGGCCAAGAATATCCACAACTACATCAATAAGTGGTGTTAAGAATAAACCTTCGATACCAAGCAAACGGCCATGACGTACAGCACGACGCAAGATACGGCGCAATACATAACCACGACCTTCATTAGATGGCAATACACCATCAGAAATTAACGCAGTTACTGCACGCGCATGGTCAGCGATAACTTTCAAAGAAACATCGGTATTTGGATCTTCGTTGTATGTTACACCAGCCCGTTTTGCAGTTGCTTCGATGATTGGAAAAATCAAATCTGTTTCAAAGTTTGTTTTGCAATGTTGCAATACGGAAGCCAATCGTTCAAGACCGGCGCCAGTATCGATGTTTTTATGTTGTAATGGCTCATAAGAACCGTCTGGCATTTTATTAAATTGAGTGAACACGAGGTTCCAAATTTCAAGGTAACGGTCACAATCACAACCTGGTGCACAGTTAGGATCGTCACAGCCATGTTCAGGACCTTGGTCAAAGAAAATTTCACTATCTGGTCCACAAGGGCCTTCGCCAATTTCCCAGAAATTATCTTCTAACCGAGTAATATGACTATCTTCTACACCACAATCATTATGCCATGTATCATATGCTTCTTGGTCATCTGGATATACAGTGACATATAATCTATTTTTATCTAGTTTTATTACTTCGGTTAAGAATTCCCATGCCCAATGAATGGCATCTTTTTTAAAGTAATCACCAAACGAGAAATTACCTAACATTTCAAAGAATGTATGGTGACGAGCAGTACGACCTACATTTTCAAGGTCTCCTGTACGCATACATTTTTGGCTTGTTGTAATACGATGACAAGGAGGTACCAATTTACCTGTAAAGAAAGGCTTTAATGGCGCCATACCTGCCCCGATTAATAGTAGAGACGGATCGTTTTCTGGTATAAGAGAAAAACTATCTAATTTTAAATGTCCTTTGCTTTCAAAAAACTGCAAGTATGCTTGACGCAGTTCATTACCTTTCATGTGTATATTCCTCCTAAAATAATTTACTCTTAATTATAACGTAAAAACTATAGAAAATCTATTATAACCTATATCTAGATACAATTAACCTTCACTAAAACATTCTTGTATATATCATTATAATAGACACACATACAAAAAAGAGGTTATACAAATCAACAGCATCTAATTGATTCGTATAGCCTCTTTTATGGCTCATATATAGTTATCATTCGCTAATGGTTTCTATCAAGGAAACCATTCATTACATAACGCGTTTAGCACCAATATAGCGCTCGCCCCAGTAACCAGTATCAAGATCAGCTACGGCTACGCCACGGCTAGATGTAGCACTAATAAATTTACCATTACCAATATAAATACCAGAGTGGGATGGACCTGGTTCGTATGTTTCGAAGAACACCAAATCCCCTGCTTTCAAGTTTGCACGAGACACTTCAACGCCCACATTGTATTGCTCATCTGCTAAACGAGGTAATGAAATGCCTTGTTTTGCAAATACATATTTAACATAACCAGAGCAATCAAAACCACTTGGTGTAGTACCACCAAATACATAAGGAACGCCGCGATATTTATCAGCTTCCGCCAAAATAGCTTGAATATTATTTGGAGTTTGTACTTTTTTCAAATTATTCAACTTAACGCTTTGGCCTGCAAGACGTCTAGATTGTGCATTTTGATTAGTAAAAGCAGATTTTGTTGCCACCGCTTTTGTAGCTGCATTATTAGATAACACCGCCTTAGTTGTACGAGGGGCCCCCATCAACGCATTGTACGTTGCAGGTCCAATAATACCATCTACAGGTAAGCCACGATCTTGTTGAAATAGGCGTACAGCCCATTTTGTTTCCTTACCATATACACCGTTTTTATCGGTTGCATTGTAACCGTGTTTAATTAATTGCTGTTGTACTGCAATTACATTTCTACCTTTATCACCATATTGTAATGTTGTGGCGCTTGCCATCGCAGTGGTAGCACACACAAACATTAAAGTTAATGCCGCAATTTTACTCTTACTATATTTTGACTTCATATTCTTCCTTCCTAAAACTTTAAAGTGAGTTTATTTATTCAAAATATACTAACCGTCTCTCTATTTGCACCCAACAAATACAGCTAGTCTTTATTTTCTTCAGGGCCAGGTACTTGATTGGCTATAAATATATCAGCTTTTGATGGTTCATAAGCTATTTCTGGATTCTCACCATCAAAATTTATAGCAGCTTTCACCCAATATAGCGGACGTTGTTTCACTTCTTCAAATACGCGTCCCACGTATTCGCCAATGATCCCTAATCCAACCAACTGGATACCACCGATAAATAATATGGACACTCCCAACGTGGTCCAACCGTTTAATGCTTGCCCCGTTAAGTACACATAGAGTAAATGTAGAATCAAGAGAAAACTCAAGCCCCCACATAATACACCTACGTATAAAGCCGCACGCAATGGTACACGAGAAAATGCTGTTACCCCATCAAGAGCAAAGCGAATCATTTTGCGCACACTAAATTTTGAAACACCCGCAAAGCGAGGTGGCGCTACAAAATGAAGTTCGGCCTGACGATAGCCAAGAGCCCCCACAATGCCACGCAAGAAACGCCCGTGTTCACGAAAGTGTTTCAAAGTTTCTAGCGACTTACGATTCATTAAACGGAAATCAGATCCCCCTTCTACAATGGGAACATCTGCCATTTTATTCATCAGTTTATAATAATATTTGGAAGTAAAGGATTTTGCCCAGCTGGCATCCTCCGTAGAATCTCGTATGGTGCGCACTACATCATATCCAGCCTCCCACAACCGTATAAGTTCTGGAATCAATGCTGGCGGATGTTGCATATCACCGTCCATCGTGATTACTGCATCACCTTTTGCATAATCAAGACCACATGTCAATGCAGTTTGATGTCCAAAGTTCCGTGCCAATAACACGACCTTAACACGAGTATCAAGCTTTGCAATTTCACGCAAAACTACAACAGACGAGTCTGTAGATCCGTCATCAACATAGATAAGTTCATATTCATATGGTAAACCTGTCATAACTTTTGTTACGGCATTGTAAAAAATAGCAATATTTTCTTCTTCGTTATATACAGGTACAACAATTGAAATTAACATATATCCTCCGTCGATTACTTTTATATTTTACAGTCAAATAGTCAATATAAGCAAATCTAAAAGGTTGACAATAGAAAAGATGAACCTCATAAATTCAGTAATCATGCTACTTTTTAGAATTTTGAGGTTCATTCTCTTCATATTTTTATTTTATCGTTTATGCTTATTAATAGGCGTATCATTTATTAAAAAGTTATATTTATACGGTTTTATGCATATCATATATATAGGTATTAAACCAATTGTCTTATATACCTGCAGCATCAATCCAACTTGTAATATCTTCTTCTGCAGTCACGATATCTTCGTCATAAGCACCTACAACTTCAGGATAACGAGCCACCTCTACCGTATGTAAGATTGAATCATCTCGCCCATTTTTATAAGTCCCTACCCATATACCTGAAAACTGAGACTCATACCACTCTACAGGTTGATCAGTTTCATCAAAAGTAATCGTAATATGCCCACGTCCCAATGTCTCTAATACTTCTACTTGTTCCTCTTCGGTCAATCCCGTTCTTTCAATATATATAGAATATGTCGCCCCTGTTTCGCGAAGCTGTTTTAAAGCTTGTCGCAACTCATTTAATACGGCACGCACATTATTATAGTTTTCTATCATAATATCCCTCCTTTCCTTTTCTTATGAATATGTTATGGAAAACTATTTATATAGAATGTTTGCTCTTTTTTACATCATTTATTTGCGAGTAATTTGTACACCCCAATCACGGAGGACACGTAAAACACGGTCTTTAACCTCGGGTAAAGCATGCTGTACCGGTTCACTTGGTTCAAAACCCACCTCTAACGACTCCGGTTCGACACCAATCACTATGGCATCTTCCAATGGATTTTCTTGGATAGCACGAATGCGTAATATGTCTTGCATTCCTACTTCGTGAACAGAAATATGATCAGTAAAATATTGTTCTAATTCACGGTGTGGAAATTCATAAATTGTACCAGGTGCTTCTCCACCATTAACGGCATCAACTAATAGAATTTTTTTCATACCACGCATATACGTTAATAATTCCATCCCCATCGTACCACCATCAATCAAACTGATTTGAGGCGTAAAATTATAATTGGCTTTCAAATCTTCTACAACATGAACGCCCAAGCCCTCATCTGTAAGTAAAATATTACCAACTCCAAGGACTACAATAGAATTTTCATAATCATCATAAATGGCATGTAAATCAATACGCGGGCTCTCATCAGAGCCCGCGTATTCTATGCCACTAAATTGTTCTTCAGTGGTTATATTAGTCATCTTGTAATTCCTTTTCTCGTGGATCATTAGGATTGCTAGGTCGATATGTAGTACCAGATGGTTTATCAATACGTTCACCACGACGACGTTTACCATTCAAATCTTCTATATCAATAGGGTCATGAGCATAATATTTCATGCCCGAAACCATAGCAGATACTTCTCCAGATTCTTCCATAACATCTTCTCGGAAAGCCATATATACATGGATAATTGTAAAGAAAAGGAAGCACCATGCAATATAATGATGAATAATATGAACTTTATATTCGCCACCAAATAAAGTTACAAGTGGTGAAAAAATAGTTCCTAAAATTCCATTTGGATTTACCATGGAGAACATAGCAAAGCCAGTGAGAATTTCAAAGAAAAACATAACATATACCATCATATAGGCTGTTCTCGCTAATGAATTGCGAAGCCAATGATGTTCATGTTTTTGAGGAATCATCAAATAGTGCAATGTTGTTTCACGAAGGCCATACCAATACCGTTTTTGACGGAACTTAGGCAACAATCGATCTCCACGATTCCAAAATGCTCCCACAAAACGGAAGATAAAGGAAAACGTTAAAATGAACCCTGCAATAAAATGGATACGACGCATCGTTTCCATAGAAAACCAACCAGCAATTGCAAACGTTGGTTCTGGATGGCCCGTAATAGCTGCAAATCCTGGATCCCCAATATAAAGACCAGTCCAGAATAAGGCTGTTACTGAAAGTACCATTGTCCAGTGGAATATGCGCAGCCACAAACTAAATACGACATACGCTTTTTTGTCAGTATGTATTAACATAAGAAACCCACCACCCTTTATTTACACAATGCATCTGTGTTGACGGAAACGATTTTTTCGCCTTTTTTATTGTATAAATGGGTTGCACATGCGAGACATGGGTCAAAGGAATGGATAACTTTCAAGATTTCAAGAGGTTTATCTGCGATTTTAACATGTGTATCAATCATAGAATCTTCATAGGCACCATGTTCGTTAGCTGCTGTCTTAGGACATGCATTCCATGTAGATGGTACGATACATTGATAATTTGCAGAACGACCATCTTTAATATGAATCCAATGACCCAAACCACCGCGAGGTGCCTCTACAAGGCCAACGCCCTTAGCATCCTTAGGCCATTTATTTGGTTCAAATTTAGATGTATCCGCAACAGTAGTATCACCATTTTTGATATTAGCTACGAGTTTATCAAAGAAGTATTGGCTAATATTAGAAGCCACTTGAGCATCGAGGCCACGACATGCGGTACGACCAACCATTGTTGTCATCCATACATGAGCAGGCACGCCCAATACTTGGGATACAGTATCGATTTGACGAACCATCATAGATTCAGCCCAAGTTGGATCGGTGATAATACCTTGTTTAACCTTTGTATATACAACAATATACTTAGCAAGTGGGCCCACTTCTGCAGTTTTACCTTTGAAAGTTGGAGACTTGATCCAAGAATATTTTTTATCTTCATCAAGATATTCCCATTTTTCTTTTGTACCTGATTTAGGACCTGTAAATTTAGGATCTGTAACACCATCTAAAGGATGAAGAGTGTTAGTGCCATCCGGATATGCGAACCAAGAGTGGTCAACTTCTTCACTAAGGTATTGAGGATCCATGAAATCCTTACCTTCTAACGGAATAAATGTTGCCTTATCCACGCCTAATGCAAAGTTTTCTACAACACCATTAGAACGAACAATGCATTTTTTATGGTAATCACCATCAGAAATACCTGTATAAGCATCATCAGGATATTCGCCATACGACATAACGCGTTTCTTAGCAAGGCCACCACCATCAACCATGCCTTTTTCAACATAAATTTTGCCAATAGCCAATAAATCAGGCAAGTAGAAATTACTTACTAGATCCTTAGCCAATGCAATAGATTGTTCTACTGCAGCAAGACGTTGTGTATTAATAGGAGCATTCATGTCATTCATAGAAATGGAGCATGGCATACCCCCTACAATATAGTGTGGATGAGGATTCTTACCACCGAATACAACATGTGGAATGACTACGTCTCGTTGACGATCTAGAATATTTAAATAATGGGATACGGCCATCAAATGAACTTCTGGTGGCAATAACTGATAATCAGGATGATCCCACCATTGAGCAGAGAAAATACCTAATTGGCCAGATTCTACAATTTTCTTTACCTTTTGTTGTATAGCTGTGAAGTAAGCAGTGGTAGCTTTAGGAAATTCTTTAGGATAAGCAGACTCTTTAGATGCTGTTTCAGCAGGTGCCAACCCACTTACATTATAAGTGGCCAATACGTCATTTTGTAATTGAGCTGTTTTAGCTGGATCTGCACTAAGTGCTGCTACAGGGCTAACCCAGTCAAGAGCATGTAAGTGATAGAAATGCACGAGATGGTCATGCACATCTAAAGAGCTATGCATGATATTACGAATGTAGTTCGCATTTTTAGGAATGGAAATGCCCAGTGCATCTTCTACAGCACGTAATGCTGCCAATGCATGTGTCGTTGTACATACGCCACAAATACGTTGTACAAAAGCCCAAAGGTCACGAGGATCGCGGTCCTTTGCAACAAGTTCGATGCCACGCCAAGCAGTACCAGAGGATAATGCGTCCTCTACTTTACCACTCGCTTCGTCAACTTTTATTTCAACCCGTAAATGACCTTCAATACGGGAAATCGGATCTACTACTACGCGTTTCATTAGTGACCTCCTCCATTATTATGTTTCTTTTCATCCCATAAGCCTTGTTCTTTTAAGCGTTTTTCTTCTTTTATATCAAGAATTTTATTACGCGTAAGAGTTGCAGCACCATGTACGATAACTGCAGCAGTAGCACCAACAGCAGCTACTGTGCCGATTGTATCAGCCGTAGTAATGGTGTTTGCCAATGGAATATCTGGTAATCGTTTATAGAATACATCATTATCCCAGAACCCTTTTTCAGAACAACCAATACAACCATGACCAGATTGAATTGGATAGGATAGACCATTCCACCAACGTAAGTTACCACAAGAATTATAAGTTTGAGGTCCACGACAACCTACTTTGTATAAGCACCAACCAGACTTGGATGCATCATCATCAAATTCTTCAACAAAAAGGCCAGAGTCAAAGAATGCACGACGATAGCAAGTATCGTGAATACGATTGCCATAAAATTGTTTAGGACGGCCTTGGGAGTCCAAAGGTGGAATTTGACCAAATAATGCATAATGCATTACTACTCCAGTCATAACTTCTGGAATTGGAGGACAACCAGGAACTTTAATAATAGGTTTACCAGATACAACAGAAGATACAGATACTGTATTTGTTGGATTTGGTTTTGCTGCTTGGATACCACCCCATGATGCACAAGAACCATATTCAATAATGGCAGCAGCACCTTTAGCAGCTTCTACTAAAGATTCTTTAAATGTACGACCGCCTACGGTACAGTAAATACCATTTTCATCTAATGGTACGCCACCTTCAACAGCCAAAATATATTTACCATTTTTATCAGCAATAATTTTTTTAAGATGTTCCTCTAAAGGCTCTCCAGATGCTGCAGCCAATGTATCATCATATTCCAAAGAAATCATGTTTAAAATTACATCAGATGTAAATGGTGAAGATGAACGAATAAAGGATTCACTACAACCAGTACATTCGTGACCATGAAGCCAAATTACCGTTGGTAATTCTGTTGTTTCTGCAGCTTTTACAACTGTATTAAGCATAGTAGGTGGTAAACCTAAAATAGCAGTCAGCGCCACACAAGATTTCATAAATGTACGTCGACTGAGACGTCTCTCTTGAAAGAGAGTCCACAAACTGTTCACACGATTTTTCATGGATTACAGCCTCCTTACAACAACTTTGCAGCAATATATAAATATTACCTAATCAACTATAACTACTGAGAGATATTACACCTCGGATAATTTATTATATCATTTTAAATTATATAAAACCATGACATTATGTATGTATATTAAAAGAAATGATAAGAAAAAACACCCAATCAGATAATATCTACAACTATCTAGTCAGGTGTTCTTATTAATTTGCGTTATTTAATAACTTCATTAATCAAAGATTCTAGTACGTCAGCTTTTTTATAACCTGCAAGGCGATCTAATAATTTACCATTTTTAAAGAATACCATAGAAGGAATACCTTCTACATCTTCTTTCAATAGAATAGGACGCAAAGCCTTATCTTCTGCATCTACGCTAAAGAATTTAACGCGGCCCTCTAATCTTTTTGCTACTGCTTCTACTTCAGGACGCATAACAGTGCAAGGTTCGCACCAGCCTGCCCAAAAATCTACAATAACGAGCTCTTTAGAACCTAATACTAATTCATCAAATTGTTCTACGCTTGTAATAGCAGTAATAGCCATCGAAAGGCCTCCTTTTATAGTTAACTATTGATATACATCATGTAAGAAGCAAGCAATCATTAAGCCGAGTTCTGTTCTGCTTACGCAGTGACGATTATCTTTCTAGGCATACAGTCGCCTGTACGCTCGAGCGACACAACCCGGAAGGTAGGCGGGACCACCCTTAACCCTTCCCTATTCGGTCTTGCTCCGGATGGGGTTTACCGAGCCAGCCTGTTACCAGACTGCTGGTGAGCTCTTACCTCACCTTTCCACCCTTACCACTTATGTGGCGGTTTCCTTTTCTATGGCACTTTCCCTAAGGTCACCCTCGCCAGACGTTATCTGGCATCCTGCCCTATGGAGCTCGGACTTTCCTCGAATCTGATAGACTCGCAATCGTCTTTCATACTTGCTTCAATTCAGTTTATCATAGCTCTATACTCTATGCAACAATATTGAGAATTTACTGTTAAAACAGTTAAAAGAAAAGTTCTCTTTCTATACCGCTATAAAAACTCAATTCTTTTTGAGTTCGTATACACCTCATTCAAAGAAAAAATCAATTTGTTTTTCAAAGGATTGTACAATGACATCCCAATGACATCGAGCCGATTGATCCAATAAATAATCACGAATACCATCAGCTACAATTTCTTCTGTACCAAAATGTCCAGCATCTACAACAAGCAATCCCAACTCTTTAGCAAGCTGTGCATCATGATATTTTACATCTCCCGTTATATACGCATCTGCCATCACAGCATTTCTAATGAATTCTGCACCACCGCCAGAGCAAAGAGCTACCGTTTTAATGTTATCTTTTTTTAGGCCCCCAAATCTTAAATTAGCATACGGCAAAGATTCTTGTAGATATTCACGGAAGCTTTCAAAATCCATAGTTTCAGGCAACTCACCAATACGGCCTAATGTACGACCTATATTAGGTTCCTGTAAATTAACTACTTCATAAGCTACTTCCTCATAAGGGTGTACTAATTTCATAGCATCAATAACAGCCTGTTTATGACAATCATCTACAATAACATTAACAGCTATTTCAGGCACCATCGTCATAGATCCAACCTCTCCAATAACAGGATTCGATTCATCATTGCCTTTAAATCTACCTTCACCAGCAAAACTAAAGCTACATGCTTCGTAATTGCCAATGCGTCCGGCACCAGCATTCGCCATGGCTTCACGTACGACATCAGCTGTATCTATTGGTACAAAGGTAGTAATTTTATACAACACATCTTGTCCAGTAGGTACAAACCCTTTCACATGTATCAGTCCTAAGCGGTTCGCCAACATATCATTAAGACCGCCTTGTGTAATATCTAAATTCGTATGTGCACTATATACAACAATATCATTTTTTATAAGACGCTCGATTAGAGTCCCTTGAGGACTATCTAAATTTAACGATTTTAACCCTTTAAAGATAAATGGATGATGACTGATAATCATTTGAGCCTGTTCAGCTATCGCATACTCTACAACCTCAAGTGTAATATCGAGAGTCGTAATAATTTTAAATATACTACGTTGTTTCGACCCCAGCATAAGTCCCACATTATCCCAAGATTCAGCGTAATGAAGTGGAGCCCATTGTTCCATAGATTCTATAATTTGTTTGGCCGTAACCATCATATCACTCCTTGCCTATCTATATATCAGCGTACACTTTCTAATTCGTCTATTTCAATTTGTAATTGTTTATATTTTTCCGTATGTGAAAGTTCTTTTGACATTCCATCTAAAGCACACTGGCGTTGATAAATTAAATAATCTATATATTCATTCCACAAAGCCGGTTTCTCTTTTTCTAATACCCCTCCTACAGACCAAA
Organism: uncultured Veillonella sp.; assembly: GCF_934230905.1. GTDB lineage: Bacteria > Bacillota > Negativicutes > Veillonellales > Veillonellaceae > Veillonella. The sequence continues at coordinate 45,532 of NZ_CAKQFJ010000011.1, read as the reverse complement.
GAATAGATGTAAAAGGTAGTCTATCATAAACAGTATAGTTCATATTCGCAAAATCCATATTACTATAATGTGAACTATGATTAACCAAATCTTGTCGAACAGCTAAAAATGCAGTATATATTTTCCCCATATCTTTCATAATGATTTCTTTTAGAATACAATACCCTTTTTTCACCATATATTGACGCAGTTCAGCCTGCCCATTCTGTGGTTGCAGCACGTAAAATTCAAGCAACTCCGGTCCTTCTTCAACGATATCACGCATCAAAAATCCACCCATGCCACAACAAATGGCGCCATTTAATTCACCTTTCTTAGTAACCTGTAAACCATCACCAAGTCGACAATCAATAACGTCACTAAGCCCTCTAGATTTAATATAGGACTCAGCTGATGAAAGAGGGCCTTTATGTACATCTCCAGCAATAACGCGCTTAGCTTTCCCCCGCACAACTAATTCAACAGCTAAATAGCCATGATCTGTCCCAATATCAGCAATAGTATCTGCCATAGGAACAATATCAAAGACGGATTCTAACCGATTCATCATAGGTCTTGCTTTCATAACTACCTCATTTACATTATAATTATAACAAAAAACCTGCCCCCAGTGGAGCAGGTTTATTGATTCAATTTATACAAGTTTGGTGGGCCCACCTGGGATCGAACCAGGGACCGACCGGTTATGAGCCGGTTGCTCTACCCCTGAGCTATAGGCCCAAGCTTGCGTATAAAATTATACTGAAAATTCTTAGGTACGTCAAGTTATCTATGTGAGCAAAAATTTTCAGTATCTACGGTGCTCCGGGCTCAGACAGAATACATTCGCCTATGCGTTTTTTAGTGTTAGAAATCGGTTGATCATATCGTCTTGTTCGAATATGCCTTTTGTAGCTAGTGTTGTTGTTTTGCTGTTGGCTGATTTTACGCCGCGGGCGCTGACGCAGCTATGCGAGCTAGTGATGTGAACGATAACGTCATCAGTGCCGGTAGCAATAGAAATGACTTCGGCAATATCTTCACCAATTTTTTCTTGTAGCTGTAATCGTTTGCAACACATTTCGGCAATGCGTGGCATCTTGGACAAGCCGATGACTCGGCCACGAGGGATATACCCAATGCTGATATTCATGTCGTACATCAAGGCCATATGATGTTCACAATGAGAAAAGCATGTAATATCCTTAACGATTACCATCTGATTCGTATCTACATCAAAGGTTTTACCAAACATGTTAGCAATATCAGCATTCGTATATTGAATACCTTCATACATTTCTTCCATCATTTGAGCTACACGTTTGGGTGTTTCTACAAGGCCTTCACGATTAGGATTTTCCCCTAATGCTTCCAATAATTGATACACCAAAGATTCTATTCGATTTGTGTCCATATTATACTCCTTTCGCATCAGGGTCCCAAATAAATTTATGAATTTGTAGCTGAAATCTAACGTTTTGCCAATTATGGGCTTTCATATACTCAATAATCGTAGCCCCTTCTATATGTCCCCATACAGGAGATACGAAAATTTGTGCTTTCGTAGGATATATTTTTAAAATCTCATCCATACGATCTAAATCTTGAATAGAACCAACTACAAATTTAATAATATCTTCCTGTGTTGCCACCTTAAATATATCTAAACTCATAGCATCTTCTGCTAATGATGATGGTGTTTTATAGTCGTAGGTGAACCATACATTATTTCGGTGAAAGCTTGGTATGATAGTACCATTTGTTTCTATATTGAAATCATATTGATGATTGCGACTCGTCAATTCATCAATGAGTTCAATAACAGCTATTTCCTGTAAAAGTGGTTCTCCACCAGTGATAGTAATACGATAATTACCTAATTGCTCAATAGTATCAGCAACAGCCTGTACATTCATACTTTCAAAAGTACTGTTATCACCATAACTATACAATGTATCACAATAGGAACAGCGAATGTTACAGTCATGGAGACGTAAAAAGGTAGTCAAAAACCCTTGTCGCTTACCTTCACCATCAATGGATGCGAATATTTCAATCACGTTCATAGATAGCAACATTTCCTTCTGATTCTTGTACTTCTACCTTAAAGCATTTTGGACCTAATTCATCAGCAATCCATTTCGCCATATTTTCCGCAGTGGGATTAATATCCCCTAACACATCATTAATATGTTTATGATCTAGACGTCCATGTATCTTTTCTTTAATAATTGTAAAGTCGATAACCATACCATTGTGATCTAATGCTTCACTGCGTGCATGTACTGTAATAATCCAATTATGACCATGTAGATTTTGACATTTACTAGGATAATCCAATTTTAATTGGTGAGATGCACTCACCTCTAACCGTTTAATAACTGTATACATAAAAACTCCTTTAGTATATGTGTAACCTTTATTTTTATTATATCATGCTCTACTACATACGAAAAAATACAGTTCCTCTCAACATGTAATACGCTATTATATAAATAGGTCACGTTGAAAGGGACTGTATTTTAATTTTATAAGAAATCTTTAATTTTATCGCGTTTACCACGATTACGTAATTTCGTTAATGCTTTACCTTCAATTTGACGGATACGTTCACGAGTTACATTAAAGTGTTGACCAACTTCTTCAAGTGTACGCGGTTTACCGTCTTTCAAACCAAAACGTAGAATCAACACTTGTTGCTCACGATCGGTTAAACAAGTAAATACGTCTTCAATTTGTTCTTGCAACAAGATATAACTAGCTGCATCATCCGGTGCTACTGCATCTTGGTCTTCAATAAAATCCCCCAAGTGAGAATCTTCTTCTTCACCAATTGGTGTTTCCAAAGATACTGGCTCTTGTGCAATTTTTTGAATTTCACGAACACGTTCAGCAGTAATTCCCATACCTTCAGCAATCTCTTCTGGTGTTGGTTCTCTACCTTTATCTTGCAATAATTGTCGAGAAATACGAATCAATTTATTAATCGTTTCAACCATGTGAACTGGAATACGAATAGTTCTCGCTTGATCGGCAATAGCCCGTGTAATGGCTTGTCGAATCCACCATGTTGCATATGTAGAAAATTTATAACCTTTTGTATAATCAAATTTATCTACTGCTTTAATTAGGCCTAAATTACCTTCTTGAATCAAATCCAAGAATAGCATGCCTCTACCAACATAACGTTTAGCAATACTTACAACAAGACGCAAGTTAGCATCTACCAATTTCTTCTTAGCTCTTTTACTAAGTTGAATTTCTTTATATGTCGCATCTTCCTCTGCGCCTGCTTCAATTTGTTTTGCTAATACAATTTCTTCATCAGCAGATAACAATGGAACTCGCCCAATTTCTTTTAAATACATACGAACTGGGTCATCAATGTTAACGCTAGCATCTACGCTTAAATCAATAGAAATATTCTTTTCGGACGAAACATCACTGTCCTCATCATCTTCTGGTTCAAGGGCATCATCTTTATCGTCGTCATCAACATCGGAAACAACTTCGATATTTAATTTGTTGAAAGTCACATAAATATCATCTAATTGCTCTGCTGTTAACTCAGTTTGCTCATGAAGAGCATCTGAAATTTCTGATTGTGTCAAGACACCGTTTTTACGGCCTTTTTCAAGAAGTTGTGCCACAATCTCCTCAATTTGACTTTTTTGTACTTTCTTAGCCACAGCGCTCTCCTTTATTAATTACTATTTAGACCATTCTCTAATTAGATTTTGTATTTCCTGACATTTATGTAATTCGCTAATAAATGTCGAATCTCCTGCACGTTTTAACTGATCGGCTAAAATTGAGTGCATTTTATATTGTTCCCGTAGGGAATGTAGCCGTATTTTACGGATAAGTACAGGTACAGCCTCATTTGTCTCAATTATCATAAGCCGTGAAAAAACTTCATATTCTTGAGGCGTTAATACGTCCTCCACAGATTCCGGCTGATATCGACCAGTTTGAGTAAATAGGGTGTATATCTTTTCTATTATACCGCGATATTGAATATTTTGAAAGTCCTCTAATGGTAAATATTGAATCACCTCTTGTAAAGCCTTTGGATTTGTAATGATGTGAGCCATTAATAACTCTTCATCACCACTAACAATCTTTTTAGGCTGTGTAGTCTTTTCATCTACCAATTCAATATTACCCTTTTGAGTATAATTTCTAAAATAACGAAATATAGTACTATTATCTAACCATAATGGTAACGCCAGCGCCTTTAACGCATCATCTCGTACCGTTTGACTGTGAATATTAGAAATAAATGGGAATATATCTTGCATCACTGCCTGTTTGCCTTCTGCATCATTCGTATCATGCTTAATAAGCGACTCACTTAATAAATAATCGAGTGGCTTAACAGCCTTTTCTACCAATGCTTTAAAGGCTTTGCCACCGTGATTCCTCACATAATCATCTGGGTCCTTACCGTCCGGCATGGCCAATACACGAACCTTAAAATCTGTATTCTGCAATAATTCAATAGCCCGTGCAGCAGCTTGCCTTCCTGCACCATCCATATCATATGCCAATATAATTTCATCTGCTTGACGCATCAAAATATGGCCATGATCTTTTGTATAAGCCGTTCCCAATGAAGCAACTACATTAGTAACCCCCTTATTATGGGCAGAAATAACATCCATATAACCTTCTACTAAAATAGCTTGTTTTTGTTCACGTATCGATTTATAGGCCTTATCAAAGGCAAATAGAATTTTCCCCTTTTCAAAAATTTGGCATTCAGGAGAATTCAAATATTTCGGCGTGCTATCATCCATAACACGGCCCCCAAAGCCCACTACACGACCTTTACCATCCATAATAGGAAACATAACTCGATTCCGAAAGAAATCATAAGCCTGTCCTTTATCATTTTTACGAATCAAATTAAGCTCAAGTAGAATCGATTCTTCAATGCCCCGTTCTCTGAAGGCCTTATATAACCTATCCCAACCATCGGGAGCAAAACCTAATTTAAACGTTTCTATGGTTTCATCTGTTAGGCCCCGCTTTTTAAGATACTCTAATCCAACCTTACCAAGCGAAGTTTTAAGCAAACAATTATGAAAAAAGTTCGCTGCTAACTCACAAGTTTCGTATAATTTCTTACGGCGTTCTTCTCTAGCCCGTACTTCCGGTGAAAGTTTAGCCTCTGGTAATGGTATATTGGCCCGATTAGCAAGTCGTTCCAAAGCCTCTACAAAAGTTATCCCCTCAAGCTCCATCAAAAACTTAATGGCATTTCCTGATGCATGACAACCAAAACAATAATAAAATCCCTTATCAGGAGCCACGCTAAAGGATGGTGTTTTTTCATTATGAAATGGACAGCATCCCCAATAATTCTTACCTTTTTTCTTCAAGGTAACGTGTTCTGATACAACGGATACGATATCATTAGCCTCTTTAATTTGTTCAATTAATTCATTCTCAAAATATCGACTCACCAGAACACCTCCCTACTTCTATCTCATTTTATCGACTATACAATCATATACAAAAAGTGTTTATAATTCTATATTCGATAAAACTTTCAAAATTCCTCTAAACTAACAAACCACAATTAAAAAGGATAGGCTGCAATACAAGATTGCAGCCTACAATTTTAGATATAATGCCTATTTAGCGAAATCTACAACGCGTGTTTCACGAATTACAACAACTTTGATTTGACCAGGGTATTCTAATTCAGATTCAATGCGTTTTACAATATTCCGAACAAGTAATGTAGACTCAGCTTCATCAATCTTATCCGGTTTTACTACAACGCGAATTTCACGACCGGCTTGAATAGCAAAGCACTTTTCAACGCCTTCGAAAGATTCAGCGATTTCTTCCAATTTAGATAATCGTTTTAAATAATTTTCTAATGTTTCTCTACGTGCACCTGGACGGGCTGCAGAGATAGCATCTGCTGCTGCTACGAGAACAGCTTCTACAGTTTGGAACTCCTCATCACCATGATGAGCCCCAATACAGTTAATTACAGCTGCACCTTCACGATACTTACGGGCTACATCGACCCCGATTTCCACATGAGAACCTTCTATTTCACGGTCTAACGCCTTACCAATATCATGAATTAAACCACCTCGTTTAGCCAATGTCACATCACAGCCAAGTTCTGCAGCCATGAGACCTGCTAAATGGGATACTTCAATAGAATGTTTTAACACATTTTGACCATAACTAGTACGATACTTCAAACGTCCTAAAATTTTAATAATTTCAGGATGCAAGCCATGAACATCAGCCTCAAAAGTAGCTTGTTCACCAGCTTCTTTAATTGTTTGGTCTACCTCTTTACGAGCCTTTGCCACCATTTCTTCAATACGAGCAGGATGAATACGACCATCAACAATTAATTTTTCCAATGCAATACGTGCAACTTCACGACGAATTGGATCAAATCCCGATAAAATTACAGCTTCCGGCGTATCATCAATAATCAGATCAATACCGGTTAATGTTTCTAAAGCACGAATATTACGCCCTTCACGGCCAATAATACGTCCCTTCATTTCATCATTTGGTAATGCTACAACAGAAACTGTTGTTTCTGCTACATGGTCAGCAGCACAACGTTGAATAGCACCAGATATAATTTCTTTGGCTTTCTTCTCTGCTTCATCTTTAGCTTGCTGTTCCATTTCTTTTACCATGATAGCTGTTTCATGACGGATTTCTTGTTCCACGTTTGTTAACAAGATATTCCGAGCTTCCTCAAAAGTCATGCCAGAAATACGCTCTAATTCTGACATTTGCTTTTCATACAAAGCATCGATTTTTTCTTTGCTTTGAACTAAGTCAGCTTCTTTACGATGTAAAGCTTCCTCTTTGTGCTCAATATTGTCTAATTTTTTATCCAAAGATTCTTCTTTTTGAAGAATACGGCGTTCCATACGTTGTAATTCAGAACGCCGATCTTTATTTTCTCGTTCCACATCAGAACGTAGCTTATGAATTTCTTCTTTCGCCTCTAATAAAGCTTCTTTCTTTTTAGACTCGGCCATACGCTCACCATTTGCAATAATGCGCTCAGCCTCTTGTTCAGCTTGATTCAGTTTTCCTTCAGCAATATTTTTTCGTAAAAAATAGCCTACCCCTAGTCCAATTAACACCATGACAACTGCAATCAGACTATACTCTAAAATCAGTCTCACCTCCTGTATCTTCACATACGGGCTCTACACCCCTTGTTTCCAGACTTTTAACATATAAAATTAATAACCTATAATACAATATATATTTATAAGGCTATTTTAATTTTATTCTTGAAAGCCTATTCTGTCAAGATTGATAGGCCTCGCAAACCTTAGTAATAGTGCTCATAGAAAATCCCCTGTTTTTTAGGAAATTCATTATTTTTATACGTGGAATATCGTCTATAGACTCACCATATTTTTTATCTACGATTCGAAAAGCGACTGCCATTTCATTATAATTCTCAATATCACAAGGCACGTCAAGACCTCTCTGCTTCATTTTTTGCTTTATAAGATAGGCACCATATTTCTGTTCTCTCATCAAATAGGATACAACCTGTTTCGCCAGACGCTCATCATTAATATAATCATAATAAATCAACCGTTCTTCTACGTAGTCGATGAGCTCCGATGAAATCTGTTTGCGGTTCATCTTTTGTCGAAGCTCATAAGAGCTTAGAAAGCGCTGTGCAAGGAATCGATACGCTTGATCTAATGCGGCCTGTTTTTCCTCTTCTGTAAACATATCATCTAACATAATAACCTCAATGAAAAAGGGCTACACAGTAGCCCTTTTTATATGCTATATCGATTACTCTTCTTCTGGAGTAGCATCTTCGCCAACAACATCAAATGTTTCTGGTTCAGCTGCCAATGTATCACGAATGATACGATCAATTTCTTCTGCTACTTGAGGGTTATCAAAGAGATATTGTTTTGCCGCTTCTTTACCTTGTCCCATTCGTTCCCCATTATAGGAATACCAAGCACCAGATTTTTTTATAATTTCCATATTGGTACCAATATCAATAAGAGTACCTTCTCTAGAAATGCCTTGACCATACATCAAATCAAATTCAGCAGTTTTAAATGGAGGTGCCACCTTATTCTTAACAACCTTAACTTTTGTACGGGCCCCTACATTTTCATTATTGGCCTTAATCAACTCACCCTTACGTACATCAAGACGTACAGAGGAGTAGAATTTTAAAGCACGACCACCTGTCGTTGTTTCTGGATTACCAAACATTACGCCCACTTTTTCACGCAATTGGTTAATAAAGATAACAACAGTTTTTGTTTTATTAATAGTACCTGTTAATTTACGCAATGCTTTACTCATCAAGCGAGCATGAAGACCTACGTGGGCATCGCCCATCTCTCCTTCAATTTCTGCTTTAGGTACCAATGCAGCAACCGAGTCAACTACAACGATATCTACAGCACCACTACGAACAAGAGCTTCTGTAATTTCTAAAGCTTGTTCGCCATTATCTGGTTGAGAAATTAAAAGATTATTGATATCTACACCAAGATTGCGCGCATAGATTGGGTCCATTGCATGTTCTGCGTCAATAAATGCAGCAACGCCACCTTGTTTTTGTGCTTCTGCTACTGCGTGAAGAGCTACGGTTGTTTTACCAGATGATTCTGGACCATATATTTCAATAACACGACCACGAGGAAACCCTCCTACACCTACAGCAAGGTCAATCGCAAGAGAACCAGAGGAAATAACCTCAACGTTCATACGGTCTGCCGCTTCACCAAGGCGCATGATAGCCCCTTTACCAAAATCTTTTTCTATTTGTTTTAATGCGTTATCCAACGCTGCTTGTCTACCATCAACAGCCATTATTTATCCCCTTTTTCTTGAATATATAAATTCATATAATATAATGCTAATTCAGCCGCACTTTGGCGAATATCTTCTCGATTACCAATAAGATTAGCCTTGTGAGCAACAGTTCCCTGTGGACCAGTTACACCAAACCAAACGAGGCCTACCGGTTTATCTGGTGTACCGCCACCAGGGCCAGCTATACCCGTTGTAGATACCGCATACATCGTACTGCATACCCTTTTGGCGCCTTCAGCCATCGCCTTTGCTACCTGTTCACTGACAGCGCCATATGTATCGAGCAACTCTTGTGGCACACCTAACACTCGATGTTTTACATCATTGCTATAAGATATAATACCACCCATATAATAATCACTACTACCACTTACATTAGTTAATAATTTACCAACTAAACCAGATGTACAAGACTCTGCCGTAGCAATGGTAGCCGACGATTCTTTTAATATATTACCTAATGTTTCTTCCATAGAAACATCTAATTTACGGCCAATCAACACACCTAAACGACGACGGATGATTTCATCCCATGGATCTAATAATCTATGTGCTTCTTCTAAAGATGCAGCCTTTGCAGTAATACGCAATTCAATATAGCCTTTTTTTATCAACAAGGCTATAGTCGGATTTGACTGTTGTTTAATCAAATCCATAACGCGCTCTTCTAAATCAATTTCACGAATATTGTAAACACCATATCGATAAGATGTTACAACACCTTGTGAGCCAAAGTGCTTATGGAGGTAAGGTACTACACTTTCTGTAAACATCCCTTTCATCTCACCTGGAGGTCCGGGTAATAGAATATAAGTCACATCGCCATCTACGGTTACTACACCTGGTGCAACACCAACAGGATTCACTAATACACTAGAACCATCAGGCAACATAGCCTCTCTACGACTTGCATCAGGCATTTCATGACCAACTCTTTTAAAAAATTGTCGTACTTCAGCCATAGCATCATCATTATATACAACACTTCGATTTAAGGAAGCGGCTAATACTTGACGTGTTATATCCCCCTGAGTTGGTCCTAGCCCACCCGTACTAATCACGAGATCAGCACGTTGAGCTGCTTTTTTAAATACTTCAGCCATACGACCAGGATTATCTCCAACCACGGATTGATAAGCTATTGTATAGCCTAATTTATTAAGCTCCTGAGCTAACCAAGAGACATTAGTATTCACCGTGTCTCCCAATAATAATTCAGAACCTGTAGAAATTAATTCTACAATCATTGTAAATACCTCCTATCACTAGATATGTGCCAGTACTGGTATTACCTAATACACCACTCCATATTATTCCACGATTGTAGCCACCACATCATAGGCAAAGCCTTGCTCTACTTGTACCTGCAAAATATCTCCAGGCTTAACCTTATCGCCACAGTCTTCGATATACATATTCCCATCTACATCCGGAGCTTGTGATTTTAAACGACCTTTTGCCAAAATAGTGTCATTATCGCCAGCTTCTAACTCTTCGATCATAGCATAATCAATAGTACCTTCTAAATCATGGTTATTCTCTTCAGAAATAGCTGCTTGTATAGACATTAACGTATGATAGCGTTCTTCTTTAACCTCTTCTGGTACTTGGTCTTCACGAGCACCTGCAATCGTTCCTTCCTCTTGTGAGTAGGTGAATACACCCATATTATCAAATTTGATATCTTTCACAAATTCACAAAGTTCTTGGAACTGTTCATCTGTTTCACCAGGAAATCCAACAATAATCGATGTACGTAATGTTACATGAGTAGACGCACTACGTATTTTCTTTAACAATCTTTCAATATCCTCACGAGAGTCTCGTCGATTCATTTGTTTAAGAATATCATTATTCACATGTTGTAATGGTATATCCACATATTTACAAAGTTTAGGTTCATTAACAATAATGTCGAGCAATTCATCACTAAAGAATGTTGGATATAAATAAAGCATACGAATCCACTCAATACCATCAACCTTTGTTAACTCTTTTAGCAGCTCTGTAAGTAATGGTTTTCCATTATTTAAATCAATGCCGTAGCTAGTCGTATCCTGCGCAATAAGAACGATTTCTTTAACTCCGGATGCAGCTAAGCGTTCAACTTCAGCCTTAATAGATTCGATAGAACGACTTCTAAAAGCTCCACGCACCTTAGGAATAATACAGAAAGTACAGCCATTGTTACATCCTTCTGCAATTTTTACATACGCACTGTAGCGAGGCGTTGTTTGAATACGAGGCATGCGTTCATCATAGATATTAGTAATATTTTCCATAATACAGCTACGATTTCCATGCTCAATAGCCCCAACAGCTACCATAACTTGATCCCATGCACCAGTACCGATGAGAGCATCGATTTCAGGAATTTCTGTAAATAATTCATCTTGATATTGTTGACTTAAACAACCTGCAACAATAAGCCCCTTACAGCGACCTATTTCTTTATATTGTGCAGCCTCAAGAATAGTATTAATAGATTCCTCTTTAGCTTTTTCTATAAATGTACATGTATTTATAATAATCAAGTCAGCTTCTTCTAAATTATCAGTAATGATATATCCATTATCTTTCAATAATCCAAGCATAACCTCTGTATCTACTAAATTTTTAGCACAACCTAGGCTAATATATCCCAATGATTTGGTCATTCTAAGTCCTTTCTTATATATAGAATGCAACTATATGGTATAAATATCTAATATACATACTTAAGCATCAATCTTTTCTAAAACGTACTTGGCTAACCCAATGATTCAATAAAAGTTCCTTTCCTTCTACTGTATAACCCCCATTAATAGGCCATAACACTACGGAACGACCTAATGAATCTACAGGCTCCGTTACCTCCGGATTTGCAAATATATAGGTAAAATTATTATCTATCATATACTTAGCAGTATCACTAGATAATAACCACGTAATAAATTCCTTACTTTCATTTTTATGCTTGGAATTCTTTTGTACCGCTGCACCAGTTACATAAAATGATGTGCCATCACTAGGAAAGATCATTTTCACCGGATAGGAATGACGAATATATTGTTGTGCATCAGAAAGATTCCCAATGCCAATATCCGACTCTCCAAGAGCGGTCAAACGTACGGGGGTAGAGAGGAACTTAGAATGTTGAATAACATGTGTTTTTAGAGCTAATAAATAAGCAAGTGCGTCTGGCTCTCCCTTATATTCCACCATATTATACAAAAGATTAGCCGCATTTTGAGAGGCCCCAAAATCAGTCATCACCAAACGCCAATGTCCATTTTTTTGCAACGCATCCCATGTCGTAATATGTTGTCCTAAACTATTATAAAATGATTCATTCTGTACAAAAACGATGGGATCGTACCATAAACCGACCCAATAGCCATTGGGATCCTTTAATCTATCCAATACTTCATCTATACGTTCATTTACAATGGGAGCAAATTTATCTCTACTAGCACCTACAACAAGATTATCCTCAGATGTAATAACTACATCACCCGATGAATCTGCTAATTTAGAGGAAACACGTTGCGCCATCTGTTCTTCTGTAAGAGGCATAATATTAACTTTTATATTTTTTTCCTCTAAATATTTATCAGCTAATAGTGTTGTTAAATTATTAGGTAAGTCGGTATATACTGTAATTTCACCACGAACAGGAGCTTTCGATTTTTCAATTTGCTCTTCCCGATAAAAATATAGACCATACCCCATCATGCCTATAACAAAAAGCATTAAAACACTAAATGCTATCCATCGTTTCATCGCGTGAATCTCCTTTTACGTCCTCTTTTATTGCCGTTTGTTTGAGACGATGACCTACGAGTTTGTGATTTCCCCTGACCAATCGGTCTAGGTGGAATTAGGCATTCAGGACCAAACCCAATTAAATCACGACGATTCGCTTCAATAAGCGCTTCTTTTACAAGGTCATAATTCTCAACATTTTTATACTGCATCAATGCTCTTTGCTTAGCCTTATCACGTCCTTTTTTAGCCACATAAACGGGCTTACCATCGAGAGGATTGATTCCTGTATAATACATACACGTTGAAAGACTTCCTGGTGTAGGAATAAAATCTTGGACTTGCTCTGGATACATGTGCTGATCGCGTAAAAATTCAGCTAATTCTATAGCATCCTCTAGTGTACATCCGGGATGAGAACTCATAAAATAAGGGACTAAATACTGTTTTTTTCCTAATTCATGGTTAGCCTCTTCAAACCACTTCTTAAAGGTCAAAAACTCTTCTTTTCCAGCCTTCCCCATCATATTGGTTACACGTTTCGACACATGTTCAGGTGCAACCTTCAGTTGACCACTCACATGATATTGACAAAGCTCCTTTACAAAAGCTTTATTATTATCAGCTAAAACATAATCATAACGTAATCCCGATCTTACAAAAACCTTCTTTACACCCTTTAATTTCCGTAATTTTCTAAGTAATGCAATATAATCATCATGATTAGTATTCAAGTTCTCACAAGGTATAGGAGCCGCACAAGTCCGGCCTTTACAAGCACCAAAGACGGCCTGTTTATCACAGGCCAAGTGTCTAAAATTGGCCGTCGGACCACCTACATCATGTATGTATCCTTTAAATCCATCCATATTAATCATCAATTTCGCTTCATCAATCAAAGACTGATGACTACGATTTTGAATAATACGACCTTGGTGATTAGTAATAGCGCAAAAAGAGCAACTACCAAAACAACCACGTTGACTAACGAGGCTAAACTGCACCTCGCTTAATGCAGGAACACCACCTTTATCATCATACGATGGATGCCATTTACGAGTATATGGCAAATCATATGCAGCATCCATTTGTTCCTGTGTTAATGGTAATGCAGGAATATTTTGTACTACATAACGATCACCATGCTTTTGTACAATAGGCCGTCCATAAAATGGATCTTGCTCATCATATTGAATGCGAAATGCATCAGCAAATGCTATTTTATCCGCTTTTATTTCTTCAAAGGAAGGAGATTCAACACACTCAATTGATGGAATTTCTTTTGACATATAACAAATACCTCTTATATGAGGTAAAGACTCTTTAAATCGATTTTGGTCTAATGCTTCTGCCAATTCTATAATCTGCAATTCGCCCATACCATATATAAGTACATCAGCCTTAGAGTCTACCAGAATTGATCGGCGTACCGTATCAGACCAATAATCATAATGTCCAAAACGTCGTAATGAGGCTTCAATACCTCCGATAATAAGAGGTACATCATGATAAGCTTCCTTCATGCGGTTTGAATATACCAAGGTTGCTCTATCTGGACGATGACCCGATTCACCACCAGGTGAATAATCATCTTCACGACGGATTTTTTTTGCCGCCGTAAATTTATTAAGCATGGAATCTAAATTTCCCGCTGTAACAAGAGAGGCCAGACGAGGTTTTCCTAATTTTTTAAAGGCATTAACATCATTCCAATCAGGTTGGGCAATAATACCAACACGATACCCCTTGGATTCTAAATAGCGACCAATTACGGCAGGCGCAAAAGATGGATGATCTACATAGGCATCGCCACTGATGAGCACAAAATCAAGCTCTGCCCAACCACGCGCTTCCATATCTGCGCGGTCTGTAACTAAAAATGTATCCATCAATATAACCTTCCTTTACATGTAACGATGTATCTTAGAATAAAAATAACCATATCAAAAATAACACCATGAATATAGCAATAATACCAAGCATAATGCGTTCTTGTTCTATTGACCGTTGTCGCTTTTTCTGTCTTGTTTCAAGAGACATACGACGTTTTGCCATCTGATGTTCTACATACTCGCTTTGCACAGAATTAATAGTCTCCTGTTTTTTCTGTCGCATAACAGGACGTATTGTAAAGGTATCTACTTCACCCACTTGATTTTGATAGACTTTCACTAGACGTTCCCCATCAAGACCAAGATAATTTCCATAATTACGGATAAATCCTTTCGCATATACACGTCCTGGGATAATTGCATAATTTCCATCTTCGATAGCTTCTAGATAGGTTGTTTTAATATGAAGTACTTGTTCAATATCTTTAAATGTGAGATTTCTACGCACTCGTTCACGACGTAATTCTTCACCTAACTCAGCCACAGCAAATCCCTTTCTATTCTTCAGAATCAGAGAAATATCGAGCTTTCACCTGTTCTGGACTCATTAAAATTTCTCGTGCTTTACTCCCCATATTAGGGCCTACAATTTTAAGATCCTCCATAGTATCTACAAGGCGTGCCGCACGTGTATAGCCAATACGGAATCTACGTTGCAACATAGATACAGATGCTTGTCCAGATTCCATCACAAGATTTACAGCTCTTTCCAATAACTCATCACGATAAATATCTTGTTCTTCATTATCTTGAGCTGCAGTTTCCTTATCTGCTTCAGCTGTTACCGTATCATCATATTCAGGTTCTCTCTGTTGTTTAACAAACTCTACCAGATGTTCCACTTCATCATCTGAGATAAAAGCCCCTTGTACACGAATTGGTTTATTAGCACCAATTGGCGAAAACAACATGTCCCCTTTGCCCAAAAGCTTTTCGGCTCCTGCCATATCAAGGATCGTACGAGAATCAATTTGAGATCCTACAGCAAATGAAATACGGCTCGGTACGTTAGCTTTAATAGAACCGGTAATAACATTAACGGAAGGCCGTTGTGTAGCTAATACCATATGAATACCTGCAGCACGTGCCATCTGAGCTAATCGACTAATCGATTCTTCAATATCATCTGGAGCGGTCATCATTAAGTCAGCTAACTCATCAATAATTAATACAATAAGTGGCATTGCTTCTTTAGGATGAGCTTCGTTATAACTTTTAACATCGCGTTTACCAGATGCAGCAAAAGCCTTGTAACGAGCTTCCATTTCACGAACTGCCCAACGCAATACAGCTGCTGCTTTTTTCATGTCCGTTACAACTGGTGCCATCAAATGTGGAATACCATTATAAACAGATAACTCAACCATTTTAGGGTCAATGAGTAGCAGCTTAACCTCTTCTGGTTTGCGACTAAAGAGAATACTGGAAATCAATGTATTCACACATACCGATTTACCAGAACCTGTCGTACCAGCCACCAATAGATGTGGCATTTTAGCTAAATCTGTAATCACAGGCTTACCTGCAATGTCCTTACCAAGGCCTACAGGAATACCACCGCGGGCCTCTTTAAAGTCACTGCAATCTAGTACATCTCGTAAATGAACTGCTTCTGTTTTTGTGTTAGGTACCTCAATACCAATAGCAGATTTGCCCGGGATTGGCGCTTCCATACGTATATGTTGAGCTGCTAAATTCAATGCAATATCATCTGTTAAATTCACAATTCTACTTACTTTAACACCTTGAGCAGGCTCAATTTCATAGCGAGTTACTGTTGGTCCTTGCGTAGCATTAACTACCTTAGCTGAAATACCAAAACTAGATAATACTTCTTCTAGACGCATCGCATTAAATGCGACCTCTTCATTATTATTTTGACCAACCTCCCCTTTCGCCAAAATATCAAGGCTTGGGAAGTGATATGGTCTATCATAGGTTCTATGAATTTGCCCATCTTTAGAAACAGCTACTTGAGCGGTGTCTTCAGCTGTACTTGCCAAGGATGGTACAGATAATGGCATAGAACTCATGCCTGCACCAGCGCTAACAGAACTAGCAGCAGCACCTGTACCAGGTACGGCGCTAGCAATCGCCGCATGGTTTGTCTCAAGAGGCCCTATAGTTGTTGATTGATAGGAGTACTCTTCTGGATTCGATTCGCCTGTACTATGCATATCATCTTGTTCTTCATCATGATCATGAAGCCATGTAGATAGTCCTTTTGAATTATTATCGATATTATCAGTATGGATTTCATTGTTATCAACGGCATCACCAGCTTCTTCGGAGATTTGTGCTAATCGTTCTGCCGCTCTATTACGAGCCTCTAACTCAGCTAGTTCCTTCCAAGAAGAAGGTGTATGTGTATCAATTGGCTCGACTTCATATTCATCATTAGCAGCTACAACAGCTCTGTTTTCAAGAGCCTCTACAGCATTTTGAGCAGCGTTAGCATATCGTGTGTCCTTTTCACGGTCATACGCTTTACGCTGTGCTGCCTCTTTTCGTTGCTCATTCCAATCTTCAAGAACCTCTTTAGCTACCGCTACTTTTTCAACGGCTACCTCTTTTGCCTTATCTAGTCCCACTTGAGTCTTGTCAGCAGCCTTGCGTAAACCATTCCCCAATGATAATCGCGTAATAAGAAGCCCACAACAAAGCATAATTACGGCCACAACAATAATGGCGCCAACTTCACCGAACATAGTTCGTATAAAGGAAGC
Source organism: uncultured Veillonella sp. (assembly GCF_934230905.1). Classification (GTDB taxonomy): domain Bacteria; phylum Bacillota; class Negativicutes; order Veillonellales; family Veillonellaceae; genus Veillonella. The sequence goes on along the minus strand of NZ_CAKQFJ010000011.1, from coordinate 28,326 downwards.
CAAGAAACCGCCCACAACACCACCTTGATCTGCAAGTGCCGTAGTCGCCAGTTCATCACCTACAGGCACCCGGAAAAGCGGAACCATCGTTATGGCTAATAAATAAAATACGGTTATCAAAATACCACGCCGTGTAATAGACATAAATTTACTTTGATATAACAATCGCCATCCAAGCCATAATAAGGCAATGCATGGAATAACTCCCCCAAAGCCAAATCCATAGCGAAATATCCCCGTTAATACTTCACCTACAATACCTAAATCAAAGCCAAAATAGCCTAATAAGGCTAATACAGCAATCCCAATAACAATAATACCTTTCACTTCATTACGCAGTGAAAATCCTTCCTTTTTTGGTGTCGGTGTCGCTCGTTTTTTACGAGGCGTCCGCCCTCGTGTAGAAGTCTTTTTCTCTTCTGCCATAATTATATACAAACCCCTTACTTTAATATAAAAATCTATTGTAAACTATCTTTATATTATACCATATATCGACTATTCTATTTATCTTTGCATCTGTCATGCCAATCTTTCAAAAGATTATATTCTACACCTCGTTTAACGCCCTTATAATATTCGACTTTAACAAGAGGATCTGGCAAATATTGTTGTTTAACATAGCCCTTTGGATAATTATGAGCATATTTATAAGTTAAACCATGACCTAGCTTACTAGCACCACTGTAGTGACTATCTCGCAAATGATCCGGTACTTGACCACAGTCTTTATGACGCACATCTGAAATAGCTGCATCAATACCTAAATATGCGGAATTACTCTTAGGAGCCAATGCAACATAACAAGCCGCCTCAGATAAAATAATACGAGCCTCTGGGAACCCAACCATATGTGCGGCTTGTGCTGCTGCATTAGCCAATATTAAAGCCTGTGGATCTGCTAAGCCTACATCTTCAGCTGCACAAATAACAATGCGTCGAGCAATAAAATTAGGATCCTCTCCTGCTTCTATCATACGTGCCAAATAATGAAGTGTAGCCTGAATATCCGACCCGCGCATGCTTTTAATAAAAGCGGAAATTGTATCGTAATGACTATCACCTTTTTTATCGTATGTATAAATTCGACGTCCTACAACCTTTTCTAGAATTTCTAACGTTATCTCGTCTCCATCATGTACCATAGCCGCAGCTTGTTCTAAAATATTGAGCGCCATACGCCCATCACCATTAACAAAAATGCCAATGTCTTCGAGCAATTCATTCTTCACCTGTAATTTACGGTCTCCTAAGCCCACTTTGCTATCAGTAAGTGCTCGTTTTAAAATCTGACTAATAGCTTTAGGAGTTAATGCCTCTAATGTAATAAGCCTTAACCGTGATAATAATGGGCGATTGACTTCAAAAAACGGATTTTCTGTAGTTGCTCCAATGAGGATAATCGTACCGTCTTCAACACAAGGTAAAAGTACATCTTGTTGACTTTTATTAAATCGATGTATTTCATCAAGAAATAAAATAGTCCGTTGTTGTAAAGAACGTACACGTTTACGCGCTTCTTCAATAATATTTCGCAACTCACCAATACCGGCATTTGTAGCATTTAAATTAACAAAATAGCTATTGCTCATCTTAGCTATAATGCCAGCTAGTGTCGTTTTACCAGTACCACAAGGTCCATAAAACAACATAGATGGTATTGTATCCTTTTCTACCATAGCGCGAAGGAATGTTCCCTTTCCCACCGCTTGTTCCTGACCATAAAGATGATCAAGTTCCGTCGGCCTCATTCGCACCGGTAATGGCTCATATTTATTTGTCGGTAAGACATCAAATAAACTATCCATACTATCTCCATCCATATTTTTACATACAAAAAAGCCCCACCATGCCGTAATGTACCGCGTTTTGATCCTGCAATAGCAGGTGGGTGTCCTCCTCATCCTTCAGTTGTCCCGTGGGGGCGTAACGTTCAGACAAGAGTTCCGGACTCCCGAATAAAATGTGTTGGCTCAAAACTGCGATATCACACGCACATGGCAGGGATATCTTCTACATAAATAGTAGCAGAAAGATTTGTCATTTACAAGACTTGACATTTAAAAAATTAACAACTCTTGCGGACCTTTTGTAATATGTTTTCTTCAATTATACTAAGGATTGTTCTTCTTCCTCTACATCTGTTTTAATATGTAGTTCTTTTAATTGTTTAAGTTCTACTTCGGATGGAGCTTGACTCATGACATCAGAAGCGGATTGTGTTTTAGGGAATGCAATTACATCACGGATAGATTGACGTTTAGCCATCAACATCACAAGACGATCTAGACCAAATGCACAACCTGCATGAGGTGGTGCACCATATTTAAATGCATCAAGCATAAAACCAAATTTAGATTTAGCTTCTTCTTCGGATAAACCGATTGCTTTAAATACTTTTTCTTGTACATCGGATTGGTAAATGCGCAAAGAACCGCCACCGATTTCAACGCCGTTCAATACCATATCGTAAGCGATTGCTTTTACGCTACCAGGATCAGATTGTAATTTATCAAGATCTTCATGACGAGGCATTGTGAATGGATGATGCATAGCAACATAGCGTTTTTCATCTTCATTGTATTCAAACATAGGGAAATCCGTTACCCATGTGAAAGCCAATTTATCTTCGTCAATCATGTTCATACGACGAGCCATTTCAAGGCGCAACTCACCAAGTGCACGAGCAACAGTTGCTGGTTTATCAGCAATCATCAATACGAGGTCGCCACCTTTAGCGCCCATTTTTTCGCCGATATTGCGGATTGTGTCTTCACCTAAGAACTTCATAATTTGGGATTTAATGGAACCGTCTTCATTGAAACATGCCCAAGCCAAACCTTTAGCGCCATAGCGATTTACATATGCTACCAAATCATCGAGTTCACGACGAGGAATACCTGCATCACCAGGTACTACGATACCTTTTACGATACCGCCATTATCGATAACAGAACGGAATACTTTGAACTCAGTATCTTTAACAAGTTCAGTTACATCTGTGAAAGCCATGTCAAAGCGAAGATCTGGTTTATCAGAACCGTATTTATCCATCGCTTCATCCCATGTGATACGAGGCATAGGCAATGGAATTTCTTTGCCCAATGTCTTTTTGAATACTTCTGCAACCATTTGTTCCAATAGTGCGTAAATATCCTCTTCATCAACGAAGCTCATTTCCAAGTCAAGTTGTGTAAATTCTGGTTGACGGTCTGCACGCAAATCTTCATCGCGGAAGCAACGTACGATTTGGAAATATTTTTCATAACCAGCTACCATCAAAATTTGTTTGAAAATTTGTGGAGATTGAGGCAATGCATAGAATGTGCCTGCATTAACACGAGAAGGTACTAGATAATCACGCGCGCCTTCTGGTGTAGATTTTGTAAGCATAGGTGTTTCGATTTCAAGGAAATCGCGACTATCGAAGAAATCACGCATAGCCTTTGTTACCTTGTGACGCAAAATCAAATTGCGTTGCATTTCTGGACGGCGTAAGTCAAGATAACGATATTTTAAACGAATATTTTCATCTACATCGATGTTGTCTTGAATATAGAATGGAGGTGTTTTCGCAGAATTCAATACACGAAGTTCTTCGCAATACATTTCATAAGCGCCTGTAGGCAAATTAGGATTGATTGCTTCTTCATCACGTTTTGTAATTTTGCCACGTACACAAAGCACATATTCATTACGAACATCTTCAGCCTTGTGGAAAGATTCCACATTATGATCTGGGGATGCTACAACTTGAACGATACCAGAACGATCTCGCAAATCCAAGAAGATTAAACCACCGTGGTCGCGACGACGTTCAACCCAACCACATAATACAACCTCTTTACCTACTTCTGCTTCAGAAATAGTGCCACACCCGTGTGTACGGTGTAAGCCTTTCATTGTTTCCATTCTACTTGTCATCCTTTCACCAAAGAAGATATACGTTCAGAAACAGACGCTAACGGTACCGTTTCTTGTTCACTTGTTTCCATAAAACGAATAATGGCTTCTTGCTTAGCCAATTCATCATCACCCATTATGATAACATATTTTGCATGAATTTTGTTAGCATATTTTAATTGAGCCTTCATACTTTTACCTTGACCATCCATTTCTGCAGTGATATAAGCACTGCGTAATGTTTGACACATTTTGAAAGCTTCTAATTTTGCTGCCTCACCAAGGGCTACAACAAACACAGCTGGTTCGATGGTAGCTTCAGGCAATAAATTTTGTTTTTCTAAGGCCAATAACAATCGTTCCATGCCCATTGCAAAGCCTATTGCTGGTGTATGAGGGCCATCAAGTTCTTCTACAAGGCCATCATAACGGCCACCACCGGCTACAGCGCTTTGTGCACCTAATGGAGTATATTGCACTTCAAAAGCCGTTTTGGTGTAATAATCGAGCCCACGAACTAATCGAGGATTTAGATTATATTGAATATTTGCCGCATCAAGTAACGTCTTAAGTTCTTCAAAATGAGTGTTACATTCTTCACATAAATGTTCATGAATTTCTGGAGCACCTACAGATAAAGCTTTACACGTTTCATTTTTACAATCCAATAAACGTAATGGATTTTTGTATAACCGTTCCTGACAGTCTTCACAAAGCTGATCTTTCTTAGGTTCAAAAAACTCAATCAACTTTTGACGATACGTAGGTCGACAGTTTGGACAGCCTACAGAATTTACCTCTACATTAAGATCCTTAAGTCCAAAATCCTTTAACAATTGAACGATCATGCAAATAATTTCACTATCCACTACAGGAGATGAGGAACCTAATACCTCTGCACCAAATTGATGGAATTCACGATAGCGACCAGCTTGTGGTTTATCGTGACGGAACATGGACCCCATATAGAACCATTTTGTTAAATTTTCTTTACCGTACACCTTATTTTCAAGATACGCACGTACTGCAGATGCTGTATTTTCTGGACGTAGTGTATAACTTTGTTCCTTGTCATCACCAGTGGAGAATGTGTACATTTCCTTAGATACTACATCCGTAGTTTCTCCGATGCCACGTAAAAATAATTTTGTATCTTCAAAGGCTGGTGTGCGAATTTCGCTAAAGCCATACGCTTTACAAATTTTGCGCATATGCTGTTCTATATAATGCCAATTTATAATTTGTTCTGGCAAGAAATCTTGTGTGCCTCTAGGTCTTTTAATAGCCATTACACAACCTCCCAAAATGACTTACATAATGCATGCCGTTTATCTAATAAGGCGCCCAATGTATCTGTATATACGTCTACATCCTTTGGCATGTGTTGTTTTTTCTGTCTAAACGAAGGGGCTCGCATCCACTTAGATGATCCACCTGGTCCCATAGACATAATTGTTTGCCGCTCTTCCATGATTTGAATATTATATTCACACGCTTTACCTGGCAATGTATAACCAATATTTTCAAGTTGACCTTTCATATATTGTTGACGATATAAATAATACGGTACATAACCAGCCTGTTCTAATCGTTCCTTAGCATACTGCACCATGTGTTTTACCACGGACTCATCCGGTACATCATGTTGCATATTCAAATCATATAGCGGACTACCACGTTTGATAGCTAACGTATGAATTGTAACATTTTCTGGCAAATTCTGACAAATATAATCCATGTTATGCATCATATGTTTTATATTTTGCCCTGGTAGGCCTGCTATAAAATCCATATTCACAGCAAAGTCTGTATGTTTTTTAACATATTGATACATATCATCGATATCTTGTGCGCTATGTCCCCGTCCAATCCGTCGCAATATAATATCATCCATCGTCTGCGGATTAATACTAATTCGATTAACATGATGCTCTTGCATAGACCGTATTTTTAGGTCCGTTATAGAATCTGGTCGGCCCGCTTCAACCGTAAATTCACATCCTTCCGGTATCAATGTAGATAATCCAGTTAGAACTCGATGAAAATCTTCATTATTCAATATAGTTGGCGTACCGCCACCCATATAAAGCGTATTTGTACGCAAATTGTAACTTTCACAAAGCTCACGTACATCAGTTATATCTCGTAATAATGCAGATATAAACTCAGATTGTCTATGGTAATCTTGATATAAACCATAAGGAAATGAACAATAAACGCAACGGGTTTCGCAAAATGGAATACCACAATAGAGACCTACAGTCTTCTCAGAGTGAGACTCTAAATAAGGACGTTGATATTGTCCAATCCGGCTTAGGATATCTAATTTTTCCAAAGACACAGAAAACTCGTCCCTTATGTGACGAGTTGCATCCTCTATTGAACCATATTGGTCTATATATTTATGAAGTAATTTGGTAGGACGCACCCCCACCATCGTGCCCCATTCATTATAAGCAGGCAAGCCTTGTTCTGTACGCAATAAGACAAGTAATGACTGCCCTATTAGGCGTCGCCCCTTAGAAGACACAGGACCGGTTAAGATACGTTCAACGCCGCGAATAGATACGGTTAAAATATACATATCATCATACTCAACAGCCCTGAGAATTACATCTGCCACTTCATCGCTAGAAAATAGCCCTGCGGCACCACAGTTATGGGCCACTACCGATCCAAGTGGTAGTGGCCCTTTGTAATGATAACCATTAAGCATGATGTGACATTTTATCTAGCTTTTCAAGTTCTGCCGGTGTCATATGAGATTGGCAATCACTACAATAACCATATACTTTTAATTGATGATCAATAGTACGGAAATTTAATTTTTTTGCAATGATAGATTCCAATGTTTCTAGCATATCATCTTCAAACTCAGAAACCTTACCACATTTAACACAAATTAGATGATGATGGAAATGAGCAAACTCTTCATCATTTAATTCATAACGATTACGACCATCACCAAAATCAAGACGTTTTAACAAATCTAGCTCTGTAAAAAGATCTAATGTACGGTAAATAGTTGCTAGACCGATATCTGGTGCTACTTCTTTTACTAATACATATACATCTTCTGCACTCAAATGATTTTCTTCAGCATCGATGAAAGCTTGTAAAATCGTTTGTCGTTGTGTTGTTAATTTATATTTTTTATCTTTAATACGTTCTTTTAATTTTTCCAATGTTGTATTCATAACTACTATCCCCTTTACTAAATAAATTAATTAAGCACCCACAAATGGGTTATATTGTTTTTCATAACCGATTTGAGTTTCCGGGCCATGTCCAGGATATACCATCGTTTCGTTTGGCAAAGTATATAACTTTGTTTTAATCGCATCGATAAGAGTATCGTAATCACCTTCTACAAAATCAGTACGTCCAACCGATTGATTAAACAAAGTATCCCCTACGAATACGAGCCCTGACATATAATAGCATACGCCACCTGGTGTGTGTCCTGGTGTTTCATATACTGTCAAATCTACTGCACCACATGTAATATGATCCCCTTCATGAACCTCTACAATGCGTCCCTTTACAGTAATTGGTGTAGGACTACTATATTTGCTCAAATTCAATTCAGGATCACTTAGATATTTCACATCATTATGATGTATGTAGATTGGCACATCATAAGCATCTACAATCTCTTGTACGCCACCGATGTGATCTCCGTGGCCATGTGTTAAAAGAACCGCTTTAGGTTTTAAATCATGTTTTTTTAAAGCCTCTAACACCTCTACAGTAGCGGGATCGATAATGAGCGCTTCCCCTTCTTCCTTATCACCAATTACATAACAGTTTGTTCCAAGCGGACCCAAAGGCATACGCATAAGAACTAAATTAGATGTATCCATTAAGCACCGCCTTTACTACGTTGCACCGTGTAAACCTCACGAATACGACGTAATTTAGTCATAACAAAATCAAGCTGAGATATATCTCTAATTTCAACCACAATATTGATAATCACATTCTTAGTATTTTCAAGAACTTTAGCATTCATATTGGTAATGGTAATCTTCAACTCTGATAGTACAGCCATAACCTCCATAAGTATACCGGGTCTATCATAGGCTTGAATATCAATGCCTACATGGAAAGATTCACTAGATGATTCATCCCAAGAGACCTCAATCATACGCTCTAAATCTTCTGGCGTATGTCCCAAGCTAGTACAATCAGATCGATGTACTGAAACACCGCGCCCTCTTGTAATATAACCAATAATGTCATCGCCTGGTACAGGATTACAACATTTAGCCATACGGACCATAACACCAGGTTCACCTTTTACAAGAATCCCCGTTCCATTTTTAGCTTTTTTAGCTCCTTGCACCTTTAATTTTTCAATAATTTGTTCTGTTGTTTTTCGTGAATCTTCATGTTCTTTCGACTTTTTAAATAATTCAACTAAGCGCAACAGAACAGTGCTCACAGGAATACCTCCATAGCCACAAGCAGCATACATCTCATCTTCTGTACCAGATTTCAATTGTTTTACTACTTGTTGGATGCGATTTTCCCCACAAAGTTCTTTCCAACTATAATTAAGACGTTTAGCCTCACGTTCAAGAGCTTCAAGGCCTTTTTCAATATTTTCTTCTTTATTTTCCCGTTTAAACCAATTGCGAATTTTATTCTTACTTTCAGAAGATCCTACAATATTGAGCCAATCAAGGCTTGGTTTACCAGTTTTAGAAGTAATAATATCAACGATATCACCGTTCTGCAGCGTATAATCAAGAGGTACGATTTTACCATTAACCTTTGCTCCTACACAGTGGTGACCCACATCGGTATGAACTCGATAAGCAAAATCAAGTGGTACCGAACCAATTGGTAATTTAACCACATCACCTTTAGGTGTAAAAACAAATACTTCGCCCGAGAATACATCTAACTTTAATGCATTTACAAGTTCCTTAGGATTTGATGTATCTTGCCACTCTAAAACTTGACGAAGCCAAGCGACCTTTTGGTCAAATTCTTTATCGGCACCCTTATTTCCTTCTTTGTAACGCCAATGCGCCGCCACACCATATTCAGAAACACGATGCATTTCCCATGTACGAATCTGAATTTCTACAGGTTGGCCCATAGTACCAATAACCGTAGTATGCAAAGATTGATACATATTTGACTTCGGCATAGAAATATAATCTTTAAATCGATATGGTAATGGTTTCCATATGCTATGTGCAATCCCTAAAACCGCATAACAATCTGGAATGGTATCAACGATAACACGTACAGCCAATAAATCATAAATTTGGGACAAGTCACGGTTATCCTTTTTCATCTTTTTATAAATACTATAAAAATGCTTTGGCCGCCCCTTTATATCAGCCTTAATATTAGCTTCACCCAATGCCTTCGTAAGCTGAGCCATCGTATCGTTTACAATATCTTCACGAGATTGCCGCTTTTGTTTCATCTGATCAACGAGATCATAGTATTTATCCGGTTCTAAGTACCGAAAAGACAAATCTTCAAGTTCCCATTTCACATTAAAAATCCCAAGACGATGAGCTAAGGGAGCAAAAATCTCTAAGGTTTCCTTGGCAATGCGTTTTTGCTTATCGCTACGCATATGTTTTAACGTACGCATATTATGCAAGCGGTCACCAAGTTTAATAACTACAACTCGTACATCTTTTGCCATAGCTAAAATCATCTTACGATAATTTTCCATTTGACGATCTTCTTTAGTTTCATATTGAAATTGATTTAATTTCGTTACCCCATCTACGAGAAATGCCACTTCAGAACCAAATAGTTTTTCAATGTCTTCCTTCGTGTATTCTGTGTCCTCTACAACATCATGGAGTAAAGCTGCAATCAATGTAATATGGTCAATCTGCAAATGTGCTAAAATTTCTGCTACCGCAAGAGGATGCATGATATACGGTTCACCAGACGCTCTAAATTGACCTTCGTGGGCTTTATCTGCAAGGGTGAAAGCCTTCATAATTTGCTCACATTCATCATCCCCTAGATATGAATGCACATAATCCATAAACTCTTTTAAAGCCTCTTCTTTGTTAAAACTTTTTTGCTCAACTAAGGCTTTACCCTCTTCATTTATGGTCATCATTCTATCACCTCCTGCTGACTATATGTAATAAATGTAACAGACGTTGTTAAATCAAGTTTTCCATTGATGACATTCCAACGAATCATCGCTTGTCCATTATCATTTGTTTCTTCACTAATAATACCTAATTCTTTAAATACATCAAGAGCCATCAATGCAGATGAACTATTTTGATTATTAGGTTTACGTCGTAAAATTTCTTGTTCCACATGATATAAAGATCCCGTTTCGCCTCTTAATGCTTGACGAACAATTGTATATATTTCACGCAACCCTTCAGCATGTAATTGAATAGGCTCCTCTATATTAGGTTCTATATCTTGAATCATCAGTTGTGGTGATATAAAACCTTGCCATTCATTTTTTTGAAGAGTAAAAGCAACTTTTACATTCATTCCCTGAAAAATTTGTCTAAATAAATCAGGTCGATTCCATGCGATAGCATCAATACTACCATTGGCAGTAGACAGAATCACCTTGCAGTGATTTTTAAGTTGCCCCATAAGCATAATGTCTTGTACTTTGGCATCCAATACGCCAAATACAGGTGTACTATTCCCCATTCCATAAGGTTCCAATGCAGACACACGCTCTACAATATCTATATCAATATCATCTACAGGTAATGTAGCATCAATTGATACAACAGGTGTATACTCATCTGGAGTTACATGAATTTTACAATACTCAGTTAAACGTTGCCGCAATTCAGGAATCCGACTAGCATCGATACTAAATCCTGCTGCTGCAGCATGTCCACCAAATTGAATTAATAAATCTTCACAGGATTTCAATGCATTATAAATATTAAAACCATCGATACTACGGCAAGACCCTTTTCCTACACCATTATCAATGCTAATAACAAATGTAGGCTTGTAAAATTCCTCTACCAATCGTGATGCAACAATTCCGATTACACCTGGGTGCCAATCCTCACCGGATACTACGGTAACATAATCTGCCAAATGTCCTTGCTCAACAACATGAGTCCGAGCTTCTTCATGAATAGAGCGTTCAATTTCTTGGCGTTCCATATTCGTTTCTTGCAGTTCTAGAGCAATCGCTTCTGCTAAATCAACATCCTCTGTCACTAACAACTCTACCGCACGCGTTGCATGAGTCACACGACCGGCAGCATTCAAACGCGGCGCTAAGGTAAAGCCAATGTGTCCCGCTGTAATAGTTTTATCATGCAACCCAGCCACGTCTACAAGCTTATCAATACCTAAATTAGGTAACTCGTTCATCTTCTTAAGGCCAGCCTGTACAATGATACGATTTTCTCCCACCAACGGAACAACGTCAGCTACAGTTCCTAATGCAACAATATCTAAATCTTCAAGATACCATTCTCCACACTGGCGCAACCACAAAGCTTGACAGAGTTTAAATGCGACGCCCACACCAGATAAGTTTTTATCAGCATAAGGACAATCCACCTGTTTATGATTGATAACAGCACGTGCTGGAGGAATTTGAGCTGGTGCAGTATGGTGATCCGTAATAATAATATCTATACGATCCCCAACGGCTTGCACAACATCATAAGAACTAATACCACAATCCACCGTTATAACGAGGGATGCTTTATCTGAAATAATATGTTCTAATGCCTCTAAATTAAGCCCGTACCCTTCACTCTGTCGTTCTGGTATATAATAGCTTACATTCGCTCCCATTTTTACTAAAAAGCGATATAACAGTGATGTAGCTGTAATGCCATCCACATCATAATCACCATAAACAACTATAGATTTTCCAGCCTCTATAGTTTCAAGAATAAGGGACACCGCAGTTTCCATGTCTTTCAATGTGAAAGGGTCCAATAAATCTTTAAGAGATCCCTCCAAAAATTGATGACCTTCATCTATATTAATATTCCGATTGACCATCAATCTTGCTACAATCGGGTTCACACCGAGTTCACGGATTAATGTATTCTCTTTTTCTATATCCCTTGGCATAATATGCCAACGTTTCTTCTTCATCATCCAAACCCCGGTAATATATAAATATATCAATATTTATTGAATAGATAACAATTTATAATCAATATTAACATTATTTATAAATTCATTATCATTATCATCTTCTTTAATTGTACTACAATCATCCTTATAAATAAAGGATTTTATGATTATTTAAAGTATAAAATCTAATTTCTTTTCTCAAAAAAACAGCACTGTTTATTATCATTTTCATAATAAACAGTGCTTATGTACATTAATATATATTATTTTTATGCATAAAACAGTAAAACAATCTATTAGAAACGAAAATCTCGTTTTCCATCTTTCATTTGGGCAATATAGGCCTTGGCCTTATCTTTCACTAAATCGTTTTTAATATTTTCCAATTGATTTTCAATAACCTTGGCGCCATGTTTTTTTGTTTTTTCATCGCCATAATCCATAATATATTCATTTAACGTCATTAAAGCATTTGGTTGACAACAATTATGAATTTGCCCCGATTTAGCAAGAGCCATAAATCGGTCACCAGTACGTCCAGCACGATAGCATGCAGTACAGAAACTAGGTACATAGCCAAGCCCCAAGAGCCAATCTACAATTTCATCCAATGTGCGGGTATCACTACGATCAAACTGTGCAGAATTATCTTCCGGTTTTTCTTCTTCTTTATAACCACCTACGCTAGTTCGAGAACCACCGCTAATTTGAGAAATCCCTAATGCCAATCCACGTTCACGCATAGATTGTGTTTCCCTTGTAGACATAATCATCCCCGTATACGGCGTGGATACACGAATAAGGGCTACAATTTTTTCGAAAATATCATCTGGCACAGCATTGCTAAAATCATCTACATCAATATCATCAGCTGGACAAATACGTGGTACAGAAATCGTATGAGGGCCAACCCCATGAACAGCTTCCAAATGCTCAGCATGCATCAACAGACCTACAAAATCATATTTGTAGTGTTCCAATCCATATAACACGCCAATACCTACATCATCGATACCGCCTTCCATAGCACGGTCCATCGCTTCAGTATGATATGCATAATCACTTTTAGGCCCTGTTGGATGCAAAGCCTCATAGTTTTCTTTATTATACGTTTCTTGGAATAATGTATAAGTCCCAATACCAACATCATGTAATTTTTTATAATCTTCAACAGAACATGCAGCAATGTTTACATTAACACGACGAATCTCGCCGTTTTTATTTTTAATGCTATAAATGGTCTTAATAGATTCCAAGATATACTCAAGTGGATTGTTGAGAGGATCTTCACCTGATTCAATCACAATACGTTTATGCCCCATTGCTTCCAAGGCAATAACTTCATCTTTAATTTGTTCTTGGGTCAATTTTTTTCGTTTTATGTCACGATTTTTAGAATGATATGGGCAATATACGCAGCCATTAATACAATAATTAGATAGATAAAGTGGCGCAAATAACACAATGCGATCACCATAAATAGCTTTTTTAATTTCTTTCGCCAGCGCAAACAGCTTTTCTTTATATTCAGGTAATGGGCATTCCAAGAGCACAGCCGCTTCTCGGTGATTCAACCCCTTAAATGTAGCCGCCTTAGCTAAAATTTGGTCTAACAACTCACGATTTTCTTTATTTTCCTCTGCATAGGCAAGAGTATCTAGAATCTCTTGATGAGAAATAAACTCCTCCGCCTTAGGAGATTTTACATCATACATAGTACTTACCTCAAATCTTTCCGGTGATCACGTCCACCATTTAGGTCTGTGAAAGTATATCATCACCATTTTAGTGTTCTTTCACTGATACTGTACTAAGTATACCACTATTCCTACTAAAAAGCATAGGAATTTAAAATATATATACAAAAAAATCCCTAGTGGATAAACCACTAGGGATTAATAATCAGTAAAATTAAGCTTCTACAGGGTATACGCTAACTTTACGGTTATAACGACCAGCACGTTCAAATGCTACTTTACCAGGCACAAGAGCAAATAAAGTGTCATCTTTACCGATACCTACGTTAGTACCAGGATGGAAGTGAGTACCACGTTGACGAACGATGATGTTACCGCTCTTTACGATGGAACCATCATGGCATTTAACACCAAGACGTTTAGATTCACTATCACGACCGTTACGAGTACTGGACACACCTTTTTTATGTGCGAACAATTGCAAATCAAAAGTAAACATGTAGTTCACCTCCTATATTTTGTGTATTTGGACAAACTCTGGATATTGTTTACTAATTTCTTCTAGTCCGAGAAGCATAGTATTTAATATATCCTGACCACTCTGGGTTATCTCACCAGAGAGGACCATATCACATTGGCCTTCACTATTAGAAAACTCACCTTGTTGGCGAGCAATTTTAGTAAGTCCCAACATGGTTGTGGCAGACAGTACAGAAACTGCAGCACACACTATATCATAGCCATGTTCATCATATCCTGCATGACCGGACATGTGACAACCAACAATTTGGTCATCCTCGTTCCGTTGGATTCCAATGGAAACCATAATTAAGCTTGGATAGATTCAATACGAACTTTTGTGAACGGTTGACGATGGCCTTGACGACGACGGTAGTTGGATTTAGCTTTGTATTTGAATACTAAAACTTTTTTACCTTTACCATGTTCAAGAACTGTACCTGTAACTTTTGCACCGTTTACAAGAGGAGCGCCAACTTTAACGTCGCCGTCATTCACTACAGTCAAAACTTCTTCGAATGTTACGGAATCGTTAGCAGCTGCTTCCAATTTTTCGATAGTAATTACATCGCCTTCAGCAACGCGATATTGTTTACCACCAGTTTTAATAATTGCGTACATGAGAACACCTCCTTGTTATCGAACTCGCTGAATTCGGTATCCCGACCCGAACATCGGTCGGGCGTTTAAACCTGCTTCACGCGGATTGCAAAGTTCAGTAAACCGAACTAATACTGATATAGTATATCGTATTTACACATCCATGTCAAATACAAATCCCTTAACATACGCTCAGTTTCTGATATTTTCATATATACAACCTTTAAAATTCTCCGATAATCCCAAGGTGTTGCAAGAGTATCTTCGTCCCGATAAGAATTAGGACGCCCCCACCCAGTATGTCTGCATATTTTCCAACGAATTGCCCCATGAATTTACCTAAATATACCCCAATTAAAGATATACCAAAGGTAATAACACCAATCATTATCGATGCTTCCCATACATCGATTGGTAAAAAAGCAAAGGTCAAACCTACGGCCATCGCATCTAAGCTTGTTGCAACGGATAACATCATCATTTCCCAAGCACCGAGAAATTGCTTATCATCGTCTTCATCAGTTTCATCGCTAAGTCCTTCTCGTATCATAGCAATACCAAGATAGCCAAGCAGACCAAAGATAATCCAATGATCCCACTCAGAGATAATATCGATAAATTGACGACCTATAAGCCATCCAATTATAGGCATAAGGAACTGAAAGAGACCAAACAGAAACGCTAAGGTCACTTTCCGACCATTCTCTCCGACAGGCATAGTCAAACCTTTACCGATAGATACACCAAATGCATCCATGGCTAGACCAATACTGATTAATATAATTTCAATAACAGACACGATACTCACCTATCAACAAACTAAACTACTTACTTATTCAGCTACAGCCATCAAGGAATACCCTTCTCTACTAATTTGTGGATTGACAACGATGGAAATGCTACGACCAATAGAGTTTCCTAAATCTTCAAGAACAGATTTCGTCAAATACTGAGCCACTTCAGGATGAACTTCGATTTCTAGATTAGACTTAATACGTCCAGACTTAAATAACTCACGAATACGACGTACAATCTGCATATACACAGTTCTACCAGACAGCATATAGCCTGTGCCCCCACATTGAGGGCAAGTATCAAACATCAATGTTTGTAAACCTTGGCGTGCCCGTTTTCGAGTCATTTCTACTAATCCAAGCGAACTAATACCACAGACAACGGTTTTCATCTTATCTAGTTTAGCCTGTGCACTCAACAATTTGAGGAGCTCTTGTTGATGCTCTTTATCTTTCATATCGATAAAATCAACAACAATAATACCTCCTATATCGCGCAAGCGTAGTTGGCGACAGATTTCTTTGGCCGCCTCTTTATTAACTGTGAAAGCTAGATCTTCTAGTTTGTTAGATTTGCCAGTATAGTGAGCCGAGTTCACATCAAATACAGTAAGGGCCTCCGTATGATCGATACGAATAGAACCACCAGAAGGAAGATTAATATCACGAGAGATAAGATCCTCTAATTGAGGTTCAATGTGATTCGCTTTAAAAATAGGCATACTATCTCGATGGCGTGTTACTTTGATTTGTTGCGATGTAGGCCCATGACCTAAAAGATCTAATAGTCGGGATTCCCCCATGTCGGAATCGACGATAATTTCCTCTACATTACGATGTGCATAATCGCGCACAAGGCGAAACCAAAAATCCGCATCACTGTATAGGTCTGTCCCACTTTTAGCAACTTTAAAACGTTTTAATACATGTTGCCAAGTACGCCACAAGTAATCCATATCGCGAGCAATTTCTTCTGCACTAGCCTTAGCAGCCGCAGTGCGGATAATAAATCCACAACCTTCTTTCACATAAGGAGCTGCCAACTCTTGCAATTTAGCACGTACAAATTCATCGGTAATCTTTTTAGAAATATGCATACCTTCAGAGTATGGTAGTAACACCATAAATCGTCCCGCTAAGCTTACATCGGCTGTAACGCGTGCCCCCTTACCAAGCATTTCTTCTTTCACCACTTGAACGAGGATTTGTTGTCCCACAGATAAGCGCGGTAATATTTTCTGTTCCTTACCTTGTTGGAGGTTTAAATAGGCATTTTGCGAGCCTCCAATATCTACGAAAGCAGCTTGCATTCCATTCAATACATTTTTAACAGTACCCTTGTATATGTGGTTTGCCATATGAAACTCATCGGTACGTTCCAAAACAAAATCAATTAGCTGTTCATTCTCATCAATGACGGCCATGCGAATTTCCTCACGCATAACATTAACTAAAATTTTATGCATCTTTTCCCTCCCTTCCTATATAGTTCAGATTCAAAATATTGTAATAAAACGCTTAGCTCTAATCTAAAAAATTAACACTAATAATTAATATCTAGTGGAGTAAAACGACCATCTTCGTTTTCTACCATAATTGCTTTACGATGAATTTCATAACTAGAAGTAATAGGCCAATTATATTGATTTTTACCAAGATCCCATACTTCACTTGGTTTTATAGTACCTTGTGGATAAATACCAATTCCCATAGTAAGGGTAACTATACCATCTTTTACAGATGCTATAATCGGTTCTTTTACAAATTCCTTCACATCGATAATACGAGTCTTTTTAGGGGTAACCTTTTCATAAGAAATTTCACCAGCTTCATTGAAAGGCTTGAGTAAAGCTCCCCAATCCACATCCTGTTCTGTGACAGGTCCAGTTACTTCGTAAATTGCATAATTGCAAATAGCCATCATTTTTTTAACCTTATCAGGCATAATCTTACCATCTAGGACCTCAAGTCCACGAGGAGCCACTGCATTTAATCGCGCCATGATAGACTCTAAGCTATCATCTTCCAACACATCCATATCAATATATTCTGCTTCTGCCGTTACACCTAATGCCAATGCAGAAGAAAAACTAATTTTCATATGCGGATTAAAGCCCTCAGAATAGGCCATTTTAATGTTTGCACGGCGAATCATTCGCTCTACGGCTTGCGCAAAATCGAGATGCGACAAGAATCGTAACTCTTCGCCTTTATGTAAGGCCAAACGTAATTTTTTCAACTCTGCCACCCTCCTTATAATCTACAATAGCCGTATCCAATTCAGGGCATACATTACAGCCCTTACATGGTCCACGACGGCAATCTGGTGTTATCTTTTCAGCAACAGCTTGTTCCCATTCGCGTTTTAAAAACGCCTTGCTCACAGTACAATCCAAATGATCCCAAGGTAATGGTTCATCAAAATCACGAGTGCGACGTGCATAATACGCAGGGTCAACGCCACAGTTTTCAAAAGCTTTTAACCAAGTTTCATAACTAAAGAACTCAGTCCAACCGTCAAACTTACAACCTAGATTCCACGCTTCTACTAATACCTTAGATAATCTACGGTCTCCACGGGCAAATACAGCCTCCATATAACCAGTATATCCATCATGATAATGATAGGAGATATTTCGGTTATTAATAAGTGATTTTAAATATTTCTGCTTACGATGAATTTCTTCTACATCCTGTTGACCATACCACTGATATGGAGAATGTGTTTTTGGTACGAAGAACGACACACTAACAGTTACGCTACCATTGCGCTTACCTGTAATATCACGGTGCAAATCGAGTACCTTATACGCAAGGTTAGCAATACCTGCCAAGTCCTCATCAGTTTCAGTTGGTAAGCCCATCATAAAGTAAAGCTTCACCGTATTCCATCCTGATTTAAAGGCATTCGTACATGCTGCTAGCAAATCTTCTTCGCTAACACCTTTATTAATAACATCACGCATCCGCTGAGAACCTGCTTCTGGAGCAAAGGTAAGCCCACTCTTACGTACTTGTTGTACTTTCTTAGCAATATCAATAGAAAAACTATCAATACGTAATGATGGTAAACTAACACTTACCTGTTTATCTTTAAACTCTTCCATAAGCATATCTACTAATTCTGGCAATTTAGAGTAATCAGCAGAACTTAAACTCATTAAAGAAATTTCATTATAACCAGTATTAGCAATCGTTTCTTTTGCTATTTCTAACAATCGTTCTGGTGTTCGTTCACGAACAGGACGATATAGCATACCAGCCTGACAGAAACGACACCCCCGTGTACAGCCACGGAATAATTCAAGAACAGCACGGTCATGAACGATATCTAAAAATGGTACCACCGGTTTTGTCGGGAAAAATACGTTTTCAACATCTTCTATAATACGTTTTTGAATTGTAGCAGGTACATCTTCAAATCGGGGATTAATGGATTTAAAATCTCCATGTTCTGTATATTCTACATCATATAACGCAGGA
The DNA here is from genome assembly GCF_934230905.1 of uncultured Veillonella sp. Lineage (GTDB taxonomy): Bacteria > Bacillota > Negativicutes > Veillonellales > Veillonellaceae > Veillonella. Next base: position 9,254 of record NZ_CAKQFJ010000011.1, on the reverse strand, counting down.
CAATAGGTACCAGGAATTTGAGATGCTTTTCGCAAAAATGCTTCCTTACCACCAGGGAATCCCTTTGCTTTTTCTGCTTTGAGAAGATCAATAAATTCATCGCCCCACTCTTCAGATTCACCAAGAGAAACAACATCAAAAAAATCTGCAATAGGCTCCACATTATAGGCACAAGGACCACCACATACAAGCAATGGAAAATCCATATCACGATCTTTAGCATACATAGGAATGCCCGCTAAATCCAACATATTAAGAATATTGGTAAAACTCATCTCATATTGTAGTGTAAAAGCAAGTACATCAAACTCCTTTACAGGCGTACGTGTTTCTAAGGAGAACAACGGTATATTTCGTTTGCGCATTTCCTCTTCCATATCGTGCCATGGAGCAAATACGCGTTCTGCTACTGCATCATCACGACGATTAACTAAACCATATAAAATTTTGATGCCTAGGTGACTCATAGCCACTTCATATACATCAGGAAATCCTAGCGCCATAGTTACATCAACAGTATCATGATTTTTCACTATACTGTTATATTCACCACCTGTATAACGGGCTGGCTTTTGGACATGTTGTAACCATGACGTATCTAATTGAACCATACATCCTCCGTCTTTTATGAAAGACTTCTTTCAAAACAATTCCTAACTAAAAAATATATTTTGTACGCTGCATTGATATATTCAATAAAATACCTATGCTTATCATATTAGTTGTCAATGCACTAACACCATAACTGATAAATGGTAATGGTATCCCTGTAACAGGCATAATTCCCATAGTCATACCAGCATTAATCAATACTTCAAAACATAACATAGAGCCAATACCTGTAGCCAATAACATACCAAATCGATCATTACAAGTGTATGCTACTTTTATACTACGATAAATGAGCATAAATAATAGAATTAACACAAAGATGCATCCTATAAAACCTAACTCTTCACCAATAACAGAAAAAATAAAATCTGTGTGATTTTCTGGTAAAAAGTTTAATTGACTTTGTGTTCCATTAAATAGACCTTTACCGAATATAGTTCCGGAACCAATAGCAATTTTTGATTGAATAATATGATAACCAGATCCAAATGGATCAATATCAGGATTCATAAATACAAGAATACGTTGCTTTTGATAATCTTTCAAAACAAACCAAGCTAACGGCAGTAACAAAACCCCCACCGTAGCAATAATACGAACCAATCGCAATCGGATTCCAGAAACAAAAAGCATCCCTATAAAAATAGCTATATAAACTAGAGATGTACCCAAATCTGGTTGCATGAAAACTAGTAAAATTGGTACCCCTACATAGAGTACAGGTATAAGAAGAGACTTAAATGTATCCAACTTGTTATATCGTGACTCTAGCATTTTAGCCATACAAATAATCATCAATAACTTTGAAAATTCTGATGGCTGAATCGTAATTGGACCTACTTGAATCCAACGCTGTGCACCTAGAGCCGAAGTCCCCACAAACACTACCGCTAATAGCAAAATAATTGTCAGAATATATATACCATTAGACCAGTCTCTTAATTTATGATAGTCCATAAATTGAATGCCAATTACAAGTGCTACATTAATAACAAAAAAAATCAGTTGCTTTGCTACCAATGTTGAAAAGTGAAGTCCTGTTTGATTTATATGGGTAGCACTACCGATAGCAACTACGCCCATAGCAACAAGTAACACTGTGCATATAATGATTACCCAATCACAGTCACGCCAAATTCTATGTAACATATTGCACCTACTTCAAACGAACACGACGCCACATACTTTCTTTACCAGAAATAAGTCGATGTTTAGTAGACCAAGAGCTTGTATATATCACCTGTCTATTATCATCCTCAGCATCAGTTACGTCTACAGATTGTGCCAATGTACCCATTCCAGTAATTTTCGTCGGCTTAACTACTGTCATATCTTGAAAACGATCAATAATTTCTTGTTCATCCCAGGCTTCACCCGAAATAATATAATCTACTACAGGAGACAACATATGTCGATATTCTTTTGGTATATCTTGGATAAGCTGCCCCGCCTGTGTTTCATCTAAAATTTGTATATCATAAGGCAAGATAGAGCCTACGTATTCAGCTCCTAACGCATCTAGCATGTCATACATATTAGGCATCTCACGATCAGTATGAACCGCATTAAATATGACTGCATAATCACGATGACCATATTCGCGACAAAATTGAATAGTTCGTGCTGCGTTTCGTAAAGAAACCCATAATGGTTGCGTCACAATCAAAAAGCGATGTGCTAATTCCATAATTGATTCAAGGCCACGACCAATACCTGCTGGACAATCAACAAGTACATAATCATGGGAATCAGCTAAACGATTAACAAATTTTCTATATTTTTTACGCCCCATATCTTCCCAGCGAACACTTTGACTGGCTGGCAAAAAATATAAATTTTTTTGAATTTTCATGACTACATCATCAGCCATGGACTTATCTTCTAATGCATTATAGGCATCAAAACAAACTTCATCTTCTTTTCCCAGTATAATATCTAGATCACGCAAGCCAAAATCACCATCGCAAAGCAGAACACGATAACCTTGTTCGCTAAGAACAGCCCCTACACAAGCTGTTATAGTTGTTTTACCTACGCCACCTTTACCTGAGATAAGACCGATTATATCCCCCATTATATCCTTCCTATTCCTTTTTACTTGGCTTAATATCTTGTGATTCCTTCTTATTAGTATTAGATATCTTTGCAGCAGACTCTTTTTGACTAGCATTAGGAACTTTAAAATATGCACTCAAAATATCTCGTACAATAGGACCTGCTGATCCAGCACCAAAACCACCTTGTTCAACAAGAGCGACTACTACAATCTGAGGCTTATCATATGGTGCATACGCAACAAACCACCCATGATCTCTACCATGAGCATTTTCAGCTGTTCCTGTTTTACCTGCTACAGCTACAGGAAACCCTTTAAATAACTCACCGGCAGTACCACCTTCATTTGTTACATCACGAAGGCCTTCTCGAATAAGATCCATAATATTTTTAGGTACAGGAAGCACTCCTAAATTCTTAGGTCCAAAAATTTCGGCCGGTGTCCCATCAGGATTATCGACGCGACTCACCACATATGGCTGATATCTAATACCACCATTAGCTACCTGACTAAGAAGTACTGCCATTTGTAATGGCGTTACCAAATGAAAAGACTGACCAATAGCGGCATCAAAAGTCTCTCCTAAATACCAATCTTGATCAAAAACTTTTCGCTTGTACTCTGGACTTGCTACGTTACCAGCAGCTTCACCAACAAGGTTAATGCCTGTTTTTTCACCTAAGCCAAAGTAACGAGCATAGGTATCGATATTTTCAATGCCTAAACGATTCCCCATCTCATAGAAATACACATTATCAGACTTAGCTAAGGCGCGATTAAAATTCAACCAGCCTAATGCTTCACCTTCTGCATTTCTCTTATCAATGAGCCAATGTTTCCCACTATCAAAAATCATTTCATCTGGTGATACTTTTTTTAAATCTAATGCAGCTGTACCGGTTACAATCTTGAACGGTGACCCTGGTGGATATTCACCGGCAATCACCTTATTTTCAAAGGGATGACTCTTATCATTATTTAATTGAGTCCATTGCGCTGAAGTAATTCCTTTTGCAAACCAATTAGGATTAAACTCAGGAGCACTCACCATAGCAAGAACAGCACCTGTATTAGGATCTAACGCAACAACAGCTGCACCAGTTGCACCTTGACCACGTAACTGATCCAATTCTTTTTTTACAGCCTCTTCTGCCGCTTTTTGAATATTTACATCAATCGTAAGATGAATATTTGACCCTGGCACTGTATGCTTACGATCAACTTCAGCTACTGGTCGCCCTGATGCATCAACTTCAAGTTGCTTACCACCATCAACGCCGCGTAAAACTGAGTCATACAGTTTTTCTAAACCGGCACGCCCTAAAATAGAGCCAGCACCAACTGTTGTATTCGGATCCTGTTCCTTAATCTCAGCAAGTTCATCTTCACTCACTTCACCAACATACCCAAATAATTGAGCTGCCATAGTTTCATACGGATAATAGCGCAAAGGCTCTACATCAATAGATACACCTGGCAATTCATGGCGATGCTCTTCTATACTAGTAACTACGTCCATAGGAATATCATTAGCAATACGTATCGGTTCATACCCATGCTTATGATCATTTACTTTCTTTTGAATATCTTCTGGCTTTTTATGTAACAATGTAGCTAGCTTAGCTAATTCATCATCATCTAATGGTTTTCCATTAGGCATAATAGAAATAGTATATGCAGGTCTGGAACCAACTAGAATCTGACCATTTCTATCATACATAACTCCGCGAGCCGCCGTCATTGGTACAATACGCAGGCGATTTCCCTCTGCTTTAGCTTGGTAATAACCACCCTCTAATATTTGCATAGCAAATAAACGGAGTCCTAGGATAACGAAGATACCCATTACAATATAGAAAAGCACATCAAAGCGGCTCGTTTTTTTTCTTTTATATAAACTTTCAAGCACCTATGATTCCCCTTATATGCTTTACTAAATCAGCAATACTACCAAATATAATCCTCTTTTTCTTCCATAAGGCCCATCAATTTATGGCCTATACCACCTAATATAGCATTCCAAAATACAGTTGGCATAACCATATGCCCCATATAAGAAATGAAATAGATATCACCGCCACTGGCACTAATCATAAGACATCGTACAATGCCATCTACAATTGTACAAACGCCAATAATTGCACAAGACCAATACCAACGTTCTTCGTAAATACTGCTTTTTAGAAGAGATAGAAGGTATACTACGATAATATATGGAAATAGATGTAATCCAAAAAAGTTGGATATTAATATATCATGAATAGAACCCCCTACGGAGGCGGCAACCAGCCCCATTTTCCGACCTTTAAAAATCGTAATTAAAACAACCGCGGTCAGTATACAATTAGGCAGCCAATTTGTATGAAATATAGCCGGTAATACTTGAGCTTGTATAAAATACAATGCACAACATGCTAAAACTACTGCAATATATCTCATTGATTTATAGCTCCTTTAGCCCCTTGAACTTGATCACGTTGTGTTTGAGGAACTAGTTTAGGTTCTAATTTTGCCTTATCAGGTGATTGTACCGTAGAGGATGTAATGATAAATACTTCCTCCAAACGATTAAAATCAACACTTGGTTGGATAGCCGCATTTTTAACGAAGCCTTCAGTATCATTTGTTAGCGTTAACACATTGCCTACCAACAAACCTTTTGGATAAATACCACCATATCCAGATGTAATCAATTTATCTCCAACAAGTATATCCCCATCACGGGCAATGTTGACCATCATAGGTTCATTAGGATGATTACCATCACCTTTTACTACACCTGCTAAACGTGATTCAGGACGCTGTACAATAACACCAATAGCACTACGAGGATCCAAAATAGTTTGTACACGAGCCGAATTAGGGTATACATCAGTAACAAACCCAACGACACCACTCGGTACTACCACCGCCATATTAGGTTTTATGCCATCATTCTCACCACGATCAATAGTAAACGTATTTGTCCATGTCCCAAAATCTTTAGTAATAATACCAGCCAAAGTCATTGTAAATTCTGTATGCGTTGATTTATAGTTAAGCATTTGACGTAGTCGAATGTTTTCAGCTACAACTTCATCATGATTCAACACCTTTTGTTGTAGGTCAGCAATAGTATTATCCTTATTCTCACTTTCAATCATACCCAATATAGCATTATCAATAATACGTATACCTGTTTGAATCGTTGACAGTAAACGTGCCGAACCATATGTGAATGGAGTTGTAATTTTTTCTAGTGGTACAGTGACAAAAGGAATACTAGTTCGCTGTTTCCACGCAAAACCAAGAAGTGCCATGATAATACAGCCAAGAACAACAAAGATTAATAATTTTCGATCTGATTGTATCATACACGTCCCTTCCTATCCTTTGAATTAATAATAAAGCGAGCTAGTTCTACAATTTGTCCAGAACTACGATGTAGTCCTTGTACAACCTTTAATTCTGGTTCAGACGCTACTTGAACAGGCACCCTAATTTCAGTACTAATTCGCTCTGCTAATCCTTGTAACCGTGCCATACCACCAGTCAAAACAATGCCATGTTGCATGATATCAGCCACTAATTCAGGAGCTGTAACACGAATCATTTGTTGAATAGCATCTAAAAAATCTTCAAGTCGTTTATTAATTACTTGATAGATTTCAGATTGATGTAGAACTGAACGCCTTACAATACCACTCGTCATATCACGACCAGAAAAAGAGAACTCGCAATCTTCTGCTGGTATAACAGCCGACCCTACAGCATGTTTAATATCTGTCACTGTTTGTTCTGATACCATTAAACCAAAACACTGATTAATATATTGCATAATGGCCTGATCTAAATCAGCACCACCAAAGCGTATCGTTTTACTAATAACAGTGCCACCTAATGAGATAATCCCCATATCAGTAGTGCCTTCACCAATATCAATAACCATAGATCCACAAGCATCAAAGATTGGTAGACCTGCACCAATAGCAGCTGCAACAGGGCGCTCAATAAGGAATACCTCACGTGCACCAGCTTGGATAACAGCATCCATCATGGCCCTTTGTTCTACATCAGTCATACCACAAGGAACCCCCACTAGCACTCGAGATCTACGTAGTGTGTTAGACACTTTATGTAAAAAATATTTCAACATAGTATGCATCACACGATAATCTACGATAAAACCATCTTGTAATGGTGTCAAAGGTATCCACATGTCAGGCATACGTCGAACTATACGATCCGCTTCATCACCTACAGCAACAATTTTTTCTAATTTTGTATCAGTAGCCACAATAGATGGCTCACTCATCATAGTCTCTCGCGTGCCTCCCATGACACGTGTCATAGACGTACCTATATCGATACTCACATCTTTTCCGAAAGACGGTAAAATGGAATTCATAATGCTAATCTCCTTCATTACATCATCATTCCATTTTACCATAACTAGCTTAATTTACCAATTTCACTTAAACTTGTAAATTCTCCATCACCAATAACGATATGGTCTAAAACAGGAATGCCCATAAATTGTCCAGCACTCACAAACAACTTGGTAACTCGTATATCATCATCACTTGGTCGACTATCTCCAGAGGGATGATTATGAATTAAAATTATAGCTGCCGCATTACAAGCAATCGCCTTTCTAAATACCACACGCTGCTCTACGAGACTTGATGTGAGTCCCCCATTAGAAATGGTTTCTATATGAATCAATTTATTACGAGATGTCAACATAGCCGCCAATACATGTTCTTCGGTTTCATGCCGTAAACGTTCCATTACATATTGAGCAATAACATAAGGCTGTGAAAAATCTTCATAGGTAGAGGTTATTTTTAACTCTCCTAACCGTCTACCTAATTCAATAGCCGCACAAATAGTGACAGCTTTATCAATGCCAACACCTTTAATTTTTACTAGGTCATCTACCGTTATATGATTTAATCCACAGATACCATCTGTAAAAGAATTAATAATCGTATGAGCTAAATCGATTGATGATTGTCCTTTTAACCCGGTTCGCAATAATATAGCCAATAATTCTTCCATCGCCATTTGTTTAGGTCCTAAAGCAACAAATTTTTCTCGAGGCCGTTGAAATGGCAACATATCTTTTACGCTGATAGTTTTGACTTGCATAGAGTTTCTCCATTTTTATAGTACATAAACATAATCAGCCTCATATACTTCTACATTCAAATTCAAATATATTGTTGTATTTTATCAAAATACTAAATCACTTTGTAATACTTACTCTTTTACACCTAATGCTTTACATAGTTCTTCATATACCTGTTCTACGGGAAGGCCCACTACATTCGAATAAGAACCTTCAATTTTATCGACCCATAGAGCCCCTTTTCCTTGAATACCATAAGCACCAGCTTTATCCATAGGTTCTAAAGAGTCGATATATGATTCGATTTCAAAATCCTGTAACGTTTTAAAATACACCTTTGTTTCATTATGAAATACGATTTCGTGGCCTTTAATGAGCATTGCCACACCAGTAATAACAGAGTGTACCTGGCCAGATAATGTACGAAGCATTACACGTGCCTCATCCTTACTATGCGGTTTGCCTAATACCTGTCCATCAAATACAACAATTGTATCAGCTCCTAATACAATGGCATCATTTGGCACATTATCCGCACAACGAGCTTTACCTAAGGCTTGAGCTCTTACCATTTCAATAGGATCTTTAGTCACCACATTCTTTTCTACATATGAACTCGTAACAACAATATGATCTATACCTACTTGGTGCAATAATTCTGTACGTCTTGGTGACTGACTAGCTAAATATAATCCACTCATTTTTATTCCTGTTCTTCTACTTTATTCATTAAGCTCACATAATAGTCTTTAACATCAATACCTTGTTTTACCGCATCAGCACGTACAGTAGCATAAAAAATAACATCTGCTTCTGGTACACGAATACGATTAGGCACAAATTGTGCTAATTGTTCATAAAACTCATTGTCTGCTTTTAACATAACACGACCATATTGCACTTTTTTACCTTTAGTAATGGAATATACCATAAACCAAATAGGTCTATCATCAGAAGTAGAACATTTTCTATACTTATATCGATATCGTAAATTTGTCAAAAAATCACGATTAAATGCATAAACACCATCAATATCATCATATTTTACAGAAAATATACGCTTTCTAAAAAAGGATTGTTCCCGAATAATAAATTCTGAGTCCGTCAATATATAGGTATAACTACTAACAGCCTGCTTAACAATGACAATTAGTGCTACAATTTCAATAAAATATTCTGAAAGTAATACATGACTCACGGCTATGCTTCTATAAGTAGTAAAGCCCATCGCACTAATCAGCAAAATAACAAATACCAGCACTAATAACTCTGCACTACGAGTACGTTGAGACTGTTCACTATATAAAATATTCATACGTAACCCCTTTCAAAAACGACTTTGCATACTATTTATTATATAGGATTCATCTCCGAAAAACTACAAAAACCCCACTTATACTGTAGTGACCCCAAAAAGTTAGACTTTTATTTCCGAGTAACCTAAACTGGTTGCTCGGAATTTTTTATGCTGCAGTA
>NZ_CAKQFJ010000010.1 GCF_934230905.1 uncultured Veillonella sp. | reverse complement strand
CATATTCTAGAAAATTGGAATAATTTTGTAAATAGATTTACAAAAGTTGTTCCAGTAGCATATGAAGAAATGCATGCGGCTATTGAACGATTTAAAGAACAAGGCTTGTCCTTAGAAGATGCTCAATTGGCTGCTTTTAAAGAAAAATATGCAAAATAAAGGTTGACGGATTATACGGTGTGTAACTATACTATGTTGGCTTTAGCCATATGTACTAATCTAGATAAAGTTTTTTAGTTATAAAATTTCATAGTTGTTTAGTCTGTCGAATTGCCTAATGTAAAAGTATTTTGTTGCTTTTACATTAGGCTTTTGGATTTTTTATTATGTGAATAAGTAAATATGGTAAAATTATATTTAAGATAATTAAACTATTTTGATTGAGTCTAATCTTATATGTAATTTATACATTAGTATTCTAGCTTATTAAGATCTAAGGTCTATTTTATAGAGTAGATGAATATAGATGTATTAATATATTAATAGTTTTGAATAGTATACTTTAAAAGAGCGGGGGATATGTTTGTATTTTTATATTTCTAAATTTGAAGACCCTATTGAAGCGATAAATCAGATTAATGAGCTGTTTAATATGGAAATTTCTGAATTGGATGATACTTTCATAATTGAATTTGATATGAAGTTTGTAAAACCATTTCCTTTATGCTATATTGCACATGGAATAAAAGAATTTATTGCTATGACTAGAAAAAGAAAGCCAGATATAACTTTCCAGGTAAGATATAAACCAGGACAAAATGGATTTTCCTATGCTTCTAATATGGGATTTTTTAAATTTATATCAAAATTTTTGGACTTAGGCAAAATGCCTGGTGAATTATTAGGTAGTCAAAATTATTTACCTATAAAACTTGAAAATTTTATAACTAAAAAAAAGGAAAAAGGTATATTTTTAGCAGATGGTGAAGTTGCTGAGATAATAGCAGAAGAATTATCGACGGTTTTAATTCATGATAATGAAGATCTTAAATATCTCTATAATTATGTGTTAAGAGAATTGATAAGAAATATTCCTGAACACTCTAATTGTGATATGGTAGGTTATGCTGCTCAGTACTGGCCTAGGTTAAAACTATCAGAAATATGTGTATTTGATGAGGGATGTGGAATATATGATAGTTTAAAGTCAAATAGTATTCATACTGAGTATATTGAGGCTAATATAAATGCCTTAGAATATGCCCTTGCTCCTGGTATATCAGAGCGATTTGCACCAGGAGAGAAAAACCACGATAGATCAGAATGGGCTAATTCTGGATATGGTTTATATTTTATTAGTGAAATTTGCAGGATTTTAAAAGGTTCTTTGTTAATTGTATCTGGAGAGAACTATATATATCAAAAAGCTAATGGTAAGAGAATGTATGGCGAAGCCTATTATAAGGGGACAATAGTTAGAATCAGTTTGCCATCTATAGAAGCATTTAATGTAGATTCAATGTTGTATCATATTCGTGAAGAGGCGGAAATTATTGCGAAGTCTTTTGATAATACCTATCATAATGCATCAAAGTCTTCTAGTATAGTGAAAGTTAAATGTCTTTTATGATAAACATTATATGTTTTATTGATGCTTCTTATATTTAGTAAGATAGTGATTACTTGATAAATATGTAGGTTAATAATTTTAGGCACTAGACTTCTTTTATTACATAATGTATAATACTTATATTGCAATATTGGATCATGGCAGTTCTCGGGCCTGTGCAATGGGGGCCTGTGAATCGTGTCAGGACTGAGAGGTAGCAGCACTAAGCGGTAACCTTCATGTGCCACAGGGAACCCGGGGGCTGTCGTGATCGAATATTGAAAGGCGGCCTCAAGGGCCGCTTTTTTATAATTCTGATTCAAGATATATAGGATATTCTATTAAATTATTGGTGGGAAGGATAGACACAGCTGTTATATCTTATATTATCTAGAAAGTATTTGTTTAGGGGAGTGCAGATTTGGTTAATTATGTAGAAAATATTTCAAGAAGTGGGCTATCTATTTATGAACCAGTTGATCCTGAGAATACACAGTTATATATTCCAACACATGAATTAGAAACTATTTTGGTAAATTCGCTTATTGGATTACCTTTACAAGGATATAAATTGCGAACACGCTCTAAAATCGTTAAGGTGGCGGTTTGTAGGGCACTTGGATATCCAGTTCCTTCATCTTTTAAGAGGACTCAACCTAGGTTCCCAGGGCAGAACTTTGATGTTTATAGTCAAAAAAGCCTTAATGTACAGATTTGGAATGAAGAGGTTGATGCAGCTAGGAGATATGTATTCCTAAAAGTGAATGAGAATGATATTGTTACAGCAGTAAAAGTTATTACAGGTGAAATGCTTGCAAAGTATGATAGAACAGGAACATTGACTAAAAAATATCAGGCTTCAATGAAATCTAATGAAGATAATATTTGTTCACAAAAAGATTCGAGTAATGTTGAGGATTGGGTCAGTGATTCTGATGATTCATTATTAGGGATAAATCCAAATAGCTATCCACAAAGGACTAATTTTTTAAGAATATCTAAAGTTTATGAATTGCTTTTACCTTTATTAGGTGAAAATTTAGATTATTTAGATGCTGTGCAGGAACGTAATCGAGGTGCAGGGCTACATCGATTGATATGTAACCGGCTTGGGTATAATGACTATGAAGATGATGGGACGTATCCAGATATTATGAATCAATTACTAGAAGTGAAGCTTCAAACATCACCAACTATTGACTTAGGTTTACACTCTCCAGAAGATGGTGAAAAAATTGCTTCTAGCGAGAATATTAATTTTTATAGTGGTGATATACGTTATGCTATTTTTGATGGTCTAGTTGAGGATGATCAGGTTACTTTGCAAAATTTATACCTGGTAACAGGAGAGGATTTTTCAAATCATTTTCAGTTGTTTAAAGGAAGAGGAACGAATGCGAAATTACAAATTCCTCTTCCTGTAGATTTTTTTGATTAAGTTTCAAAAATCTTACTAATAATCTTATCAAGTTTTTTTCTATAGTAGAGTTGGTTATTATCATCCGACTCTACTATTATTTTTTTTACATAATGTATAGCTTCTAAGGCCTTTGGTGTAGTGGGATTAGGAATTGGGAATTGCTCAACATATTGACTCATATAGCGTCTTTTTCCAGAGTAAAGTTTTGTATTGAATTTTATATCATAATATTTTTCTATAAAAGTACTATTTGCAACAGCTAAAGCAAGATATATGAGATCCTCTGAGATTGAGTCATTTATATCAATCCAATAACAATCACCATTTACAATAGCTCCTGTTTTATCTAGCCAAAATTCAGGTTGCTTAGAAATATCTTTAAAAATTATCTTAGTCTTTTTCCAGGATTCTGGATTTTGAGGAACCCATATCTCATACCAATTACGATTCGCTTTTTGAATATATTTTCTTGCTGAAAGTTGACTATAGTGTTTTTCTAAATATGCTTTACTTCTGGGGTAATTATCAATATTGATAGCCATTTTTTTTTGGTTTTTTATTGTGTGTGTATATAAGACCTTCCATCCAGAAGTTTTTTTAGATATAATTTGTCCAGCATCTCTATGTGTAATCAATGGCTTTAACAACTCTAGCTTAGCAAGTTCTCCAGACCAATTCTCTCCAATAAAGACGTTATCTGCTGTAGTTTTAATTCCTACACGAATTTTTCCAATATCGGAAAAATACATATGAGTGTTTCTTTCTACCATTTGTAACCATTTTTCATTTTGAGGCGAAGATATTACCCATAAAGCACCTTTTTTTATATCTTTTAAGAAACCTTTTTTTATATTAAAAAATTTTCCATTAGGTAGTATGTAAAGTCCTTCATTATAAATACAATCAAATATTGATGTGGCTTTAGTTGCTGATTTGACTTCATTATTTGATTCGTAGATCGTGGTAAAGTTAACGTTTCTTTTATTAGTAGTTTTTCCTTTAGAAAAAACTATAATACAAGGAAGTACAGATGCTTTAAAGAGTTTTGTATCTCCAAAATCTACAATGGTATGAATTTTATAGTTGTCAATTATGTAATCCCGAACTGAGGTACCAGACTTTATTGTGAGAAATTTATTTGAAGTGATATATCCTGATATGCCATTTTTAGAGAGTACTTGATTCATATAGAATAAGAAAGCATAATAGATATCAATCCTACCTGTTAGTCCAGTTTTTTGTGCTATTTCTCGTGCTTTAGATGCACCCAGTATTTGTGTTCGTATATATGGAGGATTAGCTATAATAAAGTCGAATTTATCTTTTATATCATCTATATGATTTAAAAAGTCAACCGGTAAGATTTTTACTTTTACATCAGGAAATAAATTTTCTATATAATTTTGAGTTTTATTGGCGACATTTATATCGGTTTCATAACCTGTTACATCAATCTGCATTTGTGGTGAATGTGAATTTATTTTTTTTATCATAGAAATAAGTAATTCGCCTTCTCCTACAGCTGGGTCTAAAATCTTTACAGAATTTGACGTGCTAAAGTTGAATGATGAAAATAAAATCATTTGTTCAGCTAGATAGTCTGCCATTTTTGTGGGTGTATAGACCACTCCATTAGATTTTTCCTTTGATTCATTAATATAGCGCATTTATTTCCTCACATTAATATTTTGTGAATTCGATAATATCATCTAATTTACAATTTAGTTTTAGACATATTTTTTCTAGGGTTTGTAGTGATACATATTCATTGCGTCTTAATCTCGTAAGAATATTACCACTGAATCCACAGTTCCTTTGTAGTTCTGGAGAACTAATATTTTTCTCAATCATAATATGGAATAATTTTTTGTAATTAACAGGCATAATTACCTCCTTTTTTATGATTTTATCACGAATGTGTGAAAAATAAAAGATTTTAATGAATTTTTGTTTATAATAATGAGGTTTGATATTAAGATATCATTAAGGCTGTTAGTGTAATATATTTTGTGTAAACTGTTCTCAAACAATTGAAAAAAGAACCAATCTTCTTTATGATTAAGTAATCAAGCAAAATCACAGAAAGAAGATTGATTTTCTATGTTTAATGGTAACATACTCTCAGTTGATACTCTAGATAATCATTCGATTTTCATGGATTTATTTCGTAATGAATTCGAAACGATGTTAAATATGCTTTTTATTAGCTGAATTAACTGAATTTTTATCCTATGACAAATATGATGTTAGTGGCTATATATATATTATGAGCGTTCTTTATATACTGTTTTCGGTAATATTACCATTAAAATATCTCACGAACGATTGGAGTAATTTCAAAATAAATTACTCACACCGTACAATCGAAACTTTGGTGATCTTGAAGAAATGATTATTCAGTTGTATTAAAAAGGTATCACTACACGTGAAATAGTTGATATTATTGAAAAAATGTATGGTTGTATTTATTCTCCACAAACTATTTTTAATATGACTCAAGTCGTTGCAGAAGAAGTGGATGCTTTTCATAATCTACCATTACATTCATAGTTTGCTGTAGTCTATTTAGATGTTACTTTTATAACTGTTAAACGTGGAACAGCACAAAAAGAAGCTCTTCATGTTTTAATTGGAATTACACCATCAGGCGAGAAATATGTCATCGATTATGGCATATATCCTAGTGAAAGCGCTTTAGCATATAAAGAACTATTAAATCATGCAAGATAAAGAGGGATAAAGGAGATTCTCTTCTTGACAATGATAGATTTCAAGAATTATAACAAGCTTATCAGGAAATATATCCAAGAGTTCGTTTCCAGTGTTGTTGGGTGCATATAACTCGTATGATATGTACGCTAATTAGAAAATATGATATAGCTCCTGTATTAGTACAATTAGAATTGGTTTATTCTGCCAATATAACATAAGTGACTGAAGCTGCTTTACACAACTTTTTAGAAACGTGGTCGTCTAAGTATCCTAAGATTATGGATACATTATCCGATATTACTGAAATGAGTATAATGATAAATTTTTTAGTAAAATACATCGTGGATTTGGATCAGCATTTAGTCAGTTACAAATTATGTTTGGTAATTGAGAATAAAAAGACGTTTATAAAAAATTATTGACACTACATTTTATACTGATGCAATTAATTGTTCATGATATAAAATACTTTTAGATAAAGCTTCTATTATGTTACAACTGATTTATTATATGAATATGGTATAATAAAGTATTGCTAGTAACAGACTATTCACAGGGGAAAAGGGGGTGTTCCTATGGCATATATGGCGCTATATCGTAAGTATCGGCCACAGACGTTTACTGATGTGGTTGGACAACATCAGGTATCAGATACATTGATGCGTGCTATTCGCGAGGATAAGGTAGCTCATGCCTATCTGTTTGCCGGCCCCCGTGGGACCGGTAAAACGAGTATGGCCAAGATTTTTGCACGTGCCATTAATTGTGAACATGGCCCTACAGACCATCCTTGTAATGAATGTAGCGTATGTAAATCGATTTTGAGTGGTCAATCTATGGATGTCCTTGAGATTGATGCGGCGTCGAATCGTGGTATCGATGAAATTCGTGCTTTACGTGAAAGCGTAAAGTTTATGCCTGTAGAGGGGCGTAGAAAGGTATTTATCATCGACGAAGCGCATATGCTTACCAATGAAGCGTGGAATGCTTTATTAAAGACGATAGAAGAACCACCAGATCATGTGATGTTCATCTTTGCTACCACTGAAATTGAAAAATTGCCTGTTACCATTGTATCCCGCTGTCAACGATATACATTTAGACGTATCACATCTGATGATATTGCACAGCGGTTACAATACGTTGCAGATAAAGAAGGCTTTGCCTTAGAGGATAATGCAGCACGGCTCATCGCAGTTCATGCGGATGGGGGCTTGCGCGATGCATTAAGTCTTCTAGATCAATGTGTAGGGATGACTAGCGGGGAGATTACACCTTCTGTTGTAGAGGAACTCATTGGTCTCGTTAGTAAAGACTGGATTATTAAATTCCTATCTGCCTTACATAATGGAGCTGGTCCAGCCGTATTGAAATATATTCAAAATGCGCTTAGTGAAGGCCGTGATGGGGCTCAAATCATAGAGGCTCTTACGCAACACTTACGAGCCCTATTAATTGCTAAGGTCGCTCCTGATGCGGATGAGTTAAAGGTATATGATTCGTTCCGTACCGAATTTTTGGAACAAGCACAAGACATTGAGTTTGCTACTATCAATCAATATATCAAACAGTTACAAGCCATCATGAGCGATGCGAAACAGGTAGATAACCCACGCACGGTTATTGAAATGGGACTGTTAGTTTTATGTGCAGGCGTATCTAAGCCCAATGATGATGTGGAAAATCGTTTGGCTGCATTAGAACAGTCTGAACGCGAGTCACGCGAAGGGGTCCTCAATCGGTTGGCCAAATTGGAACAACAAGGTCCAACGATGGTTCCGCCATCTATTAATTTTGTAGCTACACCTAATGCAGCAAGGTCAAATGTGGTAGATGATGATTTCATTCCACCCCCTATGGAAGAATATGAATCTGTTACGATTCATGAGGTGCCAACAAATTATAGGTCTTCATCTATTGTAGTGGAATCGAAACCTAGCGGTAGTACCCAGACATCTGCTACGGGTTTAACACCTCCACCAATTACGGGAGCTGTGCCACCGCCTATACATGGTGTGGGTATGACGCCACCACCGATGAATAACTCTGGTGTAATAGCGTCTAACACAGGTATATCTAGAACGACGAGAAATACGGGCCGTCAGAAGAATACAGGGATTAGCCAAGTTGCTGCTATTGGTGAAACTATGGTGGACTCTGGGGAATATAGAACCATTCAGGGGACTGTGATAAAATATCTAAAGGACAGTGATAAAGGATTAGCATATAATATCATTGGACAAGGCCAAGTTATTTATGTGGATCGTGAAAAAGCAGTAGTAGCTTTTAAAAAGGGGATATCCCTTACTTTGGCTACTAATGAAGCAAATCGTAAGGAAATTGCATTAGCGTTCCAATATGCGTTGGGTTATTCCGTGTCTTTAGAGATTGTCGATATAGAGACAGATGTTTATAAAGAATATATGATGGCTAGCGGAGCAAGGTCTAATCGAGCTGTACAACCTAAGAGGTCACAGACTGCACCGGTTATTGAGGCTGCACCATCACCGATAGAAGTAGATTTGCTAGATAGCGGAGAGACTCCAACTGGCGCGGAAACAGTTACAGAGACTGTAAGTTCTGAAGCTCGCAATGATGCTAAACAGGCTGCGTTAGCGGCTCTTGCGGCACGAGGAATTAAACCACCAAGCAGCAAGGAAGATGCGGATTCACCTGCTAAGAAACTGACGACTCATGATGATGGCGGTATACCTATTATGAGTTTAGATGGAACGCAGGTGATGACTGATGATGGAGAAGTTATCAATCGGCCTATGGATAGCGGTGCAACTGTGGAGGTAGAAGCTGTCCCAAAGCGTGAATACCAGTGGGATCCTGAAAATATGGGAGCTGAAGAGCAAAAAAACCCACTGTTGGCTAAAACATTAGAAAAACTTTCTGAAGACCATGACATTTATGTAGAGGTCATAGAAGAGTAAAATCCATTAACTTATAGTTAATGAAGATATATTTAAGTTGTTTTTATTAGGACTTTCATAGTCTTATAAGGAGGAAATACAATGTTTGGTAAAGGTATGGGTAATATGGCAGGCATGATGAAAAAAGTTCAAAAAATGCAAGCTGACATGAAAAAAATGCAAGAAGAGTTAAAAACTCGTACAGTAGAAGCATCCGTAGGTGGTGGCGCTGTTACTGTTGTTATGAATGGTGAAAAGATGATTGAATCTTTGAAGTTGAACCCGTCCGCAGTTGATCCTGAAGATGTGGAAATGCTTGAGGATTTGGTGATGGCTGCTGTTAATGAAGCAAGCAAAAAGGTAGATGATCTATTGTCTCAAGAAATGGGCAAGGTAACAGGTGGTCTTAACTTGCCAACAGGTTTATTTTAAATGACAAACGCATTAGAACGGCTCGTAGAACAGTTGCGTAGATTGCCAGGCATTGGATCAAAATCTGCCCGTCGCTTGGCGTACCATCTTGTGGAAATGCCGCAAGAAGAGGTGGACCGATTGGTCAATACCATCGTTGAAGCAAAAGGAGCTACTCGTCATTGTTCTATCTGTTTTAATTTATCTGCACAGGATCCTTGTGAATTTTGTTCTAATCCCAATCGAGATCAAACGACGATTATGGTAGTAGAAACGTCTCGCGATGTGATTGCCATAGAACGCAGTGGTGATTACAAGGGGCTCTACCATGTGTTAGAGGGGGCCTTATCTCCTTTGGAAGGGATTGGTGCCGAAGATATTCGTGTGAAAGAACTCATTGCACGCTTGCGCGATGGTGTCGTACAAGAGGTTATTCTCGCAACGGACCCTGATGTAGAAGGGGAGGCGACGGCCTTATATTTGGCACGTCTACTAGCGCCGACTGGCATCAAGGTAACGCGTATTGCCCGCGGTGTTCCTGTAGGTGGAGATATCGAATATGCCGATGAATTGACCTTGGGCGGTGCCGTTGTAAACCGCCAGGAGATGAAAGGATAATATGAACGTATTACTTGCGCCATTATTGGCAGCGCCTATGACTGAGGCGATTATATCTGTATTGGTCATTGTTATCGCCTTGAAACTTGCTTTTTTTACTATTAAAAAGGTAGCTCTAAATGTAGTATTAGGCATTGTGACATACATGGTATGCATTCATGTATTGCATATACCAATGGATATTGGCTTTGGTGTTTGGGCTTTGACTGTATTATTCGGCCCTATACCAATGGTATTAGCTGCTCTGTATTACGGCTTATAATATAAGGAGAGGATATGATGGTTATCAATAGCGAACAACAACGCGTCATCGATGAACTAGATAGAAATATCCTCTTGTTGGCGTCCGCCGGGACGGGAAAAACGAATACACTGGCCTATCGAGTGGCGCACATTATTGAAAGTGGCCGCTGCGAGGCACATCAAATTTTGTGTATGACCTTTACTAATAAGGCCGCACAGGAGATGAAGTCACGCATTGAAAACCTCGTTGGTCAATCAGCAAAGGCTGTGGAGATTAGTACATTCCACAGCTTTTGTTTTTATGTTCTTCAACAAGAGGGTAAGAGAGATGAATCGCTTTACACAGATGTGACCATATTTGATGAGGAAGATTGCAAAGAGTTATACTTGCCATATAAACCGAGAAATATGCGGGATATGAACTTTGCTAGCCTTATAAGCATGGTAAAGGAATATCGTTCTGTGTATGAATTCTATTCTGAATCGTTGATAGATGATTACAAACGAACGATACAACGTTTAGAGCAGGAGCAATCTAAGCAAATAGAGAAATTGTTTTACAATTACAATACTCTTGCTACCGAGGATCTGTCGGACTTTTGGGCGCATGGTCATGAATGGATTACCCGTTATGATGAACGCTTACAATCTGTTCATGGCGTAGACTTTACTGATTTAATCTGTGGTGTACATCGACTATTTCAGGACCCAGATATTCGAGAACGTTGGCGCAGTCGTTATCAGTATATTTCCGTTGATGAAATGCAAGATACAGGCTCATTAGAATATAAGGTTATGGAAATGCTATGGAAAGGTAATCACGTTCTTTTATGTGGCGATTATTTTCAAACTATTTATGAATGGCGCGGATCAGATCCATTTCGATTACTTGAGGAATTCACTTGTGATTTTAATCCTTTAAAAATTATATTCTATAAAAACTATCGATCCAATCGCACCTTGTTTACTATGGCTTTTAAAACATTGCAGAATATGTTCCCTCAACTTGTAGGTGATGTATATGATGAAATGCCAGAGGCAAACAGTGATAGTGATGGGGCGCCTATCCTTGTGAAAGGGTGCCGCAATGAATATACGGAATCAAAATTCATCTATGATCGAATCTGTGGCCTTCCAAAGGATGCATCTATTGGCGTGTTGGTTCGAGATAATCGCAAGGCACAACGCTTAAGTGAACAATTTGAACGATACAATCAAGATAAATCGGAAGCAGAACGACGTCCATTTATGATTATCGATGAATATAAGTTTTTTCGGCGTCAGGAAATTAAGGATGTTATGGCATATTTTAAGCTTTTGATGAATCCTAATGATGCGGTTAGTGCTAAACGGATTATTAAACGTTATGTATCGGGGATTGGTGATGCTCGTATTAGAGATATTGAAAGTCCCAAAAATCGTAGTGTAGGGTTAAAATTGACTGATTTTATGGATATGCCAATTTTTGAATCCGAGCCATATGCTAAATTGGTAGCTGGCCTTGAGGCGGGAGAGGTTGTAGTATACGATGTGGAGAGTACTGGTACGGATACAACACAGGACCGGATTATACAAATTGCAGCGATGCGAATTGATAAAGATGGGAATGAAATAGAACGGTTTGAACGTTTTATAAACCCTGGTAAATCGGTAGGCACATCTCAACTCGTTCATGGCTTTACCGATGCATATTTGGCTGAACATGGTGAAAGTCCTGAAATTGTATTAAAAGCTTTTAAAGAGTTTTCTAAGAATCGTATTATTGTAGGCCATAATGTTAATTATGATATTAGCATTTTTAGTCATGAATTAGATCGTTATAACTTGGGTGAACCTAAGTTTAAGGCTGTATATGATACGTTAGATATCTTTAGACGGTTTTATCCAACACTGGAAAATCATAAGTTAGGATTTTTATCAAAATATTTTCCTATTAATCATACGCCTACCCATAATGCGATGGATGATATTATCGCTACAGGCCAATTGTTAATCTACGCAGTCCGTGAAAATATTGTGCCCACAACGACGGATCGTATGGTAGCCATTAATCAATATAAGGCGGCTTTCACAACGATTGCGTCTCAAATGGCAACCTTGCGAAGAAAGATGCATACTGATAACCCAACAGACTTATTGGCTTATATAATGAATCAAATGGGTGTACTAGTATATTATAAGAGTCACGGTGAAATGGCTAAGGTTGAGCATATACGCGAGCTTTACCGAGTTATGGAATCTTTAGATAAGGAATATAAAGGCACAACGGGATTGGCTCGTCTTAATCATATTTTACAATTGGCGGCCTTGACGGCTGGAGAGCCGCAACAAGTGACTAAAGAATCTAAAATCCCTATTATTACGGTTCATCAGGCAAAGGGGAGTGAATTTGATCACGTATTCTTAGCAGGAATGAATCAAGGTACTTTTCCTAGTTTTATGTCCTTACGTGAAGGAAATGAGGATGAGGAAAAACGTTTGTTTTATGTAGCCATTACACGGCCAAAACAAGAGTTGGTTATTACCTATACTCATGAATCACAACGCGGACAGGGTACATCTCCAAGTGCATTCCTCGATTATATGCCTCGAGATTCAAAACTCGTAGAAAGGAGTACGTGATGGGACGAAAAATGCATAGACCAGATGATATTCTTTTATTCGTTTCTGCTCAGGATATAAAAGCGATAAGTAGGATATCATCAGATAAAGTAACACTAGGAGCATTTTTGGATACCAAGTATCCAAGAAAAGCGATGGTAAAGCTATTTGATGAAAAGTTAATCCATGTAAATGGTCACAAAGCAACACTACATACTGAGGTATCTGTAGATGATGAAATTTGGATTGCTATGGCTAAGGAAAAGATTGATCATGAACCAGTTACAATGGATTTACATATTCTTTATGAAGATGATGATTTGCTTATTGTGGATAAGCCAGCAGGGATTACAGTAAACTCAAAGAACCAAGTATCTCTTGCTAATGGTATTGCTCACTATTTTAAAGAGCATGGTATTAAGAGAAAAGTACGTTTTTTGAATCGTCTTGACCGTGATACGACAGGTTGTATTGTGATTGCGAAAAGTGGTTTAGCTCAAAGTTTATATCAACAGCAGTTGGATGATAACACTTTTGAAAAATGGTATATGGCTATTGTTGAGGGGATTTTAGAGGCTAATGAGGATTCTTTAGTATTTCCTATGGCTCGAAGTAGTGATGGTGTTCATTACGAAGTGAACTCAAAAGGAAAGGAAACACGGACTGATTTTATTGTTTTACATCATTATCTTGATGGAGTTGTGGATAACTCTGTGTATAACTTATATAATTGTGTGGATATACCTCAAGAAAATGTGGACAGAGCATTAAATGATGTGGATAAAGAGTCTAAAATTGTGGATAATTCTGTGCATAACTTAGGAAATCAAACTTGTACACTTGTAGCTGTTCGCTTATACACTGGAAAAACACATCAGATTCGTGTAGCATTTAGCCATATAGGGCATCCCTTAGTAGGGGATACTTTGTATGGAGCAAAATCTACTGGAGAACCATTTGCACTACGAGCAATGAAGCTTGTATTTACTAACATACGTTCTGGTGAACGAATCACTGTAAAGGCTTAATTAAAATGGGGTTAATTGGCATTAATGACTGTATTGATTAAGAAATAATAAGTAAAAAAGCTAATTGAGAAATGATAATCGTTGATAATTCAGTAAAATCAAGTGATTTGGAAGATAATCTTAGAGAAATATAATGACAAATGATAATCCATGAGCTATAATGTAATCATGAATAAATCGATATAGTTCAATTTGTTGATGATATAGTAATCGGTAAGGGGTATCATATGATTTTACAAGAAAATGGTGTAGAACGTAATCGAGGCATTACGTTAGCTAGTATAAAAGGTATTATCGGAAATGTAGTACTTGTAGTGTTTAAAATGATTATTGGTTTAGCATCTAATTCTATTGCTATTATTTTAGATGCAGTAAATAATTTAACAGATGTTTTATCTTCGGTATTAACCATTGCAGGGACAAAGTTAGCTGCAAAAAGTGCTGATAAGGAACATCCTTTTGGTCATGGTCGTATTGAATATATGACGACGATGGCCATTGCTTTTATTATTTTAGGTGCAGGTATTGGGTCTCTTAAAGAATCTGTAGAGAAAATTATACATCCAGAAGTATCTACTTTTGATATTCCAGGGTTAATTATTATCGCTGTGGCGATTGTAGTAAAAGTAATAATGGGCCGATATATTAAAGCACAAGGTGAAAAGTATAAATCTGATGCATTAGTGGCATCTGGTGTAGATGCACTTTTTGATGCAGTGATTACTTTTGCTACTCTTGTATCTGCAGCATTAGTATTTTTCCTCAATATCGATATTCAAGGTTATGTAGGGGCTATTATTTCTGTTTTCATTTTGAAAGCAGCTTACGATATTTTACGTGAAATGTACAATCATTTATTGGGCCTACGCGCAGATGATAGTCTGATTCGTGATATAAAAGAGACGATAGCACAACATCCAAATGTGGGTGGTGTATATGATTTGGTACTCAATAGTTATGGTCCAGGGGAGACTATTGGATCGGTTCATATTACAGTACCTGATACGATGACAATGGCTGATGTTCATCCATTAACAAAAGGAATTGCGGTTCATTTATATAAAAAATTTGGTATAGCAATGACGGTAGGCGTATATGCTGAAAACCAACCAAGTGTAGAGGTTCTTGAAATTAAAAAGGCCCTTGATCAAGTTATCAGCTTATATACACATGTAGTGCAAGTACATGCTTTTTATGTGCAAGAACAAAAAAAGATTATCTACTATGATATTATCTTTGACTTTGACGAAGAAGATCCACATGGGACATTAGAAAAGATAAAAGAGGAACTTCAAAAGCGATATCCTGATTATGCACAATTTGCTGTTGTAGATACGGATTTCAGTAACTAATTTCATATCATTTAAATGACCGATATATATTTTTGTTAAGAAAATATATATCGGTTATTTTATAGTGGAAGATAGATACTTGCTAAGTTAAGTTTTACTTATTATAATAGATTGTATAAAATGTAATGAGTTGAGTTTATTACATATAATTGGGAGTTTAAGATGAATAAATTTGTATTATCTACATTGGCGATTATGACTGTTGTTAGTATTTGGGGTATGCAACCAGTAGATGCTAAACAAGTTAAAACAGACCCTACTATGACTTTATTACAAATGCCTACAAATGATGAAATTTCTGTAGGTGATGGTACTACTAAAGAAATTAACAAACAGACACAAAAGTTAGTTAATGATGTAGCTATATCTACAAGGACGATGATTAAAAAGGATTGGAAAACGATATATATTAAAGCAATGCCACAGGAACATGTAGTGCGTTTCTACTATACAGATAAAATGGGTCAAGCATATAGTGGACAAACTATTAAAAATACGGGCATATCTAAAGGTAAATATCGAGCTGGGGTATTGCGTCAAAATCAAGCGCTACAGAATTTATATGTGTATTTACAACAAACCAATCAAGAAATTCCTTCGTCTATAGATATTATAGTTACCAATCAAGGTCAGCGAATTAAAACGACAATGAATTATGATGAAAATATTAGAGATATTTCAGCCTATCAATATAGTTATGAACAAATAAATTTTCCGAATTTGAAATAGTTTTGATATAGTAAAAGCCCCTATCTCACTGAGATAGGGGCTTTGTGCTAAATTACATAATCATCGTGATCATCTGTTGTTTGTTTGTTATGTTGCTTTTTTGCACCTGCAATGTCTAATAGTTCTTCTTCAAGCGTATCTTCATCCCCTGTGTTGAGCATGGAATAGAAGGCCCACAAGATAATAAACCAAACTGGTGTAAAGAATAAGGCAACTCTTGTGTCATCATTCAAGGCCAAGATAATAAGGATGAATGCAAAGAACGCAAGAATTAAATAGTTCATCACTGGATATAGAGGCATTTTAAATTTAGATTTTGCCGCTAGTTCAGGATTTTTTTTGCGATATTTTAAATGGCAAATAACCATGATTGCCCAGATAAAAATGAAGCAGAATGTAGAGATGGATGTAATCATAACAAAGACTGCTTCTGGCATTACATAGTTAAGTACAACTGTAATAAGTAGTACGGCAGCAGAGAAAATAGTCGCTTGATATGGCACGCTACTATGTGTTAAGCGACGCATTGATTTTGGTGCATGACCTCGTTTGGCAAGTGCATAAATCATACGGCCAGTACTGAAAATACCAGAGTTTGTAGCAGAGGCAGCAGAGGTAAGAACAACAAAGTTAACGATGCCGGCTGCAGCTGTGATACCTACTGCCGTAAATACGGCTACAAATGGGCTCGCAGCAGGGTTAACAGCGGTCCAAGGATAGATGCTCATGATAATGGCCAATGAGCCAATATAGAATAAAATAATACGTAATGGAATATTATTAATAGCCATAGGAATTACTTTTTCAGGGTTTTCAGTTTCACCTGCTGTTAAACCTACAAGTTCAATGCCTGTAAACGCGAAGACAACCATTTGGAAGGATAAAATAAAGCCCATTGTTCCATTTGGGAACCATCCACCATAATTCCATAAATTACTAAAGGCGGCAGCTACACCGGCGTTGGTACTAAAACCAGAGAAAATCATGATTAGACCGATGATGATAAGGGATACAATGGCAATAACCTTAATCATGGCAAACCAAAATTCCATTTCCCCAAAGTGTTTTACAGCTGTTAAATTCATAAGTAATAAAGCTACTAGGACGACTAGGGCTGGTACCCATTGGGGAAGCCAAGGTATCCAGTATTGCATATACAGACCAACGGCCGTTAAATCGGCCATGGCGAGAGATAACCAACAGAACCAATATGTCCATCCTGTGATGAAGGCAGCCCGATCACCTAGATAATCTTCTACAAAATCGATAAAGGAATGATGATTAAGATTAGATAATAATAATTCTCCTAAGGCTCTCATTACAAAGAAACAAATAAGACCAGTAATGAGATAAGCCAAAAGAATGGATGGACCGGCCAAATGGATGGCACGACCAGAACCTAAGAATAAGCCAGTACCAATGGCCCCACCGATGGCGAGTAATTGTACATGGCGATTCTTAAGGCCCCGTTTTAACTGATGCGTATCAGACATAATAAAGACCTCTTTTCTACAAATCATCTATAAATATAAAAAGCCATGGATGAACATAGCTTTTATAATCTATAGAATCTATAAAACTATTTTCTTATCATACAGTATCTATTGTAAAAAGTCAAATGTATTTATATAGTAGACATATAATAAAAATAGTATTATCAATATACGAATAAAAGAGAAATTATTCATACTTTTGAAAGAATACCATGCCTTAAAAGGTTTTTAAAATTTGCTATAATAATACATAGATTATCTTTTACATAAAACCGTAGAGTGGAGGCTATTATGAGACGACAAGATCGCATGGTTACCAATATAGATGAAATTAAGGAGATTTTAAATAGTACTCGTATCATTCACCTAGGTTTGATGGATGGTGATTATCCTTACGTGGTGCCCTTACATTTTGGATATGAATTTATAGATGAGGTACTTTATATCTATATACATGGCCATCATGAGGGAAGGAAGTTTAATTTGATTCAAGCGAATCCACATGTATTTATTGAAATTGATGGTAGCGATGAAGTCCTCGTTTCAGGTGGAGATATACCATGTAAATATAGCTCGGTTTACTCTAGTGTGATGGGCCGTGGAGAGGCTACCTATTTAGAGGCTATTGATGAAAAGTCTCATGGCTTACAAGTATTGATGAAACATCAGACAGGTCGTGAGTTTACTTTTACAGAATCCATGGTAAACTCTGTGGGCGTAGTACAAATTAAAGTGGTAGACTATACGGCCAAAAGACGAAGACAACTTGAGCAAGATGCTATTATGCCTCCATTAACTAAATAATGACACAACAATCCTATTGAATTCTATTATGATATAGCATTCAGTAGGATTTTTTATATCGAATCTAAGCATTAGATACATTATTTGGTTGTGACGATGCTTTCACAAAAGGACAGATAAAAGTTTTATGAAGTAGCTAGAGCGACAGAAACGGTAGCTTGATTCTGATATAAATAAGAAAATATATCATTATATGTGTGAAGTATATTATAAATTTTTATAAGCGGAGAGAATATGAAGAAAATAATAAAATATGTTATTTTATGTGCCGCGATGGCTACTGCAGTAAGTTCGTTTGGAGTGCAGCCAGTTAGTGCCACATACCCGTTAATAGATAAAAATGGTAACACTGTTCCTGTTGAACGAGATGTAGATAATCAGAAAATTATCGATGATAATCAAAAACTTATGGATCGTTATCTTTGGTATGATCAAGTTGGTGATAATGATTTAGTTAAAACTAATATTGAGAGTGCCGTGCAGGAGGTTGATTATTCATTACAAGTGCCGTCTTATATGCCTAAAGACTATGCAGTACGTGATGTAAAAGCCAAGGACCATGACGTATTAGAAATCGTTTATACAGAAATGGGCCGTGATGGAGAATATGGTCCGAAGCTAACCTTCTCTAATACAGATATTGTATATCGTATGGGGTGGGCTATCGATACAGTGGTAACACCTATATTAGAAAAGACAAATTATAAAGCTAAGGATGCAGTTAGCTTTATTACCCCTAATGGAATTTCTGTATATACGTTAGGCTTTAGTAAAGATTCTATTCAAATTGCTTACTGGGAAAAAGATAATCAAGTGTATATGCTTTACTTTGCTTCTTCAAGAAAGCAAAGCTTTGTAAGCAAAATTGTAGACTCTGTAGGTCCGTTGAGCAACGTAGCTGCTGATGATGCTCGATTACGTGGTAATCGAAATGATAATCCGTATGAGTTACTCCATGGATACTGTATGGCCTGAAGAATATATTCTAATGGAGTACCATGACGTACAGTGGAGTGACTCTACTCTAATAGGCGAGGTTCACTATACAGGGGATGTAGATAAGGGATTAGTGCGCAGTGTTACGTGGTACAAAGATAATATGGCGTATTTCTTGTTTTTCCAAGTGCCTGTGAAAGCATCTGAAGCAGAGTTTTATAGAAATCATGTAGTGCCGTTAAAAGATATCGATCCAAGTCGTACAGACTTAATTGGTATAAAAACAATTCGTTAATACTAAATAGTAATAAGAATGTATAGTACGATTTTTGATATCATAGCGCATTAGCATTTACCGAAAATAGTACATAATAAAAAGGACCTATCTCCTAGATATTAAAGTAATATCTTTAGAGATAGGTTCTATTAGTTATTAATTAGAAGAAGATATAGCGGATGATAACGAGTACTGCTAATACGTACATAATCCAGTTAACTTCTTTTGCACGACCCGCAATGATTTTGAGTAGAGGATATGCAATAAGACCTGCAGAGATACCGTTAGCGATGCTATATGTGAATGGCATCAAAACAATAACTAGGAATGCAGGAAAGCCTTCTGTCCAATCGTCGAAGTCGATATTGCGGATAGCACCTAACATTAGGGCGCCTACGATAATAAGAACGGGAGATGTTGCTGCATTTGGTACCAAGGACACCAATGGAGCTAAGAATAAGCAAATCAAGAAGAGAATGCCTGTTGTTACAGCTGTTAAACCTGTACGGCCACCAGCACCTACACCGGCTGCACTTTCAACGAAGGCAGTAATCGTAGAGGTACCGAACAATGCACCAGCACTAACGCCAATGGCATCTACTGTCATCGCTTTACCAAGACCAGGGAATTTACCCGATTTAGGGTCTGCAATTTTCGCCTCTGTAGCTGTACCAATTAAAGTACCCATAGAATCGAATAACTCAACAAAGGTGAAGGAGAAGATAATCGTAATCAATCCCATGTGAAGTGCACTAGGAATATCTAATTGAAGAAACGCTGCTTTGGAGAAATCAGGTACTGCCACTACAGTAAAGTTATCAGGCATTGTAGATAAACCTGTCGCATAAGATACAATGGTTGTTACTAAAACGCCAATCAAGAGAGAGCCTTGTACTTTACGAGCCATCAATAGAGCTGTAAAGATAAGAGAGAATAATGCTAATAATGTTTCACCACTGTGTAAATTACCGAGCATTAAGAGCGTTTCAGATGCTGGAGGTACTAGATTACCATGTGTTTGCACCACTTGACCTAAGGTGTTTGGAGATAGACTAATAGAGATTGCCATCAAGCCGGATAGTTTTAAGCCAATGATAGAGATAAAAAGACCGATACCAACGGTAATGGCAACCTTCATGGAGGCAGGAATGCCTTCAACAATCATTTGTCGTATCGAGGTCAGTGTTAAGATAAGGAATACAAGACCAGAGATAAATACAGCACCTAATGCTGTCTGCCATGTGACACCCATACCGAGAACTACGGTAAAGGCGTAGAAGGCTAAGAGGCCAACCCCTGGTGCGAGCGCAATTGGATAATTAACAAATAAGCCCATTGCAATTGTTACGAGGCCACCACCTAAGGCTGTGGCAATGAGGACCGCATCTTTATCCATGCCTGCAAGACTAAGAATGTTTGGCGCCAAAAATAGGATGTACGCCATTGTGATAAACGTAGTAATACCTGCTAAAATTTCAGTTTTAGTAGTTGTACCACGTTCACTAAGTTTAAATAGTTTATCTAACATTAGATAAAATCCTCCCTGTATGAAATTATGAAGTATATCAAATAAAAATTTCGATATACTTATAGTGTATCATATTTCCCACCATTTTTTGTATGAATTTGTGTTATACTATTAATATATTATGAATGATTTAGAGGTTACATTATGAAAATATCTACAAAAGGACGTTATGCCTTACGAATCTTAGCAGATATTGCAGAGCATGGAACGGAAAAAAATGTACCAATCCGTGAAATTGCAGAACGCCAAGGATTTTCCGATAAATACTTAGAGGGCATTGTATCTCGTTTATCTTCTGCTGGCCTCGTTAAAAGTGGACGTGGCAAATATGGTGGATATCGTTTGGTGAAATCTCCATCTGAATACAATGTATATGAAATTTTATATGCCGCAGAGGATTCTATTGCTCTTGTGTCTTGTTTGGAAGATGATGTAGAGCCATGTCCGATGTTTAATGATTGCTTGACAGCACCGTTATGGCAATATTTACAAGCAGAATTTCGTCACGTTATGGAACGTGTTTCATTGCAAGATGTAATGGATCATAAGTTTCCAATGGAATAATTGAGAGAGTCGCGTTCAGTATGCGGCTCTTCTTTATATATAATTGTTGTAAAAGTATGTGGATATTGTAGTGCTTTTACATATGGAAGGGGGCAAAAGATGAGTATAACTGAATATGACGCTCGTGGTGGTATGCGCAATGTGTGGATAATTACTGCGGCTATGACTGTTCTTGCTATATGCTACACCATGATTATCCCCTTTCTGCCAATATATCTTTTGGAATTGGGCGTTCCTAAAGATGACGTAGCTCTTTGGTCTGGTCTTGTTTTTGGCATTACCTTTCTCATTGCAGGTATTATGGCCCCAATTTGGGGTAAAATCGCAGATAACAAGGGAAAAAAACGAATGGCCTTACGGGCGGGTTTTGCGATTGCAATTTGTTATGTTTTAATTGGTTTAGTATCTGATCAGTATGAATTATTATTAGGACGTGCGCTTGTTGGTTTTGCTAATGGATTTTATCCAGCAGCTATGACTATGGTTTCTCTCAGTGTGCCAGAAAAGCAGGTAGGGCGTGCACTTGGCATATTCCAAACAGGTCTTATTTTAGGAAATGTCATTGGTCCATTTCTAGGCGGTGCTGTTGAAAGTATTGTAGGAATGCGTCCTGTGTTTTATGTGTCGGGGGTGGCCGTATTCATTGCGACCTTGGCAGTATTGTTCTTTGTAAAAGAACCTAAATTGCATAATGCAGATGCTGATGGACAAGAGCAATCTGTAGGGCCTCCTAAATCTACATCCTTGCGTGAAGACTTTAAAGCAGTACAACAACAGCCTGTATTAGTACGACTCTTGTCGATTTTCTTCTTTATGCAATGTGTTATCATGATGCTACAGCCTATTTTGGCTCTTTATGTAGGCGATATGCAAGGTACCATGGAAGGGGCTGCTATTGTGTCAGGCACCATACTCAGTATTGGCGGTTTGGCCGGTTCTTTGACGACAAACCTCTGGGTACGACTTGGTGAGCGCCGTGGATATTTTAAAACCATTTCTTATTGTATGATCGGTAGTGGTATCGTTTTATTGCTTCAAAGCTTACCAGTAGGTATATGGTGGTTTGGTGTTTTACAGGTGATAATCGGTTCCTGTATTGTAGGTATTAATCCATCCTTGAGTGCAGCTGTAACTTTAAATACGAATCCAAATTTTAGGGGACGCATGTTTGGTATGACGACGACAGCGCAACAATTTGGTTCTATGGTAGGACCTGTATTTGCTAGTATTGTATCGACCTATGTGGGCATATCCTACGTATTTAGTATTACCGGATTATTATTGCTGTATATGAGCTTTCAAACTAGAAAATTATCTAAAAAGCATGAGTAATACGATAACTAGTTATTAAATGGTATTGAATAGTCATTTATTTCGTGTGAGATACAAAGGAGTTGTTATGGTCCGTATCGGTCAAACTGTACTCGGCGAAAAGGGTACAAAGATATGCGTGCCTATTGTGGGCACAACGATGAAAGAAATTTTAGATGCCACTGCGGTGGCGTGCAATACACCTTGTGATGTAGTGGAGATACGCATTGACTATTACGAGCGAGCTCATTCCATTGATGCGATTATTGAACTATTGATGCTCATGAAACCTCAGTTAAAAGGTCGTGCATTGCTGTTTACATGGCGAACGAAGGGTGAGGGGGGCGAGAAATCTATTTCTTCACCAGATTACTTTACAATGTTAGAACGTATTATCCCAACGGGTTTAGTAGATGCTATTGATATTGAGTTGTTCTTTGATCAAGATAGAATGCTTAAGACTATTGAGTTTGCAAAGGTGCATGGTGTAACAATAGTTATGAGTAATCATGACTTTAATGGTACACCCAGTCGAGAAGTGATTGTGAATCGACTTATACAGATGAAACAATTCTTGGCCGATGTGCCAAAGATTGCCGTCATGCCACATACAACAGGTGATGTATTAACACTGCTTGAAGCAACCGCCGAGGTGAAATCTTTGTATCCATCAGATCCTGTCATTACGATGGCTATGGGCCCTTTGGGCGCTGTTACACGCGTTTCTGGTGCTCTATTTGGCAACGCTATGACATTTGCTTCTGCTGGCAAGGCGTCTGCACCAGGTCAAATCGATGTGCATGAGTTAAAATGCATCCTTGATACCATCGATGTAGATGGTGTATTTGATGAACAACAACATAAACGGATAAAAGTGCATTAAAAAAGTCGGCAAAAGCCGACTTTTTTATATGTAGTTTAGAGTAAATTTGCTTCAAAGTCTTCTAGAATGGTTGCTACTGTTTCTGGTGCATTGCGATTATGCTCCACAATGCATTGTGCAAAGCTTTCATACATAGGTGTACGAATTTCTTCTAATTCACGCAATCGTTCTAAGCCACCACTGGAGAGGACACGTCCTGATGTAGAAAGATTTTCTATCGGTTGTGTTAATTGGTAAATGCGACCATTTTGGCGTAGGTGGGCATAATTTTGAAGTATTGTTACACATCCACCACCAGTAGAAATAACAAGGCCTGTTTGGGTGCCTAATTTAGCAATTACTTCCGTCTCTTTCTCTCGGAAGGCTGGTTCACCTTGTTC
Organism: uncultured Veillonella sp.; assembly: GCF_934230905.1. GTDB lineage: Bacteria > Bacillota > Negativicutes > Veillonellales > Veillonellaceae > Veillonella. The sequence goes on along the minus strand of NZ_CAKQFJ010000010.1, from coordinate 51,306 downwards.
TGTAATGTAGGTAGAAATATCACCAATTTCTTTTTCTAGCTCTTGGTCAGCATCAATCCAAGGTCGTCCCATGGCTTCGCCAATCGCTTTTCCCACTGTTGTTTTGCCGACGCCAGGCATACCGATGAGGATAATGTTTTCTTTTTCACGACGCATATCACGTAAAATTTGTTCAATCTCTTTTGTGCCAAAGCTTTCATCTTGGAAATGATTGGCTGCCTCAACACCTTGAGCTACTAGGAATGGCAAGCCATCACAGTGTGGGATATCCATCATCTCTGCTTGTAAGAGTAAAATAGTACGACGCGGATTATAGATGAGATCTACTACACCTTCTAGTTTAGTAAACTGGGTGATGTCGATTAGGTTAGCCGGATTATGGGGATACATACCAATCGGTGTACAGTTGATAATAATTTGTGCAGTTTTGTAGTAGTTAGGCGCATCACCATAGAAAGGTGCGGTTTTACGAGATAGATGAACTATACTTTTAGCACCTAAATCTTCAAGCGCTACGTGAACAGTAGCCGAGGAAGCACCGTCGCCAAGAATGATACAATCTTTATTAGACACATCAATGCCAGCATGATTTAGGGTAAATACGAAACCGTCATAGTCTGTATTATAGCCATACCATTTTTCGTCCTTCCGTACCATTGTATTAACACAGCCAATGCGTTCTGCACGAGGATCAACTACATCACAAGCTTCAAGAGCATTAACTTTGTATGGAATAGTAATGTTGATACCTTTTAATTCTGGATCGGCAAAAAAAGCTTGTAATTGGCTTGGTTCGCGTTCAAATAATTCGTAATGGGGATTCCCTAGAGCGCCATGAATGCGCGGAGAATAGCTGTGGCCTAATGTGCGGCCAAGTAAACCAAATTTCATAGGACCTCCTAGGTCAATATACATAGAATGGCTAATAGGCTTGTACCTATTAGCCATTTTGGATATAACATCTTAGATTAGTATTAGTTTTCAGGGTAATTACCGAGCAAGCGGAACTTATCTTGTGATGTGTGTAACTCTGCTAGAACAGATAGCACTTTAGGATCTGCTAGAGAGGCTTCCAAATCGAGATAAAATAAAAATTCAAAGTTGTGACCTACGATAGGACGAGATTCAAGTTTTGTAAGATTTACGCCAATATTGGCAAACTTAGTAAGTAGTGTACCGAGGCCACCAGGAGCATGATTAGCCGTTGTGACCACAGAAATTTTGTTAGCGCCAGGATATACGTGAAAATCTTTGCTAATACAGATAAAACGAGTATAGTTATTATCGCTATTTTGAATATTTCTAACCAATGGAGATAAATTGTACAAATCTGCACATTGTGGCGCGGCAATAGCTGCTACGCCAGGATCATCGCTGGCTGATACAAGTTGTGCTGCACGCGCTGTATTGTCATAGGAGCGAAGTTTTATATTTTTTAATGTATCTAAGAAGTGACTACATTGGCCTAATGCTTGTGGATGAGAGATAATCGTATGAATATCTTCTAGCTTAGTTCCTTTTTTTACAAGCAAGTCATGAGAAATCCAAAGACGTGTGCCACGTACAATATAGCATTTTCGTTCTTCTAATAAATCATATACTTCTTTTACAGAACCATTAGAACTATTTTCGATAGGTAAGACACCAAACTGACATTCACCGGATTCAACAGCATCAAATACCGCACGAAAACCTGTTACATAGTGAATTTGGCTAAGTGGTAATAATTTATCACAAGCCATTTGCGCATTACTACCGAATACGCCCGCACAAGCTACATTGCCTCGTTGTGGTGGTAATGTAGGAGATTGCTCAATGGCTTTTTTCATTTTTACAGTGAATTCATTGTCATGAAATAATTGTTCTGATTGGTAGGTGCGGCTTAAGCTGAATAATGCTTCAAAGAAACGACGCGCATATAGGTCCATATCTGGACCTGCTTCTTTTGTGACTTTATCTAAAATATCCCGTTCTCGTTTCGCATCGTATATTGCTTTATTCATTTCTTTTTTTGCTGCGGCTACGTCTTTGGAGAGTTCCATGCGCTCTTTGAAAAGCGCCAGCATTTGATCGTTTATGTCATTAATTTTAACGCGTACTTCATCTAAGTTCATGGTCAATATCTCCTAAAAAATCAAGAATGACGAGAGCGGTGACTGCTTCAATTACAGGTACAGCACGAAGGGCTACGCATGGATCGTGGCGACCTTTGATAGTAAGTAATGTGTCCTCTTTTTGTGAAAGAGATACAGAGTGTTGCTCTTTATAAATCGATGGTGTTGGCTTGATGCCTACTTGCATAACAAGAGGTAAACCATTGGTAATACCGCCTTGGATACCACCGCTATTGTTAGTAGATGTTGTAATCGTATCTCCGTCCATGGTGAAAGCATCATTCACTTCGGAACCAAGCTTTGCACACATGTCAAAACCGCCGCCGAAGGATACGCCCTTGATGGCAGGGACACCAAAGATAACACGAGCTAAGCGGTTTTCAATGCCGTCGAAGTTTGGATTACCAAGGCCAATAGGTAAGCCTGTGGCAACGACTTCAATAATACCACCTGTAGAGTCGCCGTCCTTTTTGAGCTGCATTACAAGATTTTCTACTTTGGTGCGTTTTTCTGGATCAACCATAGCGATTGGTTCTGTAGCGATGTTAGCAAGTGCTTTCATATCTGGGTGAACCATATCGATAGGAGAATCTTGGATTGTACCCACTTGTTTTAAATGGCCGTGGATTTCGATGCCTTTTTCTCGTAACAGTTGAAGTGCGATGCCTCCTGCTACACAGAGCGGTGCTGTCAGACGTGCAGAGAAGTGCCCACCACCGCGCATATCTACAGTATCGCCATACCGCATACGAGCCGTAAAGTCCGCATGAGATGGACGAGGAATATCGCGTAAATTATTGTAATCACTCGAGTGTTGTGATGTATTACGAATCATAAATGCTAATGGCGACCCACTAAGCATGTCATCGACTAAACCTGCTAAAAAGATAGGTACATCTGGTTCTTTACGTTGTGTTTGTAATTGATTTTGTCCTGGTGCTCGACGTTTTAGAAAGGCTTGCAATTCATCGATATTGATAGTATGTCCACAAGGCAGGCCTTCTACGACACCGCCAATGGCATAGCCATGAGAGGCGCCAAAGGTAGAGACTTGTATAGTTTTACCAAAATTAGATGCCATTTGCATTACCTCCTAAGAAATTCCAGTCTTCGAAAAAATCTGGGTAGGATTTTGTGATTGCTTCGCTATCTTTTAATATCACCGGTGTATCACTAATAAGTGCCATCAATGTACCGGCCATAACAAGGCGATGGTCATTTACACAATCACCTTGCCCTCCTTTAAGTATACCACTACCAATGATATATAAATCGTCACCATCTTCGTGGACCGTACCGCCTAAATCTCTTACGAGGTTGGCTACTGCTACGAGGCGGTCGGATTCTTTTAAGCGTAGACGAGCTCCTTTTACAAAAGAGCTTTCACCTTGAATCGAGCAAGCAAGGGCCGCCATTACTGGCAACATATCGGGCATTTGTTCAAGGTCGGCATGAATAGGTGTATTAGCACGACCCGATACGGTAATATTCATACCATCCCATGTTACCGTACAGCCAGCGGATTCAATAACTTGCATGATGCGGCGATCAGCTTGTACAGAATTCTTGTTCATACCAGTAATGGTAATGGGGTGACCTGTCATTGCGGCCGCTACCATCCAAATAGCAGTATTGGACCAGTCTCCTTCAATTTGGTAATTAGTTTGGCCTTTGAACGTCGCATTAGCTGCTACTGTAAAGGACTCTTGTACTTGGTTACTTGATGGTGCATGATCAACTATAATGCCAAAGTCCGCCATAGTCGTAGTTGTTAATGTAACATAGTCACTAGATTGTAGTGGCGTAGTAGAGGTAATAGTAGCGCCTTTACATTGAGGGGCAGCTAGTAAGAGACCAGAAAAGAATTGACTACTTACATCGCCAACCATACTGAATTGTCCACCTTGAAGGCGACCTGTCATAGTGAATGGCGGTTTGTCTTGAGAGAATGTTACGCCATGAGCTTTCATTTCGCCTAACATAGGTTCTAGGGGCCGATCTGGTAAACGGCCTTTCGCATCTACATCTACCTCATTACAAATAGCGGCTGCTACAGGCAATAAAAGACGTAATGTAGTACCCGATTCATGAGGTACTACGTTGCCCTTTGTTGGCGCTGGGCCAGGAGTAACGGTAACAACTTTATTTTCATATACTACGTGAGCCCCTAAGCCTCGTAAGGAGTCCATCGTTGCATCGATATCCTTAGAGGTGCGGCTCAGTAATATAGTAGATGGCGAGCTAGCAAGGGCGGCACAAATCAATGCCCGATGTGCATGCGCCTTTGCCGGAATGGAGGCTATAGTCCCTGTTGGGATAGCGTTCGTTACGGAATGCATAGAAATCTCCTTTTACGTCTTAGTCTAAATAGGTGGCAAGTTCTTCGTGGGTAACTACCTTAAGTTCGCTGTGGCCATAGCTAGTGGGTACTACAATTTTTATGGTAGCACCTTCACTTTTTTTATCATGTTTAGCAGCAGCTAGAATTTCAGCGTTGGTTATAGTAGTTGTAGTTGGTAAATTATGAGCTTTGATAAGTGTTTTTAATTTTTCTAAAGATTCTTTATCTAATTCTCCATGTTTGACAGCACCTTGTGCCATGAGTACTAAACCGATAGCAACTGCATAGCCATGATGTACTTCAAAATGACTGGCTTTCTCGATGCCGTGGCCAAATGTATGACCTAAATTTAAAAGCGCGCGTACGCCAGATTCTCGTTCATCTTGTTCGACAATATCAGCTTTTGCCTGTACACAGCGTGCAATAACCGAGTTAACACTATCCCGGTTTGTAATTAATGGTTTTGTTTCTAGTTGTGTAAGTAAACCGGGTACATCTAAAAACCCGTATTTGATGATTTCACCACACCCATTAATCCATTCCATATCTGGTAATGTATGTAATGTATCAGTATCGCAGAGAACAAGAATAGGTTGTTTGAATGCACCCCACAAATTTTTACCTGCTTCTAGGTTGACGGCTGTTTTGCCACCTACAGAAGAGTCTACAGCAGCTAATAAGGATGTAGGAACCTGTACGTAGTCGATACCTCGCAAATAGGTTGCTGCTGCAAAGCCAGCCATATCGCCTACAACACCACCGCCAAGAGCGATTAGTAAATCTTTACGTGTTAGAGATTGATCAGCCATATATTCTACTAAATCAATGAGTTGATGAGCATTTTTAGAACTTTCACCAGCAGGGAATACATAATCACATACGTGATAACCGGCATTTACCATACTAGCTTTCACAGATGCTAAGTAATGTGGTGCTACATTACTATCACTAACGATAATAACACGACAAATTGGTTTTAGTGGTTTGATAAAATCGGCAATGCGTTGTAGGGTACCAGCCTCGATGACAACATCATAAGGGGTGGATGCGTTAATATGGATGCGAGTCATAATGGTTCCTTTCTTAAAAGAATAAGCTAGTATCTATTATAACGGATACTAGCTTATTTGTGTGATATTTATAACTATTTAGTGCATTCTACCAATGCTTGGCGTAATGCGAGAACTTCTTTCATAAGGCTAGTGAATTGATCTGGACGTAATGCTTGTGGGCCATCACATAATGCTTTGGATGGATCATTGTGAACCTCAATCATAAGACCGTCTGCACCGCCACCTACAGATGCTAGTGAAAGTGGACGAACCATACGGCTCATACCTGCTGCATGGCTAGGGTCCATAATGATTGGTAAATGAGATAATTCATGCATCATAGGGATTGCCGTTACGTCTAATGTATTACGAGTTTTAGGTTCGAATGTACGAATACCACGTTCGCATAATACGATTTGTTCATTGCCTTCAGACATGATGTATTCAGCAGCCATCAACCATTCTTCGTATGTAGCAGACAAACCGCGTTTTAACAATACTGGTTTGTTCAATTTACCAACTTCTTTTAATAGTGTGAAGTTTTGCATATTACGAGCACCGATTTGAAGCATATCTACATTGTCGAAGTATTGTAATTGGGAAATATCCATAACTTCAGATACGATAGGAAGACCGGTTTCTTTTTTTGCTAACTCTAATAGCTTTAAGCCTTCAGGCCCCATGCCTTGGAAGGAGTATGGAGAGGTACGAGGCTTGAACGCACCACCACGAAGAATCGTTGCACCAGCATCTTTACATGCTTGACAAGAGGCAAGTACTTGTTCTGGTGTTTCAACAGAGCAAGGTCCAGCCATTACAGCAAAGTGACCACCACCGATAAGTGTACCACCTACGTTGATAACGGAATCTTCTGGATGGAATTTACGATTTGCTTTTTTAAATGGTTCTTGAATTCTTGTTACTTTATCTACAAAATCAAGAGATTCAATTTGACGAGCATCAAGAGATGCAGTGTCGCCGATAAGACCTAAGATATTATAGTGGGCCCCTTCTACTGGATGGATAACAAGTCCTTTCGCTTCTAATTCGTTGCGTAATTTTGTTACCTCTGCTTCTGTAGCTGTTGTTTTTAATGTGATAATCATAATAAGTCCTCCTCAAATAACAATGTGAATAGTGGGGCCAACCATACGGGATAGCAAACAAAAAGGACTACCCGTAGTTTAATACGGGTAGTCCTTTTACTATTCTAAGCAACGATTGATGATTTCCAAATTAGCGTAGCTCAAATAGTTCCTTACCCGTACGTTGGATAAAGAACCAATAAAAGTATTGTTTTGCTACAGTGCTAATTTGGTTAGACATCTTATTGTTGCTCCTTTCTAAATTTGATGTGTATAGTATAAACCCAAATGATAAAATTATGCAATACCTAAAAATAAATTTCATGGAAGTTTGAAAAAATAATGTGTTTACTGAGCTGTTAGAAAAGCAGATATAATAAGGTGTTTCGTATAAAAATGATTTTGCTATTCGTGAGTAAATTGTAGTATAATAAACTTATAAAGAGAGCCAATCAACGTGTCGGTAGCGTTAGGCTCATCTAAAATTTTGGTAAAAATGATGCGCCTAACGTGTTAGAGGTCTAGCCACCTCAATACGTTAGGCGTTTTCATTATGACTCTCTTAGGAATAGTATAACAAATATGATATTACACTAATAGCGATATATGAGTAACTGCGGGAGGCAATATGATTATTCAAATCCTAAATACAATTAACGATGATATTAAACAAATTCGTACAGATGTGTTCATGAAAGAACAGGGCTTTGAAAATGAATTTGATGAAATTGATGAAATCGCAAAATTCGTGCTTTTATCTATAGATGGAAAAGCTGTTGGTACCTGTAGATTTTTTCCCAGCGATATAGAAGGGGATGCTCATATTGGACGTATGGCGGTACGCAAATTATATCGTGGTCAGAATTTGGGCTCGAAAATTATGTACGCTGCAGAAAATGGTATTCGCCGTGATGGATTTAAAACTTGTTCCTTATCAGCACAAGTTCAAGCTAAACCATTCTACGAGTCCCTTGGTTATGTGGCTGAAGGGGATGAGTACCTTGATGAAGGTTGTCCACATGTGATGATGCGGAAACAGTTATAATATTGCAGTTTAGTGTTATTAGAAATATAATCAAGATAAAGGTATGTATTGATTGATATTCGCGGGAGGTACAACCATGAAACTTGCAGAAGCATTACAAGAAAGAGCTGATTTAAATAAGAAAATTAGCGATTTGCAAGGTCGTTTGAATCAAAATAGTTTGGTACAAGAAGGGGAAACACCTAATGAAAACCCTACTGTGTTGATGCAAGAACTAGAAGCGGCAATTGCTAGACTTCAACAACTGATTAAAGATATTAATCTTACTAACTGTGCAACTATTGTTGAAGGGCGTTCTTTAACACAAATTATAGCGGAAAAAGAAGGTGCAATTATGCGTCTATCTGCATATCGTACTTTAGCAGATAGTGCAAGTGCTATCAATTACCGTGCTCGTGGTTCGGAAATTAAAATGATAGCAACTGTGAATGTAAGTGAATTACAAAAAACAGCAGATGTAATATCCAAGGAGATTCGTATCTTAGATAATTTATTACAGTCAACTAATTGGACGGTTGATTTAATAGAGTATTAATCATAAGTTGGTAATCAAGATAGGGTGGATACAAAGCCACGATTGCTTAATTCGTAAAAAGATGATATTCCATTACATGTAGGGGGCATTGAAGGTATGTATTGTGTAGGCCCTTATTGCGTATAAATGTATGGTTATTTTTTATAATGTATTACCATGTGTCAACTATTTTGATGAGGGTGGCGTTGGGGACTATAAAAAGGAGTGTTTTCACAGATTTGCTGTGAAAGCACTCCTTTCTTTTATTATCCTGCTGTATAGGGACTAAATCGTCCTGCAAATAAGTAAGAACCCATTTTGCCGAGCTTAGCGGCAAAGATAGACCCGATAATACCTAGAATAATCATAATCCATGCATTTTCTGTGTTTACACCATGGGCCAAGGCTATATAGGATTGAATGCAGGAAATGATGAAGTAAATGATTGTTAGGTAAATTTTTTGTTTAGGATATTTAGCGCTTGCTGTTTTGAAACGTAATTTACTACCAATATATCCTGAAATACCACCGAGAATAACGAGAACCGGTAATATCATAGTTACTAATGTAACAACATGGAATAATGTTGGTGCAATAGAAGGGATCAATAATGCAATAATAGGTACGAAGAAAGAACCTGTTGTTCCAACGATTGGGAAATGTACGCAAATCGGATGTAAATGAAGATTTAACATTTTTTCCCGTTTTGGGCTAAGGCGACGTGGTTTATATTCCATCCAAACCGTTGGCGGAAAACCACATGCTGGACAAGGCTGATCCTTGTATTTAGCATCTTCAATATATCCACATACACGGCAGATAATCCATCCTGTGCCTTGCTGTTTTGATATTGTTTTGGCTGCGGTAGAACTTGTCGCTGCCGTAGCTGCTTGTTGTGCTTGTGTCATTATATAAACTCCTTACTTAAGAATTAATATATAGCTATATAATTACTGTTTCTACATTTATTATAACATAGTTTTACATTAATATTTTTTATGAATAAAAAATATTGTATTTGAATGACATAGAAATAAAGCATTTATACCGTGTAAAAATTACATAACTATATATTAAAAAATATGATAAATAAAAAGAAAGAAGGTTTTGTTCTACTAAAACTTTTTACTGCAAAAAAGAAACTCCTATCCAAAAGTGACTTTGGCCTGTCCTGGAAGGACAGAAATAGCCGGTGGAACTTTTGGGTAGGAGTTTCTTTTATTCTAAATCATCAAAATCAAATGCCGCTGCTTTTGTATAGTTCGTAACTTTTGCTTCGAAGAAGTCAGTTTTTGTACTATTCAAATTGGAGAAGCTTTCAATCCATTCCATAGGGTTTTCCTTGATTTCAGGATATAGATGAGGCAAGCCGATTGCTTCTAAGCGGATATTTGCAAGGTATTTGATGTAGCGTTCAATAAGAACGTTGTTAAGGCCGAGGATTTTATCATCAGTGATATATTGGCCCCAAGCGATTTCGTTTTCTGCACCTTGGCGAATCATATCAGTGATTTTCGCTTCTAGTTCTGGTGTGAACAAATCAGGGCGTTCACGGCGTAACTCGCGGATGATGTTTTGGAACAATACAAGGTGAGTTACTTCATCACGGTTGATGTATTTGAAGATAGTGGATGTAGCTGTCATCTTGCCTTGGCGAGCCAATGTGTAGAAGAAGCTAAAGCCAGAGTAGAAGTAAATACCTTCTAAGATATAGTTTGCAATGATTGTATGAATAAGGTTTGCTTCGCTAGGGTCATCGCTGAACCGTTGGTATGCATCGGCGATGAAACGGTTACGTTCAAGCAATGTTTTATCTGTACGCCATTCGTCATAAATTTTGTCACGTGTAATAGGGTTAGTTACAGTGTCCAAAATGTAGGAATAACTTTGAGCGTGAATTTCTTCTTGGAATGCTTGAATATTCAATAAAGATGCCACTTCAGATGCTGTAATATAACGGCTCAAGTTAGGCAAGTTTTCAGATTGAATGGAATCAAGGAAGTTCAAGAACGCAATGATTTTGTCAAATGCACGGCGTTCGTAATCTGTTAAGTATGGGAATTGTTTAACGTCTTCGTTCAAGGAAATCTCTTCAGGAATCCAGAAGTTGTTGAGCATTGTACGGTACATTTGGTTGGCCCAGTCGTACTTGATACGGTTCCATTCGCGAAGGTTTGTGGTATTGCCGCCAATCATAGATTGCGTGCCACGTTCACCATGTTCGTTGAAAATCAGTTTTTTATCCATAGTGGACTCCTTTATATTATCTGTGAAGTAATAATATATTAACTATTTGATGACTATTTTGTACTAGTGGTGGTCGGTAAAACGGAGTGATTTTCAGCTGGTGACTTTGGGTAGGTCGTTAGAAACGACCGTTAAACTAGGTGGAGCCAGCTGAAAATTATTCTGTTACTATGATGAACAGCTAGTGCACTCATCCATTTCAAGGGATTGGTTACGGATGTAGTAGATTGTTTTAATCCCTTGTTTGTACGCCTCAACGTAGAGGTCGAGAATTTCTTTCGCTTTCATTTGAGGCGTGATGTACAAGTTGAAAGATTGTGCTTGGTCAATATGACGTTGGCGAACACCACAAGCCTTAATCGACCATTGTTGGTCAATGGTATGCGCCTCTTTGTAAAGCCAGAATGTTTTATCGCTCAAATCTGGTGCTGTTTTTGGGGTGAAAGAACCTTTTTTCTCTTCGATAAAGAATTTTTTGAAGATAGGGTCAATACCAGCTGTTGTGTTTGCAATATTAGAAGTCGAACCAGTAGGCGCTACGGCCATCAAGTACCCATTGCGGATGCCGTATTTTGCAACGTCAGAAGCGAGTTGTTGCCAACGTTCAGATGTATAGCCACGACGGGTGAAATATTCGCCTGTTTCCCATTCAGAACCTTTAAAAGCAGGGTATGCGCCTTTTTCTTTTGCTAATTCCATAGATGCTTTAATGGAATAGTAGGCGATATTTTCAAACAATTTATCAGCTGCTTCAATGTGTTCGTTAGATTCCCATTGGATATTATGGTTTACAAGGTAATGGTGGTAACCTGAAGTACCAAGACCAATAGCACGGTATTTATCAGAAGTCATACGAGATTCTGGTACAGGTGCCTGGTTGATAGAAATAACATTGTCTAGCATACGAATTTGAAGAGCAATGTTTTCTTCCAATTCTTCGTCAGTAATACGGCCCAGGCTGATGGAATTCAAGTTACATGTAACCATGTCGCCTGTATTGGTTTTCGTAGTGATAGTACCATCTTCGTTGATAATTTCTTCAGCTAAGTTAGTGAAGCCAACGTTTTGTGCGATTTCATGGCATAAGTTGGATGCGTAGATCATGCCTGCATGTTTATTAGGGTTAGCAGAATTTACAGTGTCACGGAAGAAGATGAATGGAGTACCAGTTTCAACAGCAGAGCGCATGATTTTTTTCATCATGTCTAGTGCTGGCACTTCGATACCGTGTAAGTTAGAATCTTGTTCGCATTCGAGATAACGTTTTGTAAATTCTTTGTTGTCATCTGTATCGTAGTAGTCCTCTAAGGCATAGCCCTTCACAGTTAAGACTTCATGAGGGTCAAAGAGCGTGAAGTTTTCACGAGCTAACAAACGTTCCATAAAGATATTCGGAATGGAGATAGCCGGGAAGATATCATGAGCTTTACGACGATCATCACCATTATTTGTACGAAGCTCTACGAATTCGTAGAAGTCCTTGTGCCAAATATCGAGTGTTACTGTAGCCCCGCCCTTGCGTTTACCTAATTGGTCTACTGCGACCGCTGTATCGTTGTACAAACGAATCCAAGGGATAACGCCACCAGAGGAGTTTTTGAAACCACGAATATCGGAGTTTAATGCGCGAACTTTACCAAGATAGATGCCAAGAGCACCACCATGCTTAGATACGCGAGAGAATTTGCTGTTTACATCGTAGATGGACCATAGATTGTCATCAACACCAGAGATAAAGCAAGAAGACAGTTGATGGAATGGTGTTCCTGCATTAGCTAATGTGGGTGTAGCCGTTGTCATTTTTAATTGACTCATCAAATCATAGAATTTCTTAGCATATTCTACTTTGTGATCTCCTTCTACTAATGCCAAGTGCATTGCAATGGCCATGAAACGTTCTTGAGGTAATTCAAATATTTCTTTGTTGAAGCCTTTTACCAAGTAACGATCCGCTAATAACTTAAGACCTTCATAGTTGAAAAGGTAATCACGTTTAGGCTTAATGTAATCGCCTAATTCTTGTAATTCATCAGCTGTATATTCTGTAACGAAGAAGTCAGCGTATTTTTTTTGTTCCACAAGCATATGTACAAGATTTGGGAAGTTTCCATATCCAAATGCTTTGTATCGACGCATAATAGCAGCTTCTTTATAGAGATCGAACAAGAAGAGGCGGGCTGCTACGAATTGCCAATCTTGGTTCATTTTATTGACTTGATTACCAAATCCATCGTCTTTTTTAGAGATAACTTTTTCGATAGCTGTTTGGACTAACGTTTTTTGAATTTCTTTAGTCGTCATGCCATCAACGAATTGTAGTTTCGCATCCATTTCTAATTCTAGTGGATCACAAGAATCTAACCCCAAACATGCGAAGGCAATCATTCGTTTTGTTTTCTCTACGGATAGCGGTTCAAAATGGCCATCCCGTTTCTTGATCATAATCTCCATTATGGCTCCCCTTACATCGTGAATTTATGTTAAATCATCTATAGAACTAGTGTAAATCAGATATATCCCTTTAAACTAGTTCTAATCAGAAAAATAAGAAAACTACAATATATGGTAGTTTTCTTATTTATTAAATACATTATGTAATGATTATAGCGAAAAAAATCTATATATTCAATATTGACTTTTTTGAATTTATAAATATAGTTAGATCGAATTTATTGATATGATTGTGACTAATTTTATTATAGATAGATAATTTATAATTTATAATAAATATAGCGTTACAATAGGAGGTCAGATATGAAATCTATCGTTATATATTCGTCCCTTACGGGAAATACAAAACAAGTGGCAGAGGCCATTACCTGTGCATTGCCGGAGGGTACACCATGTGTATCAATGTCTGAACTACCCTCAGATATAGTAGCCTATGATCTGGTGTTTGCTGGATTTTGGGTTGATAAGGGTACAGCTAATAAAGAGGCACGCGATATACTGGGTACATTGCATAATCCGCACATTGCGTTGTTTGCAACGGCTGGTGTGCCTCCACAAATGGAGCATGCTAAGCAAAGTCTTGTTAATGCAGCCGCTTGCTTGCCAGAAGGCGTAGTGCCGGTAGATACTTTCATTTGCCAAGGTAAGGTGGACCCTAAGGTTATAGAAATGATGTATAAACTGTTTCCGAAGGGGCATAGTCATGGGCAATCGGCTGACCGTGATGCACGTCATAAACAAGCAGCAGCACATCCAAATGAGGATGATTGCAATGCAGCTAAGGCATTTGCTATGCATGTATTAGATTCAATTTAAACCAATAAACAGCAGTGTTATAGAGGGGCACTGCTGTTTTTCTTTTGATAATGTAACGTATTGACGAACGTATTGAGGTACATTACGATAAAGATATAATAATGTAAAGAAAAGAGGTCGCTTATATGGAATTCTCGTATTTTTTACCCGTAAATATCCAATTTGGTTGGAATAAAGTAGATCATGTTGCAGATTTTGTAAAATCGTATGGCAAGAAAGCTCTTATTGTAACAGGCCGAACTAGTGCTAAAAAATCTGGTTTATATGATCGTGTAGTGGCAAAACTTGATGCAGCTCATATTAATCATGTGCTATTTGATCAAGTTGATGCTAACCCGTTGACTACTACTGCCTTAGACGGTGCTATTATAGCTAAATCTGAAAGTTGTGATATGGTTATTGCCATTGGTGGTGGGTCCATTATGGACTGTGCAAAGGGCATTGCCTTCATGGCTGTTAACGAAGGGGATATTAATGACTATATATTCAATCGTAAAACAAGCGATAATGCGTTACCTCTTATTGTAATTCCTACTACCTGTGGCACAGGCTCTGAAGGTAATGGTTTTGGTGTCCTTACGAACCCTGAAACGGGAGATAAGAAATCTTTGCGTTGTAATGCGATTGTGCCTAAGGTGTCTATCGTAGATCCCGCTGTAATGGGCACAATGCCGCCTCATGTGTTGGCGTCTGTAGGCTTTGATGCGCTATGTCATAATATCGAGGCGTATACATCTAAAACGGCGCAACCTTTCACCGATGCACTAGCTCACTATGCGGTGACATTATTAGCGCAATATCTTGTGCCTTTATATAAACATGTGAAAGCTATTGCCGATGGTAAACCAGAGATACTCAACGAACAACAAGTAATAAAAGCGTGGGAATCTATAACACTAGCGAGTACAATTGGGGGTATGGTTATCAATACAGCAGGTGTCACACTAGGCCATGGTATGGAACATCCTGCTAGTGGTCTTAAAGATATCACCCATGGTGTTGGCCTTGCAGTTATTGAACCTGTTGTAGTGGAATACACATGGAGCGCTAACCCTGAAAAATTTAATGCATTGGCAAGAATATTCAATCATGGTGATGGTTCTGAACTCGGTGAAGCATTACGCCTTATGGTACATGAATTAGACCTTACCACAAACCTTACAGAATTAGGATTTACTAAAAAAGACATTCCTTGGCTTGTGGACAATGTATACGTAGTAGCTGCAGGGAATATTGCTAATACAGTAGCTGAAGTGAACCGTAACGATATAGAAGTGTTATATAAGAAAATGTTTTAGGTATTTAAGTTTGACACATTTAAAACATATTTGTATAATGGGAATTAATAAGAGACTAGGTCATATCAATAATCCCAGCCGCTAGGGCTGGGATTATCTTTTTTAGTCTCTAGTTATGGTTACTTTTAAGAGAGGTGTTTTTTATGGCGGAACAAAATAACAAAAATGTTGATGCTCTAGCACAAGAGATTACCTTAAAAAGCCGTGGGCAAGGTAAATTACGTCAATTTATTTTATGGATGGGGGCGCTCATCATTGGTGCCATTTTAGGGTGGCAACATATTCCAATTCTTAATGACTTATTTAATTTTATTGCGGCAGTATTTACACATCTATTCCAATTCATTGCAATACCTACTGTATCACTAGCAGTTATTACTACATTGTCTATGTTGGGGGCTAAGAAAGATACCGGTCGAATTTTTGGTCATGCCGTAACTTATACTTTGTTAACAACAATTTGCGCAGCAGCTGTTGGTCTTGGCTTGTTCCTTTGGATTGCTCCAGGTAACTTACCTCTTGATGTAATCGGTGCTGGTGCAGCGCAAGTACCTGAAAAACTTGGTCATGTGACATATTACGATCACTTCTTATCTGTTATTCCTAATAATATTTTGAAGCCATATTTGGAAGGTAACGTATTGTCCGTTATGTTCATCTCTGCTTCTGTTGGTTTAGCCTTTGCTTTCATGCCTCGTACAGAAGGCCGCGAAGCAGTATTAAAAGTGTTATTCGGTTTACAAGAGTTATTATTTACATTGATTAGAGGATTACTTTATATTTTACCAATCGGTATCCTTGCCTTTGCAGGTCAATTATCTGCTCAAATTGAAGCGGGCGTAATCGTTGGTGCTTTAGGTAAATATACTGCTGTTGTAATCGGTGGTAACTTGATTCAATTCTTTATAGTTATTCCATTGTTCTTGTTGTTCCGTGGCTTAAATCCTCTAGATGTATTCCGTAAAATGTCCCCAGCTGTAGCCGTTGCGTTGTTCACTAAATCTTCTGCCGCTACATTGCCTGTAACATTGGCATCTGCAGAAGATAACTTGAAAGCACATCCTTCTGTTGCCCGTTTTGTATTACCAATTTGTACAACAATTAACATGAATGGTTGTGCAGCTTTTATTCTTGTTACATCCTTGTTTGTAATGCAAAATGCAGGCATTGAATTGACTGCTGGCACTATGGTTGCATGGCTTTTCATTGCTGTGTTAGCAGCTATTGGTAATGCAGGTGTTCCAATGGGATGTTATTTCCTAACATTATCCTTGATGAGTTCTATCGGTGCACCAATCGGTTTGCTTGGTATTATCTTGCCAATCTACACGATTATCGATATGATTGAAACAGCTGAAAATGTTTGGTCTGATGCATCCGTTTGCGCTATGGTAGATAATGATTTAAAAGGCACATTAGACGATCCTGACTCTCATGATGATTTGCCTCAATTCCAAGGCGCTTAGGTTGTACTTAATAATCGCATACTATATATGAATAGGTTGCCTCTTAGATATGGGGCAACCTATTTTTGCGCTTATTCGTCAAATTTAATGATTTGTGCGATTTATACTATTTTGATGAAAACAATAGTTGGTATAATTAAGATAAGGAGGATTGCTATGGATAGACAATTAACTGAATTTTTGATTAACCGTGAATCACAAGTAACTACAGATATTGATGTTATTACTGCTGCTGTAGCAGTACCCTTATTAGAAGTTGATGGTAAAGATCATATTGTATTCACTGTGCGTAGCCACCAACTACGGAGACAACCTGGCGAAATTAGTTTTCCCGGTGGACACTTTGAAAGTACCGATAAGACTGGTGCTGATGCGGCTATTAGAGAGTGCTCGGAAGAGCTTGGTATAGCTATTGAACAGATTGAGTTATTAGGTCCTTTAGATTGTTTAGTGTCGGCCATTGGCGTTAAACTACATGCCGTAGTAGTTCGATTGCATACATCAGAGTTTGATCCTAATAATGCTGAGGTAGGAGAAATCTTTACAGTACCATTATCGCATTTGCTTAAAATGGAGCCTACTGTGGGGCATTTAGATATTGGCACAAAGCCATTGCGAGATTTTCCGTTTAACCTTCTGGAAGGATATCAGATTGATTGGAAAATTCGTCAAAATTATTCCGTATATTTTTATCCCTATAAGCAATATACGATCTGGGGCTTAACCGGTAGGGTATTGAAAAATTTCTTAGATTTATATCGTCAAGGTAATAATATATAAAATGAAAGAAAATGAACTAACTTCATTCGATAGAGAACTGAATAAATTTCTCCAAGCTAAGTGCCTTATACCAGGTGGTCTTGGTTTATGGGAAGTCTATTTCCGTAAAATTTGTACCGCTTGGGGGCGTATAGATGGTGAAATTCGACCACAGCATATCATATTTTCTGCCGATAATGGTTGTAACATGGAAGGCTATGTAGGCTATAACTATGAGGTAACCCAAAAGCAGTCGCGCAATATGTTACTAGGCCGCTCGTCGGCGACGCAATTTTGTAACTTTAACAACATTCCTTATGAGGTCGTCGATGTAGGTATTGCTTCGAATGATGCTATTGGCGTAGATCGTAAAGTAGTGAAGGGAACAAAGAATATATTAAATCACTCTGCTATGACTGCGGATGAGTTTAATAATGCCTTTAAAGCGGGCTATGAACGAGTCAAACATTATGTAGAGCAAGGGATAAATCTATTTTCCTTTGGTGAAATGGGACTAGGCAATACGACAACCTCTGCTTGTGTGTTATCAGCTTTAACTGGTGCCGATCCAACTGAAACTGTAGGGCCAGGTTCTTGGCCTGATAAACCTGATTTGATGAAGCGTAAAATTGATTTTGTCCGTGCTGTATTAGATAATCATAAGGCTAGTATTATTACTGAAAGTGAGCATGACCGAGTTCGTAACATTGTAGCCCATGTAGGGGGATTTGATATAGCTGCTATTCTTGGAGCTATGATAGCTTGTGTTAATTTTAAAAAGCCTTTTGTTATTGATGGTTTTATTACAGCTGTAGCAGCGGCTTGTGCAGTACACATGAATGATCGCGTTAAGGACTATGCATTGCCATCTCATCATTCCCGCGAAAAAGGTACGGAGCTTGCTTTGTCTGAGGTGGGGATTACACAAGATATGGTACCTATCCAAGCACACATGTCGATGGGGGAAGGCACGGGGGCTATCTTAATGGTTCAAATGTTAAAAACCACACAGTACATGTTTGTAAACGTAGGTACCTTTGCAGATTTGATGAAATTATAAGGAAGAAGAATGGAAATAAATAAATACTTTGATATACATTTTGAGCGAGCTGATGATGCAACTATTGCTAAAAGGTTGATAGGTGGGGCTAAGATTAAGGGGCCTGCGTTGGTTATCCTAATCCTCTCTATGTTTATTGCCTCTATTGGGTTAAATATGAATAGTACGGCAGTTATTATTGGTGCTATGCTTATATCGCCGTTGATGGGACCTATTCTGGCAACTGGTTTTGGCTTCGCTACGCTTAATTTTACAGTTGTGAAAAGTGCTATTTTAAGATTGTCCTTACAGATTACAATTGCTGTTTTGGCATCTACTTTATATTTTTATATTTCTCCCGTTCAGACGGCTACATCTGAACTATTAGCGCGTACAGAACCGAGTATTTTTGATGTATTCATTGCTATATTTGGTGGGTTAGCAGGGATTATTGGGCAAACGCGTAAGACCTTAGATAATGTTATACCAGGGGTTGCGATTGCGACTGCACTTATGCCACCACTATGTACGGCAGGATATGGACTTGCTAATGGAAATTGGAACTATTTCTTTGGTGCTGGCTATCTATTCTTTATAAATGCATTTTTCATTTTTTTTGCATCTTTTATTGTTTTAAAGGGTGTATATAGTTTACCATCCTATAAGCAAGCAGAAGAGATTAATCGTCGTAACCAGCTAATATTTCTTGTGATTGGTCTTATTATGGCTATACCAAGTATTTATGCAGGCTATGATATGACTATCAAGTATTCTGAGTCAAATCATATAGAGCAGTTTATTAAGAACGATATTAATCAAGATGGACGTCGACAAGTGATTGATTATTCATTGGATCGAGCGAATAAGCTAGTAGGTATAGTAGTTATAGGAGCTCCTGTGACTTCAGAGGAACAATCCCAGTTGCATGACAAGTTACAGAAAGATGAGTACTTGCAGCCTTATACATTGCGGTTTGTTAATAGCGTAGATGAGAACAAATCTACTATGGACAAGACAAACTTGAATAAGTCTTCAGAGAATCTTGAAAAATATAAAAACTTGAGTAATCTGTACCAGCCGACTTATCAATTAGTAAGTGAAACTATAAACACTATGAAAACGACAGAAGCTGAAGCAAAGGCGTTATTCCCGTTTGTAAGTAAAGTGGAAGGTATGCCTTTGATAGATAATCTAGAACAGCCTAAAGCGCGTCGCTATATGGTGGTTATCTATACCACGTCCACTGTATCTGATGCAGATTTGGAACGAATAAAAGCTTGGCTAGAGGCTAAATTATCGGCACCTGTAACTATTTCTATCGAGCAAACAACATCAACTCTATAAGTTGATTTTTGATTTTGATTAAATTGTTTATTATATAAAGCAATATTTATAACGGTACTAAGTTTGATTTCACCTATTAGGTATATTACCTAGTAGTACGGGGAATCGTCTTAGCACCGTTTTTATGTACTTGGCTTAGTTAAATGTAATTACTCTTATCTTGCTATAGATTAAGGTTATATTAATTGATATATAAAATCTATTATGCAAGTGGGAATTAAATTGATATACTTGCTATATCGAAAATATTAAATAATTAAATGTAGATACAAGATAAGAAAAATAAATTTATTACAATATCTACATATATTGTATACGTATGAGTCCTCGTCTATAGATGCAGGTTTTCATCGTAGATAGGAGGATTACATGAAAAAATGGTTAGCATTAGCTGCGACGGCCGTATTAGGGGCGTCTTTACTGATTAGTGGTTGTGGCTCATCCACTAATAATGAAGGTTCTAACGGTTCTAAAGCAGAGGTATTAAAAGTGGCCGCAAATCCAGTGCCTCATGCAGAAATATTAGAACAAGTTAAGCCAATTTTAGCTAAAGAAGGTGTAGATTTACAAATTATTGAATTTACAGATTATATTCAACCAAATATGGCATTATCTAGTCATGAAGTTGATGCAAACTTCTTTGCAAACGTACCTTATCAAAATAACTATAATAAAGAGCATGGTACAAATTTTGTAAGTTTTGCACCAGTTCATATTGAACCATTAGCTATTTATTCTCAAAAAATTAAAGACTTGAAAGATTTGCCTAATGGCGCAAAGGTAGCGATTCCGTCTGACCCAACAAACAGTGCTCGTGCACTTCTTTTATTGCAAAGTGCAGGTTTAGTAACCTTGAAAGATCCAACTGGTTTGACTAATACCGTATTTGACGTGACTAGCAACCCTAAAAACATTCAAATTATTGAATTAGAAGCAGCTCAAATTCCTCGTTCTATTCAAGATTTAGATGCAGCTGTTATCAATGCTAACTATGCATTACCAGCAGGTCTCAACCCTACAAAAGATGGCTTATTTGTAGAAAAAGCGGATTCTCCATATGCAAATCTTCTTTCTGTAAATCCTGGTGATGAAAATAAACCAGCTATTCAAAAATTAGCTAAAGCGTTACAATCCCCAGAAATTAAAAAGTTTATTGAAGAACATTATAATGGGGCCATTATCCCAGCGTTCTAATTGTTTAACAAGACGTTAATATACTAAGTTGTAGTATATTTTAAAAAAATCGAACTTTATAGATATAAATAGGGACTGTAATAAACGTGGTTTAATCACATTTTGTTACAGTCCTTGTTTTATTATTTATAATTATAGTATGTATCTTTACGCACAACGTAATGTATTATAAAGTGGTATAATTAAAAATACACAATATACAGAATTAAATATATTTTATTAGGAATAGTCATGTTTTATATATCACATTGGAATATGATAAAACCTAGAATTTATCTGTGTTTGTTGTATAATATATTTAATATTCAAATTTTTAAATGTGTAGTTAAAAGCTATGATACATAGCTTTTACTTAAATGTATGAAGATAAATGGTGCGAGAGTACCAATTCTTCAATTTCAAGAGAGGTATATATGCAAAAATCCTTACGTATGGGGATCGATGTTGGCTCTACAACGGTCAAGGTCGTTTTGTTGGACGAACAAGATAATTATTTGTACAAAAAATATATCCGACATTATGCTAATATTTTGGATACTGTTCATACATTGTTACTAGAGGCTCAAGTGGGTCATGAAGATGAAAATGTACACGTAGCAATTACAGGTTCTGGCGGCATGGCGATGGCTGATAAGGTGCGTATACCTTTTGTTCAAGAGGTAATTGCTGAAACAAAGGCGATTAAAGCATTATATCCACAAACAGATGTTATTATCGAGCTTGGTGGTGAAGATGCTAAGGTTACTTATCTAGGTCGTACTGCAGAACATCGGATGAATGGTTCTTGTGCCGGTGGTACCGGTGCTTTCATCGATCAAATGGCAACATTATTGCAAACCGATGCATCTGGTCTTAATACATTGGCTATGAATGCTGATACGATATATCCTATCGCTGCACGTTGTGGTGTATTTGCGAAGACAGATGTTCAAGCCTTACTAAATCAAGGTGCATCTCATGAAAATATTGCTAAATCTGTATTTCAAGCTATTGTCAATCAAACAATTGCAGGTCTAGCATGTGGTCACAAAATTGAAGGTAATGTAGCTTTCCTTGGTGGCCCATTGACATTCTTGTCTGAATTGCGTCAATGTTTCTGTGACACATTAGAGCTTGATACAGCACACCGTATTATTCCTGAAAATGGTGAGTTGTTTATCGCATTAGGTGCAGCTCTCATGAATGATGAATGCCGTGATATTACGGTTGGTGAATTAACAAAAGAAATTGGTGCACTTATTGGTGTTCCAATGGAAGCTACTGATCGTGTTGATCCTCTATTTAGAAATGAGGATGAATTAAATGAATTTAGAGCACGTCATGCAAAGGCTGTTACACCTAAGGCAGATATTAAAGATGCGGAGGGGCCTTGCTACCTCGGTATTGATGCAGGGTCAACTACGTTAAAGGTTGTTCTAATTAACAGTAAAAATGAGATTATCTTTTCTCATTATGGCCCCAATCATGGTAAACCATTAGAAAAATCGCAAGAGCTAATTGAGCAAATCTATGGATTATTGCCAAAAGGTGCCTATATTGCTCATTCTGGTGTAACCGGATACGGCGAAGCATTTTTAAAACGCGCTCTCGGCATCGATATTGGTGAAGTAGAAACCATTGCTCATTATCGTGCTGCTCAATTTTTCTGCCCTGATGTATCCTTTATCTTAGATATTGGTGGGCAAGATATGAAATGTACAAAGGTGCGCGATGGATATATTGAAGATATCGTTTTGAATGAAGCCTGCTCTTCAGGTTGCGGTTCATTTATTGATACATTTGCCACATCTTTGCGCTTACCTATTGAGCAATTTGCCAAGGAAGGTTTGTTGGCACCTATGCCAATTGACTTGGGTTCCCGTTGTACCGTATTTATGAATTCCAAGGTAAAACAGGCGCAAAAAGAAGGGGCTACTGTACCGGATATTGCGGCTGGCCTTGCATATTCTGTTATCAAAAATGCATTGTATAAGGTGCTTAAGGTAAAAGATCCTAAAGAACTTGGTGACCATATTGTTGTACAAGGTGGTACATTCTATAATGAAGCGGTACTCCGTGCCTTTGAAAAACTGATGGGAGTTGAAGTCATTCGACCAGATGTATCTGGTTTGATGGGTGCTTATGGTATGGCATTACTTGCTTCTGAAGCAGCAGAAGAGTTACAAAATCAACATAGCACCTTGCTTGATAGTGAGGGCTTGAAATCATTGCAAGTGTCTACATCCATGCGTAATTGTGGATTGTGTTCCAATAACTGCATGCTTACCATCAATGCATTCTCCGATGGTCGTACTTATGTAACAGGCAATCGTTGTGATCGCGGTGCAGGTGATATGATTCAAGAGAAACATAAGCCTGTACCTAATATGGTAGAAGTAAAATTACGCCGTTATTTTGATTATTTCCTTAAGAAAAATATTCCAGAATTTGAAGGCAAATTACGTATTGGGATTCCTCGAGTCCTTAATATGTACGAAGATTTTCCGTTTTGGTTTACTTTCTTTAATCAATTAGGTTGTGAAGTTGTATTATCTGATTATACGACGAAGGATCAATATAATAAGGCGATTGATACGATTCCTTCCGATACGGCATGCTATCCTGCTAAGGCTGTTCATGGCCATATTCGAGACCTTTCTAAAGCTCAAGTGGATTTGATTTGGTATCCATGTATTCAACATGGTCCGAAGGAATTTAGTCGCGACAATAACTATCACTGTCCTATGGTAATTTCTTATCCAGAATTAATTCGAAACAATATGCAAGATGTTATGGGCAATACACCATTTTATGCGCCATTCTTACCTCTTGCAGATAAGAAATCATTAGTACCTGCTTTAGTGAAAGCTTTAAAAGAGTTACCTTTCTCCAAATCTGATATCTCTAAAGCAGTAGATACTGCATGGGCTGAACAAGAAAAATGTAAAGCTGATTACCGTGAAATGACAAAGAAAACCGTGTCTCGTCTAGTAGCAGAACAAGTGCCTACCATCGTATTGGCCGGTCGTCCATATCATTTAGATTCTGGTATTAATCATGGTATTCCTGAGCTTATTACCTCTCTTGGTATGGCGGTTCTTACCGAAGATGGTGTAGCACCATTAGGTAAAGATATTAAACATCTTCGTGTTGTAGACCAATGGTCTTATCATAGTCGTCTATATCATGCAGCTGAATTTGTAAGTCGTACAGAAGGATTCCAAATTGTTGAGTTGAACTCCTTTGGTTGTGGTCTTGATTCTATTGTGGCAGATCAAGTGAAAGATATTTTATCAGCAAGGCATAAGATTCACACATTGCTTAAAATTGATGAAGGCACAAACTTAGGCGCTGTTACCATTCGCTTGCGTTCCTTGCAATCCGTCATGGAGCGGAGTATGCGTAAACACCATAATCCAGAGGCTCCTGTAGAGACCGTTGTTGATGATACACCAGCATATGATTATGAACGCGTTGTCTTTACCGAAGAAATGCGTAAGACCTATAAGATTTTGGTGCCTCAAATGTCGCCACTTCATTTCCAATTATTGGAACCAGTTCTTAAGTCTGAAGGCTATGACTTTGATATGTTGCCAGCCCCAACTCGGGATGATGTAGAAACCGGTTTAAAATATATCAATAATGATGCTTGTTATCCTGCTATCATCGTTGTAGGGCAATTGATGAGTGCCTTGTTATCCGGTAAGTACGATGTTAATAAAACGGCAGTCATCATTTCTCAAACTGGTGGTGGTTGCCGTGCTACTAACTATATTGGCTATTTGCGTAAAGCCCTCATTGATGCAGGTATGAAACAAGTTCCAATTTTATCTCTTAATGCGAGTGATATGGAACGTCAACCAGGCTTTAAGTTGACTAAATCTTTCTTGCATCGCATGATTCAAGCCGTTGTATATGGTGATGCATTGATGCAATGTGTATTAGCGACACGTCCTTATGAAATTAATCCGGGATCTGCCGATGCATTATGCGATTATTGGGTTAAGAAGTTACGAGAACGTATTACAAAGGCTAATATATTCCAATATAGTAAGTATATTAAGAATATCATCGAAGATTTTGATAATTTGCCGATTGATAAATCAAAGCCTAAACCTCGTGTTGGTGTGGTAGGTGAAATTTATGTTAAATTCCACCCTAGTGCTAATAATCACATTAATGAACTTATAGAAAAAGAGGGCGGAGAAGTAGTAACTTCTGGTTTATTAGATTTCTTCTTATATTGTGCTATGGATAGTACATATCGTGCTAAACACTTAGATGGTACATGGCTTTCTGGTTTCTTTGGTTCTGTGGCTCGAGAAGCATTAGAATTATATCGATTACCATATGCAAAAGCTGTTGCTGCATCTAAACATTTTGATCCGTTGCAACGGATGACAAAGGTTGCAAAAGAAGCGTCTCATTATATCGATCTTGGCAATCAATGCGGTGAAGGTTGGTTCCTTACAGGTGATATGATTGACCTTATTGAAAAAGGGGCAAAACAAGTGGTTTGCTTGCAACCATTTGGGTGTTTACCAAATCACGTTAGTGGTAAAGGTATGGTAAAAACTTTATCTGAAGCATATCCAGATGTGCGTATAGCCGCTATTGACTATGACCCAGGTTCAAGTGCGGTAAATCAGGCAAATCGCTTGAAATTGTTATTAGCTACTATGTTTGAATAAGTAAAGGCCTAGTTATATTTTTTATGGGGTCCCGATACAATTACATATTACTAGTATAGAAAAATACAGCCCTCTCTTGGCTCATTACGTCATTACTTCCGTAAAATCGCTACAGAGAGGGCTGTATTCTTTTCTTTGTATGGGGGAAGATCCCATTGTGGGGGCTTGCACAAATGTAAAATAGATTATTCTTTTTCAACCAAACCGTATAGACATAATAAGGAAAGCACTGCACATACTAGCATTGTAATCCCCATTGGGATACCCGTATGATCACCACCAATACCAACAAGTGGAGATACGATGCCTGCAGAGAACATACTTGCAAAGCCCAGTATGGCAGAGGCACTGCCTGCCATTTTTCCGTAGTTCGTCATTGCCATGGAGAAGGAGGCTGAGCCAAATAAGGATACAGTACATACGGCAAAGAATAGGATGGTTGTTACAGGAATGAGGGGCCATCCAGAAACCATAGCTATTAAGAATAGTAAGGAGCTGATTGTAAGTTGCCATAGACTGAAGGTAAGTAATTGTTTAGATGTTATAATATTACTTACACGGCCGCTAATGGCACTAGCTAAAATAATGCCACAGCTGTTGATGCCAAAAAAGTAGCTAAATTCTTGGGCGGAAAGATTAAAAATATTTTGGTATACAAAGGATGATCCTGAGATATAAGCAAAAAATCCGCCAAAGGCAAAGAGCTGGATTAATGTTTGTCCTAGAAAACGTTTATCTTTAATAAGTGTAATATAATTTTTTACCGCTACATTTACGCCACCTGTGACACGTTTTTCTTTTGGTAAGCTTTCACGAAAGAGAAGTGAGCCTACTAATAGAATAGTAGAGAATACTGCTAAGATTACAAAGATTACACGCCATGTAGTGAATAAAAGTAATTGGCCACCTACTAACGGCGCAAGTACGGGTGCTAATCCATTAACCATCATGAGTAAGGCAAATAGTTTGGTCAGTTCTTGGCCAGATGCAAAGTCTCTGGCAATAGCTTTAGAAATAACAACGCCTACAGAACCGGTTAAACCTTGTAAGAATCGACCTAGTAAAAGTATTTCGATGCTCGGTGCATAGGCACATATAATACCAGAGATAACACATAGTAAATTACCTATAATAAGTGGTAACTTACGACCCATTGTGTCACTAATAGGACCACCAAATAGTTGGCCTAATGCAACGCCAAAGGTCATAATACCAATGGTCATTTGAATATTTGATGCTGTTGTGTTTAATTCTCCAGGCATAATTGGTAATGCTGGTAAATAAAGATCTGTTGCGAGCGGTGTTATAGCTGTCAACATGCCAAGGAATACTACCAATTGATTGATACATAAAAAAAGAACAGCTCGTTAGGAGCTGTTCTTTTTTGTTACAAATTCTTAGAAGAACATGTGATGAATTTCATGGATGAAATATTGACCGAAGAAGGAGATAGCACCATGCATGATGATGAAGATAATGAAATACTTGAACGCACTGTTCATGATAACACTTGCTTCAATTTCATGTTCTAAATTATGAGCTTGATCCGAATTTACCTCTTTGTGGCTTTCTATGTATGCTTTCAAAGCAGGGCCTACGGCACCAATAGAAATTGCGATAGATTGTGGAGATAACATTTTGCCGATACCAGCTGCACCAGAGTTAACAGCTGCTAACCAGAAGCCAAGGTCTTCTGGGTTTGTTGGGCTCAAACCTTGAGCGGCTGCGATTTGAAGTGGTCCAAACAATACGTTGGAGTTTGTACCGGAACCTGTTAAGAACGCACCCAATGCACCTACGATAGGAGCAAATAAAGGATATAAGGAACCTGTACCAGCAACCATTGCTTTTGCAATATCAGCAGTCATACCGGAGTAAGTCATCAATTTAGCAGTCATAACAACAGTGATGATTGTGATATATGTAAACTTCAAGTTTTTAAATGTGCTTCCCAATGTACCGAAGATTTCACCAGCTTTTGCTTTTTGGATGAAACCACCAACAATACCAGCGATGAAAATCATAATACCAGGAGTTGCAATCCATACGAATGTGTAAGGTTTTGCACCAGGACCTTGGTAAATAGGTACGGATGTTTTAATGGATGCAAGAGGTCCATTAATTGCAGGGAACAATTTAGAAGTTAATAACAACAATACAAAGATTAAGATAAATGGCATTGCAGCAACTAAGCCTTCGCCACCGGAAACTTTAGGCACATCACCAGTTTGCTTAACTGCATATTCAGGATCATTAGGTGGAATAATCTTTGCACAGATAATAATAACTGCCATGATTACGATGGAGGCAGAAATAACAGATAATTCTGGACCCATTACCGCATTAATTATTGTTTCTGGAATAGCTAATGCTAAGCCAGAAAGTAATGTTACAATGAATACGCCTTTTAACGCTTTAATACCGCCACCAATAATCATAACAACAAAGAATGGTGCGATAAGGTTAAGTAAGAATAATTGTACGGAAATGAATGTACCTAAATTACTTGGATCAAGGCTTGTTAAGGATGCCAATGTAGTTGTTGGAATACCGATGGAGCCGAATGTTGTAGGTACGGAGTTTGCAACGAGACATGCGATGATAGATTTTAGTGGGTCAAAACCTACGGCAACCATCATAGCAGCTGGAATTGCAACGGCAGTACCGAAACCAGCCATACCTTCCATGAAGGCACCAAAGCCCCATGCAAGTAATAATGCAAGTACACGAGTATCAGATGTTACAGAGGAAAGCATGGTTTTAATTGTTTCCATAGCTTTTGTATGCACTACCAAGTTATAAACAAAGATAGCAGCTGTAATAACTAATAATATTGGCCAAATTGCCAATGCAGCACCTTCAAGGGCACCAGTGACCATAATAAATGGATCGGATTGGAATGCTGTAATAGCGATGATGAAAGAACCAATCGCAGCAACACTTGTTGCTTGCCATGCAGGTAATTTCAAGATGGATAACGCTACAATCAACCAAATGATTGGAGCTAGCGCTAATAGAACGGTGAGAGCACTCATTTCTAGAATCATCCTTTCAGTAAAAATAAAACTTTGTATGCTTAACAGGACGATGTAGTAATAATCAATTAAATTGATGAGTAAATCGCTATTATATTAAGTTGTAAAATTCCAGTAATAATAAGATGTTACAATAAAATAACAGATGTACTTATCATAAAAAGTGATATATCTCTTAAAATTTTTTAACCTCATACATTATGAGGTTAAAAAAATATAAGAGAGGGGACATAAACAGTGTTTATGTCCCCTTCTTTACTGACTACATGTCCATGTTAGGGCCTTTGTAAGCTCTTAGGTATTAGTAGTTACCTTTGAACATTGTAGCAGGAGCTTCTGGTACATAATCGCCGAAGTAGGATTTGAAGTCTAAACCTAATTCATTGCAAAGGTCTTGAACTTCAAGCATTGTACCGTTAAGTACAGGGATGCCTTCAGCTTTAACTCTAGCAACAGATTCATGTTCTTTTTCGCCATGAGTGTAGATACGGTCTTGACCTTGAGCTTTAGGAGCTTCACGTAATTCTTGTAAGAATTGGGAGAAGTGTTTTTTGATTTCAGCTGGGTCACCGAAGAATTCAGGGTTAATAGCCATGAAGCCATGACAGATATTGGATTTACCACCAACCATACATTTGTTGGAAGTACCACCTTGGGAAAGAATGGAGGAGAATAATTCAGCAATCATGCCGTTACCATAACCTTTGTGGCCACCAAGAACTTCTGTAGCACCACCTAAAGGAAGGATACCGCCGCCTTCATGACGGGAGATGTTGCCCAATACTTCAGCTGCATTAGTGGAAGGAACACCGTCTTTGTTAACAGCCCAACCATCTGGAGTAGCTTTGCCCATTTTGTTGTACATTTCAAGTTTACCACGAGTTACAACTGTAGTGGAGCAGTCGAAGAAGAAGTCAACTGGATCAGCAGGTACAGTCCAAGCGATAGGGTTAGAACCAAGCATAGCTTTACGAGCATATACAGGAACCATGATTGCTTCGGAGTTTGTGCAAGAGAAACCAATTAAACCTTGGTCAGATGCCATTTTAGCATAGTAACCAGCGATACCATAGTGATTGGAGTTACGTACGGATACGATACCAACACCGGATTTTTTAGCTTTTTCAATAGCCATTTCCATAGCTTTGTGGCCCAATAATTGACCCATGCCGTCATGACCGTCGATAACAGCGGAGATTGGAGTTTCTTTTACGATTTCAGGTTTAGCGTCGATTTTAATCAAGCCGTTGGAGATACCTTTGTGGTAACGTACCATACGTTGCATACCATGGCTTTGGATACCGAACAAGTCGGAAGTCAAAAGTACGTCTTGAATGATGTCAGCTTCTTTTTCGGAGAAACCGAATTTTTGGAAAGCGTCCATGCAAAGTTTGTGAAGTGTTTCATAAGGGAAAAGCACAGTATTTTTTGCGTCTGCCATTGTTAAAACCTCTTTTCAGAAAATATGACTTGATATAGCTAACTCCACTTTATAATATCAACGAATGTGATATGATGTCCGGTGAGTTCTATATCCTCTCAAATGACAATGTCAGTATAGCACACAAACTGGACTTATTGAATAGTTTTACATAACTTAATACATTACATAATTTGCATAACTTAGGTGAAATTTATCACACTTATAGATGAAAAGTGCTAAAAGAATTGATAATTCCTTGAAAACAGGAGTTATTACTTTTAGTAATAGATACATTACTGAACGGAAAAATTAGTGGTTTTATGCAGGTATTATTTATTTGTATTGTAAAGTTGAGACTATATTTAAACACTTAAAAGTATTGATATTTATTGTATATTTAGAAGGTATACATTAATAAAATTTGTAACGAGGGGCAATTATTTTGATAAGTATTTTTTCTATATGTATTGATATACAAAGTATGCAATGAGGTAAAGTTTGAAAAATATCGATATTCGTTAATTTTATTACAGATATAGTATTATATGTATGATACTATAAATATACATATTAAAACTCATGTATTATATTATTAATATGATAAGATAAGCGAGGTGCTTATATGAAAGAATTCAAGAGTGTATGTCCTTATGATTGCCCGGATGCGTGTGGGCTAATTTTTACTGTGGATAATGATAAAGTGATAAAAGTACGCGGTAATAGAGATCATGCCTTTACAAGAGGTACATTGTGTCCTAAAATGGCGCATTATGAGCGTGTCATTCATTCTCCTAAACGATTGATGACACCATTGCGTCGGATTGGTGAAAAAGGTATTGGAATAGATCAATTTGCACCAATTTCTTGGGATGAGGCTTTAAATTGTGTTGTAGATAATTTTAAGCATACTATTGACACTTATGGCAGTGAGAGTGTGCTTCGCTATTCTTATGCTGGAACGATGGGGGCGGTAAATAGTCCTGCAGCTGATTATTTCTTTCGTTGTATAGGTGCAACAAATCAGGATAGAGGTATTTGTTCTCCTGCGAAACAGGCAGCGTTTAAGTCCGTCTATGGAGATACAATTGCCATAAAACCACAAGAAGCACAATATAGTGATTTGATTATATTATGGAGTGTTAATGCGACGGCTACAGATGTACATATATTACACGATGTAAATGTAGCAAAACGAAACGGCGCTTCTGTATGGGTTATAGATACACATAAAACATATACTTACGATCAAGGAACACATCATGTGTATGTAAAACCTGGGTCTGACGGTGCATTGGCCCTTGGTATGATGCATATCATACATCGAGATGGTCTTGAGGATACTGCCTTTATTCAAGCATATGTGCAAGGTTATGATGAGCTAGTACGAGATGTATTGCCTAAATTTACACCAGAATATGTTTCCTCTATATGTGGTGTACCGGTTGAAATTATAGAAGAACTAGCTCATGCGTATGCAAAAGCAAAGGCTCCATTTATTCGTCTAGGTAGTGGCTTATCTCGTTATGGTAATGGAGCAATGACTTGTCGTTGCATTAATGCACTGCCTGCAGTGGTAGGTGCCTGGCAACATCTAGGTGGAGGATTATTATCTAGCTCTAGTAGTAGCCAATATTTTAATAAATCATTTATGCAACAGCCTAATACACCGACTCTACCTAAACGAATGATGCCTATGATTTTACTAGGTGAACTATTAACAAATCCTAAAGCACTTCTTGAGCATGGATTGGATGATACTAGTGGTGGAGTTCCTGTTCATAGTCTATATGTTTTTTCATCAAATCCAGCTATAACAGCACCAAATCAAAATCTCGTTAGACAAGGACTCATGAGAAAGGATTTGTTTACCGTTGTTCATGAACGCTTCTTTACAGATACTTGTGCCTATGCGGATATTATTTTGCCAGCTACGAGTTCTGCTGAATCTGATGACATCTTTAATTCTTACGGACACTATACAATTGCGGCTAGCTACCAAGCTATACCTCCTGTTGGTGAATCAAGGTCTAATTGGCAAGTTATTTCTGAACTTGCTCAGCGTATGGGGATAGATGATCCTTTTTTTGCTATGACTGAGCGAGAATTAATTGAGCATATGGTTCGCAATTCATCCAAACTTTCACCAGATGAACAAGATACAATTTTACGTGGTGATTTGGTTGAAATAGCATTGCCTAATAATTATAAGATGAATTTTAATACTCCATCAGGCAAAATTGAAATCTTAAATCCTCGAGAATCTATTCCGTTGATTACCTATATAGAGCCATATGGTGATGATGAACCATTTTGGTTGATTATCGGTAATGATATACGGATACTAGACTCTAGTTTTTGTGAATTAGAATTTGATGATCCTGAATTGATGAAACTACGGATGCATCCAGATGATGCTGCACTATATAACATTAATAATAGTGATGTTGTAGAGATTTATAATAATCGAGGGTCTGTTCGTATTAAAGCATATCTAGACGATACGGTACAACGAGGTACACTTGTGACACTTGGTGTATGGTGGCAATCTCAGTCTAGTGATGATACGGTAGGTATTAATGCCGTAACTGCATCTAGACCGACTGATGAAGCGTGGGGGAGTACATTTTATGACGTACAAGTTAATATTCGTAAGGGATAATGAAAGTTCGATATAATTCGATTTTGTTGTTGAACCGGAATACTATATCATATATAATATTATCTAATATGATAGTGGATTATGAAGGGAGATAACCTTATGGATGGAAAAGAAAATCTATCACTGCGCGCCTATTTAGCAATAGGCATGATGTTATTCGCCCTATTCTTTGGTGCGGGGAATCTTATTTTCCCGGCCGCATTAGGTCAACATGCAGGGTCTAATGTAGGATGGGCATTAGCTGGTTTTGTATTAACTGGCGTTGGGTTACCATTATTGGGTGTTATGGCCATGGGCTATTCTGGATGTAAAGACGTTGAGGAATTATCTGGTCGTGTACATCCTGTGTATGGCCTCATTTATACTGTGGCCTTGTATTTGAGTATTGGTCCGATGTTTGCAACACCTAGAACGGGTACCGTTGCTTATGAAATAGCAATTAAGCCGTTTATGCAAGGTGTGTCGATGGATATGCAACCATTATTCCTTGCTATATTCTTTGGTGTTTCCTTGTGGTTGTCAATTAGTCCGCAAAAACTTGTGAATCGTATTGGTAATATTTTAACACCAGTATTATTACTTGTTATCTTATTACTTATTATTAAATCCTTTATTACACCGATTGGATCTTATGCGATACCACAAGCAGCTTATGCAACTGATGGTGTGGCCGTATTGCAAGGGTTTCTTGATGGGTATAATACTATGGATGCGTTGGCTTCGGTGGTATTTGCTATTCTTGTAGTAGATTTTGTACGCCTTACAGGTGCTTCATCTCGTGATGTCATTACAAAAACGGTGATGGAAGTCGGGGCTATTGCGGTAGGTTTACTTGGAATTGTCTATGTTTTCATTGCTAATATTGGTGCTACAAGCGTAGAGCGATTTGGGCTGTTTGATACGGGAGCACCTGTATTAACTGCTAGTGCTGAATTTCTTTTTGGTGGTGTTGGTCAAATCATTTTGGCTATTATAGTTCTATTAGCGTGTTTGAGTACAAGTATAGGACTTATCACTTCCTGTAGTACATACTTCCATAAGTTGTATAGCAAAATTAGCTATAAAATGTATGTTGTTTTATTCTCTGTGGCAGCATTTGCTCTTGGTTTGTTTGGTTTGAAAACGATTATTAGTGCGGCTATTCCTGTGTTGATGTTACTATACCCATTGACGATTGTTATTATCTTGCTAGCACTGAGCGATAATGTTTTTGGTAGTCACCGTTGTGTATATGGATGGACTGTGGGATTGACCATGATTTCTGCATTGATGAGTGGCTTGGAAACAGCAGGCTGGGCTCCGGATGCTATTGAAGGTTTGTTTACGCAATACATTCCATTCCAAGGTGTTGGCATGGGATGGGTGAGCTTTGCTATATTGGGCTTTATCATAGGTCTTATTCATAAGGGATTGGTTTCAGATACAACTAAATAGGTATTGAATGTAACTCGCATTCTCTGTTTTGGAAAATGACTAAGTTTTATTAGACATATAGTCATAAAATAGAGACTGCGAGTTTTTTGTTATGTCTTTCCACTGATGAACTTTGCTAGTATAATACATAGTAAGAAAATACAGCCAGTACGTTTTAGCAATATAGAGGTAGTTATGAACGAGATTGTAAAAGGTGGTTTATATCGCCATTTTAAAGGTATGTATTATTACGTATTAGATGTGGCCACACATTCTGAAACGGGTGAAAAATTGGTGGTATATCAAAAATTATATGATGAACGTGATTTGTATGTACGCCCGTTGGAGATGTTTTGTAGCGATGTAGATCGAGATAAATATCCTGATGTGAAACAACAAAAACGCTTTCAATTAATGAGTGGAAAAGATGAATAGTGCTCCGATGGAATGTGTTAATGGTTTGTATATGAGCTCGTATATAGAGGCTGATAGATAGGAGGACTTGTGGAACAAAAATTTTTCTTTTTTGATATAGATAATACATTGGCTGTGTGGCCAGAAGGAAAAATTCCAAATAGTGCTCAATATTGTTTAGATGAATTGCAACGTCGCGGTCATTTGGTATCGATTGCAACAGGTAGAATTCAGGTCGATGCTATGCGTTTTGCAAAGCAAGCTAATATTACAAATGTGGTGGCTGATGGCGGACATAGTATTACTATAGACGGAAAATTAGTATCAATGATTGGCATGAATCGAGATATGTGTATTCAATATTTAGAATACTTAGAATCGAAACATATTCCATGGGCTGTTACAGACCAGAACAAATTGGGTCGAATTACACCTTATAAAGAAATATTAGAATGGCACCCTGATTGGGATGTGTTTAAAACTGTTGTAGAACCGGATTTTGATTTTCATAGTGTAAAAGATTTTTATAAAATCTATGTATTCTTTAAAGATGGTGAAGAAGAAGCAAAAGATATTAATCATATGACGCATAAGCTTATTCGCTATGGTGAGGGTTGTGTATTATATGAACCTATGGAAAAAGCATTAGGGATTCATAATATGATACGGCATTTTAATATGAAACCGAGTCAGGTTGTTGTTTTTGGTGATGGGTATAATGATTTATCTATGTTCAAACCAGAATGGTTAAATATTGCTATGGGAAATGCTAGGCCGGAACTTAAGTTAGAAGCTGATTATATTACATCAGACTGTGATAAAGATGGTATTTACAATGCATGTAAACACTTTGGCTGGGTTAAGTAGTAGTTGTTGATAAAGACATTTTTATATTATAAATTTTTATAGAATTTTAAAGAAATTCATAGTGAAAACATGATATACTAATAAAGAGCCGCTCACGGGTTGAGCGGTTTTTCTATGTACATATAATTTGGGGAAATGACTATATTTTGAGGGGTTATTATGAATATTAAAAGAATATTAGGCTCTGTTTTCTTGGGGGGCATCATGGTAGTAACAGCTGCTTGCAGTAATGACAGTGCAGATAAAACTATTACACCTGTTGCACAAGCTGAAACTGTTAATAAAATGCCTAATTTTACAAATGCGCCAATTGCAGATGAGTATGCGATTTTTAATACGAATTATGGACAAATCAAGATTCGTTTATATGGGTCTAAAGCACCAATTACTGTTAAAAACTTTGATTACCTTGTAAAAAATGGTTTTTATAATGGTGTAACATTTCATCGTGTTATTGATAGTTTTATGATTCAAGGTGGTGATCCAACAGGAACAGGTGCTGGCGGTCCAGGTTATGAAATTCCGGATGAATTCTCTAATGACCTTCACTTTAATAAAATGGGTATACTAGCCATGGCTAATCGTGGCCCCAATACAGGGGGCTCACAATTTTTTATAACATTAGGACCTACACCGCACCTCGATAATAAACACACCATTTTTGGTATAGTTGTACAAGGTGTGGATGTGGTCGAAAAAATTGGTAAGGTAAAAACAGATAAAAATGATAAGCCTGTTGATCCTGTGATCATTAATTCGATTACCATTGAGCCGATTAAGGATGATGCTAGTAAATAAGATGGATCATGAACAATTTTTCACGTATATTGTGAGATGTGCTGATGAAAGCTTGTACTGTGGATGGACTACAAATCTAAAAAAACGGTTAGATGCTCATAATGGTGTCATAAAAGGTGGAGCTAAGTATACGAAATGTCGCAGGCCTGTATACTTGGTTTATCATGAAAGCTTTCAAAGTAAACAAGAGGCACAGTCGCGAGAATATGCTATTAAACGACTCAATAGGATACAAAAATTACAGCTTATTGCGTCAGGTGAGAATAGAGAAATTGAACGTATAAATCTATTGAAATAGAGTGTACAAAACATTCAAAACGACCCTTGTTTGTGCTATAATATATTGATATGTTTTATCGGTTAAAAACACCAGTAAATACAAGGTTTATTAACTAATCGTCAATAAATCCGTCAAAAATTCTAGCCGAAAATTTTAGACACACTATCATGTGCCTTTAATCTCATTTCATCGGTATAGTGAATGTACGTGTTAATGACTGTATCAACAGTATCACCTAATAAGGATGCTACTGTTTTTATATCAACACCATTTGCTAATAGCCTTGTAGCGTATGTGTGCCTTAAATCGTGGATAGAAGTATTTGGTAAATAGCGTTTAATCATTACCGATACCGCACCAGTACCGCCAGTTGGATTGTTGAACAGATATAATCCGCTGGTGGTATTTTTATATTCAAGTAGTATATCAATCAGTATTGGCGGTATTGGTATTTTTCTGTAACTGTTTTTTGTTTTTAGATTACGGATCATATATGTACTTTCGCCACTATATGCGAACTGCTTATTCACATCAATAATTGCATTATCTAAATCTATATCATCCCATGTAAGACCTAAGATTTCACCATACCGCATACCAGAATAAGCAGCAATTGAACACACGATATAGTATTTGTAGTTATGACTTTTTAAAGAGGTTAACAAGTGTGTTACATCATCTTCGCTTATAGCATTGATTTTAGCTGTTTGCGTTTTATGTAACCGCTTAATATTCTTACATGGACTATTATTAATAATCCTGTATGGTGATACTGCATAAGCGAATACCTTTGTTATAATCGTTATGCACATATTTTTAGTGGCTATTGACTGTTGCAAATCATTAATCACTTTTCGAATTTGTATTTCAGAAATATCTTTTACTTTCATATTGAATAGCGTGTTGAATTTCTGAAATGCATTGTCATATGCTTTGAACGTAGAGTATACATTTGCTTTGTTTTCATCTGTATATATTCTGTAAAACTCAATAAGTGTAATATCTTTTAGACTATCATCAAGTGGACTGGTGATAGTCTTTTTTAGGTTATCGACTATTTCTTGCCCATACAGTTTAGCATCTCTTTGTGTGGCGAAACCTTGTTTTGATTTTTGTTTCCACTTATAGCCGTCCTTATAGCTGACTATAATCTGATACCCTTTATCTTTTTTTCTGATAGTGAAATTGTATTGCATAATTCACCTCATATGATGTGTGTATAAAAGTTAATACCCTCTACATCGTCCATTTCTCTTGCATGAGCCATACGCTCGATTAAATCAACATTAGCGGTATTGTACATATCGTCATGTATGATATGACCTAATTCGTGTAGTATTCCTTGCCTTTGTATATCTCGTGGCTTATTGCTATTAACTAGGATTGTATATGTTCCGTCATCATTTAGCTTTAATATTGCAATTTGTGTTTTCCGTAGCTTTATATAGATTAAATTAATGTTCATACTATCATCCCCTTATAGGGTTATTGTATGTTATTCAACATGGAATTTTTTACACATTATCTATTTATCCATTTGAAATAAAGGAGCATAAGTAGTGATGTAACCCAAGTTGAAATAGACGAAGTAATTCCTATGCTTAATAAATAATTAGGTTTGTAGTGAATTAAGAATATATTAAATAAAATTGCAATTACTAACCATGGAACAAAAACTCTATATGGCTCTTTTTTCCTTGAATAAAACCAAATAAATATAACTAAAGCAACCAATCCAACTATACCAGCAATAGTAGGATAGCCAATAATATAAGCAATGATTGATACAAAGGATAGAAACAATTCCATACTATCTAACCTCTTTTCTTTAACATTTCAATAGTATTTATTACAAAATCGATATCATCTTTTGACATATCTTTACTAGCATCGAATAGTATACGTAAATCTGGATTGTCTTTAATCGCTTGTGCGTATTCTGAGACAGACGGATCATTGTAGTACTGTTCGTCAGTATCAGATTTATCCTCTATTAAATCTGATTTTTCTACCCCAAAATAGTTAGCTAACTGTTCTATTTTATTCATCCTAGGCATTTTAGTGCCGTTAACCCATGTTGAAACAGTTGATTTGTTTAATCTTAAATCGGCTACTAAATCGGCTTGTGTCTTTTTGTTTCTTGCTAATAAATTACTTAAATTTTTGGCAAATACCTTTTTGTAATCAGAATTCATGATAAACTCCTATTCTTCTCGCCTGTATATTTCTATATTAATACTTAAAGTAGTAAACTTCAATACTATTTTTTAAAAAAGTTTACTTTTAGTATTGACATTCTACTTTGAGTAAACTATACTAATAGCATAAGAAGGGGGTGATAAATTGAAGAGATTGAAAATTTCATTGAAAGCAGCAAGAGTTAATGCAAATCTATCTCAAGAGAATGTGGCAAAGAAAATGAAGAAATCTAAAGTTACAATCAATAATTGGGAGAATGGTAAGAC
Source organism: uncultured Veillonella sp. (assembly GCF_934230905.1). GTDB lineage: Bacteria > Bacillota > Negativicutes > Veillonellales > Veillonellaceae > Veillonella. The sequence goes on along the minus strand of NZ_CAKQFJ010000010.1, from coordinate 12,517 downwards.
AGAAATCGATTACGGAAATTTAACTGAATTATGTAGATTATATTCAGTAACTATGGATGATATTATTTTGCCTTATTAGTCTACTTTAAGTAGAAAACAGAAAGGGTGAATACATGAGTGAATTACAAATTTTTAAAAACAATCAATTTGGTAATGTACGCATTGTAATGCAAGGACAAGAAGCTTGGTTCGTTGCTAAGGATGTATGTAACTGTCTTGAAATTAACAATTCGAGACAAGCGTTGATCCGATTAGACGATGATGAAAAGAGTAGTGTCATTTTAAATGACGGTACTCCCGGAAATCCAGAAAAATCTGTTGTCAACGAATATGGCTTATATAGTTTAGTACTTTCAAGCAGAAAGCCAGAAGCTAAAGAATTTAAGCGTTGGATTACACATGATGTTATCCCTCAAATACGCAAAACAGGGCAATACGTTGCAGATATACCTCGCACATTGCCAGATGCATTAAGAGCATATGCTAATGAGGTTGAAGAACATAATAAAGCAAAAGCCTTAATCGAAGAACAAAAGCCAAAAGTTTTGTTTGCTGATAGTGTAGCAGCTAGTCATACATCAATATTAGTTGGAGATTTAGCAAAGTTACTTCATCAAAATGGAGTAAAGGATATGGGGCAAAAACGATTGTTTAATTGGTTACGTGAAAATGGATACTTAATAAAGCGTAAGGGTTCTGATTATAACAGTCCTACACAAAAAGCAATGGAAATGGGATTATTTCAAATCAAAGAAACTGTTGTAAGTCATGCTGATGGCCATACATCGGTTAATAAAACTACAAAAGTAACAGGAAAAGGACAACAGTATTTTATTAATAAATTTTTAGGTGAATAAAATGGAGAGCCTAGTATATACGGCTAACCAAGTAGCAGAACTATTTCAAATTTCACTAACCGCAGTGTATGACCTAAGAAATAAAGGCAAGCTAAAGCAACTACCGAATGTAAGCGGTGTAAGGTTTAGTAAAAAAGAGGTTGAAGCACTAGCAGGAGTTGAAAGTGAATACTCGGCTATTGGTTACAGGAAGTTAAAAAACGAAGTAGAACGATTGGAAAAAGAAAACAATCGTTTGAAAAGTGAAATTAAAAAAATCACCAGCCAAATGCTAGTGATAGTAGGAGAGGAATTATGAAAATTTTCATTAATAACAAATTTTTGGAAGCCATTGCTTGTGCTGGTGCAAAAATTCGTGAAGACCACTACGAATATGTAGAAAGCATATTCGATGACATCACACCATATGGTTGGGAGTGTCATTGTGCAGAGGGTCAACGCATGGAAGAGGAAAACACTTCTGATGTACTTCGTAGACATTACGGAAAAGTTGGTTCGCATGATAGAGTATATGGCTTTTGTTACAACCCATTTTAACAGTGATAGGAGAAGAATTATGAAATTGATTTTGTTGATAAGAGCCGTAGCGTTTTTAGCGGTAATCGGAACAGTAGGTTCCGTAGAAATCGATAGAATTGATTTCTATACCGCATTTCTTCAAATTGCACTCAGTTTTTCACTACTGATATTGAGCAACTTTTGGATGAGAGAAATAAAAAAGCACGCTAGGCCGTAGGAAAGCAAGCGTGCTAGTAGAGTGATTTTGCTATTACTCTACTTGTATTTTAACACAAGGAGAAATTGAATGCCAAGTTTATACGAATTGAATAAAGACTATAAAGAATTACAAGCAATGCTTGAAGTAGCTGAAACAGATGAGGATATGGAAGCAATTCAAAATACGTTGGATATGCTTGATTGCAGTATCGATGAAAAAATCGAAAATACTGCAATGTTTATCCGCAATCTAAAAGGCGATATTCAAGCGTTCAAAGATGAAGCGAAACGGATGCAGGCAAAAGCAAAAACGTTGGAAAACATGACTGAACGATTAAAGAACAATATAGATCACGTCATGAAAGAAAACCAACTAACAGAAAAGAAAGTTGGACAATTCAAATGCTACTACAAAGAAAGCGAAACAGTAGAGATTGATAACTTGGATGCATTACCTGTTGAGTTTAGAAAAGTAACAATCGCAGCAGATAAAGTAGCGATTAAGAAAGCAATTAAAGCAGAACAAGAAGTAGCTGGTGCAAGAATTGAAAAGCATCTTAATTTACAGATTGGTTAGGTGAAACATGGAATTTATCGAAAAAATTGTAGCTATTCAGTCAGAATTGAAAGCACCAAAAGGACAATACAACTCCTTTGGTAAATACAACTACCGCAGTTGTGAAGATATTTTAGAGGGAGTTAAACCTTTACTTGCTAAACATGGTTTGGTACTAACCATTCAAGATAGCATCGATTTAATCGGTGATAGGTTCTATGTTAAAGCAACCGCAACTATCACAGATGGAAAAGATGAAATATCAGCAAGTGCATACGCAAGAGAAAGCCTTGATAAAAAAGGTATGGATGCATCGCAAGTAACAGGTGCTACATCCAGTTATGCTAGAAAATATGCACTTAATGGATTGTTAGCAATCGATGATACAAAAGATGCTGACACAATGGACAATAGCAAAAAGCCTGCACAACAAACACAAGAAACTGTATATAACTGGAACTCATTAAAAACTAGAGCCGTACAAGGCGGTATCACTGAAGATGAGCTGGTGCGTTATGTAACAGAAACATTCAAAGTAAGTAAGCCGTCAGAACTAAAACAAGAGCATTACCAACAAGCGTTTAATTGGGTGAATGCTCAAAGGTACGCTAAGCGATGAAATGGAGCGTAAAAGGTATTGAACTGTTACGTTCGCCACTAGGTGTAATGGTAGTAATACCAGCACCACATGACAATGATTTATCGAAAATTTCTACTGATAAAGAATACACAGTAGAGATTAAGAGAAAATCTAAAAGCCGTAGCCTTAACTCAAATAGCTATGCTTGGATTTTATGCCAACGCATAGCAGATGAGTTGGGTAAGAATGCTTATACATCCAAAGAGGATGTATATAGAAAGGCTATCAAAGATTGTGGACATTTTAGTTATGTTCCTGTTCGTGAGGATGCCATAGAAAGATACATTCAAATATGGCAAGGCCACGGATTGGGCTGGCTTGCGGAAGATATAGGTGAGTGCCAAAACCTAAAAGGTTATCACAATATCATGTGCTACCACGGCTCATCGGTATACAACACAAAAGAAATGGCAAGGCTTATTGATTGTCTAACAGATGAATGTCATCAACTAGGTATTCAGCTAGAACCTAGCGAATACATTCAATCACTCATAGAGGGGTGGGATAGTGAACAAAAGAAAACGTGAAGATGAAAAGCTACTAAAACAAAATAGACCTAAAGTGCTTGAACGTGATAATTACTCATGCGTGTTATGTGGCGGTCATGAGGGTGTAATGATACACCACATTGTATTCCGTTCACAGTCAGGCAAAAGCACGATGGATAATCTAGCTTTATTATGTGTTCACTGTCATGTACCTATCGCACATGGAGTAAATGCAAAAGAAGTTAGACAAAAATTACAACAAATAGTTAAAGAAAGGAATGATAGATATGAAAGAAATCAAGGTTATTAAAGCATGGTGTGATAGTCAAATTGAGTATTACGAACAATGGGAAAGCGAAAAAGAATACAACGATGCAACAAATGAACTTAGATTGTTGCATACTTTATCAAAAATGCTAGATAGTGCTATCGAAGAAAACCAAAAACCATCTAACTCGATTGTGTTCCGCGGTAGCAATATCAAATGGGAAACTCCAAATAGTGAGGACTAGCTTATGGCTGAACGAAGAATGATGGCTAAAAGTATTATTAAGTCAGACCAATTTCTGGAAATGCCAATGAGTAGCCAACTGCTATATTTTCATCTTTTGCTAGATGCAGATGATGATGGATTTATTAATGCACCTAAATCTATCATGCGTGTGATAGGTGCTAAAGATGATGATATGAGAGTACTGCAAGCCAAAGGTTACACAATTCCATTCGATAGCGGTGTGATCGTTATTAAACATTGGCGAATGCATAATAGCTTGCGAAAAGACAGGTATAATCCTAATCCGCAACTAGAAAATGAACGTAAGCAGTTAATCCTCAATGATAGAAAAGAATATGAATTAGTAACCACTTGGCAACCAACTGGCAACCAACTGGCAACCAATGGTTACCACAGTATAGGTAAGGATAGTATAGGTAAGGATAGTATAGGTAAGGATAGTATAGGTAAGGATAGTGTATATAGTGGCGAATGTGATATCTCACATTCTAAAAATGCACATTTCAAACCACCAACGCTTGAAGAAGTCAAAGCATACTGCATTAAACGTAACAACAATATTGATGCTGAATACTTTATTGACTTTCAAGAGGCAAGAGGTTGGGTTCTATCTAATGGCAAGAAGATGAAAGATTGGAAAGCCACTATCAGAACTTGGGAGAAAAACAACTTCAACCGAAAGCCTGTAAATAAGAACAGTAAACAAGATGCATTAAATGATATGAGGGATTTAATGAGTGAATATGGGGGTGTAAATGAACAATCAAATGAACCATCAGCAGAAGATACTGGAAGCACTATTGATATTGAGTACAGGTTGGAACACTAGCCCCTCTAAAGAAACAATCAAGTTGTATGTGCATCAATTATCGTATGCTGATCCATTAATTCTACAGCGAGCCATGCTTAATCTGTTGAGTAAATGTAAATTCTTACCATCATTTGCAGAAATAGAGAGTGAGTATAAAGAACTTGATAATTACATCAACGGAAAAGAAGAAATGATGACTGCACAAGAAGCCTATGGGGTAGTCGAAGATGTAGTTAGACTGTATAGCTATGAGCATGGGTTGGAGCATTTAGACGGAATAACAAAACAGGCAGCACAAACAATATGGAGTGCGTTTAACCCTTGGAGTGGTGATTATAATCGTGCTGCTTGTATGTCTCAATTTGTCAGATGCTATGAAGAGTTAGTAAAAAGGAAAAACAAAAACGATGAAAAAGCATCTGAAATCAAGAATGATGGATTGCTTTTAGAAATGAAGATGAAGAAAGAGGAAGAGCGAAAACAAATAGAAGCAGGCAATGCACAAATCAAAATGTTACCGAATGGACATTTAATTGAAACAGTTAAAGAAGAACGTGAGCCTGTAGATTTAAACAAAATACTGGACAATGCTGATATTTCTGAAAAAGGGAAAGCGTTATTAAAACAGGCAATAGGGGGATAGATGAAAGAACGAATTAAACAGTTTGAAGTCAGCGTGAATGTATCATTTGATGTTAGCTTTCAAGTGATGGCAACTAGCGAAGCACAAGCACTGACTAAGTTGGAAAACCTACTTGAAATCATGCGTGATGAGGCAACCGTCGATTGCCACATTCACCCTAGCTACGATGTGTACGTGGATGAAGTAGAAGCAAGACTAAATCATCTTAGTTACTGAAAATTGATTTAAAAGCCCTGTAAGGCGAGTTTGTTTTGCTGACGATAAATCATAAGCAAGAAATGTTACACACACCAAAATAAGGCGGTGTGGTACGTAGAATTAGAAAATAGAGAGGTAGATATATGAATAGTGTTCAACTATTAGGAAATTTAGCACGTGATGCGGAATTGAGATTTACACAAAGTGGGAAAGCGGTGGCAACTTTCACAGTAGCTGCAACTAATACATACGTTGACAGTACAACAAATGAAACAAAAGAACAGACTGCTTTCATCAATTGCGTAGCATGGGGCAAGACAGGGGAAGCCGTTGGCAATTGTAAGAAAGGAGAGCGATTATTCGTAAATGGACGCATTCAAACACGTTCCTATGAGGACAACAACGGACAAAAGAAATATGTAACCGAGGTAGTTGCTGATTTCGTAGGGCGAAAATTAGATGGTGAATTTGATAGTAGTAGTAACTTTGATAATTTTGATACCACAAATCAAGATGAAAACATTCCGTTTTAAGAGGTGAAGAATGAAAGAAGAAACATATCAAGATAGATTTGTAAAAGAATATATTGAATTGAAATGCAGATATAAGAAGTTGCATAAAATGTTAGTCAAATATGATACAAAAACTTTGGAATTTACACCAACTTGCCCTATTGAAATCTTAAAAGAGCAAGCAAAATTGATGCGAAAGTACTTGTATATTTTGGAAGTTAGGGCGGAAATCGAAAAAATTAAATTCCCAGTAACGCTTGATTGAAAGGAAGTAACAATGCTAGTAAAAGACGAAACAAAATATTGCTGGGTTGACAATGGAAGAGCTGGCGAACCGCAAGATAGTATTAAAGATGCAATAGCGGATTATTTAGAATACATCAGTTATTTTGATGATGTTGCTCATAATAGTGATATTGAATGGGTACGTGTTGGACACCCTTATCATTACGTTCCAGAGATTGATAGTGAACGAGTACTTTGGAATTTATTTGAATATGATATGGATGATGACATTAGAGAATGGTCAGACGATTACTTGAACGATGTAAAGAAAGAACATATTGACGAACTAAGCGAAGAACTAACAAAAGTATTCCGAGCATGGGAGAAGAAATATGGGTTCGAAAATAATGCATGGGTGGTTTTTGAAACAAAGAAATACCGCATTAGTGATTACATCGATAAATAGGGAGATAGATATGAAAGCACCATGTAAGGGGTGTACATTCCGAGAAATAGCATGTCATGTTAAATGCCCTATGTATCGGATGTACAAGCGAGAGAAAGAGAAAGAAACAAAATGCAACGCTAAACATAGCGATGTATCAGATTATGTAAGGGGTAACGTGATTAAAATTAGACATAAGATGAGGAAAGTAAAATATGGGTGTGAAGTACGTGATTAGGAGATGCGTATATGGACGAAAAAGATATTCAATATGTTCTTGGTAGACATTTATTTCGTAAAAAAATATGCATACCAAACGTGAGTATGTATTGCCCAGGAAGAACTGAATATGAAGCAGATTTCGTATATTTTGATTTGAAAACACAATACCTAACAGAAGTTGAAATCAAAACAAACATTCATGACTTCAGACGTGATTTTAAAAAGAAACGATACCATGACTGTAAGAATGTAAAGTACTTGTATTATGCAATGCCAAGAAGTTTGTATGAAGAGAATAGAAACGAGATCAATTTTTTTCGTAATGGTGCAGGTTTAATCTTGATTGATGAAATTGATACCGATGATTTCAGAGGCAATATATACGAGTTTGGTGGATTTGTAAAACGTGCTAAGCCGAGAAAAGAGGCATATCCGTTGAGTGATAAAGAATTGATGTATTACTTGCGAATCGGCTGCATGAAATGGGTGAATAGAGGTAACGATGAAAGTAGAATTGTTTAATGATAATTTTCAAAATTTCAAACGATATGGAATACCAAAGGCACAATTGGTAATTGCTGACATTCCATATAATCTAGGGAATAATGCATATGCAAGTAATCCTATGTGGTATGTAGGGGGGGATAACAAGAATGGCGAAAGTAAGAAAGCTGGTAAAGCGTTCTTTAATTCTGATTACAATTTCAATATTGCAGAATATTTTCACTTTTGCAATCGGTTATTGAAGAAAGAGCCTAAAGAAAGGGGCCAAGCACCATGCATGATTGTGTTTTGTTCATTTCAACAAATGCCAATGGTAATTGAATATGCACAAAAGCATGGATTTAAAAATTACATTCCTATCACATTCAACAAGAATTATAGCGCACAAGTGCTAAAAGCCAATATGCGTATAGTTGGGGCTACTGAATATGCGTTAATTCTATATCGTGAAAAGTTGCCTAAATTCAATAACAACAAAAAAATGATATTTGATCACTTTGAATGGAAACGTGATAACAAGAATATCATTCCTAATATCCACCCAACGCAAAAGCCAATTAGCGTGCTTAAACGATTGATAGAAATATTCACAGATGAGGGCGATGTTGTGATTGACCCTGTAGCTGGTAGCGGTAGTACGTTAAGGGCGGCGATGGAACTCGGAAGAAGTGCATACGGATTTGAAATTGATAGAAAGATGTATGCTAAAGCGAAAGATGAAATGTTGAGCGATGTTAAAGTACAAACAAATTTAATGGAATTTGCAGAATAAAAAGAGAGGTAAAGATGAACGAAATTCAAGAAAAAGCAATCAATGCAGCAAGAACAGTATTATTTAATGAGTTAGGTTATAACGCTAATGAATTAGCACTTATGGATATGTATGTAGTGTGGTTTTGTAAAACATTACAAAATTGGAAAGCATTGGTAAGCGGTGTAAATATCAAAGAGTATATCGAGGTTACATATAACGGGGATAAGGGAGAAACGTATGTTGATGTGTATTGGAAAGCGTGTAATCGTTGCTTAAAAGATGGCGGTGATGAAGATTGCCAATAAACAGTAAGCAGAAAGGAGCAAGGGGCGAACGTGAATTTGCTAGTCTATGCAAGGAACATGGATTTAATGTAAGGCGAACGCAACAATATTGTGGAAACACAGGTGATGCCAGCGATTGTGTTGGACTACCTAATATTCATATCGAAGTAAAGCGTGTGCAAGCATTAAATATCGACAAAGCAATGGCACAAGCAATTCACGATAGCGAACATAAGAACGTGATGCCAATCGTGGCACACAGAAAGAATAATGCTAAATGGTTAATCACCATGAGGGCAGATGATTGGTTTGAAATGTACAAAGAAAGTGGATTGAGTAATGGCAGTTAATACAGCAACATATGGTATCCCGCACAATTGCAAGAACTGGTTGGCACTTGCATCTGTGGTGTGGGGAAACCTAGACATAAGCGAAGCTATACATATTGTTACTGACAAAGGCAGGGGATTACCTACCAAAAGAAGCATACAAGATGAATTTGCATTGACTGATAAGGTTATTGAACTTTGTAAGCAAGGGATGACAAATCGTCAAATTATGGCCACATTAAATATAACTAGAAACAAAGTGAAAAGAGCGAAGAATTGGGGAGAATGGAATAATGTTAGTGAAACTATTAAATGAATACGCACAACTACCGACAAGGGGAAGTAAAGATGCAGCGGGATTAGACCTATATTGCCCGTTCCATATCAAAGTACCAGCGGATAGTCAAAAGAAAATACCTCTAGGAATAGCAGTAGAAATTCCTAAAGGCCATATGGGGCTATTGGTACCACGTAGCAGTATGAGCAAAACACCACTACGATGTGCAAATAGCGTGGGGATTATAGATGCAGATTATAGAGGTGAATTAAGCATTGCCTATGAAAACATATCTTGTAGCGATTACATGATATTTAGAGGTGATCGCATCGCACAATTAATCATCGTACCAATCGCAGTAGTGGATGTAGAAGAAGCACAAACACTCAGTGAAACAGAACGTGGCGATGGTGGATATGGTAGTACTGGTAAATAAAAAGACAGTAGATAGACAGTAAGTTAAATAATTGAAAGTTGGTGAATGATATGTGTACACCGATAGGAACATATACAGGCAATGTAGACAAGTTACAAACAAGAATAAAAGACTTCAAAGCGATGGCTAATAGGGATGCAAAAGCTAATAGATATGGAATTAGGTTTATGCAAGAACTGCTTTTCAATGCCATCATAGGTGTATCGCTAGTAGCTTTGATATTTGGATTTGTAATTTTAATTAAAGTGTTGATTGGATAAGGTATAGGCGGTGAAATATCCGCCTTATCATAAGAAGTTAGGTTATAGCTGATATGTAAGCAAAAGGATATGGATTTGAGGAACATTAGGAATAAACAATATCGAAGAGCGTTTGGTTGATGCGTGATTATTTAAGTTACTATGAATTAACAGCCCTGGATGGTGGCGACTTTTGGGATTGGTGGTTTAGTTAAAATTAATGAAAAGTGAAACAAGGAGATAACAAATGTTAGGGTATAGTGGATACGTTGTACATTCTGATTATTTTATAGACATACACGAAACAAAAGAAAGTGCTATTGAATTTCTTAAAAAGCTAGCTTATGAAAGCGATGAAAAGCGGTTTATTGTTGGAATAACTGTAAAAAAGAATGGAGAAATGACATTGGAATTTCCAGAGTTGTATCAATATAGCGGAACAAGAAAGAAGTGGTTTAGAGTATGAATGACAAACAATTTACAGATAATTTTTTTAAAACTATGTATGAATTAGGATATAGAAAAGCGGAAATTGAAAAAGGATATATATTTTTCTACGAAAAGCCGGTAACGTTGGATACGTGGGTTCCTAGAATTCCGACAAAATGTACTTGTTTTACAGATGAACCTCAATGTATTGATATTGCAGAATATCTAGGTGTTGTTGACTGGAGCAAAGTAAAGGTTGATACACCTGTATTAGTTAGCCTTAATGATGAATCATGGTTTTGTAGATATTTTGCTGGTTTCAAAAATGGTATTGTTTATACATGGAGCGGTGGGGCAACATCATGGAGTGTTCGTGAAAGAGAACATAAGGATGCATGGGGGTTCGCAAAACTAGCAGAGGTATAAACATATGGCTGAAAATTTAATTACAATTGGAATGATGTTAGTTGCTTTTCCAGTTTTAGCGGTTATTTTAAGTGATACATTTGAGAATGGATGCGTAGAAATATCAATAGCACAAGTGATAGTCGGTATTGTGTTAATTATTGTTGGAATAGGTGCTATGTTAGGTGGTGAGTAATATTTGAGCGAACTATCAAAGGAAGAAAAGAGATTAATAAATAGTGCTAAGGAATATTTAAAACCTTTGAAAACAGTAGATAAAGACCTTGAGTTAATGGCTATGGAAATAAAGCAATTACAAAGCAATATAACAACGATCAGTGCAATCGATTACTCTAAAGATAGGGTAAGCGGTGGCGGTGTTCCTTGTGGTTTAGAAAGTAGTGTGGCGAGGTTTGTTGATACTGAAAAAGAGCAACGCAGACGGATTGATGAATTAACAGAATACAAATGCGATGCAGTAGATTTGCTTACTAAGTTAGAAGCAGGTATAGGTGGTAAAATGCTGAGGGCTGAATACCTATTGGGTATGACTGCACAACAAGCGTGTTCAATGTATAAAGGAATGTTTGAAGAAAGACAGGCTAAACGATATAGAGATGAAGCATTTATAGAGGTGGCTAAAAAGATGACATCAAATGTCATGAAATGTCAGTAATTGTCAGTGTTCATAGCTAAAAACATATAGTAGAATATAAGGTGTAAGGTTACAGATGAGCAGTAGCCTTGCAACCTTCAAAGGCACGTGCGGATGCAGGCACGACATAAAACTAAATAGCAATAGAGGTGTGGAACTTATTTACATTTATTTTAATTAGAAAGATTGTGAATTTGTTAAATTATCATTGGAAAAACCATACATTATATATTATATTGCCCACACCTCACATATTGCATCTTGTAAACTAATACCGCATATTATCCTTTCCAATATTGCATAACAACCATGTTTCATGAAATAAATCCTTAGGCTAAATATACATAAACTATCAGCGGTATTAGTTTAGATGGTGTAATTGCATATTGAAAACTAAAGCTATATATGTTCCATTAAGAACCGAGTAATGTACGTGAGTTAGAAAAGGGTAGCTAATCATGATTACAATTCATATGCTCGTGTTGGTGAATAGCCAACTATATAACTTTGGTTTTGAGTATGCAATCATTATTGAAAACTGCAACCGATGAAGCACAAAGTGCTAATAATAGTAACTGTGTATAGTCAACAGTTGCGGTTTTGAATAATTATTACACTACAAATGAATAAAACTATCACGTAATGAGGTATATCCACGGCGATATATCTCATTTTTTGCATAAAGTTATCAAAAAGGGAGAAATGATGACTGATATTATGTGTTGTAAGAGCAAATGCTTAAACAACAAGAAAGGGAAATGTACTGCCAATGTCATTGAATATGATGGGTTATGTCAAACGTACATCACACAGGGGAACGCAAGAAAAAGTGCATGCGGATTGTGTGTTAGATCTAATGGGAAATTAAAACGGAAAGGCGGTGAGGTACTAAGATGATTAAAGCGATTAAACAATTCATTAAGGATAGAGCCTTATTTAAACAGGCAGCACAAGATTTAGACAATAAAGACTTACAAGCAAAAGCAAAATATGCGTTTGAACATCGTGAAGATAATATGTTAAGCATTATTGATTGCCTAGCCATTGTATGCGGTGTATTGATTATAGTCGGAATTGTGTGGTGCTTGATGTGAATTATCAACCAACGATAAAGAAATTACTTAAAGCATTACAAATGAACGGCAGGCGGTATGTAGTTGATGTAAGGCAATCATGGAGCAAATACGATAAGCCTTGCAAAGTATATATCGTCAATCGGATGTACACAGAGGAAGAGTACAAACTGACATTTCCTCACAAGTACAAAAAAGGTAAGACCTTTAAACCTAAACAACTCTATAAGAAAGAAAGTGAGTATAGCAGTACTAAGCAACATGAAGTACTGCTATTTTTAGTTAAGACATATAAAGGTGGTGA
>NZ_CAKQFJ010000009.1 GCF_934230905.1 uncultured Veillonella sp. | reverse complement strand
AGCGTGTCCTTCGGGGCACGCTTTTTAATATCAATTTTATACAGAGTCATTTCACAGTAATCAGAACGCAAAAAAGGCGTACCCAAAGGTACGCCTTTTACTATAGCTAGAATTATTTCAATTCTACAGTTGCGCCAGCTTCTTCCAATTGAGCTTTCAAAGCTTCAGCTGCATCAGTAGCTACGCCTTCTTTTACAGGTGCAGGAGCGCCGTCAACGATAGCTTTAGCTTCTTTCAAGCCAAGACCAGTTGCTTCACGAACAACTTTGATTACGTTGATTTTGGATCCGCCAGCATCTTTTAAGATTACGTCGAAGGAATCTTTAGCAGCGCCGCCGTCAGCACCACCAGCAGCTGCTACAGCTACAGGAGCTGCTGCAGTTACGCCAAATTCTTCTTCGATTGCTTTTACAAGATCATTAAGTTCAAGAATAGTTGCTTCTTTTAATTCAGCAACGATGTTTTCAATGTTCAATGCCATTTTAATTTTCCTCCATAAAATAGTTTATTGTATCAGTCTTAAGCGACCAATGAGTAATTCGCAGAAATAATTATTCTGCAGCTTCTGCTGGTTGAGCGTCTGCAACAGCTTTGACAGCGTATGCAACGTTGCGAACAGGTGCTTGCAATACGGAAAGCAACATAGAAAGCATACCTTCGCGGTTTGGAAGGCTTGCAATTGCTTTAACGCCTGCAGCGTCCATAACTTCACCTTCAACGATACCAGCTTTTACAGTAACAACTTCTTGTTCTGTAGCTTTGATAAATTGTTCGATTACACGAGCAGGTGCAACAGCATCTTCTTTAGAAGTAGCCAATGCAGTTGGACCTTCTAAATGCTCAGCGAAACCTTCAAGATTCAATTCGTTTGCAGCAATGCGAGTCAAAGTATTTTTGATTACTTTGTATTCAACACCTTCAGCCAACATTTTGCGACGAAGATCAGTTGCTTGCGCAACAGTCAAACCAGAGTAACCAATCAATACAGCACCTTTTGCTTCAGAAAGAGTTTCTTTCATTTGAGCAACAATTGCTTTTTTTGATTCAGTGACAGCCATTAGATTACCTCCTTATAGATTTTGTGGTGCTCTATGTACTATCTTAGCGTAAAAACGACCTCATCGCACACGATGAGGTCGTAACTAGTCCTAGGTTGTTCTAGTGTCAGCCTCAGCGGGCGGATTTTCATCCATTATACATACCAGCCGTCTACAGCTAAGAGACATATGTGATTATTGCTCTTTGGTTACGTTGCTCAATTTGAACACGTTCAAAGGCACACCAGGGCCCATTGTAGCGGACAAGGTTACAGATTTAATGTATTGACCTTTAGCTGCTACAGGTTTAGCCTTGATAATAGTATCAACGATTGTACGGTAATTGTCAAGTAATTTTTCACCATCGAAAGACGCTTTACCGATAGAGCAAGAAATGATACCTGCTTTATCAGTACGGTATTCGATTTTACCAGCTTTGATTTCGTTTACTGCACGAGCAACATCTGGAGTTACAGTACCAACTTTAGGGTTTGGCATCAAGCCTTTAGGACCCAAAATTTTACCAAGGCGGCCTACTTGACCCATCATGTCTGGTGTAGCAACTACTACGTCGAAGTCGCTCCAGCCACCTTGGATTTTAGCTACTAATTCTTCAGAACCTACGAAATCAGCGCCAGCTTCTTCAGCTACTTTAATGTTGTCGCCTTTAGCGAACACAAGAACGCGTTTAGTTTTGCCTGTACCATGAGGCAATACTACTGCACCACGAACTTGTTGATCAGCGTATTTAGGGTCGACATTCAAGTTGAAAGCGATTTCAACTGTTTCATCGAAATTTGCAGTTGCAGTTTTCTTAACTAACTCAATTGCTTCAGCTGGTTCGTAGAACTTACCAGCTTCAATAAGTTTTACTGCTTCAGCGTATTTCTTACCTACTTTTGCCATTATAATATCCTCCTTATGTGGTCAAACGGGAATTCCCTCCCACCGATTTGCGCTTATGCGCAAGTCGTACGCTTATTAGTCAACGATTTCAATGCCCATGCTACGAGCAGTACCTTCTACCATGCGCATACCTTGTTCTACAGTATTAGCATTCAAGTCAGGCATTTTCAACTCAGCAATTTCACGAACTTTATCGCGACCTACTTTAGCTACTTTATCACGGTTAGGTACACCAGATCCTTTTGGGATACCTGCAGCTTTTTTCAACAATACTGCAGCTGGTGGAGTCTTAGTGATGAAGTCGAAGCTACGATCTTCATATACATTAATAACTACTGGAATAATCAAGCCAGCTTGTTTAGCAGTACGTTCGTTGAATTCTTTTGTGAAAGCAACGATGTTAACGCCTGCTTGACCTAATGCAGGACCAACTGGTGGTGCTGGAGTAGCTTTAGCGGCTTCAATTTGTAGTTTTACTTGTTTAACTAATTTCTTAGCCATGGGTAATTAAACCTCCTATGATTCTACTGTGGTGGTAACGGATAAACATCCTCCCACTGCAACCAAAATCGATTGCTCTTTTAGAGTTATATTTATATATTAAAGAGCTTTTTCAACTTGAGAAAACTCTACCTCTACCTCTGTATCTCGATTGAACATTTCTACATTGAGTTTCAATGTTCCTTTTTCAGGGTTAATTTCGGTAATAACACCTAGTCTATCTTCAAAGGCACCGGATGTAATGCGTACCGTTTCACCAACCTCTACATCGACGTTGATTGTTGGTTTCTTATCCAAGCCCTGAGACTTAAGTATATGTTCTACTTCGGAATCAGAAAGTGGAACTGGTTTAGTAGCAGAGCCAACGAAACCTGTTACACCTGGTGTGTTACGTACAACATACCAAGAACGATCGTTAACTTCCATTTCAACCAATACGTACCCAGGAAATATTTTACGTTTTACTACTTTTTTAACCCCATCTTTTTCATCTATTTCATCTTCAAGAGGAACTAGAATTCTACTAATTACATCTTGTAACCCCATAGATTGAACCTTAAGTTCTAAAGTGGTTTTAACTTTATTTTCGTAGCCTGAATAGGTATGAATTACATACCACTTCTTATCTGCTTCCATGTAATGGCCCCCTATCCAACAATCCGCAACAACATATTAATAAGTTGAGCAAAAATCGCATCAAATACATAAATGAGTAAAGCGATAAAAATAGTTACCAAAAATACTACAATTGTGTAATTAATGAGCTCTTTTCTTGTTGGCCAGACTACTTTTTTCAGTTCAGCCTTTACGCCGCGGAAAAATTTACCAAATCCGCCACGTTGTTGTACTGCTGAGTTAGACTTTGCCATTTGTTCACATCCTCAAATCAACAGGTAATGAATGATAAGAATTATTTTGTTTCACGGTGTAATGTATGTTTACCGCAGAATTTGCAATATTTCATCATTTCAATACGATCAGGATTGTTTTTCTTATTCTTGTTCGTTTGGTAATTACGTTGTTTGCAATCTGTGCAAGCTAAAGTAATGGCATTACGCATCCGGACACACCTCGCTTTATATTTACTAATAAGTCTCTTGTACTCGAAAACGCTCGACTACATACTAATGAATAATATCATATGTGTCTAGCAATGTCAAGATTTTAAGCAACTCAAAAAAGCCAGGTACATGTACCTGACAGGGATAGTATAACAAAAAATGGCGTTCCTTGTCTAGAAAGGAACGCCATTAAAACGGCACTAAAATGTCACATATTTTTCATATATTTTATGTTATTGACTCATACAAATATATAAACCATTAATACTCTTTAATACATGTCATATAGCTTATTTTGAGTTTAAGACTTCTTTGCAAACAGAACTTTCACAATTTGCCAGAAAAACGCTACTGCACCAACGATTAGGATGGTATCGCCAATTAAACGAGCCCAACGTAAATTTTGTAACAATGGTTGTTGCATGAATTCTTCACTACGTGCAAACCACAAGCCATGTGTAATACTTGCCCATGCTTGAATAAGACCTATTGGCAACAAGCTTATAAGTACCATTAATGCAAGACCTATATTGAGAGCCCAGAACCCAAATCTCATCAATTTATCGTTGAATTCCACTTCAGGTCGAATATAACGTGCAATAAGAAATACAAAGCCTAAGCTTAAGAAACCATATACGCCGAACAATGCGGTATGCGCATGTACTGCAGTCGTATTAAGGCCTTGGATATAGAATAAGGATACAGGCATATTGATCAAGAAGCCAAATACCCCTGCTCCTACTAGATTCCAGAAAGATACTGCAATAAAACAATATACAGGCCATTTTAGACGATGCATCCAAGGTGCGCTGTGAAGACGTGTATAGTTTTCAAAGGCTTCATAACCTAATAGTACAAGCGGAACTACTTCTAGTGCGGAGAAAGATGCGCCTGTAGCCACAATAGTAGATGTAACACCTGTAAAGTATAGATGATGGAATGTACCAGGAATACCACCGATGAGATAAATAGCACCAGAGGAAATTGCTGCAACTGTACCAACACGATATGATACAAGCCCTAGTGTAACAAAGATAAATGCCATCAATGTAGTAGAGAATACTTCGAAGAAGCCTTCTACCCAAAGATGAATTACCCACCAACGCCAGTACTCCATAATTGCCAAGTGGCTATGCTCACCGTAGAATAAACCAGGACCATAGAAGATACCTACCATGATAACGGAGAAGATAAAGGCAGCAATAAGGTTTTTGTCCCCCTTTTGTTTGAAGGCGCCAATAATGCTGCGTATCATGAGTACAAGCCAGAATAAAATACCAATGTATTCAATCCATTGCCATATACGGCCCAGTTCTATATACTCGTACCCTTGGTGTCCGAGAAGGAAGTTCCATGCTGCTGGAATTTGATGCGCTACACCTAAATATGTGCCAGCAAAAGAACCAACAACGAGAACTACAAGCGCCCAGAATAAAATATCTACACCTAACTTTTGATATTTAGGATCCTTACCACCATTAATAATTGGTGCCAAGAATAAACCAGCGCTTAAGAATGCCATAGCAATCCAGAATAAGGACGCTTGAATATGCCATGTACGCGCAATAGAATAAGGGAAATATTGAGCCAATGGAATACCATAGAACGCTTGACCTTCTACAGTATAGTGGGCAATAATTCCACCCATACCCAATTGAAATAAGAACAATGCTAGGATAGTAAACAAATATTTACCTAATGCACGTTGAGATGGCGTTAACGTGATCTTGCTAATTGGATCTTCTGTTGGCGGAACCAATGCATGCTCATCATCCTTTTTACTAAAGGACCATAGCCATACGACTACACCAATGCCACATAATAAGATAATAACACTCACAACAGACCATGCGATACTTTCAGGTGTAGGGTTATGATCCAACAAAGGTTCATGTGGCCAGTTGTTTGTATACGTTGCATCTGTACCAGGACGTTGCGTAGATGCCATCCAAGTAGTCCAGAAGAAGAAGCGTGCCATATCAATGCGATCTTGTAACTCAGGTAGTGTATTATCCTTCATCGCAAAATGATCACGAGTCAATGTTAAATCAGGATTATCACCGTACAACTCAACAAAATAACGACCAGTTAAATTCATTGCCGTAATTCGTTCTGGAGATAAGACAACAGTTCCATCTTCACGGACTGCACTACCTAAATACTCTTTTTTCACAACTTCTTTAACAGCTGCTTGTTGTGCAGGCCCCAATTGATCATAAAGAACGCCAAAGACCTCTTGGGATTTAATATCCAACATCACGGATACTTCTTTATGTAACCAATCTGCTGTCCAGTCAGGCGCTTGATATGCGCCATGACCTAAAACGGTCCCTACCGATTGACCACCTGTAGATTGCCATGCCGATTGACCATGTAAAATATCGTCCTTAGTGAACAAGACCTGTCCATCTTGAGATACATATGCAGTCGGCACTGGCGGTGCTTGATGATAAACATCAGCACCTAGATAACCAAGAATTGAGAAACCAATAATAAGAACGGCTACTACGGCTATCCAATACTTTTTGTATTCACCCATCATATTACCTCCTTTTCTATAAAAACACAAAAAGAGGGTCTTTGCCCTCCTTGAGATTATAGTAGCACTATTAGTAGAATGATTCTGTATCTCTGGTTACAAATACAACAAACAATATATAAATTAATACAAAAATAGGACCCCAATTGGGGTCCTATTTACTACAAAGATTATGAATTAACCTTCAATTTCAGTTACAACACCTGCGCCTACTGTATGGCCACCTTCGCGGATTGCGAAACGAAGACCTTCTTCAATGGCGATTGGAGTAATCAATTCGATTTCCATTGTTACGTTATCGCCAGGCATACACATTTCTACACCTTCAGGAAGGTTTACAACACCTGTTACGTCTGTTGTACGGAAGTAGAATTGTGGACGGTAGTTAGAGAAGAATGGAGTATGACGGCCACCTTCTTCTTTAGTCAAAACGTATACTTCTGCTTTGAATTTTGTGTGTGGGTTGATGGAACCTGGTTTAGCCAATACTTGACCACGTTCGATGTCTTTACGGTCAACACCACGAAGCAATGCACCAACGTTGTCGCCTGCTACTGCAGAATCCAAAGTTTTACGGAACATTTCAAGGCCAGTTACAACGTATTGTTCAGCTTTTTCTTTCAAGCCTACAACTTCTACAGTGTCACCAACGTTTACTTGACCACGTTCAACACGGCCAGTTGCTACTGTACCACGACCAGTGATTGTGAAAACGTCTTCCACAGGCATCAAGAAAGGTTTATCAGTATCACGAACTGGAGTTGGGATGTAGGAATCTACAGCATCCATCAATTCGTCGATTTTAGCTACGTATTGAGCATCGCCTTCCAAAGCTTTCAAAGCGGAACCTACAATGATAGGTACTTCGTCGCCAGGGAATTCGTAGGAAGAAAGAAGTTCACGAACTTCCATTTCTACCAATTCGATCAATTCTTCGTCGTCAACCATGTCAGCTTTGTTCAAGAATACTACGATTGCAGGAACACCAACTTGGCGAGCCAACAAGATGTGTTCACGAGTTTGAGGCATAGGGCCGTCAGCTGCGGAACATACCAAGATAGCGCCGTCCATTTGAGCCGCACCAGTGATCATGTTTTTAACATAGTCAGCATGGCCTGGGCAGTCAACGTGTGCATAGTGACGATTAGCAGTTTCGTATTCAACGTGTGCAGTGTTGATTGTGATACCACGTTCACGTTCTTCTGGAGCTTTATCGATATTGCTGTAATCTTGGAATTCAGCTTGACCTTTTTCAGCCAATACTTTAGTGATTGCAGCAGTCAAAGTAGTTTTACCATGGTCAACGTGACCGATTGTACCGATATTAACATGCGGTTTCGTACGTTCAAATTTTTCTTTTGCCATTAGGATTATATCCTCCTTCACAAAAACAAAATACTTTTATAGTAATACTATAATATAATAATTTAATTTAATCAATGGAATATACATTTCTAAAATCCATTATATCATATTATAACATACTCCATAAAAGCCCTAAACAAACCAAATTTACATCCCAATAGAGGATGTAAAAATTATAATTATATATATTTATATTGGATCTATATCAGATACAAAAAAAGCCTCACAATGTGAGGTTAAATGGTGGCGGCACACGGATTTGAACCGCGGACACACCGGGTATGAACCGATTGCTCTAGCCAACTGAGCTATGCCGCCATGTATGGAGCTAGTGACCGGGATTGAACCGGTGACCTTATCCTTACCAAGGATACGCTCTGCCGACTGAGCTACACCAGCACAATGAACGTTCACTTCACTGTGATCTTATGGTTGCGGGGACAGGACTTGAACCTGCGACCTTCGGGTTATGAGCCCGACGAGCTACCAACTGCTCCACCCCGCTATAAATGGTGGAGGGAGAAGGATTCGAACCTTCGAAGTCGAAGACGGCAGATTTACAGTCTGCTCCCTTTGGCCGCTCGGGAATCCCTCCACAAATAAAATGGAGCTGGCGATAGGAATTGAACCCACAACCTGCTGATTACAAGTCAGCTGCTCTACCTATTGAGCTACGCCAGCATCATTACGACAAGATGTATTTTAACATTTGCCTCACTAAGTGTCAAGAACTTTTTAAAACTTTTTATAAGCTTTATTTCGTTCACTGTGGTCTCCCTTAGTGCTATATCAATATATCATGAAAGTTTTTTCGACGCAAGTATTTTTTTTAAATTCTTCAAACTTCATTCTTTCCTCATAGGAAAGAATATATGACAATATTTTTATTCTAAAAACTATTAAGCATTTTAACCCATACAAAACGAGGGCTACTATATATTCCTGCAATATCACCAACATTTACATATATAAAATATGCCATAGAAATATATAACGCCCTCATCAATTTAATATCTACTTATCTACTATTTTATTAATCAATAACTAAAACACGCTCAGGTTTAGTTATTGTTACAACTGCATGTTTCGGATCATTATTATGCTCTAAGTACAATTGATCACCTTCAAGATGCCCACGCCAACCAACTACTATTGGATATGTTTTACTAATTGTCTTCAATAGTTCAAGAGGATTCAAATTTAAGATTGGTGCAAACAACACATTAATACCATCAATAAGAACTACCTCAGTATTACTACGGCTCAACGCACGACGAATCACTTCTTCGGCAAGTTTTGGTCGTTCGTCACGAGGCACTAACAAAAATTCTTCTTCAATAAGTTGTTTCGCCTCTAAATATTTCCACCCTTTTTGCTCAGATAATTCACGAATCAATAAGCTTTTACCAGAACCAGGACCGCCAACAACAAACAATATACGTTCATCACTATCTTGAATTTGTTCCCAACGTTCTTTTACATCTTGTACAGTAACCATATCCTTACCTCCTCATTTAAGATGACCTACTTAACAGGTCGGTCAGACAACATCACTGATTTGATATATTGATTTTTTTCATCTAAGGCGAACTGTAAATAAGAGTTATTCGACCTTGGATTTTTATATTCATAGACCGTAGCTGTTCCCGTACTAGTGGTAGATTCTACAATCCGTGTTGGCATACCATATACAAAGAGTAATAAATATTTAGTGTCTCCCATAGAAATGCCTCGACGTGTTGGTGTATAAATATTTAGCAAAACTCGATTAATAAGTGATTTATCATCTACACTAACGCCGTATTCATTGTAACCTATGAAAGTAGATCCAAACAGCATGCCTTGAGTTCGCCATTCACCATCCGCATCATTTATAAAATGTTGATTCAAATGCAACCCACGCAATACAAAGTCATCTTCTGATAGCTGACCTGCATGGAAAGAATACATAGATGCCTTAGGCAATCCAAAACGAGACCAAACCTGTCCATCTAAAATATCAACAGCCTCTACCGTATTATTTTTAATGGTAAAAGCCACATAGGATTTTCCATCTTGAATAGTATCTGGTGATTGGCTGTTATTATTTGTATTCGCTACCGAAGAAGAAAATCCCTTTTTTTCAGGCCATGAATTTTCAGAATGACCTTCATATAAAAAGATGTAAGATTCATCGGACTTATTACGCCACATCGCATTAGGACTTCCATAAGAGAAAATCATTTCCATACGCGAACTGCCTACGCCGATATCACGAATCGTAACCAAACTCTTATCAGTCGTATGCAAATTAGTAATCGTTCCAACGGGATAAAAATAGGTAACACCTTGTCCACGTAACTGATTATCCACTAAACGAGATTTATCTGGTCCTGTATATACAGTTATATCCATATCTTTTTCATGATATGTTGTGAATACACCCTTCACAGTCTTTTGTGTAGATGCACTAGGTACATACACATCCCCTACACGATATACCGGTCCAACACTTTTATTATCATCAGCATCAGACTTCTGTGCCAAACTATAATCATCCTCATCACCAAGAGCTGGTAAATTATTAGATGTATAAGAACGACCTATGTCCGCCAGATTATTCTTTGAATCTTGAGGCATAACACCATCATTTTCACTAGCAGCCTGCCAATATTGTAAGGAATCGCCAAAAGCAGTAACTGCTAACTGTTCTGCTAACCATCCCGTTTTAGATGATTCATCGGTAGCAGGAACTTTCACAACAGCTACAGCATTCTTAACTGCCGGTATTGTTGGTCCTGCATCAACAGCCCCAACTGACATAGTGCCCAAAGCACTTAACACGGCCATCATCAATGCTGTACGAGATAACATATGTTTCATTAACGTTTCTCCATTTGTTCTCTAATCCATGTTAACCAAGGTACTAATCCGTCCTTAGCAGTGCAGCTAATTTCAAATATATGACCTTGAGGATTTAAATTATGAATATCTTTAATTGCTTTATCTTTATCGAATGGTACATATGGCAATAAATCAATCTTATTAAGTAATACAGCTTTTGATTCCTTAAAAATAAGAGGATATTTTAACGGTTTATCTTCACCTTCTGTAACAGATAAAACAGTAATCTTCATCGCCTCACCAATATCAAACTCAGCAGGACACACTAAATTACCTACATTCTCAATAACTATCATATCGAGTTCATCAAGATTTAGATCTGATATAGCATCCTGAATCATATTAGCATCTAGATGACAGCCTCCAACGGTGTTGATTTGTATAACAGGAACACCAAGAGCATGAATACGTTCTGCATCCTTAGAAGTGAATAAATCACCTTCAATGACAGCTAATTTATAGTCTTTCACCAAATCTTGAAGTGTTGCTTCTAGCAAGGAGGTTTTTCCGGCCCCAGGAGATCCCATTAAATTAAAGACAAATATATTCTTTTCTTTAAATAATTGTTGTAATGACGATGCTATAGCATCATTTTTCGCCAACACATTTGTTTTTACTTCTACTTGCATATATACCTCAATCTATATCAATAGACGTTACTTGTAATTCACGACCACCAACGGTATTCACAAAATGGCTTTCACAACGGGGACAGATGAACTTATAATTTTGTACATCAAACACCGCATCACAATCTAAACATTGACCCTTAATAGGAATAGTATGAATATCTATTTTTGAATTTTCTGCAGGGGTTCCCTTTGTAACGGCATCCCAACAAAACAAAAGTGCATCAGGTTCTACACCACTCATCAAGCCCAAATCAAGCTGCACTGAATGAATACTAGATGCATCATTATTTTTCATTGTCTCTAAGGCAATGTCTAAAATTCCCTCAGCGATTGACATTTCGTGCATGATACGCCTCGTAAACAGATTCTAGCATCATCGTCGTTGTAACAGAACCAACACCACCAGGCACAGGCGTCATGGCCGATGCAACTGAACTCACGGCATCATAATCAACGTCACCTACTGTTTTTCCATCTAACTCATTAATGCCCACATCGATAACAATAGCACCATCTTTCACCATATCTGCTGTAATCATATGAGCCCGACCTGCCGCGGCAATGACGATATCGGCTTGTTTTACATGGTACGCCAAATCAGCTGTCCGAGAATGACAGATAGATACAGTCGCATGTCGCTCAAGAGACATCAAGGCTACAGGTTTACCAATAACTTGGCTTCGACCAATAACGACAACATGTTTTCCTTCTAAAGAAAGACCATAATGATCTAGTATGGCCAAGCAAGCTTTCGCTGTACAAGGAGCAAAGCCACCTTTACCAGCCGTTACAAGACCAATATTATAAGTAGTCAGTCCATCAATATCTTTGTTAGGATCCAATGCATCAATTAATTTTTCTGTATTGATTTGTTTGGGCATCGGCATAAGTGGCAATATACCATGAACTGCATCATCATGATTCAGGGACATCAATGCATCATATACTTCCTCATGCGTAGCCGTGCTTGGTAATTGCTTACGCACGAAACCATAGCCAAAATTTTTGGCCGTTTTCTCCATGAAGTCCGCGTACATGTTAGCGCCATGATCATCACCAACAAGCAATACAGCCATTGTAATTGTCCCGGATTCTAGACCCGCCATCTTTTCTTGTAAAATTGATTTATGTGCATCAGCCACAGCTTTACCGCGTAATTCAATCATGTATATCTCCATTTCATTATCTCTAAGATAAGCCTCATATAAATTCATGTAAAAAGGTGCCTATAGAGGCACCTTTAGTTTTCTCTTATTCTATTATATAACGATTTGTCTATAGTTGCAGTCATCTAAATGCATACTAATGACTAAATTGAACAACAATCGGCGTTCCCGGCGACACCACAGTTCCAGGTAATTGTTCTTGTGAAATCGCCTTTCCTGTACCATCTGGTTTAAAGTATAACCCAGCTGTATGTAACCAGTCTCGTACCGCCCCAAATGTATAACCTCTAAAGTCTGGCAATACTACACTACCATCACTATTAGGTTTTACTGCAGGAAGTGTTGCTGATGGTGTAGTTGCCACAGTAGCGCCATCCTTAACAGATGGTGACATCTGATAATAACGTACTAATTGAGACACGATATTTTTAAATACTGGCGCCGCAAGTTGACTACCATAGAGAGAACCTTTTTTAGGATCATCGATGGCAACGAGTACGACAAATTTAGGATCTTCTACTGGTCCAAAGCCAATAAAGGATACGATATAACGTCCTGCTAAATAGCCGCCATTTTTGGTGTCTAACTTTTCAGCAGTCCCTGTTTTACCCCCAAAGTGATAACCTTCAACCATCGCTTTAGTACCGCCACCTTCAGATACTTCTTTTTCAAGAATATCCGCAATCGTTTTAGCTGTTTCTTCTGGTATTGGTTGCCCTACCACTTCAGGGTCAGTAGTACTCGTTACCTCACCTTTTATATTGCTGTAAGATTTAACAATATGTGGTTTCATCATGCTGCCACCATTAGCTATAGCGCCAAAAGCACGAACCATTTGCAATGGTGTAACTGCAATCCCTTGCCCTATAGACATAGTTGCTACATCAAGTTTACTCATATCATCAGGATCATATAAGATACCATCGCCTTCACCAGGTAATTCTATACCGGTCTTAGAACCGAAGCCATAATTACGTACATATTTTGATAATATATCTGCGCCTGTAGTCGTACCGATTTCAGCCATACCTGTATTGATGGAAAACTTCAAAATATCAATCAATCGAACAGGCCCATATCCATATCCTTCGCCATTCCAATTCTGCATGACATGTCCATTCGCTACAAATGAGCCTTTATCGTTATACACTTGATCTAATTTCCATTTACCAGATGCTAATGCAGCAGATGCAATAATTGGCTTAAATGTAGAACCTGGTTCATACAAATTTGTTACTGCAATATTTTTAAAATCTTCCTCTGTACCTTGATTATAATGATTTGGATCATAGGTTGGGCGGTTTGCCATCGCCAAAATCTCACCCGTTTTAGGATCCATAACGATAACGCTAGCGTGCTTAGCCCCTGTATCCTCCATAGCCTTATCAAGAGCACGTTCCGCAATAAATTGAATGCTTGCATCAATTGTTAAGGTTACACTTTTGCCTTTATCAGGTAAATACTTAGATAGAACAGAACCAAAGATAGCATTCCCTTTTCTATCTGTTGCCACTAATTCTTTTTGAATACCACCCTTTAATTCATCATCTAGTACCATTTCAAGTCCATCAAGGCCCTTGTCATCGGTACCAACAAAGCCGAGCACTTGTGCAGCTAAATTACCATTAGGATAATATCGTTTAGATTCTTCTACAAAGTTAAGCCCTTCTAAATTCTTATCTTTAATCAGTTGAGCTACAGCTTTCGATTTTTCTGGTTCCATCATACGATCAAGCCATACAAATGCAGTATCCTCTTGCAAAGATTTTACAATATTATCTTTAGACATCGTCACGTAAGGAGCGATAAGCTCAGCAATTTCATTAGGTGATTGTTTAATCATCTTCGGATCCGCATATAAAGATTTTGTAACCACACTCATGGCTAATGGACGCCCATTGCGGTCATAAATCGTACCACGAGGAGATTGTAATTTTCTATCTACCTGTACTTGACTTAAATTCTTTGCCTGCAAATCAGACTTATCTATAATTTGTAAAAAGAATAAACGCCCCATCAAAACGACGGCAATACACAGTAGAACTCGAACCGTATATTCTATTCGCTTATTATCATTCCCTGAAATATTCATTATGGTCTCCCACTAAACATATTACTTTGACGACCGCTGCAACTTATGAATAAGCGCTTCATATAAATCATCCGGTGTATTGTTAACAACACCATTTTGTACCTGTTGCATCAAATATTGTAACCCTTTTGCTACATTAGCGCCACAGGCTTCTAGAACTCGTTTATCATAATTTAAATCTTTTGTATGTACAGGCATTTCTAGGCTTAAATCAGCCATGCACTCCCCAAATGCCAATGTACCATCCGTAACAGAGTATGGCTTACCACAACCAAGAACATCAGCAGCACAAACCTCCGCCAATTGCAACCAGGCTTCACGCATACTTTGACTATCTCTAAACTCACCGCTACGAATTTCTTTACGCATCCACTTTTTCTCATCTGCTTCTTCATTTTGCACAAAAAAATGAAAACGCATGTGATTTTTCACGATCCACGACACGCGACTGGCAAATTTCTTATTATAGCCGAGACGAAGCAATAGGTTATAGGCCATCTGTGCACCTAAATTATCATGACCTCGATCGGTATAACGTCCATTGATAACTTGTCTAATAGTAGGCATGCCCTTTGCCACATCATGTAATAAAGCGCCCCAACGAAGTGTCAAATCAGGTTTCGTTTCCGATACGACAGCCAGTGTATGATACCATCCATCAAATTCGTGAAACGCCTTCTCTTGGGGTAGTCCCACTAGGTGGTATAGCTCTGGCAATATAGGAACCTCTTTAATCTTCCCATTTTCAACGACACGGCACGAACATTCTGCCAAGCGAGATTGAACGAGCACATCGAGCCCTTTCGCAACCGCTGGTTCCAACAGCAAACGATCTAACTCATTACGCACCCGTTCCAGTGAAAGCCCGGATACACGATGAAACGCTTTAGGCATCGCATCTAATAGAGCTTTATCCGGAAGAAAATCAAGCTTTGCAATAAATCGACAAGCTCTAAATAGCCGCAGTGCATCCTCTTGAAACCGTTCCTCTGGATTCCCGATAGTGCGCAAAACTTTATGCTTAATATCGCGACGTCCACCGACGAAGTCGATAACCTCCTTATAACGGTTC
This sequence comes from uncultured Veillonella sp., assembly GCF_934230905.1. Lineage (GTDB taxonomy): Bacteria > Bacillota > Negativicutes > Veillonellales > Veillonellaceae > Veillonella. Next base: position 60,438 of record NZ_CAKQFJ010000009.1, on the reverse strand, counting down.
ATCGCCATACCATTGACAGTAAAATCACGACGTTTTACATCTTCTTCCAGTGTATCTGCATAGATAATTTCTTCAGGACGATGACTATCTGCACCATATCGTTCCTTGCGATAAGTAGCCACTTCATAGTGTTTTCCATCTACAATTGCCACCACTACGCCAAAAGATTTACCTATAACTCCTGTAGTTTCAATATTCGCATCGCCTAAAATAGATATGACCTGTTCAGGACGAGCAGATGTAACTATATCAAAATCGTGTGGCTTTACATGCATGAGCATATCTCGCACAGCACCGCCAATGATGAAAGCCTCAAAGCCCGCTTCTTCTAAAATTGTCAGCAAACGTATAGCCTGTTCCATACATCTACCCTCCCTTCCATTTATCTTTTTATTGTACTACAAATAGAGTTATGAAAAAAGGCTCACATACTATAAGCACAACCCAGATTATACTCATAACAGTGAACCCTTATATATTATGTAATTATAATGAGCGAACCTTATCTGCTATGGCAAGACCTGTTTGAGTAACGGCTAAGCCACCATCACTGGTTTCACGAAGGGCTGCTGGCATAGCGCGCCCAATATTATTCATTGCTTCAATCACCTCATCGGTAGGAATTTGGCTTTCAATACCAGCTAAAGCAAGTTCAGCCGCCGTGATTGCATGAACAGCATACACACCATTTCGTTTCACACATGGTACCTCAACAAGACCTGCCACAGGATCACAGGCAAGACCCAATAAATTTTTCATGCACAATGACACGGCATGCCCTACCTGACGCGCAGTCCCCCCCATCATTTCTACAATAGCAGCAGCCGCCATACATGCTGCCGTACCAATCTCGGCCTGACACCCACCAACCGCACCGGCTACACAAGCACGATTAGCCACTACATTTCCTACACCTGATGCGGCTAAAAATCCTTTCACTAAGGTATCACTATCTAGTTTGTACTGTTCAGCTACAGCCTGAATGACCCCAGGCATAACGCCACAAGATCCAGCCGTTGGACAAGCCACAATTCTGAACATTTTAGCATTAGCTTCGTTAACGGCAATAGCATAGGCCATCGCTTTATAAGCAGTTTCACTCATAAACAACGGTTTTCGTTCCATCAAACGAGCTGCATCGCCACCAGACATATTAGATTGTGTTCGTTGCAAATGATGTAATCCATCATGAATAGAAGACTCAAAAATACTTAATCTATGCTTAATTTCTTTAATAATTTCCCTTTCGCTACGATCATACTGTTCCAATTCACTGCGCAATACAACATCACCAAATGATATGTTGTTGTCTTCGCTAAGACGGATAATATCAGCTATCGTTTCATATTCGTAACTCATCATATCCTCCTATAGGGCTTCAAAGGTCATCACATCTTGGATGCCTGGGCATTCACGCATAAATTGTACTGTAATAGGGTTGACGACGGAATCTGTAGTAATCACCATAACAGCGTCCTTGTATTTACCCTTTCTAAATACGCGCATGGACGCAATGTTAATGTCCGATTCACTCAAGGCCTGACTAATAAGAGAAATAGCGCCTGGTCTATCCTCATGGAATACAACAAGGGTAAATTCATCGCCCGTAATGGACATATCATTACCATCAACCTCAGTAATCATGATTTGGCCTCCACCAATGGAACGGCCTACAACGGACATATGACGATTATGATCGCCGTACAAATCAAACTTAACCACATTCGGATGTCCTATATCGAGTGGTGATTCGATGAAAGTATAGTCTAAACCCGCTCCATCAGCGAGTTCCTTCGCATTACGGATACGTTTATCATCCTCTTTAAAGCCTAACAAACCACCTAATAAGGCCCGATCTGTACCATGCCCTTTATATGTTTTTGCAAATGACCCATACAAGGTCATCTCTACCTTTTCCGGCGTATTCCCGAATATACAACGAGCCATCTTGCCAAGCCGCGCCGCACCAGCGGTATGCGAACTAGATGGGCCTATCATAACAGGGCCGATAATATCAAAAATACTGTTCATAATGAACCTCTATGCATATATAAATAAAGACATAATCTAATTCTTATCTATAGTATAGCAATCAATATCGAGACTTGTCTATATATAATAGATTATCAAACATAACTACCACTCTTTAATAACATCTTTATAGCTAAACTTAGATTGGATTAATTTTTCTTCTTGCTCCTTAGTATAAATTATGAAATCAACAGCAATTAGTTCAATCCATACATCCGTTAAATCAATTTTGGCCTTAACACCATTTAAGATTGGAGTTACTGTTTTCTTATTATGAGTCATGGTTCCATCTATTGTAACAACACACGGCTCTACACTAATATCCTGAACATCATATTCATGATTACGGTAGTTATGAAATTTCATGGATTTATTCTTAACTAAAAGACTACTTTTAATTGAAATCTCTACGCAATTAATAAAACGAATTTCAGCAGACTCCGATACTAATATAACAGTATTACCAAAATCTTTAATTTCTAATGAGTATGGCATCTCATCCCATAAATCTAAAGCATCAATTCTTTCTTGAAGTTCCATTACTGCATCCCTCCAAATCCCATAGCACTCTTAACCTAATAAAGTAAAGTATACATATTCCATTGATACAATTGTATATAATTACGACAAAAAAGGCTATACCATCCGAAGATGGCATAGCCTAATTTATATAGCAACAGCCCGAATCATATAAGAGAGAGGGGATCAAGGCCGCTGTTATCAGGTTTTAATCCGATTAGCCCAAGATAGCTTTCATATCAGCTTCTGGAGTTGTAATTGGATGCAAGTTGAATTTTTCTACCAAAATGTTCAATACATTGCTGGAGAAGAATTTAGGCAAGGAAGGTCCGATGTAAATGTTGCGGATACCCAATGCCAACAATGTTAACAAGATACATACCGCTTTTTGTTCGTACCAGGACAATACCAATGTTAATGGCAAGTCGTTTACGTCACATTCAAAGGCACCAGCTAAAGCTACTGCTACTTGAATAGCGGAGTAAGCATCGTTACATTGACCCATATCAAGAATACGAGGAATTCCACCGATTTCACCGATGTTAAGGTCGTTGAAGCGGAATTTACCACAAGCCAATGTCAATACTACAGTATCATCTGGAGTTTGTTTTACAAAATCTGTATAGTAGTTACGGCCCACTTTAGCACCGTCACAACCACCTACTAAGAAGAAATGTTTGATTGCGCCAGCTTTTACAGCGTCGATTACTTTGTCAGCAATACCCAATACTGTACCATGACCGAAACCAGTTGTTACTTCGTGACCACCGTTGATACCAGTGAATTCTTGAGCTTCTTTATAGCCGCCCAATTCAATTGCACGGTTAATAACAGCGGAAAAGTCTTTAGTGCCGTCTTCTTTTTCTTCTACGTGTGCACAGCCGTCGAAACCTACCATATCTGTAGTGAAGATATTAGCTTTGTAGTTTTCTTTTGGTGGCATAATGCAGTTTGTAGTAAATAAGAATGCGCCAGGAACATCAACGAATTCTTTTTGTTGGTTTTGCCATGCAGTACCAAAGTTACCTTTCAATTGAGGATGTTTTTTCAATTCAGGGTACGCGTGGCAAGGTAACATTTCACCATGAGTATAGATGTTTACGCCTTTACCATCAGTTTGTTCCAACAATTGTTTCAAGTCGTGAAGGTCATGACCAGTTACAACGATGAAAGGACCTGGTTCTACAGTCAAAGGTACTGTAGTTGGTACTGGAGTACCATATGTTTCTGTATTAGCTTTATCAAGAACAGCCATACATTTCAAGTTGATTTGACCGAATTCCATCAACAAATTTAACCATTCTTCAGCACTATGATCTTTAGCGAATTCAACAAGACCTTTGATAAACCATGCATCAACATCAGCATCATGGAAACCAAGGCGAGCAGCATGCCAAGCATACGCAGCCATACCACGCATACCTAACAATAATGTGGAACGAAGGGATACGATATCTTCTTCACCTTTCCACAATTGTTCCCAATCAAAGTTTTGTGCTGCGCTATCGATTTTTGTATGATAAGCATTTACTTCGTCAATGAATTCTTGAACGCGGTCTTCAGAAAAGTTTACGTTTGTTACGCACATAAACAAACCACGCATTAAATAATCAACGCCTTCTTTAGTTTGGCCTTTTACGTCTAAAGCGCGTGCTAAACCAACTAAAGCAGCAGTTAATTCGTCTTGTAAATTAGCAACTGGTGCAGTTTTACCACATACACCTTGTACAGTACAGCCGCCTGGAGCTGCAGATTGTTCGCATTGATAACAGAACATGCTCATTTAAATCCTCCTTTGCGAGACTTTCTCGCATTCAAGCTAATTTTTATAAACCTTATACGATACACTGATAAACATCAGGTTCTGATTGATTACATTGAAAGTATACCGTAAAGATGATACAATTTCTGTAGCTTGAGCAACAAACAAAAACTTTTTTAAATTTTTCCTGACTCCCCTTTTGGAACAGGTTGCTCACAAGAGCACATTTAAGTATTATATAATATTTATTACAAATTACCTATAAGAATCGTCACACCATGCGATGTGTAATTTAAGTTAAAATAACTATACAATATATTAGGAGGCACCAATGATCAAACAAGTTTTATCAAACGATATTATTAAACAATATCTGCCGGTCTTAACAACCTGTCCCTTATTCAATACATTGGGTATACCAGAATTAACGGACTACTTACATAATGCAAAAGTAATTATAATGGATTATAAAAAGAATGACTTTATCGCTATTTCGGGAGATCCTATGGAAGGTATTGGTATTATTTTAGATGGCAGCGCTCTACTTACGCGGGAAAATGTACTAGGTCAACGAGTTATCATGGCTAATTTAGAAGCCTCCTCTATCTTTGGGGAAGCCTTATTATTTAGCAAACGACCTCTTTGGCCAGCTACTATTAAAGCAACGAAACCAACTAAGATTATGTTTATTCCATTAGAAACATTTATTGAAACATTACCAGATTGCCAACAATGCCAAATTAAAATTCTATCAAATCTATTAGAAGACTTATCTGAAAAAGCATTACTTCTTACTAAAAAGGTGCATTATTTAACATTAAAAGGTATGCGTGAAAAAATTTACGCGTATCTTACAGATATTTATACAATGCAACATAGTGAAAAGCTTGTATTACCTCACAACCGTGAACAAATGGCCGAGGCCCTTAATGTTTCACGCACTGCATTAAGCCGTGAGCTAGGAAGATTACGTGATGAAGGTATCATCGAAATTAACGGTCGTCATGTTACCTTATTAGATCCTCAACAAATTGTAGAATTCGGCTTTAACAATTAATCAAAACTGGCATATAGCACAAAACCGCCTAGGTATTACCATAGGCGGTTTATTCATATGTTATTAGAACCAATGAGATAAATCAAAGTCTTCCCCAATGGTTGCTTTCACATGAGCTCGACCTAAATAAAGGCCAAGCAATGTAAGAGATATAGAACACATAGGGCTTTCATCATAAACACGGGCCAAATCGGAAAGAACCGGACTAATATCATCCATAATTTGACGAGCTTCTTCACCTCTAAAAGCAGTTGGTTTACTCTTCATCAAAGCCATGAGATCACGCTGTATCATAGGATCAGAAATGCGTGTTTCCCTAAAGAAACGTGGTGCCAATGATTCATCAACAACAGCCAATTTATACAGATTAGAATTTAAACTACGAACCACAAATCGAGGATCTACACCACGACCATCCGTAGCACGGAATAATTCTTCCTTTGTAAAACCACGATAATTAAATACAAATGGATATGAATTACTCAACAACTGCGTCAATGTTACGGATTCCCGTTCTTGTTGAGTACAACGCAAATAGTCTAGTTGACGATAAAAGGATGCGTCATAAGGTAAATCGGAAATAAATGGTTCGATATATTTTTCAACATAATGTTGAAAGTGAATACGTCCATAATTATTAGAGTTCCGAGAATATTGTAATAATAATGTTAACGCCATTACTTGAAAATGACCTAATGTAAGGTGTGGTAACACCCGCAACGCATCAAAAGCCACTAAGTACGGTGTACTCGACTTAGGCGATTGAACCACATCAAAAAAAGCTTCTAGTGCCGCCGTCTTCATCCACGTTGTAGGTGTCCCTGCATAAGCTTTTTGCATAGCTAACAAAGCTTCTTGAATTACAATATTCTGCAATAATAATTTTACTTCGCTAAGTTTAGTAATCCCCAAAGCAGCTAGTGCATCTCTTGTAATATCGGCTACAAATTGCATAGCATCACCATGTACTACACCGAAAGCATGAGCAAAAGGCTCAATTGCTAGAGCTACACGTTTATCTTCCTGTGCAGCCTGCGCCCAAGGTCCAATTGCTTCTGGCGCATCATCTTCTATATCAGATAAATGTGCATTAATTTCATCTGCGTTGAACATGCGTGTTTCTTCTAATGCAGACGGACCTTGTGGATTTACAGCTTCACTATTTGCATTACCAAACATCTGTGTAGCATCTGCATCAAAACAACGTGTTTCATCCATGACATCAGGAGATTCCCCCAACGCAATGGTATCCTCTGTAGATGGTACTACAACGGAAATAGGTACCGTTTTCTCGTTATTAACTTCTAAAACAGTCGGTTCTACTTCTGCAGGCTTATTAATATTATGGTCTTCTACAAAATTATGCACCTCAACAGGTTTCTTATTAAGTTGCTCATGTTCATTAACATTAGCCTCGTATACATCAACACCATCATGCGTTTCTCGCGGTGTTATGTGTACCTTTTCTTGTTCATACAAACGCCCTGTACGTGTTTTTTTCAAAGGCTTTGATTTTACAGAATGCTTTTCACTATTACTTACACTTTTATTAAATACCGCATAACATACTCCAAAGAAACCAAGTATAACAACGGCTAATACAACATATGGGATAAACGTTGACATCGCAGTCTCCTCTTACAATAATGCGTCATTATATACAGCACGAATACCACCAATACTCTTAGGTCGAACACGACAAGCCGTCACATGAGCTTCCCCGATTTCCTTAATACTTAATCGTACAGGAACCGCTACATGTTTCATATGCATACCAATGAAAGTATCCCCTATATCGATACCCGCATCTGCTTGTATAAATTCAACAATTACCGGATCCTTAAATCGGTTATAAGCCGTCATAGCCATAGCTCCACCAGCATGTAATTGAGGAACTACATTACATTCCTCCTCCCAAGTCATAGCCTCACGTTCCATTACAAGGGCTCTATTTAAATGTTCACAACATTGTACAGCAAGATATAAACCTCGTTTGCTAACGGCTTTATAAATCTCATCAAATACAATAGCTGCTACATCCTCATGAGAATCAGTGCCAATCTTTTTACCACAAACCTCACTAGTAGAACAACCTACTACAAATAGCTGCCCTTTATGTACCTTTGCCACTATTAATAATTCTTCTATAGCAGTATGCATCTCTTGTCTAATCTTTTCAATAGAATGCATGATATCGCCCCTTTTTAATATTCAAATCTATAAATATATTATCATAAATTATATGTCTTTTATAGACCAAACTATATTGTAATTGTGTGAAATTCCTATGATAAAATAGTGCGATATTATATTCATACAATCTTCGGCAAACAAAAGAGGCCTGCAATAGCAAGCCTCTTTAAATCGCTCAATGGCGAATATTAGATTTTTCTGTAAGGTTTTTGGCCTTGTTCGTAGAAGTTGTTACCTTCAGTATCGCCAACTACGATGCAAGGGAAATCTTCAACTGTCAATTCAGCCAAAGCTTCTGGACCAAGTTCACCATAAGCAAGTACTTCGTATTTTTTGATGGATTTTGCAATCAATGCTGCAGCGCCACCAACTGCTGCGAAGTATGTGCAACCATTTTTCTTCATGGATTCAACTACTTCTGGTTTACGGGAACCTTTACCAATCATGCCTTTAATACCTTGATCAAGCATTGTTGGTGTGTAAGCATCCATACGACCAGAAGTTGTAGGACCAGCAGAACCAATTGGATCACCAGGTTTTGCAGGTGTAGGTCCTAAGTAGTAAACGAATTTGTTTGTCCAATCGATTGGTAATTTTTCACCGCGTGCTAAAGCTTCTGTCATAACTTTATGAGCAGCATCACGAGCGGAGTAAATTTTGCCAGTAATAAGAACGCTATCACCAACTTTTAATTTACGGGAAAATTCTTCATTATATTCTTCAGTATTAATGCGAATTGTTTCAGCCATTGTAATTTCCTCCTATCGATTAAAGTACTACGTGTTTATGACGAGCAGCATGACACATAATAGTTACTGCAACAGGAAGACCAGCGATATGAGTTGCACCCCATTCGATGTTTACACCAAGGCAAGTTGTAGTACCGCCCAATTGAGGTCCGATACCAGTTTTATTAACCATTTCCAAGATTTCTTCTTCCAATTTTGCATATTCTGCATCTTTGTGAGGTGTGTTAATGTCACGAAGCAATGCTTTTTTAGACATAACAGCAGCTTGGTCCATAGTACCACCGATACCTACGCCAAGTACCATTGGAGGACATGGGTTAGGACCAGCATGTTTTACGATTTCAAGAACTGCATTTTTAACGCCTTCAACACCATCTGCAGGAACTAGCATAGCTACATCAGATTTGTTTTCAGAACCGAAGCCTTTAAGTTCTATATTGATTTCTACTTTATCGCCAGGAACAATGTCGATGTAGATAATAGCAGGTGTATTGTTTTGTGTGTTTTTGCGGTTGAACAAAGGTTCAGCTACAACGGATTTACGAAGGTAACCTTCTACATAACCTTGTGCAACGCCTTCATTGATAGCTTCTTTAAGATCGCCACCAACGAAATGTACGTCTTGACCTACTTCTACGAATACCATTGTCATACCAGTATCTTGGCAATATGGACGATCTTCAGCATCAGCAATTTCTGCATTTTTGATGATTTGATCGAGTACGATGCAACCAACTGGAGACTCTTCTGTTTCACGGCCTTTTTTCAAGCCTTCATAAATGTCTTTTGGCAAGTGGTAAGCTGCGTCCATACACATTTGACGGACTGTTTTTGTGATTTCAGATACTTGAATCTCGCGCAAGATAATCCCTCCTCAGGAAAATAATTAGATATTAACTCTAATACCATGAGATACATTTCTCTCAAAGTATTAAGCTAAGATTAACTCTATGACTCCATACTAGCACACTACCGGAGGCCTTTCAACGCTTTACCTATACAGTTTTCTCAATGAAATTTATCGATTTGATAATAATTTTCAGTGTTTAATTATACTATTTTTATGCACTTTCATAACTCTGATAACATCACTAAATCTCTTATATAATGCTTTATAACTGTAATAAATATCACATTTTATTATTGTATATGGTTCGTTACCAATTATTATATAATTCAGTGTTAACAATCATTTTATTGATTAATGAGATTATATGTCATTTACATATCAAAAGATTTTAATTATGAGTATATATAACGATTATTTTCAATACAATTTATTTACTAAATAACCTTACAAAGATAGTATAAAAACGTTGAAAAACACGCTAAACTACTGTATTTTTTATTAGTATATATAATTATCATTTTTTATGACCTTCTTATCAATTAATTTTATTTCTTATAGTTTTAAGTTTGCTATGTGTTTTAGTTATAGCATATGCTAAAAATTTTTAACTTTTTATAACATTTCCTCTTGCTATTCTCGATATGTTCATTTATAATTATGACTATATTATTCCTCGATAGCTCAGTTGGTAGAGCAATCGGCTGTTAACCGATCGGTCGTAGGTTCGAGTCCTACTCGGGGAGCCAATATTGGCCCGTTGGTCAAGCGGTTAAGACACCGCCCTTTCACGGCGGTATCCCGGGTTCGATTCCCGGACGGGTCACCAATATGGACGATTAGCTCAGCTGGGAGAGCGCCTGCCTTACAAGCAGGATGTCGGCAGTTCGATCCTGTCATCGTCCACCATATAAAAAAAGCAAGCTGAGGCTTGCTTTTTTTTATTTCAACTATGGTATACTGTAAAATATAGTTATGATTATATTTATATCAAGGAGAGTCCCTCATGAACTTAAGAGAAACAACTATACGTATGGGTTTGTGTCTCGCCTTAGCATTTGTTTCTACATTTTCAATAGCAAATGCAGCAGATATGGATGCACAAACCACAAAAGCTCGTTCAATTCCTATTGCACCAGTAAAAATTATACCTGATCCTGGTACCATAAAATCATCTTCTATTCAAATTACATCTACAACATCCAACACTCCTTCCAATATAGGAAAAGCTAATTACGATGGTCATTTAGATAACTTTCCCGCCCGCAAAGCAACTCTTGTGATTCCAACTACACTTCGAAATGAAAATACGGCTGCTTTTGGTAAATACCTATCTGATTCCGTAGCAAATGTTTTACGCTATCCTTATTACAATACAACAGTAGTAAGCACTAACACTCCACTAGCTCAAATTACAGCCGTTGATTTGGCAGAAGTAGCCTCTACACAACATTCTGAAATTGTTATTATGCCTGTTCCAATGCAAGATATATATGTACAACTACCAACATCATATCTTAGTCAATACTATCATGATGATAGCGATGATATCCACATTCAAGCAAAAGTTTCTGCTATGATTTATTATTATGATACTAATGAAGGCATTGTTCATACTATCCGCAGTGGTTTTAATCAAGTTGATGATACATTAACTATGCCAACTCATAAATCCGTTTGGAATAAAGTTATAAAAGATTTACTTGAAAAACTACCGTATAAACGTGTGCCAACAGATAGAGATCGTTATCAAACACCAGGTATTAATGCAGAAATGCCAGTTGTCCCTGACTATGAATTCCAAGTAGAACAACCAAAAAACACAGCTTACTCACTAAAAGGTGTTAGTGTATTATAATTTAATGATTGTATAGAACAAAAGAGTGTCCCCTATCAGGGTGACACTCTTTTTTATGTGTAAAGGAAAATAAGGGAATATACATTAATCACCTTATTTTCTATACCTGTATTCAATTAAATGACTACATATGTTGTGTTACTTTTAAACGAAGTAAAGCTCTTCCCAAAGCAAGTTCAGCCCGTTCAATATCAATATCAGGTGTAGGGTTAGATAAACGTCCTTCAGCGCGTGCTTTCGCTTTCTCCGCCCGACTAATATCAATAGACTCCGGACTTTCACAATTAGGTGTTACTATACTTACCTTATTATGTTCAATTTCAACAAAACCGCCAAAAATGGCAAATGTATGCTTTTCTCCATTAGGATTATCGATACGCAATGGTGCAAGATCAAGAGCAATAATCATAGGTGCATGATTAGGTAATATACCAAATTCGCCATCAATAGCACGTCCTACGAGAAAATCCGCCTTACCATCATATACAACGGCATCAGGAGTAATAATTGTTAGGGTCATAGGTTCCGTCATGGATTATTCCCCCTTCTCTTGCATTTCCTTTGCTTTTGCAACGGCTTCATCAATGGTACCAACCATATAGAATGCCCCTTCTGGCAAATCATCATGTTTACCATCTAGGATTTCTTTAAAACCACGCAATGTTTCTTGCAATGGTACATATTTACCAGGAGAACCGGTAAATACTTCCGCTACGAAAAATGGTTGACTCAAGAAACGTTGAATTTTACGAGCCCGAGATACAGTTAACTTATCTTCATCAGATAATTCTTCCATACCTAGAATTGCGATGATATCTTGTAAGTCACGATATTTTTGCAACACTTCTTGCACACCACGAGCCACGTTATAATGTTCATCCCCAAGTACATGAGGATCCAAAATACGGCTTGTAGAATCAAGTGGATCTACGGCAGGATAAATACCAAGTTCCGCGATGGAACGGGACAATACTGTTGTTGCATCCAAGTGAGCAAACGTAGCTGCTGGTGCAGGGTCAGTCAAGTCATCGGCAGGTACGTATACGGCTTGTACGGATGTAATGGAACCTTCTTTTGTAGATGTAATACGTTCTTGCAATGCCCCAACGTCATTTGCCAATGTAGGTTGATAACCTACGGCTGATGGCATACGACCTAAAAGGGCAGATACTTCGGAACCAGCTTGAATAAAACGGAAGATGTTATCGATAAACAAGAGCACGTCTTGTTTCTTCACATCACGGAAATATTCAGCCATTGTAAGACCTGTCAAGCCAACACGCATACGAGCCCCTGGTGGCTCATTCATTTGGCCATATACCAAAGCTGTTTTATTAATAACGCCGGATTCCTTCATTTCGTTCCAAAGGTCATTACCTTCACGGGTACGTTCACCTACGCCAGAGAATACGGAATAGCCACCATGTTCTGTTGCAACATTGTGAATCAATTCCATAATCAATACAGTTTTACCTACGCCGGCACCGCCGAACAAACCGATTTTACCACCCTTTACGTATGGTGCAATCAAGTCTACGACTTTAATACCCGTTTCAAGAATTTGTGTATCTGGTGAAAGATCATCAAATTTAGGTGCTGGACGATGGATAGGCCACATTTCATCTGCTACAACAGGTGCAGAATCATGGTCTACAGTTTCGCCGAGTACATTAAAGATACGACCCAATACACCTTCACCAACAGGAACAGAAATTGCAGTACCCATATCTTCTGCTTCCATTCCACGGGTCATACCATCAGTAGAGCTCATAGCAACACAGCGAACCATATCATCGCCTAAGTGTTGCATAACTTCTACTACAATTTTTTGTCTATCGTGAGCTTTATGGTCATGGTAAATGTGAATAGCATTATAAATAGCTGGTAAGTGACCAGCTTCAAAACGCACATCTACAACTGGGCCAATGACCTGCACCACTTTCCCAATATTATTACTCATTAAGAGGTCTCTCCTTATCTATTGCAAGGCATTTGCACCGCCAACAATTTCAGAAATTTCATTCGTAATACTAGATTGACGTAATTTATTATACTCAAGGCCTAAGGAACTAATAAGTTCCCCAGCATTATCAGTAGCTGATGTCATAGCTGTCATACGAGCACCTAATTCACTAGCTGCCGCTTGTAATAACCCGTTATATAATGTGATTTCTAAATACTTTGGCAATAATGCATCCAGAACTGATGCAGGGTCTGGCATAAATTCATATTCTTCGCCTTTTACTTCATCATCTGGTTGTTCTAATGGTAGAATTCGCTCTGCCTGTGCAATTTGCGTCATAGAATTTACAAAGCGCGTATAAATCATGATAACTTCATCAACTTCATGACGTTCATATAATGAAAGAGCATAATCCATAATATGTCGCGCATGTTCGTAACTTGGTTTATCAGAAAAACCACTGTACGATTGATCTATAGAATAGTGACGAGATTTCAAACTATCCTTTGGTTTCCGTCCAGATGTAATTAGGCAATATTCATTGGCACTTTTATGCCCAATTTGCTCTATTGCTAATTTTAATACATTAGACGAATAGGCCCCTGCCAACCCCTTATCAGCACCAATAACGATATAACAAGTTCGTTTTACAGGTCTACTTTCAAGTAAAGGACTTACATAACCTCGTAAATCACTAGTGGAGATATGACGCAAGATTTGCCCTATTTTCTCTGCGTATGGCCGCGTTGCATCAGCTTTTGCTTGAGCCTTACGAAGACGGGCAGAAGCTACCATCTTCATCGCTTTTGTTATTTGTTGTGTATTAGTAACACTTTTTATACGCTTTCGCAAATCTTGTGCACTAGCCATACATTACGCCTCCTTATGGGAAACTAATGTATGTGTAGCACCAAAGGCTTCTATACATTCTGGAATTGCTTGCTTCAACAAGTTTTCAGTAGCTTCATCAATTTTATTTGTGCTTTCAATATTGCCAATAATATCAGGGTAATTTGCACGAATGAAACGCAATAACGCTGCTTCAAAAGCCAACACATCATCTACTTGAATGCTAGCTAAGTACCCTTTTGTACCGGCATAAAGATTCACAACCATTTCAGCTACACTCATTGGCTCATATTGACCTTGTTTTAACATTTCAGTCAAACGTTCACCACGATCTAACTGTGCTTTGGTCGCCGCATCAAGATCAGAACCAAATTGAGCAAATGCTGCTAATTCACGATATTGTGCAAGGTCCAAACGCAATTGACCTGCGACTTGTTTCATTGCTTTTGTTTGCGCACTACCACCTACACGCGATACGGATAAACCTACATCAACAGCAGGACGAATACCAGAATAGAACATATCTGTTCCCAAGAAAATTTGACCATCCGTGATGGAAATTACATTTGTCGGAATATAAGCAGATACGTCCCCCGCTTGAGTTTCAATGATTGGCAATGCTGTAATAGAACCACCACCTAACTCAGGTGATAATTTAGCAGCCCGTTCCAATAAGCGGCTATGTAAGTAAAATACATCCCCTGGATACGCTTCGCGCCCTGGTGGACGACGTAATAATAGCGACATTGCACGATAAGCAGCCGCTTGTTTTGTTAAGTCATCATATACGCAAAGTACATGTTTACCTTTGTACATAAAGTACTCACCCATTGCAACACCTGCATATGGAGCAATGTATTGTAATGGTGCCCCTGTAGAAGCACTAGCAGACACAACGATTGTATAATCTAATGCACCAGTTTCTTCTAATTTTTGTACTACACGAGCTACGGTAGATTCTTTTTGACCAATAGCTACATAGATACAAATAACATCTTTACCCTTTTGGTTGATGATTGTATCAAGAGCAATTGCAGTTTTACCTGTACCACGGTCACCAATGATAAGCTCACGTTGTCCACGGCCAATTGGCACCATGGAGTCAATTGCTTTCAAACCAGTTTGCAATGGTTCGTTTACAGATTGACGATCTGCAATACCAGGTGCTGGATGTTCTACTGGACGACGTTCTGTAGCTTGAATAGCCCCTTTACCATCAATAGGTTGCCCTAAAGGATTAACTACACGACCAATAAGCGCATCCCCTACTGGTACATCCATAATTTTACCAGTGCGTCGTACTTCATCGCCTTCTTTAATCAAGAAGTCATCACCGAGTAGTACGGCACCAACATTATCTAATTCTAAGTTCAAAACCAAGCCATATACACCGTGTGGTAATTCTAATAATTCACCGGCCATGGCTCTTTCAAGACCATAAATATGGGCGATGCCATCCCCTACGTCGAGAACAGTACCCACATCATCGACATTAAGGTCAACATCATAGTCCTGAATCTGCTGTTTGATTATAGCAGTGATTTCTTCAGGCTTCATTTTCATATATACCCATTCACCCCAATCTAATAGAGTCAGTTCGTACTAACGTTTTTTTCAATTCATCTAAGCGCCGTGCAATAGATCCATCAATGCGTTTATCACCGATTTGAATGATAATACCACCAATGATTCTAGGGTCTTGACGCACCGATATAATGACATCCTTGCCGGTCATCGCTTGTAATTTAGCTTGTACATCCTCACGCAATATATCAGTTAATGGTTCTGCAACAGTTACAACAGCTTCCAAAATGCCCCGTGCTTCGCGAGATTTTTTTATGAAAGCTCTAATTGTATCTTGCAAATACCGATATCTGCCACGTTTAACCATGACATACATGAAATGAAGTACTGTCTTTTCTATAGCATCTCCAAAGACTCTTCCAAGTAAAGAAATCTTTGCATCTGCTTCTACAATAGGATTATTAATAAACCCTACCAATTCTGGTTGTTCATTAAGAACAGAGGCCACATATAAAAGATTTTCTTCTGTAGTTACTAAATTACCTTGTTCTTGAGCTAGCTCTAACATAGCTGAACTGTATTTATCTACTACAATTTCTGTGCTCATAATATCACAACCCTATCGTTTTACTATCAAGTTTCGCAATAGCGTCTTCAATTAATTTTGTATTAGTTTCGCTATCCATATCCTTTGCTACAACCTTAGTTGCCATAGCTACAGATAAAGAAATAACTTCATTACGCAAATTATTCATAGCACGATCGCGTTCATTTACAATATCTTGACGAGCTCGTTCTTTTTCATGTTCAATTTGTTCACGAGCTGCTGCCAATTGTTCACGTGTTGTTGCTTCTGCTTGTTGTACCGCTTTTTCAACAATTTGTTGTGCTTCTTGACGAGCATTAGCAATTTGTGCAGCATAATCAGCTTTAAATTGTTCCGCTTCTTGACGAGCATTTTGAGCATCTGCTAAATCTTTAGCAATACGATCTTTACGCTCTTGCATCATAGAAACCAATGGTTTAAATGCAAAACGGGCCAATATCCAAACTAATATAAAAAAGTTTAGCATTTGAGCAAGAATTGTCCCTAGCGTTAAATCTACCAAGGTCGTTCCTCCTCGCTATTATCTGAATAATAAAATGAAAGCAACTACTACACCGATAATAGGCATAGCTTCGATCAAACCAATAGCTACGAACATAGTGGACATCAATTGACCACGCAATTCTGGTTGACGAGCAATCCCTTCAATAACCTTGCTTGATACAAGACCATCACCAATGCCAGCACCAATTGCCCCACAACCTACTGCAATTGCTGCAGCTAATGCGAATAAACCTTGAACTTCCATAATTAATCCTCCATAAAATTAATGTTCTTCACTTAATGCCATGCCTAAATAATTGGCTGTTAAAACTGTGAAAATAAAAGCTTGAATGATACCAATGAATAAGCTAAATGCTATCCAAATCCATGGTACAGGTACAAACCAAGGCAAATGATACAATACTTCTAACAAAATTTCACCAGCTACAATGTTCCCAAAGAGACGAAAAGCGAGAGTAACTGGTCTAGCAATTTCTTCAAAAATATTAAGTACCAATAAAGCCTTATACGGCCGTATAAAATGCCTAAAATAAGATACCCCTTTTACCTTAATCCCTACTACCCAAACAACAAGAGTGCTACAAAGTGCTAGTGCAATTGTTGTATTAATATCAGAAGTAGGTGATTTAACAGCATCCAATGTAGGCATCAAACCTAATTCATTTCCTATAAAAATAAATAGAAAAAATGTAAATAATAATGAGCTAACCATTGGCCAATGTCGTCCAAGGTTCGGTGCTAACTGGGCTTCTAATAACTCTAGTATATTTTCTACCACATTTTGAACACCTGATGGTACTAAAGCTCGATTTCGCGTAGCTAATACGGAAATGATGATGACGATCGCCATCGTAATCCAGGTCGCAATTAAGGTATCCAGATTAAAAGATAACCCCAACCACTGTACTACTTGATGGTGACCTGCATGCAATTCCACAGACTCAACCCCTTTCTCATGCAGCAATATAAAATTTATATATATTAATACTATATATATGTAATATCATACCTCTTTATAAGTATATAATCAACATCCATACAGTAAACAATTTAAATGCCACATACCTAAAATGCATTTTTCGCATTTTAGGTATGTGGCAAAATATTCCAATTTTATCTTATAAATATAATTTTCATTATTTACAATCAAATATATAGTTATCGACTCAAGCGCCAATAAACAATATACAAAACAGGTTGTATAAGTACAATTGAAACAAATAAACTTTCTACCTTTACACTAGGTATTTTTAAACCAATTATCACAAAAGCACCTATTAAAGCTAATCGCCACATCATCTGACGACGAGCTTTAGCAACAGCTTGATTCGGATTTCCATAAACAAGGCCTTTATTGTGTAACCCTAAAAGTACTAAATATACCATCATAGTTAACATGCCCCATAGCCAACCTGGCATATATTGGTTCCACCCCAAAAGGTACTGAACTATAAGCCCTAAAAAGGTAACAAAAAAACAGGCCCATAGTACATGACGTATGAATTTAATATATTGATTCATAAACACCTCTCTATTTAACCTGTTTATATAACATATAAAATCCTGTAACAGCACCTGTTAACCCAAAAATAACCATACATAATGGTGCAGTATCCATCAACTGATCAAGCTGATAACCAATCCAAATGAATCCTCCGATACAAAATAGTAGTGTCAGCCCTGCCGAAGTTGCCATCGCCAGAGCTTTCACCATATCCTTATCCATATTATTTACCAAATCGATCTGGTCGATGTGTATCGCCTAAAAATTCGTGACGCAACGCTTGTAAAATACGTGCAGACGCTTTTCCATCACCATATGGGTTAACAGAGTTTGACATTGTTTTATACGCTGCTTCATCATGTAACAGCTCATAAGCCGCTTTGTACACAGCTTCTTTATCAGTTCCTACTAATCGAACGGTACCGGCATCAACAGCTTCAGGTCGTTCTGTGGTATCACGCAATACAAGTACCGGTTTACCTAACGCTGGTGCTTCCTCTTGAATCCCACCAGAATCTGTAAGAATTAAATAAGATTTAGCCATCAAATTAGCAAATGGTTCATAATCAAGAGGGTCAATAAGTGTCACCCGTTCTACATCACCTAATTCCTCTTGAACTACTTGACGAACTTTAGGATTTTTATGAACAGGAAAAACAACTTGGATATCTTCAAAATCATTCAATAAATCACGGATTGCTTGATAAACATGACGCATCGGTTCCCCAAGGTTTTCACGGCGATGCGTCGTAACAAGAACTATCCGTTTATTAGCATCCAACATGTTAATAGCAGCATCATCAAATACATAATCAGCTTTTACAGTTGTATCTAATGCGTCAATGACAGTATTGCCGGTTACATAAAGATGATTCGTATTAATATTTTCTCGTTTTAAATTAGCTTCAGAACTAGCAGTAGGTGCAAAATGATAGGTTGCCAACGAACCTGTTAACTTACGATTCATTTCCTCTGGGAATGGAGAATAAATATCTCCTGTACGAAGTCCCGCCTCTACATGACCAACAGGAATTTCTTGATAAAAAGATGCTAATGCACCAGCAAAGGTTGTCGTCGTATCACCATGGACCAATACAACATCAGGTTTCGCCTCTTCTAAAACGGACTTTAATCCCATTAATGCACGATTTGTTACATCGTACAACGTTTGACCTTGGCTCATAATATTTAAATCGTAATCGGGTGTAATATCAAACAGATGCAACACTTGATCAAGCATATCTCGGTGTTGTGCCGTTACAGTTACAATTGGCTCCATATCTGGTGCATCTTCTAATGCTTTTACAAGAGGTGCCATTTTGATTGCCTCTGGTCTTGTGCCAAAGATAGTCATTACTTTCAACATTTACTCATCCTCCACAGAGTTTATAAAAAAGGGGCGCAACGCGCCCCTACATTGGTTACTCTTTTTTAGAGCTATCATCTGAATGCTCTAATGCTTTTGCCAATTCTTTGCGATCAAAGGAAATAGTTTCATCTAAATCGCTACGTTCAATTGTAGGGCGTGGTAAGGGATGTCCCGCCGCATCACTATGTGTAATAACACCTAAACGACGAGCCACATAAATACTACATAGGAAAATAGCTAAGACCAGTACACAACCAATCCAAGCATTAACCTCTGCAACGATAACCGAAACACCACCGAAGATAGCAGTAACGGCATACATCATTAATACTGCTTGTTTTTGAGATAAGCCTTGTGCCAATAAACGATGATGCACATGACCTTTATCTGGCTTAAAGATAGGTCTTCCACTTATCTTACGACGTACAATAGCAAACAAGGTATCTAATATAGGCAAACCAAGAACAATAGCTGGTACAACTAATGCTATGGTAGCAGCCGTTTTAACAGCCCCCATAACAGATATAGCCGCCAAAGTATAGCCAAGTAGCATTGAACCGGTATCACCCATAAAGATTTTGGCTGGATTGAAATTATATCGCAAGAATCCCACCGTAGCCCCTGCAAGAGCTAGGGCAATACAAGCTAAATCTATTTGACCTAATTGTAAAGTCATAGCACATACAGCAATACAAGCAATAAAAGAAATACCTGCTGCCAAACCATCAAGTCCATCAATAAGATTCACAATATTAGTAAACCCTACAATCCAAAATATGGTCAATGGGATAGCCCAATATTTCAAATAGACTACACCGCCCCAAGGAAGATTGATAAAGTCTACACGAATATCGTAAGCCACAAGAATAGCTGCAGCAATAATTTGTCCCATCAATTTTGTTTTCGGCTCAATTTGTCGGATATCATCCCAAATACCAACGAGTACCAAAATTATCGTACCCAATACGAACCCAAATAATTTATGATCATGAGGAATGCTATTATTAAACAGTACAGACCCCATATAACCAAGAAAAATCGCCAACCCACCAAGACGTGGAATAGCCCCATGATGCACTTTACGAGCATCAGGTTTATCAATGGCCCCTACGGCAACTGCAAAACGTTTCACCAAGGGGGTTAGTGCAAAGGTTATGACGAGAGCCAACACAAAGGCCCACACATAATCAGGCACATACTCACTCATAAGTACACCTCCAACAACTCGAATGCGACAGATTCGAGGCTTCAACTTAATTTGTTAAGCTGCGAATAGGTGCTGGAATACGCCCGCCTCGAGCAATAAACTCAGCCGCACTGTAAGGACTTACTTCAATAATAGGAGCATAACCGAGAAGACCGCCAAACTCAACAACTTCACCAACGGTTTTACCAGGAACTGGAATGACACGAACTGCTGTTGTTTTATTATTAATCATACCGATAGCAGATTCATCAGCAATAATAGCAGAAATTGTATCTGCTGTAGTATCACCAGGAATAGCAATCATATCGAGGCCTACAGAACATACACAAGTCATAGCTTCTAATTTATCAAGAGATAAGCTGCCACAAGATACGGCATCAATCATTCCTGCATCTTCAGAAACCGGAATAAAAGCACCACTTAAACCACCTACGTGAGAAGAAGCCATAAGACCACCTTTTTTCACAGCATCATTTAACAATGCTAATGCGGCCGTTGTCCCATGACAACCACAAGAGGAAAGTCCCATTTCTTCAAGTACATGTGCTACAGAATCACCTACAGCAGGAGTTGGTGCTAACGATAAGTCGATGATACCAAATGGTTTGCCAAGTCGACGAGATGCCTCTTGTGCAACTAATTGACCAACACGTGTTATCTTAAATGCAGTGCGTTTAATTGTTTCTGCCACCACATCAAATGGTTCACCACGAACCGCTTCAAGAGCATGTTTAACAACACCCGGACCAGATACACCTACTGAGATAGCACTGTCACCTTCGGTTATACCAAAGAAAGCACCAGCCATAAATGGATTATCTTCTACAGGATTACAAAAAATAACGAGCTTCGCACATCCAAGTGCATCAATATCTTTCGTAAGCTCAGCCGTCTTTTTAACAATAATGCCCATTTCTCGTACAGCATCCATATTGATACCTGTTTTAGTAGAGCCAACGCCTACAGAACTGCATACAATATCTGTAGTGGCTAACGCTTCAGGAATAGATTCAATAAGAATACGATCTGCTTTCGTGGCACCCTTGGTAACTAGAGCAGAAAAACCACCGATAAAATTAACACCTACCGTTTTTGCAGCACGGTCAAGCGCTTCTGCAATTGGCACATAAGATGTTAAATCACTACCACCAGCTACTAAAGAAATAGGTGTTACAGAAATACGTTTATTGATAATTGGAACACCAAATTCGCGTTCGATTTCCTCACCAGTTTTAACTAAATGCTCAGCCTCTTTGGTAATGCGGTCATAAATACGATCACATAGTTCTTTACCAAAGCTAGATGCACATTCTAACAAGCTGATTCCCATGGTAATGGTACGTACATCCAACTTGTTATTATGAATCATCTGATTTGTTTCAAGAATATTGTCAATAGATAACATAAGCGCCTCCCTATCCTACGCGATGCATGCTAAGGAAAATATCCGCATGCTGCGCACGAATTTCTACGCCTAATGTTTTACCTAGTTCGGATAAAGCATCTTGAATAAATGTTAAATCCTTTGCGTCGTCAGTTTCAGTTTCACACATCATAATCATATTAAACAAACCCTCTAAAATTGTTTGATTTATAGATAAAATATTCACTTTATGGTCTGCCAAAATATTGCTAACACCAGCAATAATACCTACGCGGTCGACACCAACTACGGTAACTACTAATTTCATACAATCACCTTTTCTGACTCACTACAAACTATGTAAATGAAAATTCATTCATTCTATAAACTATATTAATATATTATATCACATATATCATATTAACAGCGTGAAAACTTCATGAGAATACTTATTCAATCTCTATCGTACCATTTAATGCGGCATTAACAATTTCTTCACCTGCTGTAAGCAATGCTACGAGACCTAAATCGCCCTTGTAACTTTCGCCATAAATTTTGTATAAATCTTCTGTTCCTGATGGTCTTGCTACAAACCATCCTTTATCAGTTTCCACTCGAACACCATCAATAGGCATGTCATTATACAGCGATGTCGTGCGAATATTCGTAATTGGATCACCATCAACAGTGGTAGCGGTAATCAATTCTGAGCTCATTTGTTTTAAAATTTGCTTTTGCTCTTTCTTACAAGGTGCATCAATACGACCAAATCTTGGATTTCCAAACTCTTCAAGAAATTCATCAGCCATTTTTAATGCAGATTTGCCCATAACCGCCATAATTTCCATACCCAATAAAGCCATAATCATGCCATCTTTATCAGTGGTCCACACAGTACCATCTTTTTTTAAGAACGATGCCCCTGCACTTTCTTCTCCACCAATACCTATAGCACCATCAAATAAAAGTTGTGAAAAATATTTAAAACCTACCGGGACTTCAAAAACAGGAATATCCACAGTAGCGGCCCATTTATCAATCATCGTAGTACACACTACAGTCTTCCCTATGCCCTTATGTTTCCAACCACGTGTAGTAAACAAATACCGAGCAGCTAAAGTTAAGAATGTATTAGCAGATATAAGACCACTGGATACAACAACACCATAGCGATCATAATCCGGATCATTACCGACGGCTAGATCAAAATCACCAATTCTGTTAATAACTGATGCCATAACATGAGGTGAAGAACAATCCATACGAACTTTGCCATCATGGTCATACGTCATAAAGCTAAAGGTCGGATCATAGTTATCATGAATAATCGTTAAATCAAGACCATACCGGTCCTTTATGGCTTTCCAATAACTAGCACCGCTCCCACCTAGTGTATCTACTAAAGTCTTTGGACCAGCTGCTTTTATAGCCTCCATATTAATTATATCGCCCAACTCTTCGACATATAATCCCTTATAGTCGTATGGAACTTGTGCAGAAGGTTCTATATTGTCAATACTAATACGCTTAAAATTCTCACTTTCACAATAAGCAGTCAAGTACTCATTAGCACGAATTTCAATCCATTTTGTTATTACTGTATCAGCAGGTCCTCCGATAATCGTATTGTATTTAATGCCTCCATTATCAGGCGGGTTATGAGATGGTGTGATAATAATACCATCTGCCTTATCATCATGTTGTTCATTATATCGAATAATAGCTCGAGAAATAGAGGGTGTTGGTACAAAATCCATATTGCAATCAACCATAGCAGTAACACCATTACCAGCTAGCACCTCAAGAACAGTCACAAGAGCGGGCTGTGACAACGCATGTGTATCTTGCCCTACAAACATTGGCCCTGTAGCACCAAACTGATTGCGGCTATCACAAATGGCTTGTGTTATCGCCGCTACATGAAGATCTGTAAATGTACCATCTATTGAGGTGCCACGATGACCGGATGTACCAAACGATACTAACTGCGTCAAATCTGTCATATCTGGAACCGTATCATAATACGCATCTACAATAGTCTGTATATCTATAATATCTTGTTCTTGAATAGGTTTCCCTGCTAATGCATGAGCCATACTATCCTCCTAAATCTATTCTTTATCTTCTATATAGTGGGCATTATCTTTACATTCCTTTACAAGATTTTCAATCGGTGTTGGTATCACAGGAGTAGTAAATCCTTTACCAATAACCTCTTGAGCATCCGTAATCAGAATGAACGCTTCATTATCCACTTCTTCTATAACTTCTTTTAATTTATTAACTTGTAACAAATTAACCGCTACCAATACAATTTGTTTGGGAGTCCGCGTATAGGCACCAATACCATCAATAATCGTAGCACCACGACCAACTTTACTAATAACGGCATCACATACTTCACAGGTTCTATAAGTAATAATGAAAGCAACCTTACGTTGGTTAAATCCAATAACAACCTTATTAGTAATAATCGTATATACATATAATGAAACTAAAGTTACCGCTACGGCTTCTAAACCAACAACCCAAATAGCAGCCGCTAGAATCACCGCATTAATTACGCTATTAATAGACCCCATTTGAAGTCCATAATATTTGCGAACAATAAGAGCTATCGGATCAAGTCCCCCTGTATTGCCACCAACACGATACACTATACCAAGACCAACTCCGGTTGTAATGCCAGCCATCATAGAACTCAACAACGGATCCGAAATCACCATGTTATATTGTAAAAAATCAAAAGCATCTACCATCCAGGACAACATAACAGTTCCATACAATGTATTAATGACTACTCGCTTACCTAACCAATGCCAAGCAGCCCAAAATATCGGAACATTTAAAATTACATTCCATGTACCTACCGATAGTCCTGTAAGGTAATACAGTATAAGGCCAATGCCACTAATTCCAGTACTAACCAATTTGTGCGGTAGCACAAATGCATCGATGCCAGCACCAAATATAGCGCAACCAATGGCGACAATTATACATTGATATATATCATCCTTATATTTAGACCACATCTAGGCCTCCTAAATTGCCATTTCACCATAAATATTCTATAATTAACTAATTAGATATATAGCAATATCCGTATATATTTACATACATATACAATTTCATCATAAACTACTTAATGTTTATTTTCAATCACTTTTAATCACATGTACGACGGCTATAAAGATTCGTACAAATCACACAGCATATCGAGGATTTTATGTCAAAAAGCATCGAACAATTAGGCCATAGTAAAATCAATATTGGCCTTGCCATCACTGGTAAACGTGATGACGGATATCACAATATAGATAGTATCTTTCAATCTATTCGCTTAGCAGACTCCATCTATTTTGCAAAACATCATTCAGTTGTATTTTCTGGAGTAGCACCCGAATTACCACAATATATTCAGGATCTCATTCCTTATGATGAACGTAACTTAGCGTTGAAAGCATTGCGTGAAGTACAAACCTATACAGGATGTAAATTAGGTGCCGCTATTCACCTTATGAAACGTGTACCTGCAGCAGCAGGCCTCGGAGGAGGCAGTGCAGATGCAGCAGCTATGCTACTAGGGCTCAATAAATTTTGGGATTTACGACTCACTATGGATGAATTAATGGTATTAGGAGCAAAGCTAGGTTCAGATGTACCATTTCTTTTAAAAGGTGGTACAGCGCGCGGTACCGGTCGTGGTGAAGAACTTGTCTATCACGCATCACCTGCACCTCATTGGTTATTATTAGTGAAGCCAGAAATCTCTGTATCTACTGCTGCAGCTTATGGTCGTTACAATGGTACGTCTCATGCTACATCAAATATGATTACCAGTGTTTTAGATCATTTGGAACATAATGATATGAATGCAGCGTTTACAAATAGCGCCAATACATTTGAAGAGCTATTATTTTCAGATCATAAAGAACTCATTACATGTAAAGAATTCTTTACAAACCGCGGGTACCCAACCATCATGACAGGCAGTGGCCCTACAATGGTTGTCTTATTAGAGAAGCCAGCACAGGCATTATCCTTGCAAGAAGAAATACAAAAGGCTGGCCATAACTGGCTTTCACTAATTACGAAAACCTGCACACAGGAGGAGGTACAATGACAAAACGATTGCAACCTATACGTCTAGACGCCTATAAACCATTAAGTGAAGTAGTAAGCGAAACGTTGCGCTCAGCCATTCAAGACGGTACACTAAAACCTGGTGAACGCCTTATGGAAATCCCGCTTGCCGAAGAACTCGGCGTAAGCAGAACACCTATTCGTGAGGCCATTCGCAAACTTGAACTTGAGGGATTTGTCGTGATGGTTCCACGTCGAGGTACATATGTAGCTAATATTTCATTAAAAGATATTACCCAAGTATTTGAAATACGTTCTGCCCTTGAAGAATTAGCTGCTGGTCTTGCCGCAGAACGCATTACTAGTGATGAAATAGAAACATTAGAACGAATGCTCGTAGAAATTGGCGATCATATGGAAAACAAAGACATGGATAGTGTGGTTGCCGCTGACGTAGCATTTCATGAGGTTCTCTACAAAGCCTCTCGAAATGAACGCTTAGCAGACATTGTTCACAATTTACGAGAACAAACATACCGTTTTCGTAGTTTCTCTATGAACCAACCTGGTCGCTTACGTAAAACCTGGGAAGAACATCGTCTTTTAGTTGAAGCTATTGCTTCTCATAATTCTGTACAAGCACGTAAACTTGCACGAATTCATATGGAACATTCTGAACAAACCTTATTGCAAGGAATGGAAGATGCGAAATCTTTTAACGCTGATATCTAATATCTAGTAACTAAAACCTAATACTTAATCATACTTTTATTTCATTAATAAAACCCGCATACATAGATATAAATTATCTTTATGTATGCGGGTTTGTTATATTCTATAGAAGAAAATCTCATTTTTTGATACAATAAATACAAATTTTATAGTTTTATTAGAGAAAGGTGAGTTTTATGGAAGCCCTACTTAATGATGCAGTCTCCACGGTGAACACCTATTTGTGGAACTACTTAATTATTTTCATTCTCATTGGTGCTGGTCTATTCTTTACAATGACGACCGGCGCCGTTCAAATCCGTATGTTTAAGGAAATGGTTCGCCTTGTAGCCTCTGGTGCAGGTTCAAAAACAGAAAAGAATCATGTATCCTCATTCCAAGCATTCTGCGTTAGTACCGCATCTCGCGTAGGTGTTGGTAACATCGCTGGTATCGCTATTGCCGTCGTACTCGGTGGTCCTGGTGCCGTTTTCTGGATGTGGGTTATTGCCCTTATCGGTGCCGCTACTGGCTTTATTGAAAGTACACTAGCTCAAATTTACAAAGAACCAGTTGCTAAAGGCGGTTTCTACGGCGGCCCAGCTTACTACATCCGCTACGGCCTTAACAACAAATTCCTAGCTGTTTTATTTGCTATTTTAATCAGTATTACCTATGGCTGGATTTACAACTCTGTACAAGCAAACACATTGGCCGCATCACTTCAAATTTTCAATTTTGATGTAGCCTATACAGGTATTGTTGTTGCTATACTTGTAGGCCTTATCATCTTTGGTGGTATCAATCGTGTTGCGAAAGCATCCGAAATTATCGTTCCAATCATGGCGGTTCTTTACATTGCTACAGCATTATACGTAGTCATTGCAAATATTCAACAATTTCCTCATGTAATCTATACGATTGTTACTTCTGCTTTTGAACCAAGTGCAGCGGGTGGCGGTCTATTAGGTGCAACTATTATGAATGGTATTAAACGGGGCCTCTTCTCCAACGAAGCTGGTGAAGGTTCTGTACCAAACGCAGCCGCAACAGCAGCTGTTAATCATCCTGTAGAACAAGGTCTTGTTCAAGCATTTGGTGTATTTTTAGATACATTTATTATTTGTACAGCATCTGCATTTATTGTTCTTATGGTTGGTGATTATAGCACTACAGGTCTTACCGGTGTAGCCCTTGTACAACATAATCTAGCACAACAACTTGGCTCTTGGGCACCTGCAGCCGTTGCTTTATTCATCGTAATGTTCTCCTTTAGCTCCCTTATCGGCAACTATTACTATGGCGAAATCAACATCAGCCACTTAACAGAAAAAAAATATTGTTTACATTTATTCCGTATCGGTGTAATTCTTATGACATTTATAGGATCCATTGCCTCTCTTGATCTCGTATGGAATCTAGCCGATTTATTTATGGCATTTTTAGTATTAACCAATATTAGCTCTATCGTTCGCATGGGACGTACAGCGGGACTTGCTCTTGACGATTACATTAAGCAACGTAAAGCAGGTATTAAAGCACCTGTATTTAATCGTTCCATTCTCAATCATACATATGGTGTTGTATGGTGGGGTAATGGGCAAACAACAGACTCTTCTGTTCCACCTACACCTGTAGAAGACACTAAAGAAAAATAATATGTATAGACTGTTAGGGACTTTATTCTTCGGAGTAAAGTCCTTTTTTGTAAAAATCTTTCACAACCATAATGAAGTTTTTACCAACTATAACTCATGTGTATACAACTATAGAATATAGTTAATTTGATACGTAGGTTATTGCCTATTCAATGTCGAATATATTAAGTAATAAAACTTTTAAATCATCTATTAATTCTGAATTATCAGGAGGGTCTTATATGCAAAATTACAATCCCTATGAAAACATGTTACACACACTTGATATAGCTGCTGAAAAACTAGGTTATACAAGAAACGACTATGAAGTATTACGTCACCCTGAACGAGAACTAAAAGTTTCTGTTCCATTACAATTAGATAATGGTGAAGTACATGTTTATGAAGGATATCGGTGTCAACATTCCACATTGCGTGGTAGTGCTAAAGGAGGACTTCGTTTCCATCCAGATGCCGATGAAAACGAGGTACGTGCATTAGCTGCATGGATGACAATTAAAAATGCTATTGCCAATTTACCTTATGGCGGTGGTAAAGGCGGTATCAAAGTCGATCCTAAAACCTTATCACCTCGAGAGTTGGAACGATTAACACGTAACTTTGTACGTCGAATTGCCCCTATTATTGGTGTAAATACGGATGTCCCAGCACCAGATGTAAATACAAATGCACAAATTATGAGTTGGATTGCTGATGAATATAGCGTATTGAAAGGAGAATGGAGTCCTGGTATAGTTACAGGTAAGCCCATCGAGGTTGGAGGTTCTCTAGGGCGTAACGAAGCGACTGGTCGCGGTTGTCTAATTGCCTTACAAGGCTACTTAGCTAAAAAGAACTTAGATATAAAAAACATGACTGTAGCTGTACAAGGATTTGGTAATGTAGGTTCTGTAGGTGCTCGTCTGATTGCAGAAGCTGGTGCCAAAGTTATTGCTATTGGTGACTCATCAGTAAATCTATATAATCCAAATGGACTTAATATAGAAAAAGCCTATGAATATGCTAATGCTAACAATCGCTCTTTAACAGGTTACTCCGAACCAGGTATGATAACTATAACTGGCCAAGAATTATTAACACAAGATGTAGATATTCTCTATCTAGCAGCACTGGAAAACCAAATTAACAAAGATAACATGAAAAATGTACGCGCCAAAATTATCTTAGAAGGTGCTAATGGTCCTACTACAAACGATGCAGATACATACTTCTTTGAAAAAGGTGTTGATATTATTCCAGACGTACTCGCAAATGGCGGTGGTGTGGTTGTATCTTACTATGAATGGGTTCAAAACAAGGCTGGTTTCTACTGGTCCCTTGAAGAAGTAAATGAACGACTCACTAAAAATATGCAAAATAGCTTTGAAGCAGTATGGCAAATGCAAGAAAAATATAATGTAGCACCTCGCTTAGCTGCCTATATGGTTGCCCTAGAAAGACTCGTTATCGAAACTACTCTTCGCGGCTACAACTGCTAATCATATTTATCAAAAATTACAAATAAAAAGGTCTGGCTTTCAGTTGAAAGTCAGACCTTTTTATCACTTACTAGCTAATTATTTAATTGATCCCATCAGTGCCACTACTGTACGCCGAGATACAAGAACTTTCACCAACGTAGCACCTACAATACCAGGAATGGTTTGACCAATCAATAAATTGATTACCAATGCCCAGTACGGAACACCTAAGAGTGGGCTAAGCCACAATGGTACGCATAATGCAGGTACTAAGATGATTGGCAGCATCGCCCACCACGCGCTAAGTCCAGCTCGTCGCATCAATACGATGATACCAGTCGTCAAAATACCGACACCAAAGCCTCCTACCATATCTAGGATGCCAAGGCCGCCGAACAAGAAATTAGAAACGAGATTACCTATGCCCATAGGAATGATTAAGAACGGAAAGGCATAAGCAAGTGCATATAAAGATGTAGCTATACGAATTTGGTACGCACCGAAAGAAATACCTTGAGTCATATAGATGAGAACAATATACAATGCTACTACCATAGCAGAAATAGTTAATTTTCGTGTAGAAACCATGCACTCACCTCCTTTTCAATAAAAAAGAGCATGGCAAAACTACCATGCTCGAATATGCTTATGTTTTCCGTAGTTTTGTTTAGAGACAGGATGGTTGCAAACTGTCTTATGTAGTTTTCGGCCTTTCGGCAACACGTCTATAATATCATATATTTACTGCTATCGCAATAAAGTAGGGGCCGACTAGGTTCTCCACAAAGCCTCCACCGGCCGAGTCTGACTTCGGCCTACGGCCTTCGCAGGGCCAAAGTCGTTTTGTGAAGGACCTAGTCGACCTCACTCTATACCTATAGCAATCATAAGATGTAATTTTCATCCATGTACTCGAAAGGCTGAAAACTACAACACTAACAGGTTCTAAGGAAGAGGGCCTCGACCTACTTAAGCGCAGGGTCTTGTATGCCGTTGGCACGGAAGGCTTCTTGACGGTCGATGCAGGTGCCGCAATGGCCGCATGGGTGGTCGCCACCTTCGTAGCAGGACCAGGTGAGTTGGTATGGCACGCCAAGGCGTAGGCCTTCGCGAACTACATCGGCTTTGTTACTATTGATGAATGGTGCTTCGAGGGAGCATTCTTTGCCAGAGCCTTCAAAGATAGCATCGCCCATGGATGTATAGAATGTTTCGGTGCAGTCTGGATATGCATTGCCAGCCGCATCATCCGCATGAGCACCATAGTAGATATAGCCACAATCAAGGGATAGTGCTAAGGATGCTGCAGCGGATAGGAACAGACCATTTCTAAATGGCACATAGGTGCTAACAGGTCCTGCCCCCTGTTCGTCTTGTTGTTCTTTGTAGGAACCAGTAGGAACGGCCTCTGTAGACTGCGTCAGCAAGGATGAGTTACTGAATGCAAACAATTTTGTTACATCCATCGTTTTCCCTTCTATGCCATAGTATGCTAATACGTTGGCCGCTGCCTCTAACTCCTTGCTATGTTTTTGGCCGTATTGTATGGATAAAGGCACTACGTTTTCTTTACCAAATCGCTCAATGGCGAGCGCCAAACATGTTGTGCTATCTACGCCGCCGCTAAATAATACAACGGCTTTTTGCTTTTGTGCCATCGTTCCTCCTTATGAAAGCCTCATCCGAAGATGAGGCTTTGTTCGTTAATATAGATATATGAAACTAAGCTTTCACCATATCACATATTATAATTCAATATCGAGTTCAACTGGACAATGATCACTGCCAAAGATTTGTTGATGAATTTTGGCCTCTTTAATCTTGTCATCCAAGCGTTTAGATGTAATAAAGTAGTCAATTCTCCATCCTACGTTTCTATCGCGGGCCTTGCCCATGTAAGACCACCAGCTATATTCATCAACCGCATCAGGATACAGATAACGGAATGTATCAGTAAATCCAGATTCCAACAATGCAGTCATCTTAGCACGCTCTTCATCAGAGAAGCCCGCATTCTTTCGATTGGTTTTAGGATTTTTCAAATCGATTTCATTGTGAGCCACATTGAGATCACCACAGAGTATGACAGGTTTCTTTTTATCCAATTCTAATAAGTATTCACGGAAAGCATCTTCCCATGTCATACGATAATCTAAACGGGCCAATTCACGTTGGCTATTCGGTGTATAGCAACAAACGAGATAAAAATTATCATATTCAGCAGTAATAACACGACCTTCTTGATCATGCTCTTCAATGCCGATGCCATTTGTTACGGCAATCGGTGTAATTCGAGTAAATACTGCGGTTCCACTATATCCCTTTTTCACTGCACTATTCCAAAACTGTTCATAGCCTGGTAGTTCTAGCTCAATTTGATGTGGCTGTAATTTTGTTTCTTGCAAGCAGAAAATATCCGCATCTAATTCGTTAAAGGAATCAATAAAGCCTTTTGTTACGGCAGCTCGCAGTCCATTCACATTCCAAGATATTAATTTCATTGATACTCCTTATAAGGCATTTATATACAATATTATTTGTGAAAGCTAGCTTTCACGAGCATGTTTATGTTTACGATCATGCTTTGCCTGAGCCCGTGCTTGTCGCACGACTTCATTAGCTTTCATTTCGTTTTCTTTACGATATCTAAAGTAGTTTGCCACAACGGATAATAAGAAAATAATCATCACCGTTACATTAAATAAGCCAGGTCCATAAGTATACAAATGATAGCATAAATAGACAAAAGCAACGACCGATAATATATGGTTTAAGATTCTCATAATGTTTCAACCCCTGTTTGAATTGGGAATTCATCATAGGT
The DNA here is from genome assembly GCF_934230905.1 of uncultured Veillonella sp. Lineage (GTDB taxonomy): Bacteria > Bacillota > Negativicutes > Veillonellales > Veillonellaceae > Veillonella. Next base: position 27,796 of record NZ_CAKQFJ010000009.1, on the reverse strand, counting down.
TACCCAATCACTGGAACTGCCTACATATAACGCAGAATTAAGCCCTACTTCACTCATCACAAGTAGCGCATTACATGCAGTCACACCAGAACCACAATAGGTAACAACTGGTTTTTGTTGATATATTTCATTATAGAACTCATTTTCTAAGTCCTTAATAGAACGTGGTCCTTCCGATGTATAACCGCTTTCATAAAAGTGATTAACAGCCCCAGGAATATGCCCTGTCATACCATCCATCGCATCTACTACTGAACCATCATACCGTTCCGGTGCCCGCACATCGACGATAACATGAGAACCGGACTTACTTGCCTCCAATACCTCATTACGACTCATAGTCATATCAGTTTGTAAGGTATAATTGAACGCCGTTGGCTCAGTCGGCAAAAGCGTAGGCTCCTTAGTCAACAAATGACCTTCTTTAACCCATCTTTCAATACCACCAGATAGTACGCGTACATCCTTAAGACCCATGTAGCGCAAGGTCCACCAGAGACGACCAGCTAAAAAAATCCACGAATCATACACAACAACCTTGGAATATTCATTAATACCAAATGTTTCAAAGGTTTTAGCTAACTGTTCCATATCCGGCAATGGATGACGTCCCCCATGTTCACCAATAGGGCCTGTCAAATCTTTATCTATATCTACAGGAAAAGCGCCTTTGATGTGGCCACGTTTATAATCTTGAAACCCTCTTGCATCAAGAATGATAACTTCATCCATGATAGGTAATAATTCATTAGGAGTGATGAAATTAGACATAATATCTCCTTTCATATGATTATATCGAAAAATGCAAATCTATTAATACCATTATATACGAGAGAACAGGAATATACAAATGAATCTCAATTATAAACGCTTATATAATGCATCAACGGCCTCTAAATCTGCAGGCAACCACTCCACCGAGCACAAAGTCTCTTTAGTCAACCATTTAGCTGCTTCGTGTTCTAACAATGTTATATGTGAGTCTTCTGTTAACGTACACCAATAGCAATGCATAGTAAGATCAAATTTTTCATACCCATTATAGTTAACAGTAATTAGCTTTTCACCTACATTAATATTGGCTTGTAATTCTTCTTTAATTTCACGAATCAAAGCTTCATCATGCACTTCTCCAGATTCAATCTTACCACCAGGAAATTCCCAACCATCTTTTAAATCACCATATCCTCTTTGAGTCGCTAATATAGCGTTACCCTTTTGAATTATGGCAGCAACAACTTCTATATGTTTTCTAATCATTATATAATCCACACCTATCCATTTAATAAATAGTCATATATATCATCACGTACAGGAACCTCTAATCTATATTCAAGCTCTACAGCCTTTGTATCACTTGCCATCATAATTTCCTCTGCATTTTCTCTCCCCGTCGAGTGAATGGGCCCTAAATAATAAAATTCTTTTGACTCTTCATCATCCTTATTTTTACGCATAAATAAGTGCATTGCAACACCTAATTTATCTGCATCAAATGCGGTTGTTACATCATCCGATGTAAAAGAGCGATTGTTTTTAGAAATTACTTTAATCAAAGTAGGAGTCTCAAACCTATCCTCATACTTTATGCTATCCTGTATACCTTCGTCTTTATGATAATTGATAAATAGAGGATACGTCTTAGTATCACGATGATATTTATATCCACCTATATTTAACGGGACTTCATTTTGAGGCCATTCTAATAACTGACATACTTGCTCATAATTATATTTTTCATAAAGCGCAAATGGCGTAGGCTTTAAAATAGATGGTCCATATTTACTATAATATCTATCCAAGCCAAACTCTATCAGTTCATTAATATGATCTCTAAAATAGATATCTTCCAATGCAACCTTAAAACAATCAGAAATAGAATAGTCATCGCCATTAGACTTAATAAATATACAATCTCTAAATGTCTTTTTAGTTAATGACACAGAAAACTGATTGCTTAAAAGATTAATGAGATTCGTTTTTCCAATATCAGACAATTCAACATTATACTTGTCCCTTAAACTCTCAGTTATAGATTGAATGATGTTATCCTGACCTTCTAATAAAAGTTGTAATGCCAATACATCTCTAACGCGCATCCCCGTCGCTAATTTTTGAGAGATAAAGTGTAACATCTGTTCCTGAATTGGTGTAAAAACTATCTTATAATCCTTATCTTTTATTTGGGTTAAGAAATGATGATATGACTTATATTTATTAAAAATTTTTGTAATATCAATAGACCCATAGTCCTTAAAATCTTTGATTCTAGGTATATGCCCAAGCTTATATTTTAAATCTAAATATGCTTCCTTAATAAGTTTAGCACTACTCAAATTAGCTGTATCTATGGCAGCAAAAATACGTTTTTTAGCTATCGCATCAAAATGAACTGTTGACGTCCCAGGAATAATACGATTGCCAGACTGTACATATTTACGTAGTATATCCTTGTTATAGCTCCTATCACCGGATAAAGCCAACGGTATCATATAGCTATTAGAATAATTACCTATAAAATCTAAGATAACCACATATTCCTTATCTTCAAATTTACGCAACCCACGACCTAACTGCTGAATAAATACAATAGGACTTTCTGTTTGACGTAACATAATGACTTGGTTTACTTCAGGGATATCTACGCCTTCATTGAAAATATCTACTGTAAATATATAGTCTAGTTGATCATCCACGAAACCTTGATAAGCTCCAGTACCAGTCAAACGAGCTATAGCATCTTCACGTTTTGCTTGCGAATCATCACCAGTCAACGAAATTGTCCTAAACTTTCTAAGATTAAATGCATCGGATAATTCCTTAGCCTCTTTTTTATTACTGCAGAACACCAAGCCCTTAACGCGACTTCCACTATGACCAAAATAACGAATTTTTTCTATAATTTTATCAACGCGTTCACTTTCTGATAAATTGGAGAAACTAATAGTATCCTTTTCAAGATTAATTTCTTTACCATCAATCCAGAGGTCACTTATCCCAAAGTAATGGAATGGACATAATAAGTCTTCCTCTAGAGCCTGTTCTAAACGAATCTCATAAACAATATTATGGTGAAACAAGTTATATAAATCATATCCATCCGTACGTTCTGGACTAGCAGTCATACCTAATAAGAATTTTGGTTTAAAATAATCAATAATTCTTTGATAACTTTCAGCACCGGCCCTGTGGACTTCATCGATAATAATACAGTCAAAGTCATATGGATTATATTTTTGCAAAATCTCATTTCTCCCCATCATTTGCATAGTGGAAAATACATAATCCGCATCAAAACGTTTTACATTACCGGAAACAATACCAAAAGAAATGGATTGATCATCAAACACCCGTTGAAAACTACTGAGTGCTTGATTAGCAATTTGCTCACGGTGTACTAAAAATAACAATCGTTTAGGTCGAATCTCTCGCATTGCAAATGCAGCTGCATACGTTTTACCAGTACCAGTGGCAGAAATTAATAAGCCTCTACTTTCATTCTGATGACGTAATTCATTAAAGTTATCTATAAACTGCTGTTGCATTAAATTAGGCTCTAATTTCAACGCCCCTTTTAACTTCACCTGTTCAGCAATATTTTTTAGGGAAAGACGATCAGAGCGTTCCCATCTAGGTCGATACCAAGGCAAGAAATCCGAATACTCCATAGTAAACTCGGAATTCCAATACAATTCAAACTCCTCTAATACTTCTTTAGTATAAGTATCATTTACATTAGATTTGGCCCTAGTATTCCACTCTCTATTTTTCTTAAGTGCATTAATTGTTAGGTTAGAACTACCTACAATAATTTGATATGATTGTTCTTGTTTAAAAATATATCCCTTCGTATGAAAGCCATGCTTACTACCATTAGTAGTGCAATATACTCGAAGCTCTATATTCTTTAACTTCCCTAAATCATCTAGCACCTTAGGATTATTAAAGCCAAGATAATCAGTAGTTAAAATACGCCCCCTTACACCTCGTTCTTCTAATTCTTTCAATATTGGTTTTAAAACTAATAATCCATCATCTGTTATAAAAGCAACGCTAATAAGAAACTCATCACAGTTACGTAATCCATCCTCAATAGCAGATAAAACATTGCGTCCTTCTCCATTAGCAATAAGTTCCGTTGTAAAAAAATTATTCATAAGCTTTGAATCTGACATAATACACTCCCTTACCGGATTATATATGTATACTATTATAGCAGCCTATAAGTTTAACTCCCAGATTAATACATAAAAATAAAATTACTAATTTTTTATATATAATTTTGTATGTATTTTCATATTTATTTAATAATTATCATTTATATGTATCTTTTTTGCCCCCTTAATCTATGTTATAATAATACTAATATTGACTATATAGAATCTATAAAGTATGGATATTTTTTCACAAACGAATTTTACAAGGAGTATAGGCAATTGAAAAAGGGTTATATTAAATTAATCTTAGCCATAATTCTAGGAATTGCTGCTATTGGTGGAGGAATTTATGGTGCATATCACTTCCTATCTAATAAAGCAACAACAATCTTATATCGTTCTACTATCGAGGACAAAATTAATGCCTTACGACCTTACATTGAGGCAGCAGATACATTTAATTTAAATAGTGTTGCCTATACCTATCAAATACAACCAACCCTTGAAGAGTTGCGAAATCACACTCATAATACGTCTGTAACATTACCTGACTATAAAAAACTGAAGGCTCAGCTTGAAGCAGCTAAAGAAGAAAGTTCCACCCCATATGAGGATGTAAATAAAGCGACAGATGAGTTACTTACCATCTTAACACAATTAATTCCTGTATCCGAACAACTTCAAAATTACTATACAGATCGAACTTTTGAGAAAGATAATTTCGTAGGTAGTGATAACTTAGCGAGTCAATATATACCATTAGCCGATCAATTCAATGCGGCATACAATGCATTTGATTTAGCACTTGAAAATCGAAATAACGAATTGTATACAGAACGAATGAAAGAATTCACTAATGAAAATAGAGTCAATGCAGTTAATTTCATCGAATTAAACATTCTGTTATCACAAACTATAGATATCATTGATCCTGATGGAAATACAGATACACAAAAGGTTGAAACAAATTTACAAGAAATCGCAAAACGTCTTAATGAGTTGCAACCTGGTACTAAACCAGAAACACAAGCAGCAGTTAAACAATATCAAGATGCTGTAAAAGAATTTATTGCAGAAGCTCGAAATTATATCATCATCAACTCCTCCTATGGTGAGGCATACACACAATTATATGTAAAATATAATCGCATGATTAGTCGTGCCAACGAAGTTGATATGAATGATCTCGATGCTACAGATAGTAAAAAATAATACTGTTACAATACAAAGGACTAGTCAAAAGGCTAGTCCTTTGTATTATCCAAATTAATGTAGGTTCTGCTACTGTTACTCTATTCCCTATTTTATAAACCATAAAAAGAGGCCATTACCTAAGTAATAGCCTCTTTTTGACGAGAGAGTATTCAATTAATCGGTACTTTGTTGTAATTCCCTTTGTGCTCGTCGAACTGCAATAATTTTACGAACAGCACAAATACCTAAACCAATTAACAGTGCAAAAGCGCCACCTACTATAGCACTTTCACCACAGGAATAAATTGCATATACACAATATAAAACACCAAGTATACCGATTACTCTAAAACGATTAATATAGGATTTAGAGACATTAGAACGTTCCATCATAGCTGGCACAGACAGAGTAACAAGAATATATGGAACAACATTAGTAACAACAGCCAAGTTAACAAGATTTTCAAACTGTTCACGCAATATTTCATTAGCAGTGAAAAGTGTCAATATAGTTTCGATAATGAGAAGAATTAATACACCACGAACTGGTGCATCCTTGCTATTTACACGAGCAAAGACCTTAGGAAAATAGCCCGCTTCAGCAGCACTTTTAAATACGCGAGACAATGTAAATTGCCAACAAAGTAAAGCGCCACAGCAAGAAATCACCATTGATGCCATAACAAAATCACCAACTGCACCATTAAACATATGCATGAAGGTTAAACCAAAAGGGGCATTTGAATTCAACAAGTCTAAATTCGGTACAATGCCGGCCATAACATTAGTAGACAAAACATAAATTACAGCTACTGCCAATGTGCCACTTACTGTAGCAATAGGCACATTTTTTCTTGGATTTTCCACAGCATCTGCATTGGCTGCAGCCGATTCAAAACCAAGGAACCCCCAAAGGGTCAGAGAAATTGATTGCTTAACCGCATCAAAAAAAGGAACATCATTTGGATTCCAAGCTGCAATAAAAGTATCAGGATTAAACCAAAACCACCCTATAGTGCTAATTGCTAAAACGGGAAGAATAGATCCCCAAACTGTTATATTACTAAGTCGCCCTGTAAAGCGATTGCCTCTGAAATTCAAAATTGCCGCAAACCAAAGCAACACAATTGTTACTTGACTCGTCTGAACAGCATTTAAATCTATTCCAAACAGTTCGGATCCATAGCCTACTGCCGAAACTGCAATAGCTACATTAGCAATGATGAGAGATATGCTGTAAGCATAGCTCGCCATAAAATGTCCAGTTTTACCGAAGCGATGTTCTGCATAACCGCCCATGCCTCCTTTAATCTGGGAGAACATACCCGCTTGAGCAAAAATATACGCTAATAAAAGCGCACCCACAGCCGTTACGAGCCAAGATAAAACTGAAATAGTACCAACTTGAGCCAAATTAGTTGGTAACATAATGATTCCAGCTCCTAGCATATTGGCTGCTACCATTGTGGTTAACTGGAATACAGACATTTTTTTAGCGGTGGTTTTCATGTATCAATCCCCTTTCGTAAGGTGAATTTTTTCTCGTCCATAATTCACTTATATATATTAAAACCGCTAAGTACATTCAGTTCCTGCTGTAATGGGCGGGAATGTGAAAGTACCGTTTTCATTTTTAGTTCGAGTTAATAATAACACCATAAAGATTAATTGGAAAGTACTTTATTAGTGGACAACTTAATTTACACGAATCGAATAAAATCATAGTAATTATATATTATTTTTGATTAGAAACGGTATATAAAATGTAAGATTATTATTTTCTTTCAGTTTAATCCTTTAAATATAAGAAAAATCACTATCTATTCAAATTATAGTTTCGTGCTACAAGACCATTATCCATTACTAGTCCACTCAATACAGACATTATTGTATATAAAAATTTACAAACTTTTTGGGTACCCAACCTCTTTTTGATATATCTAAGCACACATAAAAATTGGCTCCACCCAGGGATGGAGCCAAATATACAATACATACTATGAGTATATAACACAAACTAACTTACTCGTGTACAGAGTTTACAATAGTTTTCCAACTACCGATTTGTGCTTCTTCATTAGCAATAACAGTTTTACCATTATTGCGCTGTCTTTCAACACATTCTGGAGCTGTACCAGAATAGTTCTTACGACCAGCTACACAAGCCTCAATGGAGATTGCATCAAGGATATCAGCATCAAAATGTGCAGAAATTGCTTTAAAATCTTCCACAGATAAGTCAAGTAGTACGCAACCTTTTTCAATGCAATGATGTACCGCATTACCAACGATTTCATGAGCTTCACGGAATGGAACCCCTTTTTTTGCAAGATAATCTGCCATATCTGTTGCATTAGAGAAGTCATCATCAAGAACCGCTTTCATATGGGCCCCATTAACCTTCATACCACGAATCATGGCCGCATTAATAGATAATGCAAAGTGAACTGTATCAATAGCATCAAAAATGCCTTCTTTGTCCTCTTGCATATCCTTATTGTAAGTGAGTGGCAAACCTTTCAATGTTGTCAAAAGACCTAATAAATGACCATAGGTGCGACCTGTTTTACCACGAACAAGTTCACATACGTCAGGATTTTTCTTTTGTGGCATGATGCTAGAACCTGTGCAATGAGCATCATCAAGTTCAATAAAATTAAATTCATTGGAGGACCACAAAATTAACTCTTCACTAAGACGACTTAAATGCATCATGACTAAGGATGCAAAGGATAAGAATTCAACTACATAGTCACGATCAGATACAGCATCCATGCTATTTTCATAAATACGAGAAAATCCTAATAACTCTTGTGTATAAGTTTGATCAATACCATAGGTAGAACCAGCTAAAGCACCGGCTCCTAAAGGCATAATATCAGCATGTTTAAACACCATCAACAAACGATCAAAATCACGTTCTAACATAGAAAAGTATGCCATCATATGATGACCAAACAAAACAGGTTGTGCCCGTTGTAAATGTGTATAACCAGGCATGATAACATCGCTATATGCTTCTGCTTTTTCAATAAGTGCCTTCTGCATATCTACGATGAGCTCACCCATTTCAATCACTGCTTTACGCACATACATATGTAAATCGACTGCACATTGATCATTACGGCTACGACCTGTATGTAGACGTCCACCAGCTTCACCAATATCGTCAGTTAAACGTTTTTCAATATTCATATGAATATCTTCAAGAGCCACGGAGAATGGGAACTCACCCTTATCGATTTGGCCTTTAATTTTAGTCAAACCGGACACTATAGCATCGCAATCTTCTTGAGAAATAATATTTTGTTTTGCTAACATTTTAGCATGAGCTTTACTGCCCGCAATATCTTCGGCGTACATTCTAGCGTCAAAAGCGATAGAGGATGTAAAATCCTCTACCGCTTTATCTGTGCCTTTTGTGAAACGCCCGCCCCACAATTTAGCCATTATTTACCTGCCTTTTCTTTCATCAAAGCATTAATTTTGAGAGGTAATCCGAACAAGTTAATGAAACCTGCTGCATCAGCTTGGTTATATACATCATCTTCTTCAAATGTTACGAAGTCTTCACTGTATAAGGAGTATGGTGATGTTGCACCAGCGGAGATAATATTACCTTTGTACAATTTTAATTTTACATCACCAGTTACAGTTTTTTGAGTTTCATCAACAAATGCTTGTAATGCACTCATTAATGGTGCAAACCACATACCATCATATACAAGTTCAGCATATTTATTAGCAATAAGCTCTTTATAATGATATGTTGCTCTATCTAGACAAAGATATTCAAGTTCTCTATGAGCATACATGATAATGGATCCACCTGGGTTTTCATAAACGCCACGAGATTTCATGCCAACCAATCTATTTTCAACGATATCGACAACACCAACACCATAGTGTGCACCGATTTCATTAAGTTTTTCTAATATTTGTAGTGGAGTACCTTCTTGACCATCAACGGCTACAGGCATACCTTCTTTAAAAGTAACAGTTACATAACCAGCTTCATCAGGAGCTTGTTCTGGTGTATGTGTTACCAAATATACATCATCTTTAGGAGCATTTGCTGGATTTTCAAGATCCCCACCTTCATGGGATAAATGCCATACATTTTGGTCCATAGAATATGGATGAGATTTTGTAGCTACGACTGGGATATCGTGTTTAGCAGCATATTCCATACAGTCTGTTCTGGATTTCAAATCCCATTCTCTCCAAGGAGCAATGATTTTCATATTTGGAGCTAATGCTTTAATAGCTAATTCGAAACGAACTTGGTCATTACCTTTACCAGTCGCACCATGTGCAATTGCATCAGCGCCTTCTTTTTTAGCAATATCTACAAGGATTTTACCAATCAAAGGTCTAGCAAAAGATGTACCTAATAAATATTTACCTTCATAAACGGCACCAGCTTTTACTGTTGGCCATACATAATCTTTTACGAATTCTTCCTTAGCATCAACAATATACGCTTTAGAAGCGCCAGATTTAATTGCTTTTTTCTCAACTGCATCATAATCTTCAGGTTGACCTAAGTCTACACATACAGCGATAACTTCAGCACCATAATTCTCTTTTAACCAAGGAATAATAACAGATGTGTCTAAACCACCAGAATATGCGAGTACTACTTTATTTGCTTTACCCATGATAACACCTCATAAACTTAATTATACCAGGTACAAAATATACCAATTGTTATTATTATACTACGAATTCATTATGAATTCTTCATGTCTTTTCGACTACAGAAGTTAGTATACCACTGTATATTTATAAATGCAAGTCTATATTTTATACATTTATATAATATAATTCGGATTCGAATTATATGTTCAAACCACACTAATGATCTAATCCGAGATCTTGCTTATACGCATAATCTGCCTCAGCTTGAGTAATCATACCTTGCTCTACCATTTGAGTAAGGACCAGTTTTTGCCGAGCTTTTGCCCCTTTATAATTTTCAAAAGGATCTAAATAGGATGGTGCATTAGGTAATGCCGCTAACATAGCACATTGTCCTAAAGTTAACCGACTAGGACTAGTTCCAAAATAACCTTCTGATGCATCTTTAATACCATAGTAATTATGTCCATAATATACTGTATTCAAATACATAGTTAGAATTTCATCTTTGCTATAGTAATGTTCCATTTCTATAGCTAAAATTGCTTCCTCCGCCTTACGTGTCATGGTCCGTTTAGAAGATAGAAATAAATTTTTCACCAATTGTTGTGTTATTGTACTTCCACCTTCAACAGTTTCTCCTGCTACTGTATTAACATAAAAAGCACGAGAAACACCAAGAACATCGATAGCACCATGTTTATAATACCGCTTGTCCTCAATAGCAACAAGGGCACGTTTCGCATTATCAGGAATACTCTCTGACTTTATCCATTTATCCTTTGGTACACGTTGATTTAGTGCACGTTCAACCTTTTCTTTAAAAGTAAATACACGATACACCCGATCCCAACGACTTAACGTATCTTCATTGTTCTCAATAACCTGTTCTACACTCGTATGAGCCTTACTAACACGATTGGTACCTTGATAGCTTTGATATGTATCATATGCATATATAGCTCCAAATACTATGCAAACTACTAGAACAAGTCGGCGCACTAATCGAAATATAAACATAGATTCACCTACATCTACTTCACAGCAAACTTTTGAATATACAAATATTCTCCAGTAATAATCATATAAAACAACTATCTTATATTGATTGTATTGTAACACAACTCTTCTATTTTTAGCATACTTAGGTATATTGTATTTTTTATCTTTATTATCGTATAATATATAAGATGATGAAACATGCCCAATTGGAGGAGTATTATGAAACAGTGTATGGATTCAGACAATCTACATCGTCGATTGCGTAAAATTCTAGGTCAAGTGCAGGCTATTGATCGAATGATTGAAGAAGACATTCCTTGTGAAGATGTACTAGCCCAAATTAATGCAGCCAAATCTGCATTACATAAAGTCGGCCAAGTGGTCCTCGAAGGACATATTAACCATTGTGTACGCGATGGTATTCAACACGGTGATGTAGATAAGACAATTAATGATTTTACAGTTGCTGTAGAACGTTTCGCTAACATGGGAAAATAAAAAGAGGCAATATCCTAACGATTAGGATATTGCCTCTTTTATGTATTAATCATGATTAGTTGTTAAGAACTCACTAAGTGCTGCTACCGCATCCTCTTCATCAGCACCATCAGCAGTTAATACTACAGATGTACCTTTAGTTGCACCTAATGTCAATACAGTCAAGATAGATTTAGCATCCGCTGTTTTTCCATTCGCTGCAATAGTTAATTTAGATGCAAACTTAGCCGCTAATTGTGTAAATGCTGTTGCAGGGCGAGCATGTAAGCCAGATTCATTTGTAATTTCTACTGTTACTTCTTTCATGAGTTACCTCTTTCTAATGAGCGTTCAGAAACGCCTAATATTTTCGCTACTAACAATATAGGTATTGTATCAATTTACCTCTATCAAATTCAAGTTTGTTTTTATAAAAGTTACGGTCTAAACCAATCCCTTTTTATCTAGTATAGATTTTGCATAAGTTGTAATTTCTTCTGCTGTATCCATAGACAATGCTTTTTGGGCAAATTCTTCACATTCTGCCTTTGTAACAGAACGCAAAATATTTTTAATGAATGGAATAGATGATGCCGTCATGGAAAATTCATCGAGTCCTAATCCCAATAACACCATAGTAGCCACTGGATCACCAGCAAGTTCCCCGCACATACCAGTGAAATTACCTTGTTCGTGACTCGCATCAATTACATGTTTGATGAGGCGTAATACAGCTGGATGTAATGGTTGATATAAATTACCAATAGATTCGTTCATACGGTCTACCGCCAATGTATATTGACAAAGGTCATTAGTACCAATGCTAAAGAAATCTACATATTTAGCCAAAATCGGAGAGATGACTGCTGCCGCAGGAACTTCAATCATAATGCCAACTTTTATTTTTTTATTAAAAGCTACACCTTCAGCTATTAATTCATCCTTACATTCAGTAAGTATCGCATTTGCTGCTTTAACCTCTTCCACGGAAGCAATCATAGGATACATAATATGAATATCACCAAATGCACTAGCACGCAGTAACGCACGTAATTGAACCTTAAAAATATCCGGACGATTTAAAGAAATACGAATGGCACGATACCCAAGAAATGGGTTCATTTCTTCCGGTAAATCTAAACATTTTAATTCCTTATCGCCACCAATGTCCATAGTTCGGATAATAACAGGCTGTCCATTCATAGTTTCTGCTACTTGTTTATATTGTTCAAATTGGACTTCTTCATTTGGCAATTCATCGTTTTCCATATAAAGGAATTCAGTACGATATAAACCAATACCCTGAGCTCCCATAGTCAATGCATATTCTGCATCCTTCGATTTACCAATATTGCCGAATAAATCAACATGATGTCCATCTTTTGTAACAGCTTCTAAATTAGCAGAATCCTTTAAGCGCTTCAACTCGTCTTGGAAATCAGCTGCTTCTTTTGTATAATGAACCCATTCTTCATCAGCTGGTTCCGTAATGACTTCACCTTCAGTGCCAAGCACAACAGCTCGTACATTGTCAGTAAAACTATCAATATCTCCAACACCCATAACAGCAGGGATTTCTAGGGTACGTGCCATAATAGCCGCATGAGATGTAGGGCCACCAGCAGCTGTTACGATACCTTTTACAACATTCTTATCTAGTGAAGCTGTATCAGATGGAGCTAAATCGTGCGCCACAATAATAACCTCTCCAGAAATATGAGATAAGCCACGTGGATTCATACCAAGCATATTACGCATTAGACGGTCACCAATATCTTTAATATCTGCACCGCGTTCTCGCATATATGGATCATCCATACCGATAAAAATAGCTGCAAAGGTTTCTATTGTTTGCGCCGTAGCAGCTACGACATTCATCTTTGAATGTTCCACAAGAGACTTAATACCATCAGATAGAGATGGATCTTGTGCTATTTGCATATGAGCTTCAAAAATAGCAGCCTCATCAGCCCCCATATCAACTAATGCTTTTTGACGAATCGTATCTAATTGCTTAAGGGTAGCCGCCATAGCGCTAGCAAACTTACCAATTTCAGATTCTACTTGCTCTTCAGCCACCTCATAATCAGGTATAACTATTTCCTCTTGTATGTATTTATACACATTGCCAACAGCAACGCCTCGAGATCCAGAAATCCCTTTAATTCGCATCTGTGCTCCTCTTTCTATACTTATAAATTACATTACGTTTCATTTTAACATTTTTATATTGAACAATAAAGAGACCACCTATTTTGTGTTATAATGTTATATTATATAATTATATGTAGTAAAATTGTAGACTTTCACGAGTACCATAGTGAAAGTCTACTCTATTGTAAGGAAAAGTCGCAATGTATTTTACGCGACTAAGAATAGGAGTATATATGAAGTTAACCAAAATGCATGGTCTCGGTAACGATTTCATCCTCTTTTCTGACCCACAAGGAGCCAACAAAGATTATGCAAATCTTGCCATCCGCCTCTGCGACCGCCGTACAGGCATCGGTGCTGATGGGCTTGTCATTGTTGTACCATCTAATACATGTGATGTACGCATGCGTATCATCAACTCGGATGGCAGTGAAGCTGAAATGTGTGGTAATGGCATTCGCTGTTTTGCTAAATACGCTTATGAACACGGAGAAATCAAAGAAACAACTTTCACCATCGAAACATTAGCAGGCGTTATGACACCCACATTAACCATCGAAAATGGTGTTGTAACACAAGTAACAGTAGACATGGGCAAACCATACTTTAACAGCAATGATATTCCTATGAATGTAGATATGGATAAAGTAATCGATGTTGACCTCAATGTAAATGGCGAAACAGTGACAGTAAGTTCTGTTCTTCTCGGTGTACCTCACACAGAAGTGTTTGTCAAAGATATCACAAAAGCACCGGTTACGACACAAGGACCAATCCTCGAAAAACACGATGCATTTCCTTCTAATACAAATGTAAACTATATTGAGGTTGTAAATGATCATCACATTAAGGTTCGCACATGGGAACGTGGCGCGGGTGCTACACTCGCATGTGGGACAGGTTCTTGTGCATCTGCTATTATGGCCCATGAAAAAGGATATACGGGACGTGAAGTCGATGTAGAATTATATCTTGGGATATTACACATTAGTTATTTGGAGGATGGCACGGTTCTTATGACAGGCCCTGCTGAGGAAGTATTCGAAACAGAACTTCCTATCGAATAATATGAAGTGGTTACAGTTACTATTACAAGCATACTTAAAATATAAACAGGGGCGCCCTATGCTGCCAAGTAATATAGGACTATTGGTGTCATTACTCGTTTCTATCTTCATTATTTTGGCCTCTCTAATGTTGAATGTGCCCATCGGTTACGCACTAATTCTCATATGGTTATGCTTTGCTTACGCTCTATATCGTCAAGGCTATTCTCTAAAAGATTTACTCCGTATGTCTTGGACAAGTGCAAAAACCAGTATTGTGGTAATGCAAATCTTTTTGCTTATCGGCTGGTTAACAGCCATGTGGCAAGCATCAGGTATCATTCCTATGATTATTGCCTCTAGTATAGAACTGATTAATCCCAACCTGTTCATTATCTGTGCATTTTTAATTACATCTTGTGTAAGTATGCTACTTGGCACATCACTAGGAACAGTTGGCACTATCGGTATTGTATTAATTACAATTGCTAAAACAGGAAATCTCCCTGTCGATATAGTGGCCGGGGCTATTATGGCAGGGGCTTATTTAGGAGATCGAAATTCACCTCTATCTTCCAGTGCCTCACTGGTAGCAGCCCTTACACATACAAAGGTAAATAGTAATATTCCTATCATGTTTAAAGACAGCATACCTGCTCTTATTATTAGCTGCATATTATATATACTATTATCCTTATGGTTCCCACTCGACTACACAAACAATTATCTAGCAGATACAATTCATTTTGTTTTCAACATCCATTGGACATTATGGATACCTGTTCTTATTGTCATAGGACTATTGCCAACAAAACTTTCTATACGTTGGCCTATTGGTTTGAGTGCACTAGCGGCAGCCATCTTAGCAATGATTCATCAAAATTATACACTTATGGATATTTTGCAATTTAGCTTAGTTGGCTTTACATTGCCTGATTATAATCCACTAACCGATATCATTCACGGCGGAGGTTTACAAACCATGTGGATACCAACACTATCCATCTTCATGGCATGTTCCATTTCTGGAATGTTAGAAGGCGTCGGCTTTTGGAATGATATTCGCTGTCTATTGCAAAACGTATCAGGGCGTGCTGAACTCTTTGCGTCGAATGTACTCATTGCATTTATTACTGGGGCCCTTGGTTGTAGTCAAGCAATTGCCGTAATCATGACACATTCAATTATGCGTACCACCTATGCTAAGGAACGTATTCAAGACGAAAATGTGATGCTAGACTTTGAAAATAGTGGCATTCTTATTGCCGCTTTACAACCATGGAATATCGCTGCTCTTGTACCAATCATTATGCTAGATATATCACCTGCCGGGTACATTCCATTTGCGTTTTTCTTATACCTAGTACCACTTATCTATTGGTATCGTTTACGACGTAAAGAACACCGCTCCTACTAACACATTCTATAATTTATAAGAAACATAAAGGAAAATTTATGATTTATACGATTACTTTCAATCCGGCATTGGATTATATCGTTCGCTTAGACCACTTAACCCCTGGTACTATCAATCGTACAGAACAAGAATATGTACTCGGTGGTGGCAAGGGCATCAATGTGTCAATCGTACTCAATAACCTAGGTATGGATACAACAGCGCTAGGATTTATAGGCGGTTTTACAGGTAATGAAATCGTACGTCAACTTAATGAATTTGGCGTCCGTGAAAGTTTCATCCGACTCAAGGATGGTTTAACCCGCATCAATGTTAAGGTCAAAGCATCCGATGAAGAAACAGAAATCAATGGTCGTGGTCCCGTCATCGCAGATGATGAACTACACGCATTATATGCCCAACTCGATACATTAACAGATCAAGATACATTAGTCTTGGCTGGTAGCATTCCTTCTAGCCTTCCAAGCACCATGTACGAAATCATTATGGAACGCTTAGCGCATAAACATATTCGTATCGTCGTAGATGCAACTAAGGATTTATTAACTCGCGTATTACCATATAAGCCATTTTTAATTAAACCAAACAATCATGAATTAAGTGAAATTTTGGGCCGCCCCCTATCTACAAACGATGATTTAATTAATGCAGCCAAAGAATTACAAACGCAAGGTGCACAACATGTACTCATCTCTATGGCTAGCGATGGAGCCATCTTGGTATCTGCTGATGGTTCAGTCTATACAAGTCCTCCACCTAAAGGAACTCTTATAAACTCCGTTGGTGCCGGTGATTCTATGGTAGCTGGTTTTATAACGGGATACCTAAATACTCAAGATTTACAACAAGCCCTCTATTGGGGTATTGCTACAGGCTCTGCTTCAGCGTTTTCGGAAAATCTAGCCACTAAAGACGAGGTTCTTACCTTGCTTAACACAATTTGTTAATTTTGTTATTCAATATATATGTACAGTAAGGAGTACACACATGAAGATTACTGACTTATTAAAGCCCCAGTCCATCCTGCTGAACGCAGCCCCAGTAACAAAGGCTGATGCTATTTACATCTTAGGTGATTTAATGGATAAGAGTGGCAACTTATCTGACAAGGCAGAATACTTACAAGCAGTCTTCGCCCGTGAAGAATCTGGTTCTACAGGTCTCGGCGATGGCATTGCCACACCACATGCTAAATCCACAGGCGTGAAAGAAGCCGGTCTTGCCGCCATGGTCGTTCCAAATGGTGTTGATTTCGATGCCCTAGATGGACAACCATCCCGCCTATTCTTCATGATTGCTGCCCCAGAAGACGCTGCTGATACACATATAGAAGTATTGAGCAAATTAGCAACTATGGTTATTGACCCAGACTTTAAAAACGCCCTTATTCAAGCTACTACAGTTGATCGTTTCTTAGAACTTATCTCCGCTAAAGAAGAAGGAAACTTTGATCCTTCAGTAGAAGGCTATATTAAAACCGCAGATGCTCAAAACGCCGCAAGTATTACCGAAGCTATCGAAGCAAAAGCTACAGAGGCTATCGAAAAGGTTATTCCTAAAGTAACTGTAGACAACCCACATTATGACGTATTAGCTGTTACAGGTTGTCCTACCGGTATTGCTCATACGTATATGGCAGCTGAGTCCTTAGAGCGTAAAGCAAAGGAAATGGGCATTTCATTAAAAGTAGAAAAAAATGGTGCCTCTGGTATCAAAGATGCTCTTTCAACAGAAGAAATCAATCATGCAAAATGCATCATCGTTGCTTCCGATCGTCAAGTTGAAATGGCCCGTTTTGACGGTAAGCCAATGATTCAAACAAAGGTTGCAAACGGTATTAATAAAGCTGAAGAATTGTTACGCGAGGCTATATCTGGCACCGCACCAGTATACCACGCCTCCCAATCCGACAAAGATAGTGCGAACTCTGCTATCGATGCAAAAGATAGCTTTGGTCGTCAAATCTACAAGCATTTAATGAACGGCGTATCTCACATGTTGCCATTCGTTATTGGTGGCGGTATCTTAATTGCTTTAGCATTCTTATTCGATACATTTAATCCAGCTAACCCTTCTGGCTTTGGATCGGGTACACCATTGTCTGCATTCTTAATGAAAATAGGCGGTGCATCCTTTGGTTTTATGTTACCAGTTCTAGCAGGTTATATAGCTATGAGTATCGCAGACCGTCCTGGTTTAGTAGCTGGTTTTGTAGGCGGTTTGCTAGCGAACCAAGGTGGTTCTGGTTTCCTTGGCGCCTTGATTGCAGGTTTTGCAGCAGGTTATTTAGTGCTTTTAGTTAAGAAACTAGTATCCGGTTTACCACAAGCATTAGAAGGTACAAAACCAGTACTTTTCTATCCTGTACTTGGCGTATTATTTATTGGTATCGCTATTACATTTATCATTAATCCTCCTGTATCAGCCTTGAACGAATGGCTTATGACTTCCTTACAAACAATGGGGACTACTAGCCGTGTATTGTTAGGGCTCATATTTGGTGCTATGATGTCTGTTGATATGGGTGGTCCTGTAAATAAAGCAGCCTATGTTATTGGTACCGGTGCATTAGCGACTGGTGAATATGGTATTATGGCAGCCGTTATGGCAGGTGGTATGGTTCCCCCATTAGCCATCGCCCTTTGTACGACATTCTTCCCTAGTCGTTTTACAGAGGCAGAACGTAAATCTGGTATTACAAACTACATCATGGGGCTTTCCTTCATCACAGAAGGTGCCATTCCATTTGCTGCTGCAGATCCAATCCGCGTATTACCATCTTGTATCATCGGTGCTGGTACGGCAGGTGCATTGTCTATGTTCTTTAAATGTACATTACGTGCCCCTCACGGCGGTATCTTCGTAGTACCAACAATCGGCAATCCACTTCTTTACCTTGCATCTATTGCAATCGGTTCCGTTGTGGCTTGCATTATCTTGGCTATTGTAAAACCAAAACTCAAAAAATAATATCACAATTGGTCTATTTAGTTTAATCATTATAAACGACTGACTAATAACTAATGTATGCAAAACACCCTATGTCACAATACTGACATAGGGTGTTTGTATGTATAGATTATATTTTTATCTGATTATAGGATTACATCATCATAGAATGTACCATACACCATTTTAAATATGCGATTAGCAACATGATAGCTTTCAAAATCAAAGTCCGTAGGTGTTAAGAATGTAACATTCTCATAGCCTTTAAGAGCTGGTTGTGTTGGTTTACTTTCACCATTAAGAGTGTAATCCTGTTGATTTAATACCATCCCTACAATACCAGATTCCATCATTTTTATATTCCATAGTTCATTTAAAGTAAAATCTGGTAGCCTTGTTTTTAGCTCTGGTACCTTAGCTACCATATTAGCAAAGGAAAGGTTTAAGTCATAGTCATAACGAACCTTATATTCCCTAATTAAATCAGATGAAGGCAATACAACATATATCTTAGCCTCTATATTTTTTGTATGCGCATCTGTAGAATTATCTCGGATAGTACTTAATTCAATATATTTACCATCTCCACCACCTGTATCACCTTTAGATATAATTCGTGCAAAACGACTAGTATCTTGCAACTCAGTATTGGACACAGCCTTCACAGGATTTAAAGAAGCACACAAAACACATACCAGCGCCATAAGAAATAAAAAACGTTTCATAAAGTACCTCATTTCACTACAATGTCGTCAAAATGCTGCTGATATGCTACAGCAAACATAGCGTCTGCTACAGCAAATAAGTCTTCATCAAACCGTCCACGATCTAATGGACGTAATTGATGTACTAAAGGAACTTTACTAATAACCTCTGTACCGTCTACATTATATCGTTTCACCTCTCGTAACTCGATTTGTATCCCTGATTGATCCTGTGCAGCCTTAATTACAGCATACATAGATGGTGATGGCTTTACAAGATTCATAGCTTGTATTAAAGACCCTAAAGAGTAATTCGTATCGTACGTAGCAGTTAATTCATATTCTGTAATAGATGTACTTCGAGGAGTTTCATAAACAGCATAAAAAGTACCTTTTAATTTATAGTGTGGTGCTGCGTATTCTAAAGACTCTACAGAATATGTATTTAAATAACTTATCAGCTTATTTTGTATAGAACCATCTCCATAAGAATACGATTTTTGATACACATTTTTAAACTGCGGTGAGCTATTTAATTCATTAATTGAAATAGCTTGAATTTGCATGGTAAAAGTAGCCATCACCATACATGCTAATAGAAATTTTTTAAACATATTCTCTCCTTTAAAACAAAAATCGGATAAATTACCAAAAGCATACCATATTTCATTAAGAAATGTATACATAAGAAACAGGACTTATGTCACACTATAGTGACATAAGTCCTGTTCTTAACTACTAAACATTAGTTTAATATTCTCTCTGACGTAGTTACACTCTACTATATAAAATTGCTCTATTAAAGTAATTCTACCTATTAAGACAATTTAGTAAGCAATTGACTTACCATAGCTTTTAAATCATTAATCTCAGTTTGTTGCTGATCTAATTTAACTTGTTGTGCATCAATCTTAGATTTCTGTTGTTCATTTTCAGATCGTAACTGAGTTACTTCATCTTGCATTACATAGATAGAACTAATAGGACCTGCTTTGTAACGATCAGGAATAGCATCCTTTCTTTCACGACTGCCGCCGAATTTATGCGTTACACCAGCATTTATCATATTATGATTAGAACCTAAAGTAACCCCAATATTAAACATTGTATCTTCCGTTTTATAGTGAGCAAGACCCAAAGCTCCGGCAGTCTCACCTCGATAATTCCCAATACCAGCCATAATTTGTGTTGGTTCCAATGGATCATATTGAATTGGCTTCAAAGCGGCCATAGCGGCAGCATGAGCACCTACACGTTGTGTTTCAGTCCCTACACGATTAATGGAATCCTGAATTTCAGCTTGACTCGCTTTTAACTGAGCTACATTTACTGCATCAGAATCATCTATACCAGGTGCTACACCACGAATTTGATGTCCACCATTCTGTAATCCATCAGCCGTTAAGGATACCGGATCTGCAGAGCGATCTGCAGGAATAAATGTCAATCCAGTGCCTCTAACAAGTGTAGTATTACCATCAGCATCCCTTACGGCTGTACCTGCATCCGTAATCTTTGTAGATGGTCCGTTATCACTACCTACAGTAATACTAGTAAGATCTTTTATATCTTTACTCAAAGAATATGTGAAAGTCGTTTTATCTTGATCAAGAACAAGATTATCTCCTGCGCGGAATCTTACAGTGTCACCACCTTGTACTTTTTCAATAGTGCCATTCGGTGATGTCACATTCCATGCAGATAGATTTTTAACTTGTTGTTCACCTTTAGGAGTTAAGTTACTCAAATCTTGATTTGCCGCATTGTCAATCTTTGCTCTAGTAGCATCATCAATCTTGATAATAACATCATCACCTTTAGCCTCACTAACCAGTCCATTTTCACCTTTGATATCAAACTTCACATCACCTGTGCTCAAAGATTTTTCATTAGTAGAACCTGTATTACCACCTAAGGAAATCTTACGACCAATCGCTTTTGTATTTTTATCAATTTGGGCTTTATTGGCTGCAATATTTACTGTATTTGCCGCAATATCACCGGCATTTTTAGTGATGTTAGCTTTATTAGCCGCTACTTGATCATCCACTTTTTTCAATTGATCTTCTGTGGCTGCACGACCAGTAACAGGTTGCGTTTGGCCTGGAATCCATACAGTGTTAGTTAAGCCCGTAACTTGAGGTGTTTCTACACCACTAGTTGCTTTCACCGTCGGTGCTGTAATTGTTTGATTAGCAGTTATTGTATCTGCTACTACAGATGTAAAGGCTACATCTTTTTTTGTAGCTATTGTAAAATCTCTACCATTTTGCTTAATAACAATATTATCGCCATCAATGAACTTAACTGTATTACCACCTTCAACTTTTTCAGCAGTACCATTATTAGCTACTACATTCCATGCGGATAAATCTTTAACTTGTTGTTTACCAACAGCTGTTAAGTTGCTCAAATCAGTATTTGCTGCATTGTTGATTTTGTTGGCAGTATCGTCATCTAATTTAACAGTTACATCGTCGCCATTAGCTTCAGTAACGATACCATTTTTCCCTTTAATATTGAATTTCACATCATCTGTGCTCAAAGATTTTTCAGTTGTATCACCATTATCACTACCTAAGGATATCTTACGAGCAATCGCTTTTGTATTTTGATCAATTTGAGTTTTATTTACTGCAATATTGCTAGCATTTTTATTAATAGCATCTTTGTTAGCAGCAATATTATCTTTATTTGCTGTTACTTGATCATCAACAGCTTTCAATTGATCTTCCGTTGCAGCACGGCCAGACTTAATATTAGTTGGATCCCAAGTTGTATTTGTTAAGCCACTTACTTCAGGAGTCGTAATCTTTTGATTGGCCGTTACCTTATCGAATGTTACTTCTTTCTTAGTTGCGATAGTGAAATTTTTACCATTTTGTGTAATAGAAACATTATCACCATCGATGAATTTAACTGTATCGCCACCTTGAACCTTTTCAGCCGTTTCATTATTAGCTACTACATCCCAAGCTGCTAAATCTTTAACTTGTTGTGCCCCAGCTGGAGTCAAGTTACTCAAGTCTCGGTTTGCTGCATTATCGATTTTATCTTTTGTAGTATTATCCAATTTAACAGTTACATCTTCGCCATTAGCTGCAGTTGTAATACCATTTGCACCTTTAATATTGAACTTAACATCACCTGCACTCAAAGATTTTTCAGTTGTATCACCATTATCACTACCTAAAGATATTTTACGAGCAATCGCTGTTGTATTTTTATCAATGTTATCTTTATTAGTAGCAATCGCTGATTTATTAATAGCAATATCACCAGCATTTTTATCGATAGCAGTTTTGTTATCTGCAATCTTTTGCTTATTATCTGCAATATCACTAGTATTTCGAGTAATATTATCCTTATTTGCTTTAGCTTGATCATCAACTGCCTTCAATTGATCCTCGGTTGCAGCACGACCAGACGTAATATTAGTTGGATCCCAAGTTGTATTGGTTAAGCCTGTTACTTGAGGTGTTTCCACACCAGTTGTTGCTTTAACTTTAGGTGCTGTAATGGTTTGATTTGCAGTCACATTATCGAATGTTACATCTGGCTTAGTAGCAAATGTAAAATCTTTACCAGATTGAGTAATGATAATGTTCTCACCATTAATATATTTAACAGTGTCGCCACCTAAAACTTTTTCTGCAGTACCATTATTAGCCACTACATTCCAAGCCGCTAACTCTTTAACTTGTTTCTTACCGTCTGGAGTCAAATTACTCAAATTTTTGTCTGCAGCGTTATCGATTTTGTCTTTAGTAACTGCATCAAGTTTAACAGTCACATCATTACCAGAAGCTGTTGTAGTAATACCATCTTCACCTTTAATAGTGAAGTCTACATCATCATTGCTTAAAGATTTCTTAGTTGTAGTACCAGTATTACCATTTAAGAAAATCTTACGAGCAATAGCTGTTGTATTTTTATCGATATTCCCTTTATTAGTAGCAATATCATTTGTATTGTTAGTGATATTTTGTTTATTTGCAGCTACTTGATCATCAACTGCTTTCAATTGATCTTCTGTGGCAGCACGACCAGGTTCAGCTACGGTTTGACCTGGCGTCCAAGTTCTATTTGTCAAGCCTGTTACTTGAGGCGTTACTATACCTGTTGTAGCGGTTACAGTTGGAGCTGTGATACCTTGAGTAGCTGTAATATTATCAAATGTTACATCTTTCTTAGTTGCAATTGTAAAGTTTTTACCAGCTTGCGTAATTCCAATGTTATCACCATCGATAAACTTAACTGTATCGCCACCTTTAACATCTTCAGCAATACCACTATTAGCAACTACTTTCCAAGCTGCTAAATCTTTAACCTTTTGCTCACCTGCTGGATTTAAATTGCTCAAGTTTTTATCAGCAGCGTTATCGATTTTATCTTTAGTATCTGTATCAAGCTTAATAGTTACATCATTACCACTAGCTGTTGTAGTAAGACCATCTTCACCTTTGATCTTGAAACTTACGTTTCCGTCATTCAAAGATTTTTCAGTTGTAGAACCAGTATTACCTTCTAAAGAAATTTTATTAGCAAGTGCTGTCGTATTTTTTTGAATAGCAGTTGTATTTTTATCAATAGCATTTTTATTAGCTTCTGCTTTGTCATCAACTTTATTCAATTGAGAAACATTAACAGCATCTTTATCAGCTACACCAGCAGCTATATTAGTAATCTTCTTATCGCCTGCATTGATGCCTGTATCACCATCGATTTTAACAGTTTCATTACCTGCCGCATCTTTGAAGGATGCACTGTTCAAACCTGTTAAATTCTTCTTCAAGGATAGAGAGATATTTTTATCGTTTCTAGCAACAGTAATGTTATCATCGCCAGAGAAATCTACTTTATTACCTTTTTCAACTGTTACAGGTGTTGCTTCACCATTAGCAGAAAGATCCCACGTATATTTATTTTGATCAATAGCCTTATTAATGGCTTCTGCTACATTTTTAGAATCTGCCATACCAGCTGTTCCTGTAGCTGTACCATTTGTAACAGCAATATCTTGCTTTTTACCAGCAATTGTAATTTTCTTACCATTAGCTGTCGTTTCGATGTATGTATTATCACCATTTATGGCTAATTTACTATTTGCTAGATTTACATCGCCACTACCAGTGTCGCCTGTGAAAGCAAGGTTAACACTCTTCAATTGTGCTACGTTAACTGCATCTGTATCAGCTGTACCAGCAGCAACATAGTTAATTTGACGAGTTTGACCTGTTGTACCTACCGCAACACCACCTAACGTAGATGTTAAAGTGGCACCAGTTAAGTTAGCATATGTATCAGTACGACCAGTATTAGTATTATAACCAGCTGCACCTGCCGCAGTACTAGCAACAGATTGAGAACCAATGGCTACACCATTAGCAGTTGTTGCACTTGCACCATCACCAATAGCAATCGCTTTATTAGCCGCTGCTGTAATGGACGCATTAGGACCGATGGCAATAGAGTTAGTTGCTTTAGCGCCTGTATTATCCTCATTTGGAATATCTTGAGAATTAATAGAAATATATCTATAAGCAATTTGATTAACAATAGCTGCTAACTGAGAACCATTGATTGCATCTGTAGAAGTAGCACTTACCTCACCAGGAGCCACGTTTTTCAATTGACGTTCATAGCCTGCAGAACCAAAGGATACTACGTCACCTGGTAATGTTTTATCACCACCGGCCCAAGAAGCTGTAATATTATTCGGTAATGTATAACTAGTTTGTTTTGTACCTGCTTTATCGGTAGTAGAACCACCGCCTAATGCAACGGAGTTATCTCGATTCGCTTTAGCGCCGGTACCGATAGCCACGGCATTCGTTACATCTGTAGTACCTGAAAGTCGATTTTGTGCATTAGCCGCCGTGCCAATTGCAATACTAGCATTTCCGGAATGAGCCTTCATACCAAGAGTAATACCTGCATGTCCAGCAGTTGCAGTAGTCCATCTAGGGTTACCCAAATTTACACCAGTTAGTTTTTGCACCGCTACTTGTAAGCTTGAAGATGCAGTATTACCATTATTAATATCTGTGTAATCAACGGTTCTACCATTTGCACTATCAGTATCGTCACCACCAATAACGATAGATGCATCACCTTTAGCAAGCGTATTACCACCGATAGCAATACTTTGATCGCCCTCTACAATGGCTCCGTCATTTGCAGCAGCACCACCACCAATAGCAATCCCTTGTTTACTATTTTTAACCTTTGCATTTGTACCAATCGCAACTGTAGTATTACCATCAGCAGATGCTTGCAAACCAACGGCAACACTTGCTGTACTTAATGCAGCTGGACCACTATTAGAATATGCACCTTTGCCAATAGCAACACTGCCACCACTATTAGCATTTGCACCGGTACCAATTACAACTACATCATTTTTACTTGCAGTTACATCTTTACCTAAACCAACTGCATTCACACCTGTAATAGTACCACTACCATAAGCAACTGTAGCCCCTCCAGTATTAGATGGCACTGAGTTTACCGCTAGCACATTACTAGCATTAGTCATAGCTAATACCGCAAAAATGCCCGCTACTACAATTTTCTTTTTACCGCTATTATTCTTAGCTAATTCAGAAACGACTACATAACAATTCTTAGACTTATTCCAGATTACTTTAAATACTTTATTCATTGATTCCCTCAAAAATTAGATGATGTATATTTTCTCAAGTTCTCAAATCATCTAAATACTAACTCAACCTATATTGAAATTTTTAATGTTTTCGATATATTAAGTATATAAAATTTTCGATATAGTTGAATGTGATTTTAATCACATTTTCACGATTAACTCATGATAAATATAACTAATATAATTGCAATAATAGCATCTTACTCCATCTTTATACTCCTGGTAAAACTATTAAATACGTATTTTTCTAACCATTATAAATTTCATAATTAAAATTTTATTCATAAAATAATTACGACAAACTCATGAGTAATACACAAGTCAACTATTAATGAGCACTCTATCCTATTTAAAGTCAAATCGTTTATAATTTTAAATTTATTTCTAAATTCATATACTTACAATAGTACTAATCGCTACAGATAAACACTATATAGAGGGAAAGTATACAATTTTGCTCATTTATGTTAAACTATATAAATATAAATAAATTTTAAAATTATAAATTATTATTTGAAATCTAAATTCGGAGAATAATTCATGAAATTATCTAAGAAACGTAAAGTTACTGCCGCTTTATTTGCAGCAGCAACCTTAGGCAGTGTTGCTCATGCAGCACCTGCCCTTAATATGAACGATTTAGTGAGTACAAACAATTCTACTGAATCAACAACACAACAAGTAGCAATACGTCCTGCGCAAACACAATCTACCATAACACCAATGGTTCCTCGTGTACGCCCAGTACCAGTTCCAGATACTGCGAAAGCATTATCTGAACAATACAAGGCTATTTCACAACCACAATATGTCGTTAATAAACAAACAAAGACAGTTATGGAACCTACATTAGTAATGCATAGTTTGATTAATGTACAGCATCCTCAAGCTACTCAAAACTTACAAAATCAAACAACAGAGTCTAACAGTAAGCCTGTATACATTCAACCGAAACCATTAATTCAAGAAGAACAATCTACAACACCGCAAATGCTCCCTACTACTACGGTTAGTAAATCAGTTGTAGCAAAACGCACGCTAACAATTCGGGATATACAACGTACTGAACGTGAACGCTTAGCTAAATTAGCTGAAGAACAAGCTGCTCAGCAAGAAGCAATGCAACAACAAAGCAGCGAACAAGCACAAGCAATCCGTCAAATGGCGGCCGAACGTGCAGCTGAGGCTCAGCGTCAAGCTACACTATTAGCACAGCAACAAGAAGCCCAACATCAAGCAGCTATTAAGGCTGAACAAGAACGTATGGCAGTTCAACAAGCCGAGGCTCAACGCCAAGCAGCTATCAAAGCTGAGCAAGAACGTATCGCGGCTCAACAAGCTGAAGCTCAACGTCAAGCAGCTATTAAGGCTGAACAAGAACGTATCGCGGC
>NZ_CAKQFJ010000008.1 GCF_934230905.1 uncultured Veillonella sp. | reverse complement strand
TCATTATTAACTCATTTACACTTATTGTACACTTTAAGATTTTAATCAGAATGCAGTATTTTTATATTTTTAATAACATACTTTTTTGATAATAAATAAAACCTCAATCACATTAACTAGTAATTGAGGTTTTATTCATATATTTATAATTAATTATTGATTACGAATGTCGTTTTTATTTCTATTTTTCCAAAGAACCCATAAAGACGTAGCTACGCAAATAGATGAGTATGCACCACTAGCAAAACCAATAATCATACATAAAGCAAAGTTTTTCGTTGTATCCCCACCGAATACAAATAGAGATACACAAGCAAACATTACAGTTGCTAAAGTATAGATACTACGATGAATACTTTGCGCAATAGAGGCATTCGCCAAATCTTCAAATGTATCAGTACGTTTATGAGTATGAGCATTTTCACGAACACGGTCAAAGATAACTACAGATTCGTTCATAGAATAACCTACTACAGTTAAGATGGCCGCCAAGAAAGATGCATCGATTTCTAATTGGAAGAAGGAAAATACACCTAATACCATGATCAAATCATGAAAAATAGCAGTCAATGCGGATACAGCTATTCTATATTCAAATCGATATGAAATATAAAGTGCCAATACAGCAAAAGCAATGACAAGATTTAATAATGCATGTTGTGTTACTTCTGATCCAATAACAGCACCAACTGTTTCTATACGCTTTACAGTATTTTCACCAATATCGCTATTTAATTTCGCTACTACAGCCGCACTTTCACTTGGTTCCAAGTTACGAGTTCGAATCATAACATCTTCCCCTGCTGTTTCGGCGGTATCACCAGACAATTGAATTTGTGCATTTTCAAGGTCGAATGTTTTTAATACATCACGAACTTGGCTAACCTCTACAGGTTTAGTGAATTGAACCTCTACAATGGTACCACCAGTATAGTCAATACCAAAGTTAAAGCCTTTTGTAAAAATAGAAATCAAACTAATGATTACTAGAATGGAGGAAATCACAAACCACCAACGATGATGTCTAATTACGTTGAAACTCATTTGCGCTTACCTCCTTTCAAAGATTTTGGTGCAAAATCATCAGAGCTTTTACTTGGTGAAATATTAGCACCAAACCAGAATGGATGATTAGTAAAATTACAATCAATTAATAGGCGAAGCAAGAAATGGCTGACAGTAATCGCTGTAAACATACTTACAACAACACCTACGCCCAAGCTGATAGCAAACCCCCTTACCGGACCAGAGCCTAAGACCGTCAAGATACCAGCTGTGATAATAACAGATACGTTCGCATCAGTGATTGTAGAAAGAGCCCGTTTAAAACCAGCCTCCATAGCAACACGCATGGATTTGCCAGAGAAAACCTCTTCCTTAAAACGTTCGAAAATCAGGATGTTCGCATCTACCGCAACACCCATAGACAAGATAATACCCGCAATGCCCGGCAAGGTCATAGTTGCATTAAAACCTTTACCTAACACGAGAAGTAATAACATAACATACACAAGCAATGCTACATTGGCAACAAAGCCGGATAAACGATAGAGCAAAAGTAAGAATACCATAATCATGGCAATACCAGCGCCAAATGCTACTACGGATTTATCCTTTGAATCTTGCCCCAAAGAAGGACCTACAGTACGAACTTCAAGGACATTAATTTTTACAGGTAATGCACCAGAACGCAATAAAATTGCTAAATCTTTTGCTTCATCTAAGGACTTACTACCAGAAATAGTAGCCTTACCACCAGTAATAGCTTGTTGTACTACAGGGTTGGTTAATACATCACCATCGAGAGTAATGGAAATATGACGACCAATATTTTTAGATGTTAAATCAGCAAATTTCTTTGCCCCCTCATCACTAAGTTCGATAGCAACTAAAGGTTGTTTATTTTGACCCATTTCCTCTTTTGCATCTTTTAGGTCATCACCGGTCATAACAGTTTCGCCTTTTTCATTTTTAAATTCAAGGACCGCTGTTTTACCGATACGTTTAATTGCTTCATCAGGATCTTTGACACCTGGTAACTCAATGATAATACGTTTTGCCCCTTCCCGTTGTACAATAGGCTCAGACAGACCCATTTCATTAATGCGTCGTTCGAGAATTTGTTTTGCTCGTTCTACCGCATCATTATCAGCTGTACCATGCTCAGTATCCTCTGCTTCTAGCACAATATGCGTACCACCTTGTAAATCAAGGCCTTGCTTTAATGAACCGGCTAATGGTCCAATAAAATACGCAAAACAACCAATAATAGCGGCAATAACGACTAAGAATTTAACTATAGCCTTACCTTTCAAAATCGTTGCTCCCTTCTAAATAACATGAATTACCCCCTGCTCTGTAACAATAGCAGGCATACGTTGATCATAACGTTCCATTGGAATTGGATTTTTCATAATTTGCGCTTCCCATGCGACACCAATATAGTTCAATGGTGAAAGGGCCTTAAGAAAACGATCATAATAACCATTTCCCATTCCCATACGACCACCGTGTCGATCAAATCCAGCACCAGGCACTAGCACAAAATCAATATCTTTTGGGTTTATGATTTCATAGGGCTCCTTTGGAACACGGATATTTAGAACGCCATGGACTACATCTTGAAGATTATGAAGTCGTACAGCAATCATCGTAGTCTTATCGATACAAACAGGTACATAAACGCGTTTACCATCCTGTAAAGCATGTTCTATAACATCATCCAAATTGGCTTCTTTATGCATCGCTAAATAAGCCATAATCGATTGTGCCTGTTTATACTGAGGTAATTGAAGAATCTCATGACACAACTTAGGTGCCCAAGATTCACAATCTGCAATAGATAAAGCAGCGCGCTGAGACTTGCACGCCTGGCGCACTGCTTCTTTTGTTAACATTACTTAGTTTCCTTATTTTTTTTAGAAACTACAGATGCAATAGCAGTACGAGCAAATGTCATTTCTACTTTTTCTGCTACTTGTACCTTAACTTTTTCATCATCAAGTTCAATGATTTCGCCATAAATTCCACCAACGGTTACAATTTTTTGGCCTTTTTTCAAGCTACCTAGAAGACTAGCACGTTCTTTTTGTTGTTTCTTTTGTGGACGCCACAACAAGAAATAAAAAATTACAACCATCAAAAGAATCGGCCAACTAGTTTGTAAAATTTGTTCGATATCACCCATCGGTAATCCTCCTCACTAAAATTCATCTTATCTTTATAAGTATATCTATTCAAAATGAATTTGACTAGTTTTTTATATTATTTATTACAGGTATACCTAATTATTTATTAAAATTATCCCAAAATTGCATTCTAAATTGAGGGAATCGATCCTTCAGAATAGCTTTACGCATCTGACGCATAAACTCTAATAAAAAATATAAATTATGATATGTAACAAGTCTCAATGCTAGGATTTCTTCAGCCTTATATAAATGCCGTAAGTAAGCACGAGAATAATTTTTACACGTATAGCATTGACAACCTTCTTCAAGAGGGCCCCAATCATGAGCATATTGAGCATTTCGAATATTCAGTCTCCCATGCCATGTCATGGCCATGCCATTTCTAGCAACCCGTGTAGGATATACGCAGTCAAACATATCAATGCCGCGGGCTACACCTTCTACCAAACAATCAGCTGTACCGACGCCCATCAAATAACGAGCTTTATTGGTTGGCAACAAAGGTGTTGTATATTCGAGGATTTCGTTCATCAGATCATGTGGTTCTCCAACAGATAAGCCACCAATACTATACCCTTCAAAGTCCATCGCAACTAATTCTGCTGCACTTTGTTTGCGCAAATCTTTATACATGCCACCTTGTACAATACCAAACATACCTTGTCTGTTATGAGCATGACGTGCCTCTTGGCATCGATGAGCCCAACGCGTAGTACGTGCCGTAGAACGTTTTGCATAATCATGTTCTGCTGGATAAGGAATACATTCATCAAAAGCCATCGCAATATCAGAGCCAAGTTGTTCCTGTACTTTTGTGGCTACCTCTGGGGAAAGAAATTGTTTAGAACCATCTATATGCGATCTAAATGTTACCCCTTCTTCGGTAATCTTACGCATATCGCCTAAGCTGAATACTTGGAAACCACCGCTATCCGTAAGGATTGCTTGATCCCAATTCATAAATTTATGAAGGCCACCAGCTTCTTCTACGAGCTCAGGGCCAGGTCTTAGGAACAAATGATAGGTATTACTTAAAATCACTTGCGACCCGATTGCCTTTAGCTCTTCTGGCGTCATCGTTTTTACTGTCGCCTGTGTACCAACAGGCATAAACATAGGTGTTTCATACGTGCCATGCGGCGTATGTAATAAACCGGCACGGGCACCCGTATGCGGACAAGTTTTCTGTAATTCATATGTAATACTCGGCATAGAAACTCCTAACGTATAAACATAGCATCGCCAAAACTAAAGAATCGATACCGTTCTTTTACCGCCGCTTTATAAGCTGCTAAACAATGTTCACGACCTGCTAACGCACTAATAAGCATCAAAAGTGTAGATTGTGGCAAATGGAAATTTGTTACTAACGCATCTACCATTTTAAATTGATAACCTGGATAGATAAATATTTTTGTCCATCCACTAGTCGCATGTAATACCCCATCATCCGTAGAAGCAGATTCCAAAGTACGAATAGATGTAGTACCTACTGCAATAATTCGTTTTCCCTTTGCTTTTGCTTCATTAATACGACGTGCCGTGTCTTCAGATACACTATAAAATTCACTATGCATATCATGGTCTTCTATGGATTCTACAGATACAGGTCTAAACGTACCTAACCCAACATGAAGTGTAACAAACTCAAGCTCTACACCCTTAGCTTTAATATTCTCCAATAATTCCGGTGTAAAGTGTAGTCCCGCTGTTGGTGCTGCAGCAGACCCTTTTTCTTTTGCATACACAGTTTGATAACGGTCCTTATCTTCAAGTTTTTCATGAATATAAGGAGGTAATGGCATTTCACCAATTTCTTGAATAATATCATCAAATACACCATTACATGTGAACTCAACAATACGCCCTCCAAAATCAGTTTTATCTATAACAGTTGCTTGTAAGCGGTCATCAAAAACGATAACCTGTCCTATCGGGCATTTCTTGCCAGGTTTAACTAAACACTCCCATCGATTTTCTCCACATGGTGTAAGTAGTAAAACCTCAACCTTACCACCGGATCCCTCTCGTTGGCCATATAATCGAGCCGGAATAACCTTTGTATTATTAAATACAAGGACGTCTCCCTCTTGCAATTCATCTAGTAAATCATAAAAATGTGCTTTATGTGTATATTCACCAGTTATTTTATCCAATATAAGCAAGCGCGATGTATCGCGAGGCTCTACAGGATGTTGAGCAATAAGCTCCTCTGGTAAATCATAATCAAAATCTGTAACTTTCATTTTAATCCTTAATACATTTTTTTCAATGTAATACCACTATAATAATGTCTTAAAATTGTTTGATAATAATTAGTATCTCCTGCACCAGCTCTCTTTGCCATTTCGGCAGCCCCCCACTGCGACATACCAAGGCCATGGCCCCAACCATGACCTTTAATGTACACTGTATCATTCTTACCTGTAAAAGTATGATACGACTTACCTATGGAACTCGTTGGATTCTGGTTCACATAAAAATCAAATAATGTTGATTTTAAGCCTAACATTCCTCGCAAATCATCACCACTGACAGTAACTTTACCAGCCGTCCCCACAAAGGTTGCAGATTTAATACGCCCAGACACGCCCCTATCAGATGTGGCTTTACCTGGGTTGCCTAAAGGTGTTAATTGGATACTTTTTAACTGACCAACCCCCTTACTAGCCGCATTTAACTTTCCTTCTAAAGCACTCCGACTAGTAGACACAGTCCAATTAGATGCACTAGAATTACTATTAGTATAATCCTTAACACCTTTTAAATACGGTATATCACTTCCCCATACATTAACGCTATCTTCAGTATAACCTCCTCCATCAGAATGGAATAAAGCATTAATTGGTCGATTATTATACAACATAACAATGCCTTTTGTATGATTAACTGCAGCTGTGGTACTCTGAGTTTCACCACTTACACCACCATATACTTGATGATCTGTAGACGTACTCACATCATAAGGCTGATTTTTATTTTGTTCCATCGTATGCAGTGCATACGTACGAGCCGCTACAGCTTGTGCTTCTAAAGCTGCAGCAGGCCAAGAAGGAATTGCTTCTTGTGGAACAACACCATATAAATAAGATTCTAATGGAACTGCATTGATGACCATCATAGCTCCATTATTAGCACGTAACGTAAGAACTCCACGATAAGATTTACCCTCAAAGGTAAAAATATCACCACTCGTTGGTTTTAATGTAACAATAGAGTCAATAGCTTTGCCATTAACAGAAATTTTATTGCCACGAACACCAACGGAAACAATCTTATGACTGCCAACCTTACCATTATTACTATTGAGAACCGTTATACCATTCGCACCTGCTATAGAAGCATCTTGACGACGACTTCCTAATAAAACACGTACATCCGGTGTATTTTCTACACGTACACGCATTGGTGCTTGATCAACTTGATTCTTCGTCACCACAGCAGCAGTTGCACGAGACGTCGCAGCGGAAGTCGCAATCTTAGGTTTTACAGCAGTAGTAATCGCAACCTTTGGTTTATCACGCACAACAGACGTAACCTTAGGTTTTACACTTGATGATGTAATCACCTTAGATTTCATAGTTGTAGATGTTGTCATCTTAGGCGCTGGTTTTGTAACAAGCGGTTTAAATGTAGATTTACCCACTGTTCCTCGCACAGCTTTCACAGATGTTTTTCCATAACCCCCTGTTGTTGATTTAGATACAACAGGTTTTGCTCCCGATTTACCTACTGACTGAGCTGCCTCAACAGTTCCAAAGCTATGAATTCCTAACAATAATGTTGTCATAATCATTAATGGTAATTGTTTCTTTTTCATTTTATTTCCCTGTTTACGAAATACCTAGATGATCATAAGCCAATTTAGTAGCCACACGCCCCCGCGGTGTTCTACCTAAAAATCCCAATTGCATCAAATATGGTTCATACACATCTTCGATGGTATCTCTCTCTTCACTGACGGCAGCCGCTATTGTTTCTATCCCCACAGGGCCACCATCATAATTTTCAATAATACACTTCAACACTCGTCTATCAATGCGGTCAAGTCCCATCTTATCCACATGTAAACGTTTCAATGCCTCATCTGCAATATCTGCAGTGATAACACCATTCCCCACAACTTGTGCAAAATCGCGAACTCGTTTTAATAATCGATTCGCAATACGCGGTGTTCCTCTCGAGCGTCGAGCAATCTCACTAGCACCAGCTTTCTCAATGCCGATATTTAAGATATCCGCTGCACGAGTTACGATAAATTCTAATTCTTCTTGTTTGTAATATTCCAATCGACTCACGATACCGAATCGATCACGCAATGGCGCAGCCAATGCCCCAGCTCGTGTCGTCGCACCAACCAACGTAAACTTTGGTAAATCAATGCGGACGGAACGCGCACTTGGTCCCTTGCCGATGATGATATCCAAGGCATAGTCCTCCATAGCAGAGTACAATACCTCTTCTACACTTCGTGAAAGTCGATGAATCTCATCGATAAACAAAACATCATGTTCATCAAGATTCGTTAAAATAGCAGCTAAATCTCCGGCTTTTTCTATAGCAGGACCTGATGTTATACGAAAATTAACACCCAGCTCATTAGCAATAATGCCAGCTAATGTAGTCTTACCTAGCCCCGGAGGACCATATAACAGAACATGATCTAAGGCTTCACCACGCTGTTTAGTAGCTTGAATATAAATATTTAGATTATCCTTAGCCTCTCGTTGGCCAATATACTCATTAAAATACTTAGGTCGCAGACTATATTGCCACACGTCCTCTTCTCGATCACCGCCGCCTACGAGGCGTACTTCTTCGTTCATGGCTAACGTCCTTTCCCAAGTTCAACTAAACAAGCTTTTATCAATGCAGATACATCTTTTGAACCATCGTTCAAGGATTCAACTAGTGCTTCCACATCTTTTTGCGCATATCCTAATGATACCAGTGCCTCAATCGCCTCCCCGCTCGGTCCGCTATGAGTAACACCAATTGGTTGGATGGCTGCAGGTGTTTCAACACTAATCTGAGTCATCTTCGCTAACTTATCTTTTAATTCTAGGACAAGACGCTCTGCCGACTTTTTCCCTATGCCCGGTAATTTTGTTAATTGTTGTACCTGACCATTAATAACAGCCAATTTAAACGCCTCTGGCGTCATGCCGGACAATATGCCTAGGCCGACCTTTGGCCCAATACCAGAAACAGAAATGAGCAGAATAAAAAGTTCGTACTCATCCTCTGTCCAGAATCCGTATAGTTGCATCGCATCTTCCCGAACATTGAGATAGGTAAACAATGTGGCCTCTTGCCCCTCTATTAATTGTTGTCGTGTAGTGGTTGGCACATACACACGGTACCCTACACCATGTACATCTACATAACAAGATTCCTTGAATAGATGTGTTACAATGCCTCGTACATACCCAATCATTTAATTAACCTCATCAATCTATCTTGGTGAGAACTATGCGCCGTACAAATGGCGACTGCTAATGCATCCGCCGTATCATCGGGCTTAATTTTCTCACGAATCCCCAAAATATTCATGGTCATGTAAATAACCTGATTTTTATCGGCCTTACCATAACCGGTAACAGCCTGTTTAATTTGTAATGGCGTATATTCATATATAGGTATCCTCTGTTGCTCTGCGGCCAGCAATATAACCCCACGAGCTTGACCTACCTTAATCGCCGTCGTTACATTACGATTAAAAAAGAGTTCCTCTATACCAAACTTATCCGGCTTATATTCCTCTAAAATATCGCTTAAATCATTAAATAAGATTTCTAAACGCTGTGCATCTGTTAATTCCTTTGGGGTTGTAATAGCCCCATAAGCTACAGGCGTTAGTTTACTACCCTGTACGTCAATAATGCCATATCCACAAATTGCCGTACCAGGGTCAATCCCTATAATCCGCACTCCATCCCCTTCAGTCTAAAAATGAGATAAGCCAACGCTTACCTCGTAATATTATAATCTATTTTATTATAGCATATCGGAACATCGAAATTCATGAACTTACGATATTTTTCTAACCTTTTTACAGGGTAAAACTAGATAAGCACAAAAAATGAGGAGTGCTCCAAGAGCACTCCCTGTTCTTATTATTCTTCTTCGTCGTCTGGCAAAATACCATTGTGATATACGTTTTGTACATCATCAAGATCATCCAAAACATCGAGCATTTTTTGCATTTTTACAGCATCATCACCAGATAATTCGATTGTCGTATCTGGAATCATAGTAATTTTCGCTACTTCAGTTTCTATCCCCGCATCAGCCAAGGCTTGTTCTACCGCATCAAAATCTTCTGGTGTTGTATAGATTTCAAACACATCATCTTCAGATTTGAGGTCTTCAGCGCCCGCATCAAGAGCTAACAATGTCAATTCATCTTCATCATGACCTTCTTTATCGATAACGAATACGCCTTTAGATTTAAACATCCAACCTACACAACCGCTTTCACCAAGGTTGCCACCCTGTTTTGAAAAGGCATGACGCACATCAGCAGCCGCGCGATTACGATTATCCGTCATAACCTCTACAGTAACGGCAACGCCTGCAGGACCATAACCTTCATATACGATTTCTTCGTACGCGTTCATATCGGTAGCGCCAACGCCCTTGTCGATAGCACGTTGAATATTATCCTTAGGAATATTGTTTTCACGAGCTTTTTGCAAAGCCAATTTCAAACGCATATTACCTGTTGGATCTGCACCTCCCATACGTGCGGCTACAGTAATCTCACGACCAATTTTCGTAGCTAATTTAGCCTTCAATGCATCAGTTTTACCTTTTTTATGTTTAATATTTGCCCATTTTGAATGTCCTGACATAGACGCCTCCTATTTATTCCACCATGCTTCACCCCGTAATCGATCTAAGATGATTGAAACGGCACTACGCACAGATAAATGATTGTATTCACCATGGCCATATATAGGTTCTAAAATATAGTCAAAGCTTTCCATCGTTTCTTTTGTCATACCATAACCGGTACCAAATAATACTAACACAGGGCACCCCTCATTTTCAAGATGTTCACGCATCCGTGCATAGGAAATTGTATTATCATAGGTCCGAGCATCGGTAGTTGCTACGATAGGTTTCACCCCTTCTAACTCCTCAATAGTACGTACAGCAACAGCAATAGAATTAACAAGTTCAACGCCCGTGAAAGCATCTTTTCTATCTGGATTATAAGTACTACCAAAACCAGATTTCCAGTGCTCCATAATGGTAGCTGTTAATTCTCGTTGAGCTGGAATGTTATGAATCACAAAATATTTAGATATATCATAAGTAATAGATGCGCGCGCAATATCGTGAATATCATAATTAGTAATAGCCGTCGTTATTACCTCTTTATGTTTATTCATAATCGGATAATGAACGAGCCCAATATATAAATTTGCCAATACTATGTCTCCTAAATTTTAAACTAACTTTCATTACCATACGTGTCAAACCATCGTATCTATTACGAAGCACTAGACCGTGCACCAGCACTACCAAATCCAGCTTTCTGTCCTATAGATGATGCTTTCTTACTTCTATTATTCTCGTAACTACGAAAGCTCCTTCCACCCCCATAGCCATGCATAGTTGATCCTGATGATGAATATTCAGTGGGTTGCTCATAAGGTTTCAATGGCGATGCCACGCGATATGTCATGGTTCGTCCATCCATGCGTGCTGTAGGCGGATTAAAACCATGAAATATATAATATCCCGCTGCAATACTTGGTAACAAACTTGCCAAACCTGCATCCCACACTAAGTTTCCACCATTATCACGGTGAAAAGTGACTGAACGATTATCATCATACAAGGCGGTTTCTTTTCCATCGCCATGGTTTAAAAGAGAATACCGATTACCTTGACTATCCTTTAATCGAACCTCCCCTTCATTTGCCTCTGGATAAACCTTATCACACACAGCATAAGAGATATCGTTCCAGTAGGAATACACACCTACAAGACCAGCAACTGCGGCGAAAGCACCTGTAAGGTATATAGTTTTCTTACTTGGCTTATACATAAAACGCTCCCTTAGTGCACAGCACCGCTAATAACAAGAGCAAGACCTACGAATATGCCAAATACGAGAATACCAGCCGCTGTATTACCACGCATAATTTCTTCGGATAATTTATATTTACGATGCCAAATATTGATAAACATATAGCCCGTTACAAATAGTATAATACCTAGCACAGCGTATACAACACTGGCTACAATGCCATGTAACAGGGACGTATCAGCCGTAGTCACGGCTGGTGACATAATAACAGCACGCAAAATTTCACCGATACCGATAAATGACCCTGCTGAAAGCCAAGCCACAGCACAATTACCACGCTTAATTTCGTCACTAAATTTACCAGGCACGAAGAAATCGATAACTGTATTCGCTGTCAACATTAATATAATGCCAAAGCAAGCATAAAAAATTGTCAATAATACATCTGGTATATAAATCATAATAAGCCTCCTAATAATATAATTTTGTATTGGATGTGTTACCAGAACCTGCAGTAGGATACAATCGTTCGCGTCCACTATTATCCCCTAGACGTACCATAGTCGCATAAGAATCAAGTATATGTGAGCTAATTAATGTACGGTCGATAATTTTCCAATCTTCTTGTGTCAATTTTGATTGTTCACATATCTTAACCTTAGTTTGTCCATCCGCATTAATGATGATATACACCGAGTCCCCTGAATAAAAGACAATAACTTCATGTCCCTCTTCTAAGTTATCCCGCTCATTGTTAATATCACCATTCACAGAATCAATCAAGTCCAATGCGGTACTAACAGGATCTAGTGTAGACGTGTATACATATTCGCTATCCGAATCCGTTTTTGTATAATACACAGATGTGTCATGCATATGTTCTTTTGCCGTATAAGGCAGTCCAAACATAGCGCGTATACTATGCCAAGACAAGTCGTCGTCCGACCCAAGCAAGAATAACAAGAATAGTACTGCACACCCTACAGCGATAGCAACAGATTCAAATCTCTTTTTCATAGATTTATTACGCATCTTTTGCTTAATAGCTTGAGCAGCTGCATCATTACACAAACGAATATTCACCAAAGGCACTCGTGACCCTTCAGCAAACAATGTTTTGCCTTCAAACCACTCTTCTTCAAAAAATACGCTAGCACCATTTTCACAAGGCAGTTGATATTCTCTATACCCAGCACGATCCCCTACTGAGGCATCACTTTTACCATCCACATCAACAACCTTTTCTAGGCCGATTTGATGTAATGTAAAGTCTTTTCCTGGCCGTGTATGATAGGATGTTCTAGATATGGTACACCATTCATTATCATTATACTCAATGGTTAACCATATTTTATCAATTCCCTCAACTGCTTTAAGCCCATATTCATGCCAATAATCACCTGGTGATTTTGTCATAGACGGCTGGCCCCTATAGGATTGTTCCTTATCTGCTTTTGGAATAATCTCTAT
The DNA here is from genome assembly GCF_934230905.1 of uncultured Veillonella sp. Classification (GTDB taxonomy): domain Bacteria; phylum Bacillota; class Negativicutes; order Veillonellales; family Veillonellaceae; genus Veillonella. Next base: position 73,206 of record NZ_CAKQFJ010000008.1, on the reverse strand, counting down.
GTATTTAATTTTCTCAGTGATTACATAACGGTTGCCATGAACCTCTAAGACATCATAACAATTAAACTCCATACGCATCCTCTCTAAAGTAGACATAACCACTACAAAGTACACCTATTATCCTTCGTTTAACCATACTCTATATGTTCAAAAATTCCATAGTATTTCCCTTACTCTATTAGTAATGGTACAAAGTATGCTTCTGTACCAGCTATCTCTTCCGGAGAAAAACGACATCCTACCGCAGAAGCTTGATCACCAAGCATAAAACAGGATACCGTTAAAAATCCATCTTTCACTCCACAATCCACTGTATGAGTAAAACATTTCTGCTGTATAAAGTCTTGATACATCACCTTTTTACTGTCGCGACAAACGATATCGTCATAGTTATCAACTAGCTTTTCCATATAAAGTCCAGATGTATCACCACGCTTTTGAACAACTTGTACATGCCTTCCTTCACGGCCCCAAATCTCCTTTTGAATATAAAGTCCATCATCAAGAGCGGAAAAATCATTTTCAAAATAGGATGGTGCCAAATAACGCTCGATGATATCTCGATCTGGTTTTGTAAAAAATTGATCTGTTAAATACAATGCATATACTAAGGACATAAAGGATTTATTTTGTAGAATAATGGACTCTGGCGGATTAAAAAGTGCGAATGTATCATCCTCGTACAAATCTAAGAACATCTCACCCAAAGGTTCATTATCAGGTGTTTGTTCATCAATCAAAAGTTCCATGGGATGCAATCGATATAATAGAGTCGCATGACTACCATCTTCTAAAGGAATACCCTCATCATCAATCTTCATATCATAAAAGGATATGAATCGCGTGTCTGCCTCAGGACAGGCTGTTTTTAATTCCTTCATAAGGAATTGTGTTGTACCATAGTCTTCAAAATAATCATGAAAACAAGAGAATACAAAAGGATCCTTAGATGGGCAACCTCCATTTATTCTCATAGACTCATATACATCTCTACCATACTTAGAAGATAACACGGCATGGTACATACGTTTTAAAAATATACGCAACTCTTCACGACAGGCTTTATTAGGATGCTTTCGTCCTACATAATTAGCTGCCACTTCATTGGCATAATAACTTTCAATAAGAAAACATGGCGTATCTGCATTAAGTTCTACCATACGCAAATTGCCATTTACATCGAGAACAAAATCAAAGCGAGATAACCACGTCGGTAAACCTAAGGCATTCGACTTATGTAAGTAAGGAATTAAATTGTCTGGCATATCCATATTTCGAGCAAAGTCATCTGGTGCCATTTGAAATACTTTTGCAGCTTTACAAAATATTTGAAATAATCTACGTGAAACATGACGAATTTCATCGTAAAAGTCGGATGAAAAAGCCTGCATAGACAAGGAAGGATACCGATCATCATATCCTTCATATTCCACAAAATTAAATATGTTTCTATCAAGCTCATCAATATAGGATTTCATTGTTCATCCTTTCATTAAGAGGCACCGCTCGAAGTTCGAGCCCCTACACTACCAAAGCCATACTTTTCACCAATTCTATGTGCTCGATTACTCGTTTTAGTATTGTAACGATTTCTAGTCATTTCATTAATAGTTCTAGCTACTCTTGCACTATTAGATTTACTAGCGTCTGTATTTGCATCAAAAGGTGTAAGTGACGATGTAGCACGATAGGTCATACTGGGTGCATCCATATATGCCGTTGGAGCTGAAAAGCCATGGAACGCATAGTAACCTACCGCCAAAGTTGGAATCAAACTGGCTAAGCCTGCATCCCATATAATATTGCCTTTCTCATCACGATGAAAGGTAACAGATTTTTCTGCATCATCATAGAGCGCAGTTTCTTTTCCATCACCGTGATTAATCAAGGTATAGCTTTTACCTTCATCATCAATGAGCCGCACTTCACCATTATTTAATTCTGGTTTGACCACATCACACAAAGCATAACTAATATCATCCCAATACGAACAAACGCCTACTAGAGCTGCTATAGATGTAAAGGCTATGGCTATGTAAACAGTATTCTTACTTGGTTCATACATATAATATTCCTTCGTTTGATTTCGTAACTGAAATCAATACTATATCAATCTTTTATTATATTTGATAATGTCTTACGTCCCTGCTTATTCTTTAATTCCACCATATACGCATATCGTAACAATACTTCACTGTCATTTCTAATAGTCTCTATGCGTGTATTCTCCGAATCTGACAAGTTTTTTAATTCCCCCACTTCAACATACGTAGTGCCATTGACCACACTAATAACAGATACATCTTTAGTCGTATAAATGACAATCCACTGCTCAGGGGACTTAGTATCTTGTTTAATGGTATAAACCTTGCCATACACAGCATCGATAAGATCGATAGCCGTTGCATTTGGATCTTGCTTTGACGTATATACCATCAAACCGTCTTTTGTACCTTGCAGTTCATAATAATAGGAATCTTTAATGCGCTCTTCCATGGTATATGGGAATCCTACTTCATCACGCAATTCATGCCAAGACAGATCTCCTATAAACAAATATCCCAAAAAGAATAAAATGATTCCCCAACTCAGACCCAATCGTGTCCATTCTTTTCTGCGAGCTGCATTACGAATCTTTTTACTCGCTTCTTGAGCCGCCTGATCTCGCCGTCGATGTATATCAGTCAAAAGAATCCGTTCACCTTGAGCCTGATCCGTCAAACCACCATGCCAGTCCTCAATAAAGAATACATAGGTTTTATCCCTTTTAATTAATCTATATTCTTTATAATCTGCTTCGTCGCCGCTTCTAGCCTTAGATTGCCCTTCCACAGCTATGACACGTTCTATGCCTTTATCATGTAGTTTATACCCTGCAGGAGGAGTTGAACGTAAAACTGTTTCAGAAAAAGTGCAATATTCTTTTTCCCCATTTACAATGGTGAGCCATTTTTTATCCGTCCCATTAACGGACATAAGACCATATTCAGTCCAAGACTGAGCTCCTTTGGAAACGCCCAGTTCTTTCTTATAATTTTCATCATTAAGAGTATAACGTATTGTTTTATCAACGATAAACTCTTGATAAGAAATGACCTCCCCGACTACGTATCGTTTTCCCTGAATCTCTACAACATCATAACACTTAAATTTCATAGCCTAGACTCTTCTGCAACAATTTCTTTTAACAGTTTAACTTCCTCTTTTGTTAATGGTCGTTCTAATAAGTCAGGTCTCAACAATCGTGTCCGTTTTAGTGCTTCCTTTCGACGCCAGGTGGCGATATTTTTATGATGGCCACTGCGTAAAACATCCGGTACAGTCCACCCTCTAAATTCTGGTGGTTTTGTATATTGCGGACATTCTAAAAGGGGCTCATAAAATGAATCCTCTTGTGCGCCACTAGTAGCCCCTAATACGCCAGGAATCATACGAGCCACCGCATCAGCTACGACCATAGCAGGCAACTCGCCACCTGTTAACACATAGTCACCAATGGAAATAGTTTCATCTACTAGATGCTCCTCTACACGATAGTCAACACCTTCATAATGGCCACATACGAGAATCAGTTGATCATAAGTTGCTAATTCTCTAGCCTTTTCCTGTGTGAAAGGTTGACCCGTAGGACCCATAAATACAATGCGACGACGTATACTTTCACCAGGATTACCAATGAGGCTCATCTCATCACACATCTCATCCGTTTCATAGTTGCCATTAATAGAACTATCATAATTAGAGACAGCAGATTCTACGGCCTCAAAAATAGGAGGCGCCATCATGAGCATGCCTGCCCCACCACCATACGGTGTATCATCCACTTGTCCATGTTTATTATGACTGAAATCGCGCGGATTAGTCACAGCCATATCTAGCCGTCCCGCCTCTATGGCTCGTTTTATAATGGAATGACTAAAGAAGGCATCAAAAAACTCTGGAAACAAGGATATAATATCTATTTTCACAACAGGCCTCCCCGAATACACTTATTATTATCATATATCTCTATATAGCTATCTTATAATTAATTCTATCATAAGACACCTATAAATAGATATAAAAAACCGCCTAAATGGATTATACCCACTCAGGCGGATCGACGATCATCATGCGTTTGTCCATATCAATGTCAATGATAACATCATCAATGGCCGCAAACAATTGATCTGGTTCCCCTTCTTTGGAAACCACATATACATCATTAGCTCCTGGTTGTAATACATCCGTCAATGTACCAAGTACATTACCCTTTGTATCTTGCACCTCAAGGCCAATCATATCAAAGATATAGTAACGGCCTTCTGGTAATTCTACCAGATCTTCACGACGCACTTGAATCTCTTTCTTAGCGAATAATTCAGCCGCGTTGCGATCAGGAATTTCCTTAAACGAAGCTAATACGAATTGTTTATGAAATCGTGCGGATGCAACGTGGTATTCTTTACCATCGATGTAACAGGCATCCATATGCATGAACCGTTCTGGAAAATCGGTTCTAGGCATAATACGAAGATCACCCCGCACGCCGTGCGGGGCGATGATAACACCTATAGTGATGAAATCGTTAGGCTTCATTATTGACGAAACGCAACGATTTTACCGTCTTCTAATAGGATTTCAGCGCCCATCATGGCATCCAAATTATCCCCAATTTTAACGGTAACTGTTTGCTCTAATGTACCTTGAGGAATTTCAGTCCCCAATGTCAATTCTTGAGCATCTTTCAATTTAGCTGTTACTTCTTCTTTGAAAGCCAAGCGTTTATTTTTCTCTTCATCAATTTGTTGACGAATTGCAGTAAGGCTTGACGCATCAACTTTAGCTGCATCAGCTAAAATGCGTTGAGCTTGAAACTCAATTGCTTCCAAATCTTTATTCACCATATCTAGGCGGCTTTCAAGATCAGATACAATTTTTGTTTTCAATTCTTCTGTTACCTTTGCTTTTACTGCTACAGGGACACGTAATGTCATTTCTTCCATTGGAACACTCCCTTTTAGACAATATCAACAGATATCTTTTTGTTCTCTTTAATAGCCGCCGCTTTCACCACAGAGCGAATTGCTTTTGCAATTCGACCTTGTTTTCCGATGACTTTACCCATATCCTCTGGGGCTACATGGAGTTCATACACCTCAACATTGCCCTTTTGGACCATGGTAACAGAAACGGCATCAGGCTGCTTCACTAATGATTTCGCAATTAATGAAATTAATTCTATCATCACAGTATGCCTCTCTATTAATTACTTTTTAGCGTCTGCAAATTTTTGCATAACGCCTTGTTTTTTGAACAAGGAGCGAACAGTGTCAGTAGGCTGAGCACCTTTAGCTAACCAAGCCAAAGCTTTTTCTTCGTCTACATTAACGATAGCTGGTTGTTTAGTAGCATCATATTGACCAATTGTGTCAACAGGACGACCTTCACGTGGAGCACGTGCGTCAGCAACTACGATACGGTAGAAAGGAGCTTTTTTAGCACCTAAACGAGTCAAACGAATTTTTAACATGTGGGATTCACCTCCTTATAATGATGTGCTGGACAGGTTCAGCGCCCCTGTCCATGTATTACATAAACGGTAATTTTGGCATTCCAGGGAAGCCACCCTTACCGCCACGCAATCCTTGTAAACGCTTCATCATCTTCCGCGCTTCTTCGAATTGTTTTAATAAGCGATTGACGTCTTGTACTTGTGTACCTGACCCCATCGCAATACGCTTACGACGAGAACCATTTAAAATATTGGGATCTTGTCGTTCTGCAGCCGTCATGGATTTAATGATAGCCTCAATACGACGTACTTCTTTACTATTCAAATCAAGATTTTTTAATTGATCCTTAATTTGACCCATGCCTGGTAACATGCCAATAATATTTTGCAATGGTCCTAACTTTCTCACCTGATTCATCTGTTTCAAGAAATCATCTAAGGTGAAATTGTTTTTCGCCATCTTTTGCGCCATTTCACGAGCTTCTTCTTCATCAATAGCGCCTTGTACGCTTTCAATAAGAGTTTTGAAATCCCCTAAATCGAGGATACGAGAAGCCATGCGGTCTGGATAGAATACATCAAAACCATCCATCTTTTCGCTCACGCCCGTAAACTTGATTGGCAAACCGGTTACCGCTTTGATAGACAACGCAGCACCACCGCGCGCATCGCCATCAAGTTTAGTAAGAATAACACCGTCAACGCCTAATTTCTCATTAAACGTTTGTGCTGTCGTCACCGCGTCCTGACCAATCATAGAATCTACAACGAGTAGAATTTCATGAGGTCGAACAGCAGCTTTAATGTTGGATAACTCATCCATGAGGACTTCGTCTATAGCCAAACGACCTGCTGTATCGATGATAACAACATCTTTCAACATATGCGTGCTTTGCTCTACGGCACGACGCGCAATATCTACTGGGTTTGCACCAGGTGTTTCATCAGCAAATACGGGGATATCGATTTGCTTACCAACTACTTGCAATTGCTTAATCGCTGCTGGACGATATACGTCGGCGGCTACGAGCATCGGATGTTTACCTTGTTTACGAAGGTATACAGCCAATTTACCAGCCGTAGTCGTTTTACCAGCCCCTTGTAAACCAACAAGCATAATAATTGTTGGAGGCTTACTAGAAATCATGATACGGCTTTGCGTACCACCTAGAAGAGCGGTCAACTCATCATTAACGATTTTAATAACCGTTTGAGCTGGGTTCAAGGAACCAAACACCTCTTCCCCAAGGGCCTTTTCTTTAATGGATTTAACGAAATCCTTCGCCACCATAAAGTTTACGTCCGCTTCTAAGAGAGCTGTTCGTACCTGACGCAACGCAAGATTGACATCTTCTTCTGTAATTTTGCCCTTCCCTTTCAAGGATTTAAAGGCGTCTTGCAGTTTTTCTGACAAACTATCGAATGCCATATTATCCCTCCATTTGCGTCAATAATTGTTGTACCCGCGATTGTGAAAGCACATCCGCCGGCAACGTATCTTTTAATTCACTTATCACTTGTTCACGTGCCTCGTACTGAGCCACCAAGTGTAATTTAGATTCATAGTCATTTAAAATATGACGTGCACGCTGTAAGTTATCGTGTACAGCTTGTCGTGATACGCCTAATTCCTCAGCAATCTCGCCAAGAGACATATCATCTTCGTGGTGAAGTTGTAAGGACATCCGTTGCTTGTCCGTCAGTAATGGCCCATAGAAATCCAAGAGCAAACTGATAAGTACTCGTTCTTCCATTTTGCCACCTCCATCACTGTCAAGTCATATTACTTTACATATGGTACTGTATAAAAAAAGATGTGTCAAGTAGAAATACTTAACATTGAAATAATCAATAATTATTTTCCATCTCCTCTTTTCTATTTATAATTCTATGCTATAATGTATATATCTAATAATTTCAATATAAAAACAGGAGGTATTGTATGAATACCAAACATTATGATCTTATCGTCCTAGGTTTCGGTAAGGCTGGTAAAACATTAGCTGCTAAATTTGGCTCTATGGGCAAAGCCGTAGCTATGATTGAAGAAAATCCACTCATGTATGGTGGCACATGTATTAATATCGCATGTATACCTACTAAGACGATGATTATAGCCGCATCAAAAGGCTTATCTTACGATCAAGTATTAAACCAACGCGAGGTAGTTACCTCTCGTTTACGCAATAAAAACTTCGGTATGTTAGACACTAATGAACATGTCGATGTATATACTGGACATGGTGAATTCATTAGTAATAAAGAAATCGCCGTTACAGCTGGGGAAGATAAAATCATCTTATCTAGTGAAACAATTATTATTAATACAGGTGCTATAGCCATTAAACCTAACATTGATGGCATCGATACAGCAACAGGTTTCTATAATAGTACAGAAATTCAACACCTATCCCCTCAACCAAGTACATTAGGCATCATTGGTGCTGGTCCTATTAGTCTAGAATTTGCTAGCCTATACGCTAAATTAGGTACAAAAGTTACAGTTTTTAATATTGACTCTACTATTCTTAAAAGAGAAGAACCTATCGTTCAAGAATTAGCTAATGAATACTTAGCTGAACAAGGTATTACTATTTTAAACTCTGTTACACTAAATTCTGTATCTAATGACGGCAACAAGCCTGTTATCACTGCTAATAATCAAAACTATACCTTTGATGCTGTTCTCTATGCTACAGGTCGCAGACCTAATACTGCGAACATCGGTTTAGAAAATACTGAGATTACAACTAATGAACGCGGTGCAATCCTTGTAAATGATACGTGTGAAAGCTCTGTCCCAGGTGTATATGCAGTAGGCGATGTTAATGGTGGTCCGCAATTTACCTACATTTCTCTCGATGACTTCCGCATTGTATTCGGTGCACTTACAGGTAATGGTAACTATACATTAAAAGATCGCAAAAATATTCCTTATACAACCTTCTTAACACCTCCACTCGCTCGTGTAGGCCTTACTGAAGAAGAAGCCATTAACAAAGGTTATACTGTTAAAACGAAAGAAATGCTCGTTGCTACTATGCCAAGAGCTCATGTAAATGACAACCTCAAAGGGGCTTTTAAAATTGTAGTAAATACTACAAACAATTTAATTCTTGGTGCTACCCTCTATTCTCAAAGTGCTGAAGAATTGATTAACTTAATTAAGATGGCTATGGATAATGACATCCCATATACTTATTTTAAAAATCAAATCTTCACACATCCTACGATGGCAGAAAACTTAAACGATCTTTGTAACTTTTAACTCTGACAATATCTACTAAACAAACTAAATAGTAAAATAAAGAGTCCCCCTTAATTCAAGTAAATTAAGGGGGACTCTTTCATAAATAACTAGTTATTAGTGTTAAATTTCCTAAGCTTTAATTTTTAGTAAATAATTTACGCACCACAGATTGTAATTTAGGGGTTAAAACAATCGCTACCACAATACCAGCCGCACTAGTAATCAAAGAGTATTGAATTTTGCTAGCTGCTACAGTTGCACTTTCAAGAACGAACCACCATGCAAGGAAATATCCAAAAGCAGTCCAAATGGCCCCCACAATAAGAGCCACTAAAATACGCCCAAAGGATGCTGTTCGTTTTGTAATAGATGGTGGCAAATAACCTGCTGTCATGCCGCCTACAATAAGACCTGCAATACCTTTAATAAAGAAAGAGAATACAATGTACTGCGTATGACCACCAAATAGATCAAATAATGCAGAACCAATAGCAGCCCCCAAACCACCATATAAACCACCAAAAAGAATGGAAGTTGTAAAGAGAGCCGCTGATCCTAAATGCACCATTGCACCACCTGGAATCTCAATGCGAATAGTCGTTGCCACAGCACACAAAGCAGCAACAAAGCCAATATAAACAATATCTCGAGTTTTTAATTTCATAGATAGCACCTCTCTCTTAAAATAAATAACTATATTTAGTATAACAAATTATAAGCTATCTAAAAACACTGATTTCATAGGAATTAGAGATATATATAAAAATGAAGCACCTATACGTTAGTATAAGTGCTTCGTAACATATAATCTTAATGTACTATCTCTTTAAACCTTAGCTCGTTTTAAGCGAAGAGAATTACTTACCACCGTAACGGAACTAAATGCCATTGCAGTACCTGCAATCATAGGATTCAAGGCACCTACAGCAGCCAAAGGAATACCGATACAGTTAAAGATCAATGCCCAGAATAAATTTTGTTTAATATTGGTCATCGTCTTACGGCTGAGGCGTACGGCTTGTACCAATGTATGCAAATCATTGCGCACAAGAACGATATCTGCTGCTTCTACAGCGATATCTGTACCACTGCCGATGGCAAAACCGATATCTGCAGTTACAAGAGCAGGAGCATCATTGATGCCGTCGCCGACCATACCAACTACAAGGCCTTTATCTTGTAACTCTTTAACCTTACTTGCTTTATCTTGAGGTAATACCTCTGCAATAACGTGGGAGATACCAGCTTGTTTAGCAATATATTGAGCCGTGCGTCGATTATCACCGGTGAGCATCCATACATCAATGCCTTGAGAACGTAATTCCTTAACCACATCAATTGTTTCAGGACGCAATTCGTCTTCTACAGCCCACAATGCACTGATAACACCATCTACAGCAAGAACAGATACGGATGCACCTTGTTCTTCAAAATGTTGAATATCATCTTGTACCTTAGACAAATCATAGCCAAGTTCACTCATCCAACGGCTATGACCAAGTTGTACAGACACACCTTGATAAGCGCCTTGTAAGCCTTTACCCGGTACATCACCAAAGCTTTCAAGTTCAACAGCCTTACCCTTATAGCCATGATCTTCACCATAGTAAACCATAGCCTTAGCAATCGGATGTGATGTACCACTTTCGAGGGCCATCATGATGGACATGTTCGCACTTTCATCACCGCTATAGTTTTTGAAAGCCGTTACATCGAGCACGCCTTGTGTAAGGGTGCCTGTTTTATCCATAACGATAGCATCGAGTTTACCGGCTTTTTCAAGATATTCCGCACTCTTAATGAGAACACCATGTTCTGCGCCAAGGCCAGAACCTACCATGATGGATGTCGGTGTTGCAAGGCCAAGTGCACAAGGACAAGCGATTACTAGAACAGCGGTCGCATTAATAAGGGCTACATTGATAGAATCGCCTACAATAAAGTACCACACGAGACCAGTTAGTACAGCAAGGCCAATAACAGTTGGTACAAAGTATTGAGCCACAATATCCGCAATACGTTGAATGCTTGCTTTAGATGTTTGTGCCTCTTCAACGACTTTAATGATTTGAGATAACATCGTGTCGCTACCAATGCGTTTTGCTTCCATTGTGAAAGCGCCACTCAAATTGATAGTCGCCCCAATAACCTCGGAGCCTACTTGCTTTTCTACCGGTAAGCTTTCACCAGTAAGCATAGCTTCATCAACGGTAGAGTAACCTTCTGTAATAGTACCATCTACAGGAATCTTTTCACCAGCGCGCACTTGTAAAACATCGCCAGCCACAACCTTAGAGGTAGGAATATCTACAAATTCACCATCTCGCAACACATGAGCCGTTGCCGGTTGCAAAGCAATTAGTTTTTGGAGTGCTTCAGATGTACGCCCCTTAGCAACCTCTTCTAATAATTTACCGAGAAGGATAAATGTAATAAGCCATGCAGAGGTTTCAAAGTAAATACCATGAGGACCAAGTTCTGGATGGAACTGCCAGTTATAAATACTAAACAGATATGCCACACTGGTTCCCATGACAACGAGAACATCCATCGTAAGAGCTCCATTCTTTACGGCACTCCATGCACTCTTATAGAACATGAGACCCGGACCAAATTGAGCGATAGTGGCTAATACAAATTCAACCCAAACCGGCAACGCTTGAATACCAAAACGATGCAAGGTCATATTGATCATCATCGGTACAGCCATACAAGCAGCAATAATAAGGCGTGTAATATGGGGTTTTAAATTTACCTTTTCTATTTCTTGCTTCGTCTCATCCGCTTCAGTAGCACCAAAACCAATATTCGTTATGGCATCGATAATTTGTTGTGGTTCTACGGTAGCGCCATCCTTAAATTCAACGCTCCCCTTACGCGTTAGTAGGTTAACCTTTACAGAAGCTACGCCATCAACCTTAGATACGACGTTTTCTACCCGTTTTACACAGGCTGCACAGTGCATACCCGTAATGTCAAACTCTTGTTTTTTTGTACTCATATATAACTTCCTTCAATACAATTCAAATCATAAATTCATAAAATATGATAAACACAGTATATTTGTAACATATATCACATGAATAAATACTCATATATCTACTATTTATAATAACATAGATTCTCAATTAGTCAATATCCTACTAAAATTAGCGGGAGTTATTTCTTCTATATAAAAGACTTCGTGCTTGTACTTGTGAATATTATATATTATACAAATATATTATTAACCATTAGTGTTAATAAGCTATACATAATGTTTATATATAGCTTATAATAAAGTGATGATGATGAATAAATAATATAGTAAAAATATGAGCGGAGGTGAGAAAATGCCTGAAACAACAAGCCCTACAATAGAATTTATATCCGTAGCTAATGAATTTCGCCACGAATATATCGTAGAAAAATCTAGGTTTATTACTACAATATGTCCATGTAGTACCGAAACTGAGGCACAAGCCTTTATTAATCGGATTAACAAAGAATTTTGGGATGCGCGACATAATTGCACTGCCTATGCATTAGGACCAAAGCAGGAACAACAACGCTCATCCGACAATGGTGAACCGTCGGGCACTGCGGGTAAGCCTATGCTTGAAGTATTAAAAAAGACAGGTATTACAAATGTAGCTGTTGTCGTAACACGATACTTTGGCGGCATAAAATTAGGCGCTGGCGGATTAATTCGTGCATATTCCCACTCTGTCTCTGAAACATTACAACTTGCTCCAAAAGAATTACACACAACACGTGTACAATTACAAACAACAATCGATTATGCATTATATGGATCATTGGAGCGATATTTACAAGATGCACAACTACATTATGAAGCTGCATTTGGTGAACAGATAGAACTTACAATTCTAGTACCCTTAAATGATATAGAACACATACAAAAAGAGCTCCAAGACATGAGTCATGGAGCTGCAACTTGTATTGTATTAAATGCTATCGAAGTGGTACTACCACTAAACTAAGTATCAAACAAACTTGTATAGTAAGCAATTAGTTATCACTATGAACCAAACCATTAATGCCTTGATTCAACTCGTGACGTTTTTCATTTGTCAATGGATGTGGCCATACACGTTCTACTTGTTTTTTGCGGCTAATTGCATTATGTGCGGTCATTAATCTACGTGCTTCCCAATTACGGATTGCTTTGCTTAATGTTCTTTTTACTACGCCCATAGTAATACCCACTTTCTTAGTTACTGTAACTATATCAAAAATATTAATGAGAAGATTAAAGCGACTTTTGTTTCGCTTTATCTCCTTAATATATATAGTATATATCACTTTTGTTAAAAGGTAAAATAACTATTCTTTTTTTTATTATAAATTTTAATTATCATGATTTGTGTATAATAGGGGGATTTTATGGACACATCATACTATCACAACTTTATAACCCTCGTTCAAACAGGCAATATGACTCAAGCTGCAGAAATTCTCCATATTACACAACCAGCTTTGAGTAAGCAATTAAAATATTTAGAAGCAGAATTTGGAGCTCAATTAATCAATATTAAAAGAGGTCAACGAGGTTCCAATTTACAACTGACCGATGCAGGAAAAATTTTTTATGAAAAAGCGCAGCAATTATGCTCGATTGAAGAATCTACATATAATGCAGTACAACAGTTAAACTCACGCATCGAAGGCACCTTACGTATTGCTACCTCTGCCTCTCGTTCTACACCAATTGTACAACAATATTTACCAGCATTTTCCATGAAATATCCTTCTGTACATTTTGAAATCTACGAAGGTTTAATGACCAATGTAGTCAACCAACTTATTAGCGGTAGTGCAGAAATAGGAATCGCTAATATTCAAATGGTGGATACAGAAAAGTTTGATATTCTTTTAACACAGGAAGAGCATTTGTATGCACTATTTAGACGTGACGTATTTTGGACTGATCGAGAACACGATACCATCACTTGGGATGATATTAAACAATGTCCCCTCTCCTTATCTGGTGGGTCCGTAAGAATGATTATGCAATCTTCCTTAACTGATATGGAACATCTTAATGTTAGTGCCATTACGACAACTAAAACATCAGCCATTGAATGGGCCTCTTCTGGTCGCACCGTTGCACTCGTCCCTATGGATACCAAGGAAATGGTTAACCATAGAAAAATGTCACGAGTCAAACTACCCGAGTTTTCTGGAGATTATAAAAAAGCATTTATCACGTTAAAAGGACATGCCCTTTCTCCTGTAGCTCAACAATTTATAGATTTCTACAAAGCTTATGTATAATATACTTACCAATAATTGATACAAAACAGCGCCATATATAAAAAGCAGGAAACTAGCATAGCTAATTTCCTGCTTTTTATTTGTGACTAAACTACTATTGATGCACTGCACCAACAATGTCAGTAATGCTATTCAGATTATATTGTTCTACATAATCGCCCATTTCACGAGCAATACGTGAGATAGCAGTTGGATCTACCATTGTAGCTGTGCCAACTTGTACAGCCTGTGCACCAGCCATCATAAATTCAATAGCATCGGTACCACTCATAATACCACCAAGTCCTATAATAGGAATAGTAACGCCCTTATACACTTGATGTACCATACGGAGTGCTACAGGTTTTACAGCTGGGCCAGATAGACCTCCATAAATATTTCCTAATAAAGGTTTACGACGATGAATATCAATAGCCATGCCTAACAATGTATTGATAAGGCTTACTCCATTACCACCACCGGATTCTACAGCCTTTGCAATTTCCACAATATCTGTTACATTCGGTGAAAGCTTAACAATAACTGGCTTATCAGTGACTTTACGAACTGCCTTTGTAACCTGTTCAACCACCTTCGGATCAACACCAAATGCCATTCCTTCACAGGCTACATTAGGACAAGAAACATTAACCTCAAGGCCCGCAATACCGTCTACGGATAAAGTCTCTGCCATCCACGAAAATTCCTCTACCGTACTAGCGGACATATTCGCAAGTAATGGTACGTCATATTTCTTTAGTCCTGGTAAAATATCCGTTACAAAATGTTCTGCTCCAGGATTTTCAAGACCAATGCAGTTCAGTACACCGGATGGAGTTTCGGCTATACGAGGCCCTGGATTACCATGACGACCTTTAGGAGTTAATCCTTTCACAGAAATTGCCCCTACTTCATTGCTAAGGTCTAAATAACTAGCATATTCAGGACCATTACCAAAAGTACCAGATGCAGCGATAATAGGGTTCTTCATCTTAATACCGCAGTAATCTACAGCAAGTTTTGGATTAGGTGCAACGGTGTTATTTAAATCGCGTTCACTCATTAAAAAAACACCTCCTCAGCGGGGAATACAGGACCATCCTTACAAACCTTATAGCGCTTACCACCTACACCATCACATGCACAACCTAAACAACCACCTGTACCACATCCCATGCGCTCTTCAAGAGATACTTGGCATGGCACATTGAGCTCTTTAGCAACTTGTGCCACACCTTTCATCATTGGCGTCGGTCCGCAAGTCATAACAGAAGTAAATGAATTAGACTTAATTAAGTCAGGCATAATAGCTGTAGGAAAACCTTTCGTCCCTACGCTACCATCATCAGTAGTAATATGCACTTTAACGGGCATATCTTTGAATAAGTCTGCCCAGAAGGTCTCGCTTTCATTTCTAAAACCAAGAATAACTTGTGCTTCTTCACCTTTTTGCAGATGGGATGCGATACATAGCATCGGTGCGATACCAACACCACCACCTACAAGTAGCATATTCTTAGATGTTACAAAAGGTTCGCCCAAAGGGCCTAAACAATCTAATGTGTCACCAGGTACGAGATGAGTCATAAGATCCGTCCCCTTACCTACGACACGATACAAAAGGGTAATAATACCCTTTTGTGCATCAAATCCAGCATAACTAATAGGACGACGCAATAATGGCGCCGTAGAGTCCGCTACGCGAACATTACAAAACTGCCCTACCTTTGCTTCTGCTGCTTGTTTTGGTGCGTGAACATCCATAATCCACACATCAGAACCTATTTGCTCATTGCGAACGACTTCGCCCTGTTCTACATAGCCACTCATGGTACTACTCCAATTCAAAATCTTGTAATGCTTCTACATGATAATTAGCATCGTCTTTACGGTTTGCTACAACACGCAATACTTCACGAGCTGTATCAAGACTTGTTAAGCATGGTGTCCCCATTTCTACAGCAAGACGACGCAATTGGAAACCTTCACGTTCAGGACGTTTACCAGCTGTCAATGTATTAAGTACAAGGTCCACCTTATCTTGACGAATATGGTCGGCACAGTTATCTTCACCTTCGTGAATTTTATTAACCACCTTACAGTTAACACCATGTTCAATAAAATACTTACCAGTACCACCAGTAGCTTCAATATGATAGCCAAGGTCGATGAAACCTTTTGCAAGTTCACAAGCTTCTGCTTTATCACGATCTGCTACAGTCATGAGAATCGTACCATCTTCAGGGATACGCATGTTTGCACCATTAATAGCTTTAAACAATGCTTCAGAATAAGTTCGACCAATCCCCATTACTTCACCAGTAGATTTCATTTCAGGTCCAAGAGCAATTTCTACAAGGCCCATTTTGGAGAAGGAGAATACCGGTGCTTTGACAGCTACATATGGTTTATTAGGTACAAGTCCTAATGGTAAGCCTAAGCCTTTTAAGCTTTCACCAAGAGCAATACGCGTTGCACATTCTACCATATTGATACCTGTAACTTTGGAAATAAATGGTACAGTACGACTAGAACGAGGGTTAACTTCGATTACATTAAGTTCGCCATCAGCCACGATATATTGAATATTAAGAACCCCCTTAACATTAAGGCCAATGGCAATACGACGTGTATAGTCTACGATTTGATCAATAATTTCTTGGCTTAAATGTTGTGCTGGGTAAACCGCCATGGAATCGCCAGAATGAACACCGGCGCGTTCGATTTGTTCCATAATGCCAGGGATACATACATCAGTACCATCGGAAATAGCGTCAACCTCTACCTCCATACCAACCATATAACGGTCGATAAGGACTGGATGTTCCTTAGATGCTACTACGGCTTCCTTCATATATACGTCAAGTTCTTTATCGTTATATACAATTTCCATCGCACGACCACCTAGTACATATGAAGGACGTACAATCAATGGATATTTCAATTTCTTAGCCGCTTCTTGTGCCTCTTCATCAGAGGTAACAAGAGCCCCTACCGGACGAGGAATACCAAGTTTAGCTAATAATTCATCAAAACGTTCACGATCTTCCGCCATATCAATGCTATCTACAGATGTACCTAGAATTTTTACACCCCGTTTAGCCAAAGGACCTGCCAAGTTGATAGCAGTTTGACCACCGAATTGAGCAATGACGCCAGCTGGTTGTTCTTTATCAATGATTTCCATAACATCGTCCACTGTTAATGGTTCGAAGTATAGAGAATCGGAAATATCAAAATCCGTAGATACAGTTTCAGGGTTATTGTTAATCATAATAGATTGATAACCCGCTTTACGAAGAGCCCAAGAAGAATGTACCGAACAATAATCAAATTCTACGCCTTGACCAATACGGATAGGGCCAGAACCAAGTACGACAACAGATTTTCCACCTAATGGTTTAACTTCGTCTTCTTGAGCATATGCACTGTAATAGTATGGTGTTTTAGACTCAAATTCAGCAGCACATGTATCTACATATTTATAAGTTGGAAGAATATTCCATTCATTACGTTTTGCTTTTACTTCGTCTGCTGTAGTATTTGCATAACGTGCAATAACAGTATCAGGGAATGAATAACGTTTAGCTAGACGCAATACGTCTTGAGTCAAACCATTTTCAGTTAACGCTTTTTCTACATTAACAATATTTTTAATCTTTTCAATAAAAAATGTATCAATTTTTGTAATGTAATGAATTTTTTCTACGCTAATACCTTTGCGAAGTGCTTCAGCTACCACATAGATACGTTCATCATCAACTAAATGTAAACGCTCAATCAATTGTTCCATGGATTCATGAGCAATTTTCTTAAGCTCAATATGATCTAAACCGATTTCCAAGGAGCGAATAGCTTTCAATAAAGAACCTTCCAATGTACGGTCGATAGCCATAACTTCGCCAGTCGCCTTCATTTGGGTACCCAATGTGCGGTCTGCCAAATTAAATTTTTCAAATGGCCAACGTGGGAATTTAGTTACCACATAGTCAAGTGTTGGTTCAAAGCAAGCTTTTGTTTCGCCTGTTACAGCATTTGTAATTTGATCCAATGTCATGCCAACTGCAATTTTTGCAGCTACCTTTGCGATTGGATAGCCTGTTGCTTTAGATGCCAATGCAGAGGAACGAGATACACGAGGGTTTACTTCGATAACGATATATTCGTTGCTATCCGGATTCAATGCATATTGTACGTTACAACCACCTTCAATTTTCAAGTAGCGAATAATATCTACAGATGCAGTACGAAGCATTTGGTATTGAATATCGTTCAATGTTTGGCTTGGTGCCACAACAATGGAGTCACCCGTATGTACGCCTACAGGGTCAATATTTTCCATGTTACATACGATGATACAGTTATCTGCACTATCACGCATGACTTCATATTCAATTTCTTTCCAACCTGCAACGGAGCGTTCCGCCAAGATTTGGTGAATTGGTGAAAGTTTCAAACCTCGACGAGTAATTTCATACATTTCGTCTTCATTATTTGCAATACCACCACCAGTACCACCCAAGGTATACGCAGGTCGAATGATAACAGGATAACCAATACGATTAGCAAACGCCACCGCTTCTTCAAGATCATTAAAAATGTCAGACTCAGGAACTGGTTGATTGATGTCCTTCATCGCTTCCTTGAATAGTTCGCGATCTTCTGCATGTTTAATAGCTTCTAATGTCGTACCAAGCAACTTAACGCCATACTCTTCCAGTACGCCCGCTTCGGATAATTGAACGGCCATATTAAGACCTACTTGGCCACCCAATGTTGCCAATAAGCCCCAAGGGCGTTCTTTTTTTATAACTTCCGTTACGAATTCAAGGCTAATAGGTTCTACATATACACGGTCTGCAATATCTGTATCTGTCATGATTGTAGCAGGGTTAGAGTTAACCAATACTACCTTATAGCCTTCTTCACGAAGGGAACGGCACGCTTGTGTACCAGCATAGTCAAATTCTGCTGCTTGGCCGATAATAATTGGACCAGAACCAATTACGAGTACTTTTTTTGCTTCTGTGGTCATATTATTTTCCCTTTCTCATCATATCTTCAAATTCATCAAACAAATATAGGTTATCAGTAGGTCCAGGAGACGCTTCTGGGTGGTATTGTACGGAGAAGATTGGTAATTCTTTATGGCGCATACCTTCTACAGTACCATCGTTCACACTGCGATGTGTGATTTCAATACAATCAGGTAAAGATGTATCATCTACAGCAAAACCATGGTTTTGAGATGTAATATATACACGGCCGGTACGAAGGTCTTGTACAGGATGGTTAGAACCACGATGACCAAATTTTAATTTAAATGTAGTACCACCATAAGCTTGTGCCAATACTTGGTGACCCATGCAGATACCAAAGATTGGTTTCTTACCAAACATTTTCTTCACTTCTTCTACTGCATAACCTAAATCTTGAGGGTCTCCAGGGCCATTGGACAAGAAAATACCATCAGGATTAACAGCAAGTACATCTTCTGCTTTAGAATCTGCTGGGAATACAGTTAAACGGCAACCAGCAACCTCTAAGGATCGAAGAATATTTTCTTTTACACCATAATCCATTACAGCCACATGGAATTCTGCATTTTTATCGCCACGCATGCCTTGCCATTTTGTAGTGACGCGCATAACTTGGTCTGTTGGCAATTCTTGTTTAAATAATTTTTGAATATCCTCCATCGGATAATCAGCGCGCACAAGTACACCTTTCATAACACCATGGTTACGAATAGTACGGGTAATAGCACGCGTATCTACATCATAGAGGCAAGGAATGCCGTGCAAACGTAAGTATTCGCTGAACAAACCTTCGTTTTGCCAATTGGATGGAAAATCACATAGTTCACCCACGATAAAGCCTTTACAGTATGGTTTAGGCCCTTGTGTAATAGCATTTAATGTGCCATAGTTACCAACCAATGGATATGTTAATGTAATAATTTGATCCGCATAGGATGGGTCAGTTAAAATTTCTTGATAGCCAGTCATGCCTGTATTAAACACAACCTCGCCCACAGTAGGAGCGCCGCCTAATAGGGAACCTTCAAATACGGAACCATCTTCCAGAACTAATTTGCCTTTCATTATAGGACCACGCCCTCCTTCATAACGATGTTACCGTCTACAACGGTAAGCTTTGCTTTGCCAGTAACAGTCATGCCATCAAATGGGCTAACTTTACCTTTTGTATAAAATTTATTTCTATCTACAGTCCATTGTTCTGTAGTAGAGAATACTGTAATATCCGCTGTTTTACCAACTTCTAAAACACCTGCATCTAAATGCAACAACTCAGCTGGGCGAGTACTCATGTAATACACCACTTGGTCAATACTAAGTTTATCTGAACCATAGGCATTTGTAATAACGCCAGCCAAGGATGTTTCAAGACCGCTAAAACCATTTGGAGCACAGCAAAATTCGTGGTCTTTTTCTTCGAATGCATGTGGTGCATGGTCGGTAATGATAGCATCAATGGTGCCATCTTTTAAACCTTCTAGCAATGCTTGACGATGATCCTCAGAACGAATTGGTGGTGCCATTTTAAAAGCCGGATTATATTCGCGCAAATATTCGTCAGTAAAGGATAGATGTTGGCTTGTTACTTCACAAGTCACATTAACCCCTTTAGCCTTTGCACGGCGTACCATATCAACTGTATTTTTACTACTTACGTGAGCAATATGGATATGACCACCTGTCATTTCCGCTAATAAAATATCACGGGCTACAGCCAAGTCTTCAGCTACAGCGGGACGACCGATAACACCCATTTCATAAGATACAAAGCCTTCATGCATGTGACCATTTTTAGTCAAACTAATATCTTCTGCATGGTCGATAACCATTTTATTGAACATGGAAGAATATTCTAACGCACGACGCATAAAAGCAGCACTTTCAACATAATGGCCATCATCTGAGTAAGCTACAACGCCTGCTTCAGCCATATCACCTAATTCAGCAAGTTCTTTTCCTTCAAGGTTCTTAGATACAGCACCGATGAATTCTACTTTTACTACGCCAGTAAGTTCCGCTTGTTTTTTCAAACCTCTTACAAGAGCTGCATTATCTACTACTGGTGTTGTATTCGCCATAGTCACAACACGTGTAAAACCACCAGCAGCTGCCGCTTGTGTACCAGAATAAAAGTCTTCTTTTGCTTCTTGGCCTGGTTCGCGCAAATGTGTATGAATATCGATAAGACCCGGTGCTACAATAAGTCCTGTTGCATCATATACTTCAGCACCGTCTGCACTTAAATTTTGACCGATGGCTGCAATTTTACCATCTTTCACGAGAACGTCTGCTACTTCATGTTGTTGTTTTGCCGGATTGACTACCGTACCATTTTTAATAAGCAAGCTCACTACCGTCACCTCCATGAATTGTTAAGTACAATACAGCCATACGAACGGATACACCATTGCGTACTTGTTCTTGAATTACGGATTGATCCCAGTAGGCTACATCTGGGGAAATTTCAAGGCCACGGTTCATTGGGCCTGGATGCATGACCATAACATCATCTTTTGCTAGGCTTAATACATCTTTATTGATACCAAAAATACGCGCATATTCGCGATTTGTTGGATATAGAGCAGAGTGAATGCGTTCTAATTGAATGCGAAGTACATTGACAACATCTGCATCTTTTACAGCTTCACGCACATCGTGATGAATGGTAACACCCATTTTTTCAAGTTCAGGATACAGCATGGTACGAGGACCTGCTAAATGAACGTCAGCCCCCATTTTAGTAAGGCCGTAGACATCAGAGCGAGCTACACGGCTATGCATAATATCACCTACGATAACAACCTTTTTGCCTTCTAGTGAACCTTTACGTTCAATGATGGAGAACATATCGAGCAATGCTTGTGTTGGATGTTCATGGGCACCATCGCCAGCATTAATAATGATAGGATCAACAGCTTTTGTCGCATATAAAGGAGCCCCTTCTGCACTACTGCGCATTACGATAGCATCCGTTCCCATATAGGACAATGTCAATAATGTATCACGGAAGCTTTCACCCTTCCCCATAGAGGAACCACTTGGTGTAATATTGATTACATCTGCCCCTAAATATTTACCTGCTAGTTCAAAGGAACTACGCGTACGTGTACTAGGTTCCATGAATAGATTGATAATCGCCTTACCTTTCAAGTAAGGGATTTTTTTGTCATCAGACAAAACAACCTTCTTCATCTTTTTAGCTACATCAAGAATCAATTTAATCTCTTCTGGTGTAGCATGTTGTAACCCTAACAAATGTTTGCCATGCAAACTCACTTGTCCCATGATTGCCTCCTATCTTATATAACAAAAAAGACCTTCTGCCCAAGGCAAAAGGTCGGATAGTCTACACAAAGAAGCCCTTGAGGGCACTTCAACTATATGTCCTTTTTTAGCCTCTCTGGACCAATTTAAAAGGGATTTTGTAATGCTACAGCATCTCGTACTGTATATTGCACTTATCTCTATTCATTGTACTGAAATTACTTGTGAAAGTCAATGTAATTCCCATGAAGAAACACAAATCGGATACCCCAAGAGGCACCCGATTTATTATGGGAATCCATCGATTCTTTTACTGTTGTTTTCTTGTCAACTGATCAATAGATACTGCATTTTGTGTACTATCTTCATCTTGATCAACAGATGTATTAACATCATCTAACTCAGCAAAGCTACGACGTTTGCCACCTTGTGCGGCAATACGTGCTGCTTCACGTTCTTCTGCCAATTTTTGACGTGCAATTTCTGCATTTCGCTTAGCAATAATTTGTCGTTGTGCAGCTAAACGGATTTCTTCAGCCCGTTGAGCTGCCTTTTTCTGAGCTTCCCGTTGAATATCAGCACGACGGCGCGCTTCTTTGGCTTGTTCTTGAGCAATTTCATATTCACGGTACCGTTTTTCTGCCAATTGACGAGCTTCTTCAGCTTTTCTAGCCGCTTCCGCTTGTTCCTTCACAATCCGTTCACGCTCAGCTTTACGAGCAGCCTCTGCTGCACGATTTTCTTCACGGATACGAGCCTCCTCGGCTTGTCGTGCAGCTGCAGCAATACGTTCTTCTTCCGCAATTCTTGCAGCCTCAGCCTTACGAGCCGCTTCTGCACGGCGTGCCTCTTCTGCTTTACGCGCTTCTTCTACACGTTTTGCTTCCTCTGCAACACGTTGTTCTTCGGCCTTTCGAGCGGCTTCTTCAGCTTTAGCAATCTCTGCCAATCTATTTGCCTCAGCTTGACGTGCTGCTTCTGCCCTACGTGCTTCTTCCCGTTGGCGTGCTTCCTCTGCTTTGCGTGCCTCTTCTTGAGCTTTAGCAATCGCTGCTAAGCGCTCTTCTTCGGCTTTACGGGCCGCTTCTTGACGAGCAATTTCAGCCTTACGCATAGCCTCTTGTCGGGCTGCTTCCGCTTTTCTAGCCTCTTCAGCACGTTTAGCTTCTGCTGCAATACGCTCTGCTTCTGCTTTAGCTTCTGCAGCTTTACGTTTTTCTTCAGCCTGACGGGCGGCTTCTTGTCGAGCCACTTCAGCTTTACGAGCAGCTTCTTGTCGTTCTGCTTCATTTTTAGCCGCTTGTTCTGCCACTTTACGCTCTGCCTCAATACGAGCTGCTTCTGCACGTTGTTCAGCCAAAATGCGTTCTTCTTCAGCCTTACGCTGCGCTTCTAAACGTTGTGCCTCTAATTTCGCTGCATATTCACGAGCTTTTTGCTCTGCTGCTTCTCGAGCAGCTTGCTCACGTTCAGCCTTTTCACGAGCCGCTTGTTCTGCAGCTATACGTTGTTGTTCAGCTTTAGCCGCTGCTATGCGGGCCTCTTCTTTAGCTTTTTCGGCTGCTGCAATACGAGCTGCTTCCGCTCTTGCTGCATCTTCCTTAGCCTTTTGTTCTGCCGCAATGCGTGCTGCTTCTGCTCTTGCTGCATCATTCTTGGCCTTTTGTTCTGCTGCCATGCGTGCTGCTTCTGCTTTAGCTGCATCATCTTTAGCTTTTTGCTCTGCTGCAATGCGCGCCGCTTCTGTTTTTTGAGCCTCAACTTTAGCTTTTTGCTCTGCTAATTGACGATCAGTTTCCGCTTTAGCACGCACTCGTTCAGCAGCTGCATCAGCTTTTGCTTTAAGTTTAGCTTGTTCTTCTGCATCACGTTTATCAAGTTCAGCTTGTCGAGCTTGTGCGGCCTTATGAATTGCTGCCGCTTTTTCGGCCGCTAATTTAGCTTGCTCTGCTAATTGATGAGCTTGTTCTTCTTTTTGGGTTTTCACAGCAACTGTTTTTTCTTCAATTGCAACTTTTTTAGCTGCTTCTGCTGCCTCTTTCTGCGCTTCTGCTTCCAACGCTCGCTGACCAGCTTCATTAGTAGCCAATACGCGAGCATATTGTGGATTGGCTAATGCTTCTGGAATCAATAAAAAACGAACTGGTAAATTCGAAGCACCAGCTGGCATAAACTCAATGGTCAATGTATCACCACCATAATAATTCCCCATATAGCGAGAATCTAATACGGTGTTATGCCCCAATGCCATCAGTCCATCATCACCACCGATATGATATGTCATACTTTCACTAGGTGCTTTTTGCCAACGACGTTGCGCTTTTACAGTAAAGGAACCAGAATAGCCACCGCCTAAAGGATTGAAATAGAGACGGAAAGGGTCTTCACCGCTTGTAGGAATTTTAACGGTATAGGAAATACCATAATTTCCTGCGTCTTTTACATACGCTTTATTATCAAGCTCATCCACACCTTCCACAAAACGATCTTCTCGATCATTCCCAAGTTCTACATAAGCGCCACCTAATGTAGTGTTATATTCTTTTGTTACTGCCATTTCACGCTCAGCACCAGTAAATGTGCCGCGCAATCGCACATGGTCGATAGGCAAATTATTTACCCAATACGAAGACTCAATCGAGTTCAGATTCATAGGAATCATCATAACCCGTGCAAATACCGGTGCACTAGATTGTAAATCCACAATACCAGTAAAAAGAGCATCTTTTGGAATAGGTGAATGTTCCAAATCAGTAAATACTAATTGCCGACTCTTTGGTGGCATTACAAAGGAATATAATGGTTTATCAGATAACGGTTGTTCTAATTCTTTTCTCGACAAATCACGTCCAGCTGCAAAATAATCAGATGTTGCAACTGATTTCAACTCTCGAAATACAGCAATTCCATTCGGTTCATTGCCAGTATTCTCCAATATAATAGCAATCTTGTGTGGTTCTGACATTTCATTTACATGATAAAAGTAAATACGCCCTTTTCCATTAATGCTACCTGCACTTAAAACACCACCTACAGGTCCCACATATTCAGGACTATCGGATAAAATCAATGTATCTTTCTGTGCTTGTAATTCCGTTGGTAATGGAGTAAACGAAAAATATCCTATGGAGTTCAAATCTATATCGCTTGCTGCATGACCTGTCAATGCCCCCATAACTGCTAACATAGTTGCTAGCTTATATGTTTTCTTAAATAACATAATATTAAACCTCTTCTAGCCCCATAGGATCATACGTAAGGGCTAATGTTTCTAACTTTTTCAAACGATGTCCAATACCAGATTTTGTTAAGGTACCATTCATCATTTCTTCTAATTCTTTTAAACTCGCCTCAGGGTTATCCCAACGCAATCTAGCTACAATTTTCAACTTATCAGGTAACGAATCAATCCCAACATATTCATCTAATATGCGGATAGCCTTTACTTGACGCACTGCGGCATCTACGGTCTTTTGTAAATTTGCAGTCTCACAATTTACCTGTCGATTGATCTGATTACGAACTGTTTTCATAATACGTACATTTTCAAATTCCATCAACGCCGATTGGGCACCCATAACCTGTAAACAATTGGTTACCGCATCGCCTTCTTTGAGGTACACCACGTATTCCTCTTTACGCTCTGTCAGACCTGCATGAATGTGAAATAATTTTAATACATATACAATCTCTCGTGCGAAAGCTTCATTGCCCGTCATAAACTCAAGATGATAATCACTTTGCGGTTTATTAACGGATCCGCCTCCTAAAAAAGCACCACGCAAAAAGGCACGTCGCGCCTCCATCGAGTGTAACCACTTCCTCGGCAATTGCTCGGTAACAGGCCACAACGCTAAATCCTCTAAGGCTTGACGCCCTTCTTGAGATGGATCAACCGTCAGTGTATACATATTCTTTTTCCGCAAATTCAAACCTTGCCGTACCATAACATGTGTCGGCAATTCATATTGTTTTTTTAGTATGCCTAGCAAACGTCTAGCCACCGCATTATTAGCAGTGGCTAGTCGTATACCGATAGCTCCATTCATACCGAGTAGCAAGGAACCACCCATGCGCAATAAGCAGGATGCTTCAATCTTCATGGCCACATCGGTATCCGTTTCAGGCTCATAGGCACATAATTCATTTTTCACATCTTCTGCAAAAGACATAGATTTTCCTTTCTAATGATCCGCACGACGCAGATAATACTCTAATACGCGTGGTTCCATATCTGATTTCATAGCATAAATAATATCCATAAGAACCTTACCTAAGCGTTCTGGGTCATGAATAGCCGGTTTGTCTTGACTAATCAATGTTGCTCTAACCGTACGAATCCCCATATCTTGCAATCGTTTTGAATCAATTACCATCGGCTCTGAACCAACGGCACTATACTGTTCTACCATCTGAATTGGTAAAGGACCATCATTAGCAAGAACAGTATCGATGATACCTATCCCACTATGATCGATAATAGCCTGTACATGATCGGCCAATGTGTAGCCTGATGTTTCACCTGGTTGCGTCATTACATTAGCTATATAAATTTTATTCGCCTTACTAGCACGAACATGATCAGCAATTTTATCCGTCAATAAATTAGGAATAATACTTGTATAAAGACTACCTGGTCCTAAAATAATAACATCTGCTTCATCAATAGCTTGTAATGCGGCACCTTCAGGTTTTGGATGTTCTGGTGTACTAAATACTCGTTTAACTCTTTGCCCTGAGTGTGGTATGTTACTTTCACCATCAACAATAGTACCATCTACCAATTCGGCACTAAGCTGAATAAATTCAGTAGATGATGGAATAACACGACCTCGAACACGCAACAATTTACTAGCTGCTTCAAGAGCTTCTTCTACATCACCATTATATACCTGAGCTAAAGCAGTAATAAAAAGATTCCCAAAACTATGCCCAGAAAGCTCATTATTCCCTTCAAAACGATACCGGAATAAGTTTTCCATGACCCCTTCTTGCTCAGCCAGTGCTACAAGACAGTTACGTAAATCACCAGGTGCTATCATTTTAAAATCTTCACGCAGGCGACCAGAAGAACCGCCATCATCAGCTACAGTTACGATAGCTGACAAATTAGAGGTATGAGCTTTCAAGCCGCGCAACAGATTGGATAAACCAGTCCCACCACCTATAACAACAATTTTAGGACCTTTATCAAGTCGAATATTTTGAAAAATAATATCCGATACTTTGCTAGATGGATCAGGCAATACTGCACGAATAATTGTTTTAATTACCTTGCTCGTGCCAAGTAAAATCAATATGGCCGCTATACCTATTAACACAGCACCTACTAAGATTAATACATTATAATTATAATAGCCTGTTAGAAAATATGAATACGCAAGAACAATATCTTCTATATACGATAACCATTGATAATTAAATAATAGTGAAATACCTATAATTAATAAGCCTATCCCTAAACTATAGAGAGCAAGCCAACGTTTAATATTAAGGCCCGGAATCAACCACCGAAACCAACGTTTTCGTAACATATAAACCCCTTTAGTTCCCTAGACCTGCTTGATGTGGATTAAAATCTTCTTCAACAGTATTTTTCATCATATCACGATGTTCAACAGTTGCTCGATAACCTTTTTCTAATAAATGAGCATACAAAGCCTCTGCCATTGCAACAGAACGATGCATACCACCCGTACAACCAACAGCTACAATAAATTGGGCCTTGCCTTCTTTCTCATAATTTGGTACAAGAAAATCCATAGTATTAAAATAGTGTTTTTTAAATTCATCCGTTACATCAAAAGAGTGAATATAGTCATTAACCACCTGTACACGCCCTGTTTTATGACGGTATTCTGGAATATAGAATGGATTAGGCAAAAAACGAACATCCCATATCATATCAGCATCTAAAGGTAACCCATATTTAAATCCAAAACTCACAACAGTTACAGACATACCATGTTTATCAGCCACTTGAGTAAATCGTTTTTTCAAGTAGTCCTTAAGAGATGCTGTTTTCATATCTGTTGTATCAATAATGTAATCTGCTTTATGCCGTACAGAATCTAAAATTTGACGTTCTTTTTTTAGACCTGTTGTAATGCGCCCGCTTGGAGCCAATGGATGACTACGTCGAGATTCTTTATAACGACGAATCAATGTTTCATCACTCGCATCCATAAATACGATTTCATAGTCTACCTTCATCTCTTTTAAATTCTCCAAGGATGCAGATAGAGCCTCAAAAAATTCACCACCACGAATATCTACAACAAGAGCTACCCGATTAGTGCGGTCGCCACCTTGTCGACAAATTTCACTTAACTTAGGAATTAATACAGGTGGAATATTATCAACACAAAGGTATCCCATATCCTCTAATGCTTGTAAGACCTGAGTTTTTCCCGCCCCAGACATACCAGTAACAATTAATAAACGAAATGCTTCCATACCTTACTCCATTATAATAAATGTTTTTCAATCCACTGAGCTACACCATCATCATTGTGGTGAGCACATACTTCATGAGCTACAGACTTAACATGATCTACAGCATTTTCAACAGCTACTGCATAACCAGTTTTAGACAACATAGAAATATCATTTTCTGCATTACCAAAGGATACGATATGCTCTAGGCCAATTCCATATTGCTGTGCTAACTGATATAACGCATCGCCCTTGGATACATGAGGTGCAATGATTTCTAAAAAATCCTGTTGGCTCCGCACTAACGTAGCCGTATCGCCTACAATGGGCGCCAATGTATCAATGATAGAATCTATGTTTTTAACAGTATCTATAGCAATTAATTTATTCGGCTCTTGTGAAAGTTCATACAACGAATCGCTTAAAAATTCAGCTTTAGCCCCCGTTTGACGTTCATATAAATTCGATTGCCAATCCTGATGATGACACAATAGATGATCATCTACATAAGATTGAATATGCCAACCATATTGACTTGCTATTTTCCAAATCCGTTGTACTGTATCTAATGGCACAGTCCGTTCAAATAGCTTACGACCTGATTCTAATTCTTGGATGAGACCTCCGGAAAATAATATCATCGGCACATTACCAAGCTGCAATGACATACCAACAGGCTTCGCCGTTTGGTACATACGCCCCGTTGCAATAGTGATACGAACGCCTTTATCTTGTAATCGATGCAATACATCCTTAGTATACTTTGACACCGTATTATCACTACGCAACAATGTTTCATCACAATCAATAGCCACCATCTGAATATGTGAAAAAGAAGGATTCATGAATAGACCTCCTTGTATAATTACTGTATTTATTTATTATACCATTTATAAGGGGTACAAAAAAAGAGACTCCCGAAGGAGTCCCTTTTATATTTGTAACTATCAAATTAGAATTTGTAGTTAAGGTCTGCACGGTAGAAGTCACCAAGATCTTTACCGTTGTTTTGAGTTTGTTTCCAGTCGAAACCGTAGTAAGCGGATAAGCCAACATTATTTTGCAATGCATAGTCAACAGATGCCAACCAACCTTTGGAGTTTGCACCGTAGTATTGGTTCCAAGTGGAATCAACGATAGGAGCATTTTCTTTTTGATTGAAATATTGAGCTTTTACGTCCCAAGTACCTTGTTTAGCTTGGTTGTAGTTACCATAACCAACGCCTGCAGTCCAAGCTTGAGATTTGTCAACGTTGGAAGCTTTCAACCATTCGCCACCAACCCAAACTTTGTCGAAGTTAATGTCTGTGTTGAAACCATAGATATTTTTGTAAGCTTTACTAGCTGGAGTCGCTGTAGCAGAAGTTTTAAAGTCTTCACCGTTTACACGAGTATAGAAACCGCCTACATTAGCATGTTTGCCAACTTTACCATTCAAGTTTACAATAGCAAGTTCAGGGTTTACTGCTTTAGCATTACCTTTAACAAGACCAGATACTGCATAACCATAAGCTGCTTGGAAGTTAACTTTATCGTTACCAGCGTTAAATTGAGCACCATCAAAAGTACCATCAAATGCTAAACCAGCACCGATTGTTTGACCAAAACGACCTGCTTTAGCAGATACGCGTTCGCCAAATTTGTGGTTTACATAAGCACGATCGATTTTTGCCGTTGTATTGCCACCATCAGTAGCATTACCAAGTTCAAAGCTACCAGAAGTCAAACGAACTACAGCATCAGTGCGGTCGTTAACTTTTGCATTGAATTGTACACGTGCACGAGCATCAAATTGAGATGCGCCTGGTTTATTGCTATTAGTATTTGTAAAGCTTCTGTTAGCACCTTTATCAGAACCATCTTGGTAACGAAGACGAACATCACCAGTAACTTTTACGTTACCAACGCGGTCTTCCAAGCGAGCTACACGAACGCCCAAGTTGTTCAATTCGTTGGAGAATTCATCAGCCAAACGGTTAATCATAGCTTGTTGTTCAGCGTTAGCGCGGTCTTGGTTAGCCATAGCTTTAGCTACCATTTGAGCCATTTCGTAACGAGTGATATCGTTTTGGCCTTTGAAAGTACCATCTGGATAACCGTTAACGATACCAGCAGCTGCTAATTGAGAAACTGCTTGGTATGCCCAAGAATCAGGAGTTACATCGGAGAATGGGTTAGCTGCAAATGCAGTAGTTACACCCAAAACTGCTGTTGCTGCAAAGATTGCTGCGAATTGTTTTTTCATAGTTGAATTCCTTCTTTCTGAAAAATAAGAATAAAATTGTTGTTCAAGTTACGATTCACAATTCATTCTAATTTCAAGATTTAGAATTCTCTTGGGAGTATCCACGTTTCCTCGCCATAATTCTTCATCAAGATTTCAGTATGTTTTGCTCACCGCTTCTTGTTGCCATGATATTAGCACGAAGTATTTTTGGTGTAAACCCTTTTTTCTCAGTTACATTCTCATTTTAAAAATTTTATTTTTTTAATTTTGTGTCAAACTAGATTTTATCTGCTTTTTTTTGAACTAAAAAAATTCAAAAATTTATACAAATTTATTTGTTTTTCTTGTTAACGATATTTATTCTCATAAATATTATAAATATATACTTATTAATATGATTTATTTTATTAAAAACAATTTATAAAACTAAATAATTGTGTCATTTTATACTCATACTATATATTGCATTTTATAATTTTTGCATACAAAAAGGAGCCCTTTAAAAAGGACTCCTTTATATATACTATTATATGTTATTAAGAGATGGTTTTTATAATAGTGTAATTATCAACTACTAATTAGAATTTGTAGTTAAGTTCTGCACGATAGAAATCGGATAAATCTTTACCGCTTTGGTCTTTGGAATTAAAACCATAACCAGCACTTAAGCCTACGTTATCTTGAACAGCGTAATCAACTGTTGCTACATAACCTTTATAACCATTATTTGTATTAGTTAAGTCATATGCTTGATCCCAAGTAGAGCTTACGATTGGTGCATTAGCTTTTTGGTTGAAGTATTGACCTTTCACATCCCAAGTACCTTTTTTAGCAATGTCGTAGTTACCATAGCCTACGCCTGCTGTCCAAGCTTGAGAATTAGCTACATCAGCAGATTTTAACCATTCACCGCCAACCCATACTTTATCTTTATGAAGATCTGCATTGAAGCCGTATACGTTTTGATGGTCATTAGGAGTTGCTACACCATTATGTTTTAAATTGCCACTAGACAATCTGGAGTAGAAACCACCTACAGAGGATTCTTTACCAACTTTACCTTTCAAACCTACATAGGATACAGATGGATTATCAGATTTTGCTTGACCTTCTGCAGCACCTTCCATCATATAACCATAAGCACCTTGTACTTGAACTTTATCATTACCAACGTTTAATTGAGCACCATCAAATGTATCATCATACATTAAACCGCCACCAATTGTTTGATTAAAACGACCAGCTTTTGCGGATACGTTATGACCAAATCTGTGGTCTACATATGCACGGTCAATTTTAGCAGTTGTACCATTGGAGGCATCACCAAATTCATAACCACCTTTAACACGAACTACTGCATCAGTTTTATCATTTACTTTTGCATTGAATTGAACGCGAGCACGGCCATCAGTTAAAGATTTACTGCCATCTTTATAAACACCTTTATCTTCAGAACCTTGGTAACGGATACGAGCATCACCAGTTACTTTTACATTACCTACACGGTCTTCCAATTTGGAAACGCGTACGCCCAAGTTGTTCAATTCGTTGGAGAATTCATCAGCCAAACGATTAATCATTGCTTGTTGTTCTGCATTAGCTTTATCTTGGTTAGCCATTGCTTTAGCTACCATTTGAGCCATTTCGTAACGAGTGATATCGTTTTGGCCTTTGAAAGTACCATCTGGGTAACCATTAACGATGCCAGCTTGTGCTAATTGAGATACAGCTTGGTATGCCCAAGAATCAGGAGTTACATCGGAAAATGGGTTAGCTGCGAATGCGCTAGTTACACCTAAAAGTGCTGTTGCTGCAAATACTGCTGCGAATTGTTTTTTCATAATAGATTCCTTCTTTCTGACATAGTCTTTTTTGACTAACAAATTTAGAAAAAAATTTATATTATCAGAAGACTATACATCTAGTTATGCTTTATATAAGAACATCGTGTAGAGTATCCACGTTTCCTCTTCTTCTATTCTTATTTATTACCACAACTTGGTGTGTTGTCTTTCTGTGATGTCAATATACATCTGGTCAACAAATTTGTAAAGCATCTTACACAATTAAATATTATGAAATTTCTTTCATGAAATAATTTTATACAATAAAAGCAGTATCTATCTGCATTTATCAAAATTAAATTTTATAAAATTTCATTTTATTTACGTATAAAACAATGTATTTTAACATCTTTTACCATCTCAATTAATATGTATAACTAATAAATGTAATTACAATTAATTAGTTATAACAAAAATAAGATCTATCATCTCTGATAGATCTTATTTCATAGATATTAATTAGAATTTAAATAACAAGTCTGCACGATAGTAATCATTTACCTTATGGCCTTCTTGTGTTTTAGCATGGAAGCCATAATATGTTGTAATGCCTACATTTTTCTCTGGTGCATAGGACGCACTAAGCTG
This sequence comes from uncultured Veillonella sp., assembly GCF_934230905.1. Lineage (GTDB taxonomy): Bacteria > Bacillota > Negativicutes > Veillonellales > Veillonellaceae > Veillonella. Next base: position 39,809 of record NZ_CAKQFJ010000008.1, on the reverse strand, counting down.
CCATGCTTTATAGCCTTCATAGCGAGACTTACCATATAAGTCATTACCTTCATATTTTTGTGTTTTGAATACAGGAGCATTCTTTTCTTGGTTGTAGTAATCAAGCGCTACACGCCAGGAGTTTTTCTTAGTGATTTTGTAGTCGCCCCATTTTACGCCCACATTCCAAACATCACTATTGCTAAGACCTGTTGCGGTTACCCATTCAGCATTAGTGGCAAATTTACCAATATTATATTGTGCATTAAAACCATATACATTATTAAAATCATTAGTAGTCTTACCATTGCCCATTTTGACGTTAGTAGTACCTACATGAGCAAACATACCACCTACATTTAAGTGTTTATTTACTGGTGCACTAAGGTTAATAAGCGCCATTTCGGTATTATTTTCTTTAGAGGCCTTACTAAAGCGACCTAGTGTTGGGTAACCGTAAGCAGCATTAACATTTACCTTTCCTACTTGTGTTCTATACCCAATACCATCAAAGTTACTAGAATAGATTAAACCATCACCAAAGCTTTGTGTATAGCGACCAATATCTACCATATGATTTTTGCCAAATTTGTGTTCTACATAGGCTAAATCAAAGGACATAGTATGATCTTTAGCTGCATCACCAAGTTCAATAGACCCTGAAGTTAATCGCGCTTTTACAGATGTATTCTTATTAACTTTAGCATCCATATTTAAACGCACACGAGCGGTAAATTTACCTTCGGAATCTAGATTATCTATGCCTTCTTTTTCAACATAGTTAATACGAGTATCACCGGAGAACTTAACATTTCCTACGCGGTCCTCTAAGGCAGATACACGAACACCAAAATTTGACAATTCATTAGAAAATTCATCGGCCAAACGATTAATCATCGCTTGTTGCTCTGCATTAGCACGATCTTGATTTGCCATCGCCTTAGCAACCATTTGAGCCATCTCAAAGCGAGTAATATCCTTTTGGCCTTTGAAAGTACCATCTGGATATCCGTTAATGATACCGGCACTAGCCAATTGTGATACAGATTGATAGGCCCAGCTATCAGGTGTTACATCAGAAAAAGGATTGGCTGCAAAAGCTGTCGTTACACCTACAACAGATAATGCGGCAACTGCTAAAGATAGATTTTTCTTATTCATCATCTAAACCTCTCTAAAAAAAATTCACATAACACAGATATGATATCAGTTTTCAATATCATTGTAAATGATATTGATTATATAAATCATTTATATTTATATGTATGAAAGAGATAGATTGCAAGCAATATAATACTTCATCAGATATATAAAAAAGAACGTACATTACAATTTAGTAATATACGTTCTCATATAAAGCATTATAGTATTGAGCTGTAACACTTAAGTCCTTAGATTTTTATATATTCTATTATCTATTATAGGGCATACTCTACAAAACCTAGTACATGATCTACAGGTACAGGTCCAATGAATCGACTATCGCTAGAATGATTTCGATTATCCCCCATTACAAATACATGACCTTCAGGTACTACAACAGGTGTAGAACGACTATAGTTCATTGTAGGATCTTTGGTATAAGGTTCTTGTAGTTCTTGACCATTACGCCATACATGACCATCTTTAAATTCCAACGTATCGCCAGGTCTACCAATCACTCGTTTTACCCATACATCATTTGTTTGAGCAGATTTATCAACTACACTCACATAATTCATCAAAGGCTCTTTCACATCATCTGTCCATGTGCGTTCACGATTCACACGACTATCGATAATGACAATCTGACCATAGTCAGGCATATCACGCATAATATGTTGCCACTTTGTAACAATTAAATATTGTCCATTATGTAATGTATCTTCCATAGATTCACCCGATACACGTGTTGGTTGTACAATAAAAATATGAATTACCATGGCAATAACTAGTGCCAAAACAATTGCATAGATCCAATCCAATATTTCTTTTACAAATTTATTATTCATTAGAGCCCCCTTAATGTCCACTCTTAGTAAAACGTCCACCAAATACATCGTGTACATCTTGAATTGTTATAAACGCTGATGGATCGACATCATAAACAGTGTCCTTCAAACGCGTAATTTCCAAACGCGTTACGACTGAATATAAAGCATGTTTCGGTGTTTTTAAATAACCACCTTCACCATATAATATAGTAACACCTCTATTTAGATTTGCATTTAAAGCATCAGCAATTTTTTCAGAATTATCTGCATCAGTAATAATCATTACCCCCTTAGATTCTTCAAGGCCTGTAATTGTAATATCAATCATTTTATAAGCTATAAAATAAGCTACTAGTGAATACATAGCACTATCCCAACTGTACACAAATCCAGCAGCCCCTAGAATAACTAAATTCATAGCCATTACAATTTCACCTACAGAAAAAGTTGTTCGCTTATCAAAAATAATGGCTACAATTTCAGAGCCATCTAGGCATCCTCCATTACGTATAATAAGACCAACGCCAATTCCAAGTATAATGCCTCCAAAAATAGCACCTAAAAAAGGATTCGTTGTAACTGGTGCAAAATCGTGCGCAAAAGATGAAAAAATAGCCATCCAAATAATCGAGAATAATGTAGATATAGTAAATACCTTGCCGTTAATACGATATCCTATATACAAAAAAGGAATGTTAATTAAAACGACAAACAAACTAAAGGATACACCTGAGAGTTCTGCAGCCATTAAGGAAATACCAACTACACCACCATCGATAATATTATTAGGCACTAGAAACAGGTCTAACCCTACTGTATAAATCAAGGCACCTACAATCATCCAAATACATCGTATCAATATACTAGACCAATGTATTCTTTTTTCAACATCACTCATGCGTATCTCCTTCATTATATAGTTTTTTTATAGCCGCTAAACGTTTAGCTTCTAATGATTCTTCACCAACTTCATTTTGAATAGTAGTAGAATTGACTTCCAATTGTTGAGTATATCGCCTACCAATAATATAAGCTGTTAAATCATCTACTGGCTCTGGCGGAAACTGCATGCCTTTTGGTACAAATTTACGCCAACCTGTAGGTGGATTATATTCCCAATATAATTTTCTGGCCTCTTCAGTACTATGAGATTCATCAATTAGACTTGTTGTAATCTTGTGATTACGACCAATTTGTTGAATAGATGGATATAAATGCCTATGATTAGTGCCATTGCCACATACAATATGTTCAATGCCACGATATGTGCTTAATACATTTTCAAACGAACTATTAAATGTCTTAGTTTCTACAATAGTGCGATATATTAACTCACCTACTTGTGAAAGAATAGCAAGGCCTGTCTTTTCATTCCCTGGATCGACAGCAGCTATATAGATTATATCATTCATACTATATTCCTCATTCCTCAATACAATAGTTATATTTTATCACAAAATAAAAGACCTATGTATTAAATCTTAATACATAGGCCATTCATATAGAAACTAATTTAATTTTATAAGTTTACCTGCATCAGTGATCTGTGTAATCCGCAATTTAATATGTACAGGACCAGATGAATAGGTATCCTCATCTGCATAAGCCTCTACATATACCTTACCATGTAACATACTAATACGACGAATTGCTGAAAATAATTCATCACCAGGTATGGTCCCAACATCGCCAGACAAAGAATCTGGTATAACACCTTTTGATTTTGCTTGTTCGTTAACTTGTTTTAAGAAACGAATCATGTTTACCTGTGCATCACTACCACCATCTATAACAGCAGTCGAAATAACATCACCGGACTTATAAACAAATTGCTGTGGATATACCTGAATAGTTGCAACAGCAGGTTCACCGGAAATTATATTACCAGCCGCTACTACTTGGATAACCATAGGTGTTTTGGATTCTTCAATTTTAGAAATAGCGACTTCTATATTTTGACGATCTACGTAGACAACAGATTCACCATGATCTTCTACGCCTAATCGTCGAAGAACAAGCTTATTCGTGTCATCTACAATATTATGTACTGCATCACGTGCCTCATTATGGGATAAACCATTACGCACTACTGCTTGAGCTAAAAGTTGATCTACTTGGAATAAAATCGTACCTTCTCTAAGATGAATAATACCACTTTTCAATTCCTCTTGTGTTTTTTGTAAAGCAGCTATATGTTTTTCCATACTAGCACGTGTAGCTTCTAAATCGGCTAATTTTTTAGAAGCCTTATCATATGAAGCTTGTAATGCAGTTAATTCTGCCTCTGTAGCAACTTTTGCAGCCTCCGCATCAGCTAATTCTTGACGACTTTGCTCAACTTCTTTACGAATAGCTTCTATTTCTGCCATCCGATCAGCTAGTTCTTTTTTATTAGCTTCTAACAAAACTTTTCCTCGTTCTAATTCGGCATTTTTAGCTGATACTTCTGCAGTTAAACGATTCATATCAGACCGTAACTGATCCATTCCAAATAATGCAGTGCGTACACTTTGCGACGTAATAGTAAGAACACCAACCGTTGCAGCCGCAACAAGTAAACCTGTTACAATCGTTACGATAATAGATGTATGTTTAGGACGCAAGCCAAAAAGGGACATTCTACGCTTACCAACTTTTGTTCCTAATTTATCCCCCATATAGGCAATAAGCCCGCCCATAATAGCGATAATAACAAGAATCTTTAACCCTACAAGCATGATGTCCCTCCTTTCATAATATATTCTAACCTACTAACATATATCCATTATCGTGATACACGCCAATTTAAATATAAACCGGCAATAATTCCTAATGTATCCGGAATCATTGCAGCCATCCATGTTGGTAATGCACCACCCTTACCGAGTGCACCAGCAAAGGTCATGACTCCATAGTAAATAAAAATAATCAAAATACTGATACCAAAGCCAATAGACGAACTAGAGCGTTGTTTTTGCAATCCTAATGGCGCTCCAACCAAGGCAAACACAAAACTGGCTAAAGGAATAGTAAAACGTTGATACATTTCCATTTCTAATTTATTAGAATTGGTATATGCAGCTTTATAAGCCTTAATTTGATGACGTAATTCCTTAATCGTTAATTCCTCTGGCTTACGTTGATCTTGTTGTACTTCATTAGGCGTAGATTTAATTGGCAATACTTGTTCTTTAAAACGCATTGTCCGTTCTACACCTTCACCAGCAGAGACATCATAAATAATACCGCTATGCATTACCCATACTTGACCATTCCACTCGGCAGACTCAGCATTTTCTACTTGCTGTAACTCCCCCTTATCGTTAAACTGTTGGACTGTAATCATACTTAATTGTTTGCTTTCACTATCATAGTGTTTTGCATACATCAATGTGCTAAGATTATCACCATTCATAGATTTTAATACGATATGGTTTTGAGTTTGTGGCGTTGCATTCTTCATAATCTCTTCGCGCACAATGGTTTGATACATATTATTTGTACGAGGTACAACAAATTCATTAAATGCCACAGCACCAATAGATATAAGTAATGCTAAGATATATACAGGCATTGCTAAGCGTAAGAAATTAAGACCACCAGCTCGCATAACTACAATTTCACTAGTACTACTAAGTCTACTAAAAGCCATCAAAGAACCAAGCAATACAGACATAGGAAATGTCAATAAAATAATACTTGGCATCGCTAAAAAGAAAGCTTTCATAACGAGCAATAATGGGGCTCCATATTCTGTTATATATTGAGCAATACGAAATAGGGTACCTGTACCAACAAAAATGCTAGTAAAAGCAAACACCCCAAATAGGAACGGACCTACAAAAGCTTTTAAAATATATTTATCTAATAAGCGCATCGTCCCTCCTATAGTTTAAAATTATTTCCTAAATAATGTTCACGAGCGATTGGATTATTGGCAATTTCCTCCGGTGTACCTTCTAATAGTATTTTACCTGTACTTAATATATATGCCTTATCAACAATCCCCAATGTTTCTCGTACATTGTGGTCGGTTATAAGAATACCGATGCCTCTGTTTTTAACTTGTAGAATAATTTGTTGAATATCAGCTACTGCAATAGGATCAACCCCAGCAAACGGTTCATCAAGCAAAATAAAATTAGGTTCTAATGCTAAACAACGTGCAATTTCAACACGACGACGTTCACCACCTGATAATTGCATTCCTTTGCGTTCCCGAACATGGCCAATATTAAACTCCTCAATCAAAGAGTTCACAATCTGATCTATTTCATCACTGCTTTTATTTGTTGTTTCCAACATGGCCCGAATATTTTCCTCAACAGTCATAGATCTAAAAATCGATGCCTCTTGCGGTAAATATCCAATCCCCTCAGCAGCCCGCTTATACATTGGAAGCATTGTGATATCCTTACCATCAACTGTGATAATCCCTGTCGTCGGTTTTTCAATGCCTACAATCATATAGAATGATGTAGTCTTACCGGCCCCATTAGGTCCCAATAAACCAACGACTTGCCCTTTTTCAACGTGAAGACTAACACCATCTACTACATTCCTACCATTAAATGTTTTGACTAGGTTCTTAGTTTCTATATACATACATAAATCCTTATTAGTTTGGTGTGATAATTAATGTACTGCGTCCGCCTAATGTTTCCGCAGAGTTATCCTTTAAGTACAATTTTAACTCAGGAGCATTCAATACATTACCATTCTGAACAGCATGGGCTGATCCAGTAAGCAATACAATTCCATCATTTTGATTTGGTGTTTGTGTATAAGTTGCACGATCTGCCGAACCAGACACATTTTTTTCTGGATTATTAAATGTTACATCACCTTGTGCTACAGCACGAATTTCTTTCAACCAGCCCTCTACTTGATTGCCAGTCAATGTAGTACCTTGAGCAATTAATTTTGCATTTCCCGATACTTTACCATATTCTGTATCAGAATTATACTCAACAGAATCACCAAAGATTTGACGATCATCACGTTGTAAATGAACATCACCTTCAGCGCTAAACTGATTGTCATTTACACTATGTACAGATTGCGCAGACATAGCCATATTATTACCAATCATGGAAACACCACCCTCTAAGGCAGCTTCACGAGTTTTAGTATTATACCAACCATTTGCACCAGTCATGGTCTTATCTTGTTGTGTAATAACAACATTGCCAGAGGCTTCTGCACGGCCTGTATTACCATCATAAGATAGTGTATCTGCACTAATTGTCAATGGACCTTCATTAGCAGCCCAAGCTGTAACAGATAACATCATCATTGCTGAGATTACAGCTAATCCCATATATTTTTTCTTATTCATTGCAATTCCTCAACTTTACTTTTTCGTCAATTTAGCATGACCAATTGCTTTAATTTGCTTCAAAGACATATTACCTTCTAACTTGTCACCAACTAGCGTAATATCTTTTGAATCATAGGTAAAAGCTGTTTTTGATGTAAATATCTTAGTCTTATTATCAAAATGCAACGCATCCGTTTTAAAGTTAGCCCCCTCTGTATTGGTAGCGGTAACACCACCATCAATATCAAGTGAACTATGATCACCGGATAATACGGCATGTGGTGCCATAATCGTAGTAGTCACATCATCTTGATAGAAAAGACCTTTTAAGTTAGTCAGTACAATTGATTTTGAACGTGGATCATACTCTATTTTCTCTGCTGATAAGGCCCATACTAATTTACCATCCTTCTCTTCTTGAAGCTCAGCACCTTGGAAATTAACCAACTGACCAGATCCAGAACCTTTAGAAGATGAGTCTCCAGAATCATGTAGTATAAATGCGATTAATCCAACTAGAGCAATGACGACAGCCACGACAATAGCGATTAATTTTTTATTGTTTTTCATGTGCTCTCTCCCGAATCTCTAGTTTTACATCATAATCAACGATTTCGCTCATCTTTGTCATCCAACGATGTTGAAACCAAATCCACTCATCTGGATGCTCACGAATAAAATCTTCTGTTACGCGAACACACTCTTCTGTAAGCATATACATATCTACATCATCATCACCACTATGTTTATAATGTAATGGTGGCAATATATGAACAATATGTCCCCCTTCAGGCTTTCTAGATGCAAAAATTGGAACTACAGGAGCGCCAAATTTCTTTGCAAATGTAGCAGGTCCCACAACAGCAGAAGATGGCTGGCCTAAAAACGGCACAGGTAATCCATGAATATAACCATCTTGGTCGGCTAAGAATCCCAATAATTTTTTCTTCTTTAAAGCTTTAGCAGCAGAAACTATTTCATTACCACCACTAGCAAATACATCGAGACCAACCATCTCACGATACTCATTCATGAAGCGTGTAAACTGTGCATTAGGTTGCTTTTTGACGATTGTTGTAGATGGATAGCCATGAGAAGCCAAAGCAGCCCCCATCCATTCCCAATTTCCTATATGACCAGTAAGAACTATGACACCTTTATCTTCTTTAATAGCATTATCCAAATGCTCAATGCCACGCATTTCAATATGCTTATTGATGAATTCCTTTGTCAAATTAGGCATATACAATATTTCCATGACGCTACGGCCGAGATTTTTAAAAAGTTTTTCAATCAATTCCTCTGCCTGTTTGTCATTCATATTCATCCCAATTTTTATATTTTTAATACCTCTCAGCTTTTGCTTTTTTGCAATGACCCCATACAGCGGTCCTAGGCTAGCACCTATGAGCAAAATGAGCTTATACGGCAGTCGACATACAAGCCAACTAATACCTTTAACTACATGGTATTGCCATTCATTATTCATTTTGCTCACCTCCTTTATTGACCATGGTTATGAGCCTCCACAGCATAGTCTTTTACAATTGAATTCCACATATTTTGAGTTTTTAAAATATATTCAACAGCATCGCGTACTGCACCAGAACCGCCATCATGCTTTGACACAAATTGAGCTAAATTTTTAACCTCAGGTACGGCATTATGAGGAGCCATAGGTAACCCCACAAGAGATAAAGCCCCTAAATCATTTAAATCATCGCCCATATAAGCAATATGTTCTAACGTAATACTATGACGTTTACATAAAGAATGCAAAGCCTCTGTTTTATTAGCATGTCCCATCAATAAGGCATCGAATTTCAACTCTTTAGCACGCCGCTCTACCATAGGTGATGTACGAGCTGTTATAATGCCAAGTGAAATCCCAGCTTTATGAGCTGCGGCTAACCCTAACCCATCTCTAGCAGAAAACTCTTTAATTTCTTCACCAGCTGAAGTATAGATTAATTTTCCATCGGTTAATACGCCATCTACATCAAGAATAATCCACTTAATATTCATTATACGATGCCTCGACGAAGCAAATCTGTAATATGAACAATACCCATTGCATGGCCTTCTTCATCTACTACAGGTAAAACAGTAATAGGGCGTGGTTGATTTTTTTCCATCACATGTAATGCCTCAGCAGCCAATTTATCTTTTGTAATAGTTCTTGGCATGCTAGTCATCATATCTTCAACGGGCCACTCTAAAAAATTACTACCAGAATCAAGACCTCTACGGACATCACCATCTGTTACAAGACCAATCAAGTGACCTTCTTCATCAATAACACTAGTAGCTCCTAATCCTTTTTCTGTCATTACAAAAAGTGCATCACGAACAGTGGCTCCTTTGTATACAATCGGATTATCATCACCACCATGCATAATATTTTCAACAGTTAACAATAAACGTCTACCAAGCGATCCACCTGGATGAAATACAGCAAAATTTTCTGGTGTAAAGTGATGGCGTTCTAACAAACATACGGCTAATGCATCACCTAACGCCAATGCAACAGTCGTACTTGTAGTTGGTGCCAAACCGAGAGGACATGCTTCTCGTGCAACTTGTGCCAACAATACGACATCAGAGTTTTTAGCTAATGTAGACTCAGGCTTGCCTACGACACATATTAATTTAGCACCAATACGTCGCAAGGAAGGCAAAATACTAATAATTTCTCCAGTTTCCCCACTATTAGAAAAGGCAAGTACCACATCATCTTCAGTAATCATACCTAGGTCACCATGTACCCCTTCCCCTGGGTGCATAAACAATGCCGGTGTCCCCGTACTTGCTAATGTAGCAGCAATCTTACGGCCAATATGACCAGACTTCCCCATGCCAGTACATACCACACGTCCTTTACATGCAAGAATCATGTTAACAGCATTTACAAAATTTTGATCTAATGTCGTTATTAACTGTTCTATTGCTTGTGCTTCTTCATGAAGCACTTGAGCTGCCTGTTCTAAAATATCCAATACTATCGCCCCTTATCGTTTTACGATTTTATCAATAGCTACCAAATCTCTTAATAAATCTTCGAATTGACTTAAATATACCATATTTGGACCGTCCGAAAGTGCTTCTTCAGGATTATCATGTACTTCAAAGAATAAGCCATCTACACCACTAGCAACAGCAGCACGTGCCAAATTTGGTACAAACTCACGATTGCCACTAGATTTTGTACCAGCCCCACCCGGTAATTGAACACTATGCGTAGCATCAAAAATAACTGGATAATCAAAAGACCTCATAATAGGAAACGATCTCATATCAACAACAAGATTATTGTAACCAAAACTAAAGCCTCGTTCTGTGAGCATAAGGTTTTCATTGCCAGATTCCTTCATTTTATTAAGAACGTTTTCCATATCTTTAGGTGCCATGAATTGACCTTTTTTTACATTCACACATTTCCCTGTTTTTGCGGCTCCATAAACTAGATCTGTTTGGCGACACAAAAATGCAGGTATTTGAAGAATATCTAAAACTTCAGCTGCAGGTTCTATTTGTTCAATAGAATGAATATCACTGACTACAGGTACATTTAATTCTTTTTTTATAGATGCTAACATCTTCAACCCTTCTTCAAGACCAGGGCCACGAAATGAATTAAAACTAGAGCGATTAGCTTTATCAAAAGATGCTTTAAATACATAGGGCACACCAAGACGCTCACATATTGCTTTTGCTTCTTTACCAATAGCTAATGTGCGATCATAGTCTTCAATGACACACGGGCCAGCTAATACAAACAGGCCCTTGCCACCACCAATTGTCATATTACCAACATTCACTGTTTTCATTTATTTCTCCTCTTGCTCGAATATTGCATTTACTCGAGCTAAGTCTTCTGGTGTATCAACACCAATAAATCGTTTATTTGTAGTAATGACACGAATAGAAAACCCATTTTCCAAAGCTCTCAATTGTTCCAATGATTCAGTTTGCTCTGCTGCAGTAGGTACCATTTTTGCATAGTCTAAGAGAAATTGACGACGATATGCATAAATTCCAATATGCTTTAAAGGAGCATTTACAAAATCATGACGAGGATACGGAATTAAAGAGCGAGAAAAATACATCGCATCATTTCGTTTATTAAGAATGACCTTTACTGCAGAAGAATCATCGTATTCTTCTTCTAATAAAGGTGTTGCTACAGTAGCCATTTGTAGATGATTGTCATCTTCAAAAAGTTCAGCTAATTGGTCAATTAAATTAGCATCAATCATGGGTTCATCACCTTGTACATTGATGATAACCTCTAAATTAGTATACTGTTGTGCTACTTCGGCCAAACGATCCGTTCCAGTCGGATGATTAGCATTAGTCATAACAACAGTACCACCAAAAGACTGTACTGCCTCATACACTCGTTGATCATCAGTAGCCACAATACATATTTGTGGTTTTTTTGCATGTGTTACACGTTCGTATACGCGTTGAATCATAGGCTTACCAGCGATGTCCGCCAATGGTTTTCCAGGCAATCTCGTAGAACCAAATCGAGCTGGAATCACACAACCAATATTCACAATAAAACCCCATTTCTTTTATTTGCGTATCTTATTATTATACACTAAATCTCTAAATTTTCTATGAATTCCTGTTTCCCAGAAATAAATTCAATACCTATGGATAGCACTAGAATCGGTATTCTCAAGTCTTCTATTGTATGCAACTGACTCAATTTAACAGCATCTTTTTCAGTAATTATAATCGCTTTAGCTTGATGAGCAAAAGCTTGTTTCCAAATTTCTACTACATCATCATCAGAAAAATCATGATGATCACCAAATCCCATTGTATGTACTATATTGTAACCACAACCTTCTAACGTTTTTGTAAATGATTGCGGATTGCCAATACCACTGACAGCCATCATAGGCAAATCACTATCAAGTCCTACAGCATTTCCTTCAGCACCATCTGCCCATTCCTCAAGAGTGTACACCGCACGAGGTTTATGAATGGTTTCATATACAGGTTTTTGTGGCAGCATACGTGCTAGCCGTTTTCTAAGTGCAGCGACAACTCCTGGATCAACTTGATCCACTTTTGTAAGCACAATTATATGTGCTCTCTCAAGACCTTCAATAGGCTCACGCAATAATCCCCTAGGCAATACATATTCATACCCAAAAGGGTTAGAAGCATCAATTAATACTATATCTTTATCACGATATAACGCTCGATGTTGAAATCCATCATCCATAACAAGATAATCAGCACGTAACTCATCAATAGCTATATGTGCAGATTCTATACGATTACGACCAATAATTACACTAGACTTTGGCAACACCTTAGCTAGCAACCAAGCCTCATCGCCACTCTCCTCGGGTTCGACCAAAATAGATCCATTTTGAGAGATTATTGTATTATGACTATTATCTTTAGCTCTATATCCACGACTCAGTACGGTTGGATGAAACCCTTTTTGCCCTAAAATATCGCATATAAATCTAACCATTGGAGTTTTTCCCGTTCCACCGGCCGCTATATTCCCTACACTAATGACAGGAACTGATACCCTCACAACGCCTTTGTTAGTATCAAACTTTGAATTACGCATTGTAACTACTTTTTTATAGCCCTTACTCAGTAGCGATAACCCAGATCGTACAGCATCACCAAGAATAGACTGATCTTCACCACTGACAATGTGCTTAAAAATATCTTCACCATTCATAGTAGGTATCGCCCTCCATATCGACAATATAACGTTTCCTAAGGAACAATATGATGCGATTCAAATAATTGTCGTAATTCTTGTGTATTACGTCTTGTTGCACCGCGATTTTCACTGATAATATCTAAACAATTTTGTCCCATTTTATCTGCTAATTCAGGATGTTTACATAGATGTAAAATCATCTCGCTTAATCCTTTTTGATTTTTAATTTGCTCGCAAGCATTTCTTGAATATAAAAGACTAAAAATCTCTTTAAAATTAAACATATAAGGCCCCACAATAATCGGTTTACCATGAGCAGCAGGCTCAAGAATATTATGGCCACCAGTTTTTACAAGAGAGCCACCAACAAAAATAATATCTCCTAAACTATATAAACGACCAAGTTCACCAATAGTATCAAGAACTACAACAGGAATCTCTTTATGAACTGGTTCAGTCATATCACTACGGCAAATTGCTTCTAACCCGTAACGCTTTGCTAATGCTTGTACATCATGACCTCTATATATTTCTCGAGGAGCAATAAGTAATCTTGCATTAGGATACTTTAATAAGACTTGTTTAAATGACTCAAAAACAGCTTCTTCCTCACCTTTATGCGTACTGCCTGCAACAATAATAGGATGATTATATCCAAAGCCAAATTCATCTAACAATTCTTGTTTCTCTTCATCAGATACAGTGGCATACGTTTGATCATACTTCATATTTCCCGTAACAGTTATATCATTAGAATCTGCGCCAAGACGTGCAATATATTCTGCATCGAAACTAGATTGCATGCAGAATCGCTCAATAGAGCTCAGCATTTCTCGCGTGAAAGCACTAATATAACGATAGCGCTTCATACTACGATCTGAAATCCGACCATTTACCATCATAACAGGAATTTTTTCAGATTCTGCTATGCGCAAAAAATTAGGCCAAATTTCAGTCTCTACAAGTAAAATCGAAATTGGTTTTATAACCTGCAAAATCTTTCGAGTAAGATATGGTAAATCTAATGGGAAGAAAATAATACCTTCTGCTTCCGGAATGATACGATGCGCCATCGCATGACCTGTTGCAGTAACAACAGAAACAACAACAACCGCTTCTGGAAACTCTCGTTTAATCTCTTTGACAAGAGGACTCGTTGCAACAATCTCCCCTACAGATGCAGCATGAATCCATATAGCTCGACGACCTTCTATTTTTTTTAATAACGTAGCAGGCATATATCCTGCACTTTGTTTTATACGCTCATAAAAACCATCTTCAAAAGCAAGACGATACAGGATAACCGGTATAAGGCCAATCCAATAAAATATGAGCAATACATTATATATCCAATACATGTTTATCCTTTTTTAGAGAATTGAACGGAATAAAGATGATTGTACAAACCATTTTCCAATGCTAGTAGTTCTTGGTGAGTTCCCTTCTCAACCAATTTACCTTGATTTAAGACGACAATTTGATGTGCATTTTGTACAGTGCTCAACCGATGAGCAATTACAAATGCTGTACGGCCTTCCATTAAACGATCTAATGCTTCTTGTACAAGCTTTTCACTTTCTGTATCAAGAGCAGATGTAGCTTCATCAAGAATTAAAATTTTAGGATTTTTTAAAATAGCTCGTGCAATAGCAACGCGTTGACGTTGTCCACCTGATAGAGAACTACCCCGTTCACCTACAATAGTATTAAGACCATCAGGCATCTTATCAACAAATTCCAGTACATTAGCAGCTTTAGCAGCTTCGTAAATTTCTTCATCACTAGCATCTAAACGACCATATAGAATATTTTCTTTTATGGAAGCATTAAATAGAACAGTTTCCTGAGGCACTAAACCAATCTGATTTCGTAAGGACTTAAAAGTTACATCTTTAATGTCTGTGCCATCAATAGTGATAGATCCACTCGTAACATCATAAAACCGAGGTAATAAATTAGCCAATGTAGTCTTACCAGCACCAGATGGACCTACCAATGCTACACTTTCACCAGCTTTAACCGATAAGTTAAAATCACATAAAGCCATTTTTTCACTATCATAAGAGAAACTAACATGATTGAAATTCACATCACCTTTAATAGCCGGTAATTCTATAGCAGATTCTTTTTCCACAACATCTGCTTTAGTATCTAAAATCTCAAATACTCGATCAGCTGCAGCCAACGCTTTTTGAATATTACCATATACTTGACTCAAACGCTTAACAGGATTTGATAAGTTAATCGCATAAATCAAGAATGCAATTAACGAGCCCGCTGTAATCGTCCCGGTAACTACAGAGTAACCACCATACCAGAGGATAACGGCTACTGCAATGGCTGCAGAAAACTCAACCATAGGGCTTAACAAACTCGTCAATTTAGTAGCTTTAATCACTGCCTTAAAGTTATTTTGATTCTCTACCTCAAAGCGCTTAATCTCAAATCCTTCACGAGCGAATGATTTTACTACGCGAATAGCAGAAATTACTTCTTGTAAAAGAGCTGTAATATCTGCAATACGACCTTGTACATCATGACCCGCTAATCGTAATTTTTTGCCAAATACATTAATGATAATCAGTACCATAGGTACCGTAATAAACGTAACAAGTGTTAATTTCCAGTCGATTAATAGCATCGATACTAAGGAACCAATTAAAGTAACAGACTCAGTAATAAAGGAGATTAGATTATCAACTACAGCAGATTGTAAAGCAGCCACATCATTAGTAAGATTACTCATAATAACGCCCGTTTTACGACGGTCAAAATATGACAAAGATAATCGTTGTAAATGCTTAAAAATTGCTTCTCGTACATCAATAATAACTCGTTGTCCAATATAAGACATATTATATGTTTGCCCATATGTTGCAAATCCACGAATTAAAAAGATCAAAATGATGGCCCCAACGATGAGATTGAGCATAAACATATTTTTATCTTGTAAGACTTGGTCTACGACATTTTTGATAAGCCATGGCACTACTAGATATGCTGCAGCTGCTACAATCATGCAAAATACAGCAAAAATCATCCGTTTATAATAGGGTCTCACAAAATATAACAAGCGTGAGTAACTATTCATTAAAATTCTCCTTACCTAGGTCATAAATCAATTGAGCCACACGATTAACAGCGCCAGGCTCACCTAGTTTGTCTTTAACGTCACGCAATTCAGCGCGCATACGTTGATTAACTTGTAAATCATCTAATAGCGGTAATACAGTATTCACTATAGCATCTACAGAAACATCATCTTGAAGCAACTCGGGAATAACCTCCTTATTGGCCACAATATTAGGTAATCCAACATGAGTAAGATTGACTACCATTTTACCTATTCCATACGTAATAGGTGAAACCTTATACAGTAATACAGTCGGTAACTCCATTATTGCCGTTTCTAATGTAGCAGTTCCCGATGCTGCTAAACATACATCACAGATTTGCATCAAATCATAGGTGTGGTCCTCTGTAATTGTTACAGGAATCTTACGTTCCTTTATAAAACTTTCTAATTCACTGCGGTCAATCGTATGAGCTCGCGGTAAAAAGAACTGTATATCTTCGTGAGATTGTAATAAACGTTCTCCACTTTCAAGCATTACATCCAAAAGTGATAACACTTCTTGCTTTCGGCTACCTGGCATCAATAAAATACGCTTTGCATCTCGTCGAGCTCCAAAATACTCCATCGCTTCATCCTTTGTCATCGATGGATGAACAATATCCACTAATGGATGACCTACAAATTCTACATCACAGTTAAATTTGCGATAGGCTTCCGCTTCAAACGGAAAAATAGAAGCAACCTTTGTAACAAACTTCTTAATGGTCTTACCACGACTACTATGCCAGGCCCAGATGGTAGGGGCAATGTAATATAATACAGGGATTCCCAACTGATGCGCTACCTCAGCTAATTTCATATTAAAACCAGGATAATCAATGCATACCAATACATCTGGTTTTTCTTTCACCATAATCTCTTTTAAATAAGATCGTAATTTAAAGAACTTTGGCAATGATTTTATGATTTCTACGATGCCAATAACGCCGAGATTTTTGATATCATATACGATACGAACGCCAGCTTGTTCCATCAAGGTGCCACCCATACCGAACATTTCTATATTGGAATCTATTTGTAAAAGCGCTTTGGCCACGCTAGCGCCATGTGTATCTCCAGACGCTTCGCCAGCAGAAAACATAATTTTCATCATAGTTCCTTTCTAGCATCTACAAATGCTTGATCTACAGCACAAATAATAATATTATGGCGATTAGCCATTTCTAGTACATCTTCTTGTTGTACAAATATTGTCTTTTCAGCCTCTACAGCCAAAACATCACAACCACTATCAATCATGGACATTAATGTCTTAATACCTACAGCAGGCACATCAAAGCGAACATCTTGATTTGGTTTTTCAGTCTTAACAACTACAGCCTCACCTCTACCCAGTTCACCACCGCGCAATATGCATTTATCAGTTCCTTCAATAGCTTCAATCGCCATTGCTGCTTTATGCTTTACTACTACAGTTTGACCAATATCAAGCTTGCCCATTTGTTTAGCCAATTCAAAACCAAAGCATATATCTTGCCACTGTTCGTCTGTAGGTTGTTGTTTTGTCAATACCCCTACCTTAGGCATAAAAGGCTTTAAATATACAGTTTGATCTAAAACAGAAAATCCCTCATTTTCAATTTCATTAACAATAGCGAGCATAATTGTATCATCTTTACGGTTCTTTAAACGTTTAAGTACACCTAGTGTTTTTAAATCTGGAAAAGATAACCCTTTATACAATAGCTCTTTAGTCACCTTACCAAGCATTGTTAATTCCGTAACACCTTCTTTTTTTAAGGTTTTAAAGATTTTACCTAATTTGGCTACGCCAATAGAATAAAAAGCATCTGCCTCTTTCTCTAATATTGGATCTGTATCAGGCACAACACCGATGACTACCACTTGATGCCCCAACATATGAGCAGCACGCATGAACTCAACAGGTAAAACGCCAATACCTGCAATTAAACCTACCTTTGCCACGACTATACCTCCTATGTGAAGCCGAAAACGGTCCACAATAATTTTTCTAAATTATGTATTGTGAGTACACCTTTCAAGACATACTCATATACATTATATTGTACTATAATTCACCTATTTTTACTATTATTTCAATGCTTTTCTAACCATAAAAAATCCAGTCTTTATCTATATTTTCCCTATCGTTAAAAAGCTCTAAAAAGAGTTTAAAATTACAAAAAAAACTCTACATTATATAAACATAATGTAGAGTTTCTTATTAATCACGACGCGTACGCATAATACCTCGATCAGCATTACGCAAAAATCGTAATAAGTTTTCGATTTCAACGGAAGAATCTAATTGCATTTCCATTTCTTCAATAGCTCTAGATAAACTAAAACCAGAACGATAAATAATACGGAAAGCTTGTTTTAAGCTACGACGAACCTCTTCCGAAATACCAGCTCGAGACAGCCCTACCGAATTCAATCCAATAACACGGGCCGGTTGACCATCAGCAATAACATATGGTGGAATATCTTGAACCACTTTAGCCATACCGCCAACCATCGCATTTCGACCAATTTTTACAAATTGATGAACTCCAGCAAGTCCACCTATAACAACTCGATCCTCAACAATAGCATGACCAGCTAAGCCAGCACAGTTACTCATAATTACATTATTTCCAACAATACAGTTATGAGCGACATGAGTACAAGCTTGTAATAAACAGTTATTACCTATTCGCGTTTCTTCACCTTCTCCAGTTGCACGACTAATGGTAACGCATTCACGAATAACAGTTTCGTCACCAATATAGCAATAACTTTTTTCACCTTTAAATTTTAAATCCTGCGGTTCCAAACCAACAGATGCACCAGGATAGATTTCACAACGCTTACCAATGGTTGTCCAACCACCAATAATAACATTGGCACCAATCTGAGTGCCCTCCCCTATTTCTACATTTTCCCCAATGACGGCACCAGGTCCAATGACAACATCTTTACCCAGTTTAGCATTCGGATGCACTATGGCCGTGTTATGGATGTTGGATTCCGCATTTTCCATGCCTACAACTATCACTACAATCACTCCTTAATTCTATTATACAAGGGCAAACATGTATTCACCGCTAGCACAAAGCTTATCACCTACATAAGCGCGACCTTCCACTTTGCCCATACGGCCTTTAATTTTTACAATATCAACTTCCATGCGTACAACATCACCAGGTTTAACAGGATGACGAAAACGTACTTTATCAATACCTGTAAACATTGGTGTTAATCCACGATTTTCTTCAGGATATAGCAATGCAATTCCACCAACTTGAGCAATTGCTTCTGTTAAGAGTACACCTGGCATAACAGGATTTCCAGGGAAATGGCCTTGGAAAAACAATTCATTAAATGTAGCATTTTTAATGCCTACAGCACGTTTCATCGGCTCTAATTCAATAATGCGATCTACCAATAACATTGGATAGCGATGTGGTAAAATTTCTAAAATATCTTCGTGATTAAGAATCATTGATGTGTCTCCCTTATTTCATCCATTATACTATGAGCCAATCGAGAGTTAAGTTCATGGCTCGATTTAAGTGCAATTATATGTCCTTCAATAGGACCTAGCAAATACATATCTCCTATTACATCAAGAGCTTTATGACGAACTAACTCATCATCAAATCGAGGAATAGATAAACATGTTGTATCATCATATACAAGTGCATTATCTGTACTCCCCCCCTTTGCTAGTCCCATCGATTTCAATTGTTCTATTTCTTTCACAAAACCAATAGTTCTAGCCGAAGCAATGTATTCTTCAAAGTATTCTGGTGTTACATCAAAATCACATTGTTGCGTTCCAAGCAACGGATGCGGATTAATAGATGTAAATGTAACACGATAGCCATCATAAGGTACAATAAGTATAAATCTATCGCCATCATAAATCGTATGACTGTGTTTAACTTTATATACTTGCCGCTCTGCTTGTTGCTCCACAATCTCAGCTTGAAGTATTAAATCGACAAACACTGCACTACTCCCATCACCAACAGGTGGTTCAGGAGAATCCATTTCAATAAAACAGTTATCAATATTCATAGCACTGAACGCAGCTAATACATGCTCAACAGTGAAAACCTTTGCCTCACCTTGTTCTAAAGTAGTAGCACGCATGGTGTTCGTCACATTATCAATGTGTGCCTTAACAGAAGGTCTACCTTCTAGATCTGAGCGCACAAATATAATTCCTGTATTTTCAGGTGCCGGCTTAAAAACCATGGTCACAGGTTCTCCGCTATGAAGGCCAATTCCTTTATATGAAACAGCCTGCTTAATTGTTTGTTGGGGCTTACTCATAAGAATGTCCTTTCATAATCTAATTCCATGTCTACTATACACCATACTGTATTATACCTTATTTATATAGCTGTTACAAGAATATAAGGCTATTTACAGCTTTCTATAAAGAAAATCGGTATTGCAAAACTATATAAATAGCTGCAACACCGATTATAAATTTATGTGATTTTAATGAAATACATCTGGAGGTGTATCTATTTTTCCACTATAATAACGACGAGTCCATTTCCATCGATTATGTAACCAGAACCAATCTTCTGGATAGCGACGAATATAATCTTCAATCCACTCGTTAAGCATAATCGTAGTTACAGCTACATCTCGTTTCTTATCATTCGTTTTTTCTACATATAATGGTGGGTGTACTTCAATTTCATATTTCCCACTATAAGGACTATAATGTATAGTCACAAAAATAATAGGCACCTCTTGCATACGACCTAAAACAGCAGGGCCATCAGCCGTAAGTGTTTCATAGCCAAAGAATGGAACTAACACACCATCTTCACCAGGGTCTTGGTCCATAATCAAGCCTAAGAAGGCACCATTTTTTAAAGCTTTAACCATATCACGTACACTTGTTTTATACATAACATGTTGATGCATTAGCTCACGATACTCATTAATAAACCGATCGGCATCTCCATTTTGCTTCATCGCTACAGAAATTAGAGGATAGCCTTCTGAAGCAAGCACACCGCCAAGCAATTCCCAGTTTCCACTATGAACGGCTGCTAATATAGCACCCTTACCATCAGCTAAAGCTTCATCCAGTATCTCTCGATTTGTAATGGTAACCATATCTCGATAATCACCATCTTTAATTTCAGGGTACCGCAAGACATCGATAATCATACGGCCAAATCGAGTAGTACTAGCCTTAGCAATTCGCTTCGCTTCAACAGGGTCATCAGTAATTTTGCAAAATAAAATCTGACCAATAGCCAGTCGTTTTCTCTTAGGAGGAACTGCTATCCATGCGATTTCACCAAGCAATGTACCTATCGCATACTGCCAACTATGCGGCAACATACAAATACATGCACTAAACAACTTCATAAACCTATACATAAACGTATTAGCTCTCCTTAAGCTGCGCTTTTAAAGAATCAATTTCCTTCTGTAATTGTTTCACTGTTTTAACCATTTCAGGCAAGCGATGTTCATAAGCAGATAATTTTAACCATTCTTTATGAGGACGCATTGGGTATCCTGCCATCACAGCATTTTCCGGTACGTTACCAGTAATGCCAGTTTTGCCTGCAAATTTTGCATTATCCCCTATTGTAATGTGACCTGTACATCCAGTTTGTCCTGCAAAAATTACATTATTGCCGCATTTTGTACTACCGGCAATACCAACTTGTGCAATAAGGAAGCAATTTTCACCAATTTCAACATTATGTCCCAAGTGAACAAGATTATCAATTTTTGTTCCTTTTCGAACTAATGTAGAACCCATGGTAGCATTATCAATCGTTGTGCAAGATCCAATTTCCACATCATCCTCTAGAATAACATTACCCACTTGAGGAATATGCGTGTGTACGCCATTTTCCGTAGCAAAGCCAAAACCTTCTCCACCAATGACTGCTTTAGCACGTAATACAACTCGATTTCCTAGTATACAGTTTTCATGAATAATAGCACCTGCATAGATATCACAATCATTACCAATACGAGTATTATGACCAACGTAAACATAAGGGCGAATTGTAACATTATCGCCAATTACTGCATTATCATTAATAACACAATATGCTCCAATAGCAACATTATTACCAATTGTGACATTTTCACCAATGATGGCAGTAGAATGAATTTCACGAGGTACAACAACAGGCGGATGAAATAGTTGCAATACTTGTGCAAAGGCAGCCTTTGCATTTTCTACAATAATTTGCGTCATTGGTGCATTAGACACTTCATGTTCTAAAATAATGGCTCCTGCTTTACATAAACTAATATGTTCTACATATTCACCAATAGCAAATGTAATCGATTGTGGTGCCGCTTGTTCAAATCCACGTGTTTCTGTAATAACCAAGGATTCATCACCAATCACCTTACCACCGATTAATTGTGATAGCTCCAGTACAGTCTTTTCCACTATTAAGTCCCCTCCAAGTGTTAACTAAACTATTGTGCGGTTCCTGCATCCGTAGGTTGCGCTTGTTGTGCATCACCTTGTTGAGCTTCACCTTGTTGGGCTTGTTGCGCTTCTTGTTGTTTTGCTTCATTTTCTGCAGCCTTAATATCTTCATCAGATGCTTTACCCATTTTGTTGATTAAATCATCTGTAACATCTACGCCACCACCAACAACAGCACCTTTAAGCAATACTACATCTAACTTTTTCTCTTTAGCTAATTCATTAACTTGTTGATCAATATATTGTTTTAACTCTTGATTCTTAGCAGTTGTAAAAGCATTAAAATCTTGTTTTGCATCGCTAATCACTTGAGCTTTAGTTGCTTCATCTGCAGCATTAACTTTTTCTTGAAGTTCTTTATCTTTTGCATTAATTTCTTTATTAATTTCAATAGATTTTGAAGTTTGTGTCATAATCTTTTGAGCATCTACATAACCAATCGTATTACTACCACAACCACCAATAATTGGCAATGCCATAATCATCGTTGCACCTAATACTAAAGATTTCATTTTCTTATTCATCATAAACTCCTTACTGAACTCGATATGATGCTTTAACGGCATCTGTAATATCAAGCCCTTTTATATTTCCACCATGATCAATTAAAACAAGGTCTAGATGACGTTCCTGTGCAATAACAGCAACGCGCATTCGCACATCCTCTAAAATCGCTTCATGAAGTGCACTTACCTCTGCTTCTTTATCTGATATTTTCTTTGCCCAACTATCATTCCACTCTTGAGGAACTGGCAAATTATTTGTTGATACAATAGCTTTTGCTTGATTTTGCATCATTGTATCACGTTTTTTTGCAAGTTCAGCTTGTACAGATTCAGCATAATGTTTAAGCTCTTGTTCCCCTGCATCACGGATAGGTTTTAATTCTGCATCTACTTTAGCACGTATAGAATCCAAGTCAAAATTAGAAGGTTTACGTTTAGCTAATAAACTTTGAAGCCTACTTTCTATTTCAGCTTTTTGAGTTTGAGCAGCTTCCTTTTGCGCCTCATCAATATAAACACGACTATCAAATGCATATAATTGTAATTGTAAATTTACAATTTCCAAATCATATCCTTTGTTAGAAACTTTGAGTTCATCCATGTACTTTTTTACCAATTCAGATCTTTTAGCATCTAGTTGTGCATTAAGCTGATTTTGCTTTGTAGCAATACGCGTTTGTAGTTCAACATTCAATGCATCCGACAAAGTTGTATCTAAAGCCAATGATTTAAGTTGTTCATCTTGCAATTCAGACTTAGAGTTTAATGCCTCTTGTTCTAAAGCATATTGGGCTTTTAATTGTTCTAACTCTGTTTTTGCTGACTTATAATCTTCGTAAGACGGATTAAATTCTAGTACATCATCTATCTGTACTACCCCAATAGAAGGTCCCTCTGAAGATTGGCGATTAGTAACAAATCCATAACCTACGTACATAGCAATCAGTGCAGCTGCTAAAAACAGAAATAATCCTATATACCGCTTATTTAGCTTCATACTGCTCACCCTTATCCGATTCCCATCGTATCGTTCTTATTTTGCATCTGATGCAAGTTTTTTAAGTACTTGGTCGGTAATATCTACACCACCATAAAGAACTGCGTCTTTAGGAAGAACTACAGATAAACCTTTAGCGTTACCAACAGCTTTAGCCGCTTCCATTGTTTGATCAGCCATTTGTTTATTCATGTCTTCCATTTTCTTTTCTACATTAGCTTGTGCTTCTTGTTTTATTTTTGCTTTAGTCGCATCATCTTGAGCGGCATCAACTTTTGCTTGCATATCTGCAGCTACTTGGCTACGATAATCAGTAAACTCCTTAGCGGCTTTTACATATACAGGGTTTTCAGGATTATCCAAACGACTCATATCAATAACGCCTACATTACTAGCAGCACTCGTACCAGGTGTAGCCATCTGTGTATATGCTAATGCACCAATACCAATAATAAAAATTGCCGCAATAACAATAGAGAATATCTTCACATTCTTCTTGTTATTCATCATTCTCATCATAATTAACATTCCTCATTTCTGTTAATCTACGCACTATGAGTGCCATAATAGAGATATTGGTGAAAGCCCCCTCTCAAGAAGGTGCTTTCACCATAATAAAGCTCAATATTAGAATTGTGTACCAAAACTAAAGTGGAATTTCTTCTTGTCTTTACCAATACCATAGTCGAGTTTAACCGGCCCAATTGGAGTTGTAATACGAATACCAGCACCAACGCCATAATTAAAGCTCTTAGTATTCTTATACCAAGGTACGTTAGGGGCATCCCAAGCATCACCAATATCAGTAAACAATACACCACTTACCTTTTTCACGATAGGGAAACGGAATTCCAATGTCGCATTGTACATATTTTTACCACGGAATTGATCATCTTCATAACCACGTAAAGTATCTGCACCACCTAATGTGAATAATTGGCTATAAGGTGCATCACCTTGGATGAAGCCACCACGTGCACGGAATGCTAATACATTTTTAGCGCCAATTTTTTTGTATGCACGCATTTCAGCTGTGAATTTATAGAAATCAAAGTCACCGCCTAAGCCATGACCAGCCCATTGTGCAGTATAGGAAATACGACGACCACGAGTTGGTTCATAAATGTTATCGCGGGAATCATATACCTTTTGCCATGTAATGGAATTGATGCGACCAAAGTTTTTACCTACATAATCCATGCCGGCAAAATCATATGTTTTATTATCCCAACCATTACCAGATGTTCCTGCAGGAGATTGACCAGCACCTTTGTCATAGCGGAATCCGGAACTATCATCAGAATCCCATTTGTATTTATCGGAACGAGATTCAAGTGTTAAGTAGTCGCGTGTATATTCGCCTGTTTGACGACCAAAGGAGATGTTAAAGCCTTTGGATTTTTTGTTATATTGTGCTACTTCGCTACCATCGCTATCATAGTCAGTATATTCATCTTCACGGTTGAAGAAGGAGAATCCAAGAGAAGTACCTCTGTGGTCAATCCAAGGTTTCAAATAAGAAATTTGGTAGTTTTTATATTTTTTCTTACCACCGATTTCCCAGTGAACTTTGAATTTATCACCTGTACCACGAAGGTTATCTTCACCAAATTCAACAATACCCATCAAGCCATCAGATTTAGAATAGCCAGCACCTAATGTAATCGTTCCTGTTTTATGTTCCAATACATCAATTTCAATGATTACATTGTTAGGATCTTTTTCACCTGGCAACATACGTACATTGACATCATCAAAGAAGCCTAAGTTATATACCCGTTCTACAGAACGACGTACTAAAAATTTGTTGAATGGTTTGCCAACTTTTTGTACAAACTCACGAGTGATAACTTTATTACGAGTTTTCTTATTACCAGCAGGTATAATATCCTCAACAATACCTTCTACGATATGAATATGAAGCATACCATTATCGTCGACAACAATACCATCTACATGAGCTAACATATAACCATCACGAGCATATGCAGCATTGATACCTTGTACCTTTTGTCCTACATATACGGAGTTCATGATTTGACCTTCAGGGATTGCCATATATTTAGTTAATACATCGGATGTATATACAGAATTACCTTCAAATACAACACCACGTACTACTGGATTAGTTACAACAGCAAAATCAATTTTTACCCCTTCTGGAACAGATGTAAAGATTGGATTGATTTCTGTAAAATAGCCACTATTCCCTATATTTTGTACATCTTTAAATACGCCATCAACAGAAACAGCATCTCCAACTTTTTCAGACAATACCGACATTAATTGATTAGCTTGTTCAGCAGAAACACCGGAAATAGACAAACCAGTAATTGTTTTACCTACAAAAGGATTCACAGACGCGGCAGTAACAGAGGTAACATATTGAGCTTCAATGGAAGTTACAGCTTGAGCTTGACCATTTTCTGCGACCTTATCCAAGTCTGTACCTGCTGTAGTTTTGGAAACCATTTTAACTTGTTTATCATCAGTTTTTAATGCTCCATTATTTACAGTCACAGTTCCATCGGAGCCTTGTACTACCGTACCATCGCTGGATAATGTTGTATCACCACGTGCTGCTAAAATAGCCGCATCAGTATCATCTTGCGTTTTAGCACCTTTTTCTTTACTAGCATTGTATACAGTAGCTTTTGTTGTCGTATCATCAGTATTTGCAGCATCTGTAGCAGCAGTTGCATTCATATCTGGTGTATAGCCTGTTTGTACATCTGCAGCAAAAACACTGCCAGTACCCATAACGGCAGTCAACACGGATGCTGCTAGCATACGTTTATAGGCTTTGCTTGTTAACATAAAATCCTCCTAAAATTATCCCTCTTTAAAGAGTATTAAATCTTTATTATTATATCATATAATACTAGGAATTAGTACTACTATAATTCAATTTTATGAAATTAAAATGACTATAATGAAGGCCCTTCTTCGGTTTCTTCATTATAGTCATCATGATTAGAATTCTCGTGTCCAACGACCACCAATGTACGTACTACCTTGGGATGTATGCCAAGCATTAAACTTAACATTTCGTCTCAACGAATACTCAATACCATATTTATTTTGCTTATTATTAAGGCCTTGTGTATAGGTAATCATTGTTCTTGGTAACACATACTTACCAATTTCAATATTATAATTTCCTGCCGTTTCCTTACTTGTAGGCTCATTAGGATCAATAGCCCCCGTAGTAATATTAACACGATCTAATCCCAACGCATTTTGCACCGCATCTTGTACATAACCAAAAGCAAACATTTGTGCACTTGCTACGGCCAAAGCATTGGCATCCTCATTTGTAATTGTACTACTATTCGATGGTTCACCACGACCAAATGTTAACATAGAAATAATTTGATTACGTGATAGCACTGGCTCAGACTTAAGTGTTAAGTCCATATGATCCACAGTACCTTTTACACCAAGATAAATATTATAGGTACCTACATTAGTTTCCGCATCAAGTTGAAGCATAGGTAAATACGATCCAGATGCAAAAGTCGCAGTGCCCTTTGTAATATCAAACGTGTGACTTAAATATTTGAAAGTACCACTGACTACATTAAACTGCCCACTAGAAGTAGGCTCAAATACAGATCCACCAAAATGGACATCTCCTCTAATTTGCATATTATATAAGGACCGATCGTAAAGGCGTACGTTTTTACCAGCATGTACATTAACATCAATACCAAGATTACGTGCACTTTCACTTGTCTCTAGAGAAAGTGGAATCTTAAACTTCATATTCTCTAGATTCAAATCACCAATAAGCGTTGGGATACCATTTTTTTCAGCTATATATAACTCACCTTGCAATGGACCAGATATATATTCATTAGCTACATCAAGGCCATCTAATTGAATAGCCATTCGATAGTTAGTCATTGTATGTCCTGACCAATTAACTTTAGCAGCCAAACCAGCAGTGCCTTTACCAGCAGATATACGAGATTGAAGATCGACTTGTTGTCCAGAGAAAATTAAATCTCCATCAACATCTTTTATCTCATTGCCTATATTCTTTATCTTTATAGTCCCATTGCGTACAGACACTGTCCCATAAGCTTCTGGCTGATCAACAGTCCCCATCACGTGAACAACACCTTTTAAAGCACCAGTAGCCTCTTTCACAGATGGTGTAATAAGCGGAATAACAGCCATATCGGCTTCATTAAAATCGATAGTTACATCCATTGCTTTAGAGTCATGAGAGTCAACATACCCCGTCGTATACAATGCTTCTAATGGAATTTTACCATAAGCACTTAACTTATAATCACCTTTAACACCTTGAATACGTTGAACATTGATTACATGATTTTCCATAGTCGCTAATACGAATCCTTTATCAATATCAATTCCATTATAAGAACCATTTGCAAGACTAGCAGATAATTCGACCTTAGGATTTTTTGTAGCACCAGTTATATTGATAACACCAGTAACGGAACCGGTTGCATTAATATTATTACCAATAAGAGGTAAAAATGGTTCTACGTCAACGTCTCGAACGGCAATTTGTAAGTCTGCGTCGCCATCTAAATCAACAGTACCACCAGCTGCAATAAGGCCATCATCAACAGGCAATTTTAAAGTACGGATTTTAAATTTACGATTTTCTAAGCTAGCATCAATCTTTGCATCCCCTACCACATTGTTGTCAATGGATACATCTTTTATAGAGCCAACTACACTAATACTCGGATTATCATAGGTACCACCTAAATCAACAGCACCACTTAAAGAACCATCCAATTTATCTACAGGCTTGCCAAGCAAGGATAGAAGATTACTTACACGTCCATTAGTAACCTGCAATGTACCAAATAGGCGCTTATCACCAACTAAAGACATACCAGCTCGGGTCATATAATGACCGCCCTGTTCTTCGTCAAATTCAAACTTTTCTAAATTAACAACCGTTTTATCAGCATACAAAGTACCAGATATATTGGTAATACCTTCCCCATTAATTGTTAAAAAATTAGATGTTACTGACCCGTTAAAGCTAGGGTTATACAAAGAACCTCCAATATGCCCCTTCGCCTGTACATAACCTTTCACATCATAATTTGTATTGACTAACAATCTACCAATATCAATATCTTTACCTTCCAGATCAATATTTAAAGCAGATTCTGCAACAGTACCAGAACCTTTAATTACCGCACCATACCCTTTAATCGTAAAGCTAGGTAGCGTAAGAACTTTATTTTCCAAGGTATACTCAGCCATGGCATCACTAATTAATTTTCCATTATAAGAACCATCATATAAATGAGCATAGCCTTTAATATATGGATTATCTAAATTACCGCGAATTTCATTTTCAGATTCAAACCAACCAGTAAGCGGAATATCAGAAAATGGTCTAATTAAATTTTCTATACGAGCAGCCTTTGCACGAGTTTTCATATTAAGAGCTTTAGAATCTAAATCAAGTGTACCATTTACAGTAATAGTTCCATCTCCATCACCTATAGATGTATTTATTAACTCTAATATATGATCTTTAATTGTAAAACTAGCATTAATAGAATTAAAACGTGCTCCACCATAGATAATTTCAGGACTAGCAATGCTACCTAATACAGATGGACTATCAAAACTACCTGTGACAGTTGCATACCCCGTAACATTACCAGAAACGTTATCACCAATAAAACTTGAGAAATTAGAGGCATCTATATTGTCAGCTGATAAAGATAAATTCAATTGATTATGATTAATTGTACCGTAACCACTTAATTTACCATTTCCTATTGAACCTATCACAGCTACATTAGTTAAAGCACCCGAATTTGTAAAACTAACTTGAGCAGAATCAATAGAAACGCCACGAACAGATATATTTGTACCTAGCAAATTTCCCTTAAGAGAAGTAATATCACTATTCTTGCCTTCTACAGCAAATTCACCATTTACAATACCAGCTACTGGTGTAGATAAATTTTGAGTGAAATTAGCCATTTCAGCATTATGAATAGTACCATCAAGGGAAAACTCACCAGTATCAATACCATATTGCCCCTTTGCTTTTACGCTACCATTACCAATGTACAAGGCAGCTTCATGGATATCAACGACACCATCTGAATAACTAAAATTAGCTTCTCCACTATCGATTTGATACTGATCGTAA
This sequence comes from uncultured Veillonella sp., assembly GCF_934230905.1. Lineage (GTDB taxonomy): Bacteria > Bacillota > Negativicutes > Veillonellales > Veillonellaceae > Veillonella. Next base: position 9,619 of record NZ_CAKQFJ010000008.1, on the reverse strand, counting down.
GAAATCGCATTGCTCTTTACAGTACCTGATATATACGGATTTATACTAGTACCACTAATATGAACGCGACCACCTACAGTGCCAGCCATTTGATTTTTAGTGAAAGCCTCTAAAGCTACAGAATCAGCAACGGCATCGAGATTTAATTCCACTTCATCACCAAGTGTTACTAAACCATTAATCTTAACAGCTTGGTCATTTATATGCCATCCACTATGGCTGATTAAGATATGGTTATTTTGAAAAAATATTTTCCCATTTCCATGATCAATTTGATACGTAGTAGTTCCATTTTTATAGGTTCCACCTAGATCATCAAAGGCTAAATTACCAGACATGGAATACGCTCCATCACGACCTGTAATTTGCACTTTTACATCATGTAAAGCACCAGATGTTATAGATACATTTTTATTAGTAGGAGCAAGATTCATAATTCCAGACACATCGATAGATTCTGCTTGTACAAAAAGAGCAAAATTATCCATCTTATTCATATCTATAGAACCATTAAGTGCAATAGAATGATTATCTAACATACCATTTAAAGCACCTTTTGACATGCCATCAAGATTTAATGCCACATCACCGTCCAAATTTGTTAACTTATGTACATTACCATCTTTAAATCGAACAACGCCTGTAGCATCGTTAACTACAATATCTCCATCAAATGATTTCTTATCTCCCTGTGAAGATGGTTCTAACAAAGAATTTACATTCCAAGAACCATCCGCAAGTTGCCACACATGAACATCCGGTTTTTCTAAAGTGATAGTGGAGATAACAGCAGCACCACTAGAATGCCCCATCAGAACAGATGGAATAGAAGACCATTTCATTGATACATTCAAAGTTGGAACCGCGGCTACCAAATGTTTATTCTCATCTCGTAGTATTACATTTTGCAGTACTACATCCCCATTCCAAGTAATATGCATGGAGTCGTACTGAATCGTGCCTCTTACCGTATTATGTAATTGTTCCTGTACTAAAGGTGCTACATATCGCTCTGCAATAGGATTAATAGAACTGACTATACCAGTCAATCCAAATCCCAAGATTGCTGCACCAATAAGGCACCATTTTTTCCGTGTCATAGGAAACCCCATACCTAAAAAATTACGATTATTTATACATCAATATTACCATACTCTATAATATTTCAATAGTATATGATGCATAAATTTTATGAAATCAAAACAATTTTTATTGCTTACATAAGATACAAAAATGACGATTGCCATAGCAATCGTCATCTTATTATACATATAATATATTCACTATTCTATAATTATTTTTTAGTAGGCGTAGCTGTAGCCAATGCCGCTAGTTGTTCTACAGCACCGCTATTAGCAATAATGCTCGCACCTTGTCCTACAGGTGTGTCTAAAGGTACACCTGCAGCTTGTTCAAGTGCTGAAATACTTACATTATAACTATATAAAGCATCTACATAATTATTACGAGCTTGAGTTAACTTTAATTCTGCATCAAGAACATCTAAGTTCGTACCTACACCAGCTCGATAACGAAGTAATGCGATACGGAAATTTTCTTGTCCTTCATTAACAGCAGTTTGTGTACTTTGAATTGTTTGTTCTGCAGCACGCAAGTTTAGATATGCTTGTTGAACCTCAAGATTTACCATATCTACAGCGGCAAGATTAGCTTCTTTAGCCTTTTCTAATGTATCTTGAGCAACCTTAATTTTATTTTGAGTTTGACCACCATCCCACAAGCTCCAGCTAGCAGAGGCACCAATATGCCAAGATTTACTACTAATACCAAAGTAACCATCAGGATCAGCATAACCACGACCAGCTTCAATACCTACAGTAGGTAAATAACCTGATTTTTCAGCCTTCAATCCTTCTTCAGCTTGTTTCACAGCCATAGCAGATTTTACAAGAGCAGCACGATGAAGCATAGCATAAGCTTTTACTTGTTCTAAAGATACATCATATGGTTTATATTGTAAATTTTCCTCTGCTGTGGTAATAGCTGTTTGTACAGGGTATGCAATAACTTGATTCAACTTAGCTTGTGCTAAATCAGCAGCATTCATTGCTTTTACAAGATTTGTTTGAGCATCTGACAAACTTGTATCTGCCCCCAATACATCTGAATTAGCGACTAAGCCCACATTATACTGTGCTTTAACATTATCCACATGACCTTGATAATCCTTAACAGCTTGTTTAGCTACAGCTGTCTTATTGCGATACATAATCAAAGAATAATATTCATTAATAGCATCGTATTTAGCTTGTTGGAGTGCTTCTTCATAAGCTGCACCACTGCCTTCCCGTGCAAAACGAGATTTATCAATATTAGCATCTAATTCAGGACTAAATACAGGGGCCTTAATAGTAAAGCTATGTTGACCAGTTTTACTAGTAACCATTCTACCTGTCATAGCATTAGCCCCGTGATTACGAGTGCCTTGCCATGTATAGGATATATTCGGATTTTTTCCAGCAGCTGTAGCACTGACAGTCGCTTTTGCTGCTTCATAATCCCATAACGATTGTTTGGCAGTACGGTTATTAGCCAATGCAAGAGATACAGTACTATCTTCATTTAAATTAAGTGATACTTCATACTTTTGTGCATCTTGAGCTGCTTTTTGTGCTAATTGTTGTTGCGTTAATTGAATTGCTTCTTTTTGAAATTTAGTGAGTTTATCACCATTATTGACAGATGTAGAAACAACGTCACTTGCGAATGCGCCTGTTGTAGCCATCGATAATATCATAGCTAAAGAAAAGGCCTTCTTATTCATACGTATACCTCCACACGATATGTGTTTTAAAAGACTTGTTTAATACCAAAGTAGGTGCCTCCATTTGAAGAACCAAATGGACGTGTCATTTGCACAACACCATATGTATCATTATGTAAGCGTATATCAGAACGAAGTCGATATTTAGGATGATTCAAATCATACAAAGCTGCAGAAATGCCAAAAGCACCCCTTGGATTATAGTCGATACCAAATCCAAGATTACTTTCAAAAATACCACCACGTACTAACCATTTAGGAGCGATAAATTTACCGCCATTTAAATCAAAATTATTACCATCACCAATGTTGGAAAGCCCAATCTCACCCATACCATTGTTTGTATAAACACGAGCTCGACCATTGATGCGTATTTCATTTTCATTTGTATTATAAAGCAAATCCACAGACGGTTCTACTTTAATAGGCAACTTTTTTCCAGAACCATTTGCCTCCAAAGAGTCATTAGTTGATTCTGATGCATAAGGTTTTCCACCCAATATTTTATTGACACGAGCAGAAATTTGCTCTGTATTATGCAAAGTTGCTTTAATATTTTCTTGTGCTTTTGGGTCCGTTACAGTCCCCTCCATGGAGCGTGCCATATGATCAACACGTTCCGTTGTTTGTTTAATATTTGTCAAGATAGCTCTCATATCACTACCAGCATTACCGTCAGCATTAAATTGCTGCGCTGCTTGATTAAGTTGAGCCGTTACATCTGCCATATTTTGAGTAACTACCACGGCATTATCAGCCATTACAGCTGTAGACTGTAAAGAATGTTTTAATGCATCTTGTGTTTTAGGATCCCCAATAATATTGTTAATAGATTGTAACATTTGATCTGTACCAGCCATTAACTTTTGAGCACTTTGCATCGCTTTATCCATGGCATCAATACCTTCACCTTTTACGGAGTCTCCATCATGTAGATATATCGTAGATTTTCCAGGTGATATCTGAATATACTTATCCCCCAAGAAACCATCAGATCCTAGCGAAAATGTTGAGTCACTAGGTATTTGTGTTTTCTCATCAATTTTCATTTTTACTACAACACCTGATGGTGTAATTTCAATATTGGAAACCGATCCAATAGCGACACCAGAAAATTTAACTTGGTTTCCATTTTTCAGCCCATTAACTTGAGCAAAATCACCAGTAATCGTCATTTGAGGCTTTGCAAATACATCTATGCGCCCCACAAATATAATGCCCAATACAAACAACACAACACCTACAATTGTGAAAGCCCCTACTTTAGCCTCCGTAGTCCACTTCATTATCTGTCTCTCCTTGTTACGATATCGATGGTCTCCGCCTCACCATGAATAAATCCTTGCACCTTAGGATTTGTTGAATTTCTAAAATCCTCTGTCTTTGATACTTCTATGAATTTCCCCTTATCTAATAATGCTATCCGATCAGCCACATAAAAAGCTGATTGCATATCATGAGTAACTACGATAGAGGTGCACCCCAATCGCTTTTGCATACCTCGAATAAGCATGCTAATTGTGCCCGATGTAATAGGATCTAAACCTGACGAAGGTTCATCATACAAGATAAGCGTTGGATCTAATGCAATGGCGCGAGCAAGACTCACGCGTTTCTTCATACCACCAGATAACTCATTAGGCATATATGATTCATAACCGCTTAATCCAACCCAACCAAGTCGTTCACTAACGATATGCATAATCTCATCATTACTCAAATGAGTGTGTTCTCTCAGTCCAAAGGCAACATTCTCACCAACTGACATAGAGTCAAACAATGCAGAATACTGAAATACCATACCCATCTTTTGACGAACCTTATTAAATTCTTCTTCAGATAATGTAGTAATGTCTACATTATCTACAATAATTTGACCTGATGTTGGACGTTGTAAACCTATCAGTAGACGTAATAAAGTACTTTTACCACTACCACTACCACCTAAAATAACAAGTGTTTCTCCATCCGCAATGGTTAGATTAACAGAATCTAAAATCACACGTGTGTCATAGGCTACAACTACATCACGTAATTCAATCATAAAGCCCTCTTTCGAGATAATCGGTTAAAAGAGTAGAGTCGATAAAAAATAATTCAACACAAATACCAATATAATGCTAGTTACAACAGAACTAGTTGTAGAAAAACCAACTGCCTCTGCGCCCATCTTTGTATGCATGCCTTTATAGGCACCCACCAATGCGATAACAGCACCAAAAACACTGGATTTTATTAGTCCCAATGTAAAATCAGAAATAGTCGAAAACATTTGAATCGAATCTAAATAAGTCTCTGGTGCTAACCCTTTAATTATAGTAGCTACAAAATATCCACCTGCAATACCAATGACAACGCCATAAAAAGCGAGTATTGGTACCATAATCATACAGGCTACTACACGAGGGACTACAAGATAACCAATAGGATTTACAGCCATAACACGTAACGCATCGATTTGCTCTGTAACCTTCATCGTACCAATCTCAGCAGTAATAGCAGCCCCTACTCGGCCTGCTAATACAACCCCAACAAGAATTGGTCCCAATTCGCGACCCATCGCTACTGCCATGAGTCCACCTACCGTTCCCTGTGCACCATAAGTAATCAATACATCGGTTATTTGTAGTGTCATTACTCCACCTGCAAATAATAAAGTAAGGCTGATGATAGGTAGCGAATCCACCCCCAAATGAGCCATCTGTTGTATTACATGCCATGTGTTGAGCATCTTTAATTGTTTTATAGTCTGCCATACTAATAATATAGCAGCGCCCACATTGGATAATCCTACTATAACATTACGGCCGATCAACTCTAGCCAATTCACAACACCCCTCCTTACTGTATGTTTATTAGTGATTTACAGATTAAGATATTTTAATTATTCTAGTGTTTATCATCAGATGGAGTGTCGCTTACTGGTTTATCATTGGATGGATTATTCTTAGACGGTTTATTAACAGATGTATCCTTCTTACGATTAGTGGACTTGGAATCTTTCTTATGACCTTGATCTTCTAATTCTAATTTATGTTCCATCTTAACTTGCTCTTTTGCTCGTTTAGCTAACGCCTTATCACGTTCTTTCGCACTCACGACCTGAATGGTAAATTGACCATCTCCCTGTACGATATACTCAGTATCGATAGCAGTTTTTTCATTTTTCTTTTCATCGTCCTTGCCATCGCTAAGGTCTTCACTACCTTTTTTCTTCTTAACGTCCCCTGGAGTAGGTTTATCTTCAACCCCCTGAAGTTTTGCCTTTTTCACAGAGCTCGTCGACGCTTCTTCATTCACAAGACTAATACCATCTTCTAAAATTTCTACTACGATTTGATTATTTGTATCAGTCTTTTGCAATTCATCAAACAAATCATTAAAATCTTTATAGACTTTTAAACGACGTAACACCTCATCAGTTAAATTATATTTTTGTTTTTCCAATACATAAGGCAATGGTATTTCACCACCACCACGAACTTCTAACGTGTATTTTCCCAACGGTTGATCTTTTGGTACTGTAAAGAAAACCTCTTTATTAATTTTTTCTCCACGATAGGGTTCCAATGTAACATCAACTACTATAGTATCTCCAGGAGAAACTATAGTTGATGATGCAGATGCATCCACTAGTTTCGCTGTTTTCTTGTCTTGTGTTACCTCTGTTTCTACATTTATATCTGTAATTTCATAGTTGATAAACCGATTATTCATCAATACATCTATAACATTATAAAATTCATCAACTGTTTTCTCACTAATAGACTCAGAGCTGTAGAACATATTGGTCCGCGTTAAAGGTTTTTGCGCCCCGTTTCTTGGCGTAATGGTATACGTAATTTTAGCAGTACCAGCCCCACTACGATCCAACGTTTTATTTAACATATTATATAAAGCTGTAGCTGCTAACGTAGGTGTCATATCTTTATCTTCAATCACCTTTACATTAGACTGTTTATCACGCCCCATATCAAGGTCTTTTAGATGAAATCGTACAGGAATTCCACCAGAAATAGTTCCTGAAACACCCGCAATACCTGCACCGCGATCTTCTGTAACAGTACCTATTTCACGTCCCATAGAACCTAATTTAAAAGCAGACTCATAACTTTTAACAACGGTAAAAATGTTTGCATTATGCATGAAATAGTTAGCAGTACCATGTTTTAAAAATGGATGCCCAAAAGCTACCATTTGTTTACCATCAACATAAGTAACGGTCCCTATGGCACCCAGTTTCAAATCACCATCAACAAGTAAAGCTGCTACTGAACCACCAGCCTCTAATGGTTTAGCAATATCATCACTACTAGAGCTAGCAGTATCATAAGTCTCGTAATTGTATTGTGGTAATTTTGATTTAAAATACTCCATAGATGTACTATCAAATCCATAAGCCATCAAAGGAGTCTTCATTGGTATTAATTGTTTATCTGACCAAGTATTAGTCAAATTCTTTTCATATGGTATATTCCATAATTTCACCATATCTTCAATCGGTGTAATCATACCAATAGTGCCATCCGCAAAGCCCCAACCATACGCTACAGCACCGACAAGTTTCCCATTTATATATACAGGACTACCACTCATACCATGTGCAATACCACCGGTCTGTTCCATAACAGGACCAGAGAATTTTGCTAAAATTAAATGTCCAGATGGGCCTTTATCTTTCATAACACCTAAAACCTTGACATTAAAATTCGATATGGTGTCCCCTACTATTACTGTTTTTGCTATACCTTCCATACCAGTCTGTACATCTTGAACAGGCATAAAATCAACTGCCTGAGCTGATGATAGAGCACTACAGAAGAAAAGCGCCAGTATCGTTTTTCTATACCGACGCCAAGAATGAGAAAACTTCATTCTAATCTCCTTTATTTGCTTTCTACAGTGACAACGACTTGATCACGAGAAATATCTGAACCTACTGTAACATTAACTGCAGTCACAGTGCCATTCACCGTGGATTTAGCTGCCGCCATAGGGCCTGCCAATGTTTCTACAGTTACCAATGTTTGTCCTTCTGTAACAGAAGAGCCTACAGCAACAGTAGAAGCAACTTTACCTGTTAATACACTTTGGTATGATACAGGGGCCGCCATTACAGAAGTAATACCCGATGCCGTTAAAGCAGCTAAGGCTAAAAAAGTCTTTTTCATAACGATCCCTCCTTTTACAATAGAATACATGAGATTATTATACTAAATATCTAGATTTTTTTCAAACAAAATTGCATACAATTCATCATTTAATGATTAGTATGTTTTCATAAGCAGTCGGCATTTCATTACCTTTATGAACATAATGACCATCAACTTCTACATCAACACTGCCCTGATTAGATAATTCAAAACCATTAATAGCACCTAATGATGTCAACAAATCAGCACCTTCTTCAAGAGTAACGCCAACAGAAGCAGCATTATGTTTATCTACGGTAGCAACAATAAGTTTTTCATCTTTTGTTGTACCTATAAAACTTCGGCTATGATTAGTAGAATTTTCTGGTCCTACATAACTACCATTATGTAAAACAAGCGTTCCACCTTCAATCATAGCACCACCCTCTGTATTCACCTTCGCCAATTCTGGTCGCGGCTGTAATAAAATAGGAGTTCCAATTTTTAAAGACTTTAATGATGGTATAGCCTCACCATGAGCTGATAGCACAAATTGATTCGCCCCTAATGCTGAATTCCCCTTTCCAACCTTAGAGACCTTACCATTACTTACCGTTACTTCATATCCATACTCATTAGTTTTTGTACTTTCACCATAGCTAGCTGTATATAATGTAAGAGCATTACTTCTACGAGGTCCATTTACAGCGGTAATAATCAAGGTAGACTTATCAGTCTTAGCCTGTAATAACGGCCGTTTTTCTTCTATAAAATATCCTCGACTCGGTGTGTAACGTAGTATGCCAACAGATTGAATTCGATTTAAATCTACTTCTCCAGAAGCACTAACAGAATATGGTTTATTAAAGCTCTTTCCAGGTATGGATAAACCAATAGCAGCAATGTGTGACTGAGAAATAGATGCTAACGGTTTCCCTCCAACTACATTAGCTAGCACCATAGGTTTATCACCATTAATAATCATCGTAAAAGCATTAATCATTCCTTCATTAACAACAGTTTTTATATGGGCTGTCTGAATCGATGAACTAACATTTTTAGTTGTCTTTTGCCTATAATCAGAAAATAAATCAACAACGACTCGATTGGGATTCGATAAGGTGAAAGCATGATAATTAACAGCTTGTTTTGCTAATAATTGAACCTGTAATCCATTATTCGTAGGTTGAAAAGATATACCTTGTAATGTACCGATTTTATTCGTTGTATATTCAGTCGTATTTGCAATTTTATTAGTTGTATTGGCCAAGTTTAACGTTAAGGCATTTTGGCTCGCATTATATGATTTAGTCCAAGATAATGGCAGTTCAGTCATATCCAAAACAATTCGACTCGTACCATCATAATTTGCTACTCGTACGGCAGTCAAATCACCTGCGTAGGCAATAACAGAAGTTGTTACCATAATAGATGCCACTACAGCGGCTATTTTAAAGCGTATCATCATTGAATTCCTTTGCAATATATAGTATTTATAAAGCTTTACTCAAAAATATTCTCCATTTTAAACAAAATAGAATATATTCTTTATTATTGATTTTATGCAATCTATTTATTTGTAGTATACACTATTTTCCTTAAGAATTCAAAAAAGCTGAGGTGAGATCTCACCTCAGCTTTTAACATTTTATTGTAAATCCTCTAATGTATCTCTCAACGATGACATTTCATCTAATGTTTT